>JAIDXM010000072.1 GCA_029058745.1 Muribaculaceae bacterium
AGTCGAAACGAATGTATCTTCCGCAGTCTTCCATATACCTGTCATTATTAATCGTTCACAAATATAACACATAATCCACACTACTGCAACTGTCGGTGAGAATTATCTGTGATTAATGAGGCGGATACAACTCTTTTGTTTTTGAAAACAATGTAAAAACATAAAAGATACCGTGCTGTCAAAATGACAACACGGTATCCTTATAATTTATGATAGAAATAATTATAAATCTTTTCCGTGGCAGTTTTTGTATTTCTTTCCGCTACCGCATGGGCAAGGATCATTACGTCCAATTTTGGGTTCGGCTTTTGCCGGTTGCTTTGGAGCCTCCTGCCGGTTTACGTTCTGCGCAGCCTGTCGCTGATTACTTTCTCCGGGATAGCTGTCGCGGGTAGTGCTATAGTTGGCATAGGGGTTAGGGGTGCCGGCATAGCTGTATTCGCGACGTATTTCCTGTTGCTGGTTTGCCGCGTGCTGGGCTTGCCGGCGCATTTCCTGCTCCTCTCTGGCAGCCGCTTCAGCAGCCTTTGCCTCCGCATAGTCAGGCACAGCAAGTTTGCCACGCATGAGAGTTGCCACCGCCTTTGAGTTCATTTCCCAAAGCATCTTCTTCCAGAGCTCATACGCTTCAAGTTTGTAGATTACGAGCGGGTCTTTCTGCTCGTAAGAAGCATTCTGAACTGACTTGCGGAGTTCGTCCATCTCACGAAGCTGTTCCTGCCATGCCTTGTCGATAGAAGACAACAGCACAGTCTTTTCCCAAGATTTCGTCAATGCCGCACAGTTATTGTCGTATGCCTCGTTGATGTCGCAACGTATGTTGAACATTCTCCGTCCGTCTGAGACAGGAACGCCCACAAGTCCGGTCGCTCCACGTTCTTCCACGAACTCCTTGATGTAAGGCATAGCCCCTTCGGCCATCTTCTGCTTGTTGCGCACATAAGTCTGCATGGCAGTGTCAGCAAGTCGGTCGGTGATTTCCTGTGCCTCAAGTTTCGAGTATTCTTCTTCTGAGAACGGAAGTTCGACAGCAAACGCTTTTCTCACCTCCTCGTCAAATTCATTGAATCCACCTTCATATTTTCTGGAAGCGAGTTCAAGGGCGGTCTCGTAGATCATATTGGCGATGTCAGTTCCGATTCTCTCACCTTTAAGAGCATTCTGGCGGCGGCCATATACACCCTTTCTTTGGGCATTCATCACGTCGTCATATTCCACAAGGCGCTTACGGATACCGAAATTGTTCTCTTCGACACGTTTCTGGGCATTCTCAATAGAACGCGTCACCATCTTGCTCTCAATCATGTCACCCTCTTGGAATCCGAGTTTGTCGAGAGTCTTGACAATTCGTTCATTGGCAAACAGACGCATCACGGTGTCTTCAAACGAGACAAAGAATACAGAGGAGCCGGGGTCGCCCTGACGTCCGGCACGGCCGCGCAACTGACGGTCAACACGACGAGACTCATGCCGTTCTGTACCGATAATTGCCAGACCGCCGGCCTCTTTGACCTCCGGCGGCAACTTGATGTCGGTGCCTCGTCCCGCCATGTTTGTGGCTATAGTCACAGTGCCAGTCTTACCGGCCTGTGCCACGATGTCGGCTTCCTTCTGGTGGAGCTTCGCGTTGAGCACCTGATGAGGAATCTTACGGAGTTGCAACATCTTTGAGAGAAGTTCCGAAATTTCAACGGAGGTGGTTCCAACCAGGACTGGACGACCTAACTTGACCATGTCTTCCACTTCCTGAATTACGGCGGCGTATTTTTCCTTTTTTGTGCGATATACGCGGTCGTTCTGGTCGTTGCGGATTACGGGACGGTTGGTGGGAATCTCAGTAACCTCCAGTTTGTAAATATCATAGAACTCACCGGCTTCTGTCATCGCGGTACCGGTCATTCCGGCCAGCTTACGATACATGCGGAAATAGTTCTGCAGAGTGATGGTTGCGTATGTCTGTGTAGCAGCTTCAACCTTCACACCTTCCTTTGCCTCAATTGCCTGATGAAGTCCGTCGCTATATCGGCGACCCTCCATTATACGTCCAGTCTGCTCATCGACAATCTTTATCTTGTTGTCGTCAATCACATATTCCACATCTTTCTCAAAAAGCGTGTATGCCTTGAGAAGTTGGTTGACCGTGTGCACACGTTCAGCCTTCACGGAATAGTTCTGAAGAAGCGCGTCTTTTTTCTCCTGGTGTTCCTCTTTGGTCCCTTCCTCATTTTCCACGGCGGAGAGCTGTGCGGCGATGTCGGGAAGAATGAAGAAGTCCGGGTCCTGGGTTGTCCCGGTGAGCACTTCGATACCCTTGTCGGTAAGTTCGATGCTATGGTTCTTCTCATCGATTACGAAGAAGAGAGGTTCCACGGCTTTCGGCATCTCCCGATTGTTGTCGGCCATATATTTTGCCTCGACTTTCAGAAGTAGTTGCTTTATACCTTCCTCGCTGAGATAGCGTATTAACGGGTTGTGTTTCGGCAGTCCTTTGTATGCGCGGAACAGGGATAGTCCTCCGTCTTCGAGAAGCTGTTCGGCAGTGAGCGGTTTTTTCCCTTCCTCACGATTTTTGTCGAACTTCGCCACTCTCTGTGGATCTCCGCTCATTGCTGCTGCGATTTTATCCTTAGCCTCAAGGAGCAGCCCCTGCACGAGCTTGCGCTGTGCGGTAACGACTTTCTCCACGTTCGGCTTGAAGTCGTTGAACATCTGGTCATCGCCCTTAGGCACCGGACCGGATATGATAAGGGGTGTACGGGCATCATCGATGAGCACAGAATCGACCTCATCGACAATGGCATAATAATGTTCGTCACGTTGTACGAGGTCGGATGTCTGTGTCGCCATGTTGTCGCGCAGATAGTCGAAACCGAATTCATTATTGGTTCCGAATGTGATGTCGCAACGGTAGGCTCTGCGTCGCTCCTCAGAGTTAGGCTCGGTTTTGTCGATACAATCGACGGAAAGACCGTGGAACTGATAGAGAGGCCCCATCCATTCAGAGTCACGTTTGGCGAGATAATCGTTGACAGTCACGACATGCACGCCCTCTCCGGTGAGAGCATTAAGGAACACCGGAAGAGTAGCCACAAGAGTCTTACCCTCACCGGTGGCCATCTCCGCGATATTGTTGGAAGACTTCTCTCCGTTGAAAATTCCATGCAACACCATTCCGCCGATAAGCTGCACGTCATAGTGTACCATATCCCAAGTCATGAGGTTGCCGCCGGCCATCCATGAATTCTTATAGATGGCTTTCCCGTCGTTGATGGATACAAAATCTTTTCCGGCAGCGGCCAGCTCACGGTCGGCCTGGCTTGCTGTCACCTCAATTGTCTCGTTCTGTGCAAACCTGCGGGCAGTCTCCTTTACGACAGCAAACACCTCCGGGAGCACTTCATCGAGACGTCGGGCATACATCTTGAACATCTCTTCGCGAAGTTCGTCGATTTTTTTCCAGTAAGGTTCACGCTTGTCATATTCGAGAGTCTCAAGTTCAGTTCTGATTTCAGACATCTTGTCTTTATACTCTTTTGCCTCACCCCTGATGCTGTCGCGGATTGTGTTGATTCTGCCACGAAGCTCATCGTGCGATAGATTTTTGATTTCCTCGCTGATGGGGTTGATTTCCTTCTCAAGACGTTGCCACAAAGGACGCACTGCGCGTTCGCTCTGGTCTCCGAATATTCTCTTAAGTATGCTGTTTAATCCCATGGATTTTAATTTTTTTTGTTGATTATCGGGAAGCTGTACGGATAATGTCCGTATGCCTTTATCCCGTTTTTTATGTTCAGTATTTTCGTTCGAGGATTAGAGGACGGGAAGAGACTCCATTAGGAGAACGAATCCGGAGTATCCCTGTCACGGTAGGTGCGATTGCCGTGGCATCTACGGGGTGTGACAGAGTTTGAGGAGTGATTCCGGCTCCGAGAAAGAACACAGGAGTGAGCACCATGCTCGAACGCACCACCTGGGTGTCGTTAGGGAAACGGGTGTCGTTGACCACTCTCCAGCCTTCGTTGAATTCAAGCACTATGTCACCGCCGGTCTTGGGGTCGGTGCCGAGTCTGATGGCTTCCATTCCGGGAAGGGCCGACGACATGATGTCGTCCATAGTGAAAGCGTCGCTCACCCCGCTCATGCGCACCAGGAAGTCGCGGGCTTCCCTCGCCACCTCGTCGAGGTTCAGTTGTCGAGACTCTATTTGTTTGTGGTCGAGATATACGTGTCCTCTGCTGTAAGTGTCAACATAGTCTCCGTTCCCATACTTTGCGGAGAGATAGGAATTCAAGAGCGACAGGGCTCTCTTTACTGAAAAATCGCCAGTTGGAATCCTATATTTTGGGTCATCCACCACTGCATCGTCGTAATAGCCGGTAGAGGACAGGTAGATGAAAGTGTTGTCGAGACCGACATATTTGTCGATAGCGTCGAAAAGCCGGGAGAGTTGGCCGTCGAGCCTCACGTAGCTGTCTTCCAGCTCCAGACGGAAATCACCGTCTTTCACATTCTTGAATGGAGCAGCAGTGTATGCCAGATTCAGCATATCGATGGCGTCGCCCCTGTTTCCGATATTGAGGTCTTTCAGATAGTCGATCGCCACGTCGGTAATCTCCGTGTTTACGAGAGGAGAACCCGCATATGTGCGATACACGTTCCTGTCGGCCATGGAGAATGTGTGGCGGAAGTCATACATCCTCTTTTGTGCCGGGAGTCCTGGATAGCGCGACAAAGGCAAGGCCGGTTTCCATTGCATCGTGTCGATGCGCGATGATATGGAATTGCTGTAATTCCTTTGCGACATTGTCTTCGGGGTGTCGCGGTAATATGTCGTTGTGGCCCACTTCCCGGTGTTGTCATTAATCCAGAATGCGGAGTTGCCTGCGTGCCCGGCCATAATTATTGCCTGCTGTGCGTCGGGGGCTACGGCATAAACTGCCGCGAGTCCTGCACCGTCGATGGCAATCTCGTCGCTTATAGTGGATAGCCGCAGACCTGCCGGGGAGTATGTCTCGGTTGTGAAATTCCCGATTGTGGAGGGGTCGTTGAGGGCGGCAAGCATCTCTGCCTTCTCCGGGTTATACACCATTGCAGCGGCCACGCCGGTCTGTCGAGGGTATGCTCCGGTGTATATCATAGCCGTGCCGCTGGCACGATCAAGATTGCTCACCTTGAAATCAACATTCTTCAGGAAAGCCCCCTCTTTCATGAGTTTCTTGAACCCTTTCTCCCCGAAAAGGCTCTGCAGAGACTCGATATAGTCGGTGCGAAGCTGGTCAACCACTATCCCAACCACAAGTTTCGGTCGGGAAGGGTCGGCGCAAAGCATCGTGTTGATGCCCACCAGTCCGCATATCACAGAAGTGATTAGTCGATTCATTTGTCGGGGTTTCTATCGATGTTATTTATTGGCTGAATTTCTCTTTCTCGCGGTGTTGCGTGACGCATTGCCGCTTCGTCTCCGAGAGGTTTGTCCACCGGTCGGGGAAGAGATAGGCCTATTTTTATTATAACTTTGTTTCCAGACAATTATTGTATAGGAAAAAGCCAAGAGGAGTGAGGCTCCAAGGAGAGGGAAAATCGCCGGGTTCGCGCTTTGATGCTGGAATGGCCATACCGCGAGTATGCATGTGCAGGCCACTATGTTGTAGCAAGCCAAAGCGGTTGCCAAAGGAGAGAACTTACGCCATAACACACACACCGCCATAATCAGCTGTAAGGGATTCAGCCAAAGGATAAGGGTGTTGGGAGAAGTGGCTTCGTGACTTGATATAAACACAAGAAAGGCCACGATTGTTCCCGCGATTCCTGTGAGAAGGAAGCAGATGAAATATGCCGGTTTTGTTATGTGTCTGTGGGATAGATCGTATGTGCAGATCAGGAGAGCTGCCGCGAGTATTATAAATGACCAGAATAAAGGAGTTGCATACCAAGGCGTGGGACCGAGAGTCACATCGCCGTTCCCTTCATTTATAATCCTTGTAGTCCTGACGAGAGGTCTTCCGTCCGCGAGACGCGCCCCGTCGGCCATCCTCATCATCTCAACTGGGACAAACATTTCCTCGCGAGCGTTAAGCGGGTAGTCGATGCCGGAACCGAGAGCGAGGTCGATTCCGAACTGATACCACGGATAATTACGGTTGTATGCCCGCATTTCATTGCGGAATGTTCCGAAAACTACACTGTCGGGATAAATCACTTGGGATGTGACAACAGAGTCAATCATCTGATATATCCTTGTGGCGCAATTGTTTTTTACGTAATTGTACCTATAGCGTCTGTTTTCCGGGAGAATTGATGTCTGAAGTAAAGACAGAAGCCTTTGAGCCTCCGGTTGGGAGAGGTTGAGGTCTTGCTCCACAACCCTTGACCCCCTTTCCTGGTATTCAGGGAGAAACCAAGCGAAAGGGTAGCCGGCTCCGATATAGTTTGTTTCCCCTTTTACGAAACGATATATGAAATTAGGTTCCCTGAAGTCAAATATGCCGTAATTCCATACGGAATCTCTTCCGAGTCCTCTCACTCTAATTGCTTCATGACCATACAGCTCAAATATCTGCGGGCCTGGAAAACATGTGATAAGACTGACAGTTAGAGAGTCGGCGTTTTCCTCGGCGACCTGTTTCTTTGTGGGAAACGCAGCGGCATATTGAGGAAAAAGCCATGTCAGCGTCATGGCAATGAGTATTGCCATGACGCTGACAGCATTATTATTTGGCAGTTGGATTTTCACCCTTTGCATTCGGTTAGTATTCGCAATTCTTTGGATAGCGAGGGAAAGGAATCACGTCACGAATGTTCTGCATTCCAGTGACGAAGAGCACGAGTCGTTCGAATCCGAGGCCGAATCCACTGTGAGGAACTGTGCCGTATTTGCGGGTATCCATATACCAGTCCATTCCAGTCAGTCCCAATTCCTCGATACGGTTGGAAAGCTTCTCAAAGTTTTCCTCACGCTGGCTTCCTCCGATGATTTCCCCGATTTTCGGGAAAAGCACGTCCATGGCCCTCACGGTCTTTCCGTCGTCGTTCAGTTTCATATAGAAAGCCTTGATTTCCTTGGGGTAGTCAGTGAGAATCACCGGCTTCTTGAAGTGCTCTTCCACGAGAAAGCGTTCATGCTCGGAAGCAAGATCCACACCCCAATAGACGGGGAACTCAAACTTCTTGCCACACTCCTCAAGAATCTTGACACCCTCTGTGTAGGGAAGGCGTACGAAATCATTTTTGATTACAAACTCAAGACGGCTGATCAGCTCCTTGTCGAAGTGGTCGTTGAGGAAGCGGATGTCATCCATGCAGTTTTCCAGAGCATAAGAGATGCAGTACTTGATGAACTCTTCAGCAAGATCCATGTTGTCGGCAATCTCGTAGAATGCCATTTCCGGCTCCACCATCCAGAATTCTGAAAGGTGACGCGGGGTGTTGGAATTTTCCGCACGGAAAGTAGGGCCGAAGGTATAAATGAGACCCAATGCAGTCGCCCCTAATTCTCCTTCAAGCTGTCCGGAGACAGTGAGGGATGCGAGTTTCCCGAAGAAGTCTTCCGAATAGTCGATGTTGCCTTCCTCATCCTTGGGAAGGTCGTTGAGCGGAAGGGTTGTTACCTGGAACTGCGCTCCGGCTCCCTCACAGTCAGAGGCCGTGATAAGCGGAGTATGAAAATATACGAATCCTTTGTCGTTGAAGAACTTGTGGATTGCGAAAGCCAATGCGTGGCGGATTCTCAATACTGCGCCAAAAGTATTGGTTCTGGGACGCAGATGAGCCTTCTCCCGGAGGAATTCAAGAGTGTGTCCTTTCTTTTGGAGAGGGTAGTCGTTGGGTGCGGTTCCGTATATCTCAAGGTCTTGAGCCTGGACTTCCACACTTTGCCCTTGTCCCTGCGATTTCACGAGAATCCCCTGCACATGTATGCTCGAACCGGTGGTGATGGGTTTGAGTTGCTCCTCTGAGAACTTCGAGAGGTCGAAAACAATCTGAAGATTGTTGATAGTGCTTCCGTCGTTTAGGGCAACGAACTGTACGTTCTTGTTGCCGCGACGAGTGCGGACCCAACCTTTGACGTCAACTGTCTTACCGACGGAGGAATCTCCATCGGTAAGTATAGTTGCAACAGTCTTTCTTCTAATATCTTGTTCCATAATAGATTATTATTCAAAGCTGCCCATGCGGAGGAAGTTGACTTCTTCCTGAGTGAGATAGCGCCAGCGTCCTCGGGGAAGGTTCTTTTTTGTGAGACCGGCAAAATATACACGGTCGAGTTTGGTGACACGGTAGCCGAGGCTTTCGAATATACGGCGCACGATCCTGTTTCTGCCACTGTGGATTTCGATTCCGGCCTGGTTGCGGTCAGTCTCGTTGACGTAGCTGATGGCGTCGGCATGTATTTCCCCATCGTCGAGAGTGATGCCGTCGGCGATGCGCTGCATGTCTTCCTCAGTGATGTCCTTGTCAGTCCAGACGTGGTAGATCTTCTTTTTCACGAATTTGGGGTGTGTGAGTTTTGACGCGAGGTCTCCGTCGTTGGTGAGCAGAAGCACGCCAGTGGTGTTGCGGTCAAGACGACCTACAGGATATATCCTCTCGCGGCAAGCGTTCTTGACGATGTCAAGCACGGTGAGACGGCCGTTGGGGTCATCACTTGTGGTGACACAGTCTTTGGGCTTGTTGAGAAGCACATAGCACTTGCGCTCCGGAGTCACCACTTTCTCATCGTATTCCACCACATCGTTGTGTGAGATTTTGGTTCCGAGTTCAGTGACCACCTCTCCGTTCACTTTCACGAGTCCCTGAGTGATGTATTCATCAGCTTCTCGACGTGAGCATATTCCGGAGTTCGCCATATATTTGTTAAGACGGATCTGTTCGTTCGGATCGAGGTCTTCGATAATGTAGTCAATCTGGCGAGGACGCGGAGTGAACTTCATGTTCTGCTGCTTGCGGAATCCGCCCTGACGGTTCATGTTGTTGTAGCCGCCCTGACGGTTCATGTTGTTGTAGCCGCCCTGACGGTTTTGGTTGTTATAACCACCCTGACGGTTCTGGTTGTTATAGCCGCCCTGACGGTTCTGGTTGTTATAACCGCCCTGACGGTTCTGGTTGTTATAGCC
>JAIDXM010000073.1 GCA_029058745.1 Muribaculaceae bacterium
TATAACAGCGGCTATTCAGTTACTGAGGTGGCGACCTTGATTAGAATTTCTGCGTTGGAACGTATCGAATTGCGACATCTTATAACCAAGCAAGACTCATCAACCAATTCAGACCAAAATATCAAAGAACTCTCCTTATTTGATGATTTCTAAACTAACGCGATTTTTATCGCACCAGTAGTAATGCAAAATTAACAAAAAATTCTCATAATATGACTTTAATGTACAGATAATCAGTCGAAACGGCTCATTGCATTAGCTTTGATACTATCGGCAATGTCGATATAAGGCTTCATTGCCTTGTAATCACTATGCCCCGTCCATTTCATTACTACGTTTGGCGGGATTCCCAATGAAAGAGCCTTACAGATAGAGGTTTTTCGTCCTGTGTGAGTGCAAAGAAGCTAATACTTAGGGTATATGGTATCTATCCTGTCGTGTCCCTTATACTGTGTGATTCGGATTTTAGTAACTATTCCGGCGAGTTTTCCAAGTTCTTTGATACAATCATTCACCTTCTGATTGCTTATAACCGGAAGAGCCTTGTCGCCTTCAAAAGCGACATCAGAATAACGTAATCCGGCATAGCGGCAAAATATCAGCACATCACGAACTTCTGATTGACGCTGATATCTCGACAGTTGTGGTGCCGGGTTGAGGTCTCATTGAAAGCTGACCGGCAAATCAGCGATTTGCAGTGCTGCACGCTGATTTGCCGGTCGGCTTTCGGTATGGATAGGGTAGGGGGCTACTTGAACCTTTCGGGAACCTTGCTGAATATGCGGTTGATTCGCTGCATGTCGAACTTGGTGGAGCGGTCGTAGTTGTAGATTCCGTTCTGTTCCTGTTCCACGTCGGTGAGCTGTGTGTAGCAGTATCCGCTCATGTAAGGCACATCGAGAATCACGTCGGTGAGACGTTCGAGCCTGTCATAGAGTTCATCGAGCGAGCGCGGAGCGTTGCCGTATCCCCATGAGTTTGAGGCATACTGGCTGCCGTGTATCCATTTAATACCCCCGTATTCATCTATCAGGAAAGGCTGTCCTCCGTAACTCACCTCTCGGTTAGGGTCGAGCTGCGGATAACGGCCGTCATCCTTGATGCGGAAATACTCGGCGAGTTTCTCCGGGTCCTGCTCATAATTGTGGACAGTCCAAAGGTCGGTTATCACATGATAGTTGCCGCTTGTCTCATTTACCGGACGGTAGTCGAGTCGGCGGGTGAGGTTATATACGTCGGTCAGCAGACGGTCGTGCTGCATGGCACGCTCGCTGTCGGAAGGGCGTTCCCAAGTCTCGTTGAAAGGAGTCCAGGCAATGATGGAGGGGTGGTTGCGGTCGCGCATCACGATATTCTCCCATTCAGAGAGGAAATTTCGCGCCGCCTCGATATTGTTGGTATTGGCACCCCAGCTTGCCGACTCCCCCCAGGTGAGATAGCCGAGTCGGTCTGCCCAATAATGAAACCTCTCCTCAAACACCTTCTGATGCAGTCTCGCACCATTGAAACCGGCGGCCATGCTCAGCTCGATGTCCCGCCTGAGGTCATCGTCGCCCGGTGCTGTCCATATGCCGTCGGGATAGAATCCCTGGTCGAGCACCAGTCTCAGGAAATAAGGCTTGTTGTTAAGGAAAATACGGTTTCCCTCCTGATGGATTTTACGCATTCCGGCATACGATTTCACCTTGTCGATAATTTTTCCGGCCCCGTCGGTGACGGTCAGTTCCACGTCATACAGGAACGGGGACTCCGGCGACCAAGTCTTCACATTCTTTACAGGCAATTCCATATGCAGATGAGGGGATGCTTTCTGCACGCTTCTCGCCACCACCTTCGAGCCATCGCGGATAACGGCCTCCACCTTCACTCCCTCCGCGAGATTGCGCAGGGAAGGCTCAACCACAAACCTGCTGCGGTCGAGGTCCGGGATAATATAAGCTGACGCGAGACCGGAACGTCCAACAGGCTCCATCCATACTGTCTGCCAGATTCCTGTGGTGCGGGTATAGTCGCATCCATGCGAATGGAAAAGAGAAGACTGTTTCCCTTTAGTCTGTGTCCCGTTGCGGTTGTCGTCCTCCACCCTCACCACGAGGTCGTGAGGCTTACCGTCGCCGACGAAAGGGGTGATGTCGAAAGAGAACGATGAGCTTCCTCCCCAATGGCGTCCAACGAGACTGCCGTCGATATAGACAGCGCTGAAATAGTCAACGCCCCCGAAATTAAGCATCACGTCGCGTCCTGCCCATTCCTGTGGAATCTGTATTTTACGGTGATACCACATGGAAGGGATAAAATCCACATATCCTACCCCCGAGAGTTTGCTTTCAGGACAGAAAGGGACAGTGATTTTGGAGTCGAACCCTTTTGATTCGAAAAGGCGCCTATCCATACCCGACTTCCCGAAGTCGAAGGCATAGCTCCATTCCCCGTTGAGGTTCATCCAGTCGTCGCGCTGGAATTGGGGACGCGGATACTCCGGACGGGGGATGGACCCAGAGGCGTTTGACACAAGCGGCACGAAGCCGACAATGATAGCCGCTATAAAAACGAGCACTGTGCGAAAATACTGTTTCATGGTTACTTATTATTGTATTTGATATTACGTTATCCGTCCAAAGTCCGACAACTAACGACTAACGACTAACGACTAACGACTAAAGACTGACGACTCACTTCACAATACCTTTCTCGAGGTATTCAGCGAGGTTGGTCCTAACGTGGTCGCCGGCTCTCTCCACAGCCACCTTTGCCATGTCGGAATCCACCATCAGGTTAACGAGCTCCTGGAAGCTTGTCTTCCCGGGGTCCCAGCCGAGTTCGGTCTTTGCCTTCGTGGGGTCGCCCCAGAGGTTGACCACATCCGTAGGACGGTAGAAGTCGGGAGAAACCTCCACCAACACCTTGCCCGTCTTGACATCGATACCCTTCTCATCCTGGCCCTCACCCTCGAACCGCAGCTCAATCCCGGCCCTTCTGAAAGCCAACTGACAGAACTCGCGCACCGAATGCTGCTCGCCGGTGGCTATCACATAGTCATCGGGGGTAGGTTGCTGTAGGATAAGCCACATACACTCCACATAGTCGCGGGCATAACCCCAGTCGCGGAGGCTTGAGAGGTTGCCGAGGTAAAGCTTCTCCTGCTTCCCCTGCGCGATTCGGGCGGCCGCGAGGGTGATTTTCCTTGTCACGAACGTCTCACCGCGCCTCTCGCTCTCATGGTTGAAGAGTATTCCCGAGCAGCAGTACATCCCGTATGCGTCGCGGTATTCCTTCACAATCCAGAAGCCATAGAGCTTCGCCACGGCATAAGGGGAATACGGGTGGAAAGGGGTCTTCTCATTCTGCGGCACCTCCTCCACTTTCCCGTAGAGCTCGGAGGTGGAAGCCTGATAAATTCGCGTTTTCTCCGTCAGTCCACAAAGTCTGACAGCCTCAAGGATGCGGAGCACACCCGTGGCCACGACGTTGGCCGTGTATTCCGGAGCGTCGAAACTCACCTGCACATGGCTTTGCGCCGCGAGGTTGTATATCTCGTCCGGCTGAGTCCTGGCTATCACCTGCATGATAGACATGGAGTCGCCCATGTCGGCATAATGCAGATGGAAATTCGGATGTCCTTCAAGATGGGCTATACGTTCGCGGAAATCCACTGACGAACGGCGTATCGTGCCATGCACGTCATACCCCTTCTCCAACAGCAGTTCCGAGAGGTAGCTGCCATCCTGTCCGGTCACACCGGTAATCAAAGCGGTTTTCATTTCACAAAAAAGACTATATGTTTTAATTAGAACGCCTGTGCCGTATTATTTATTTCACGGGAACGCCACTCTCTGCGGCAGTCAGGCGAATCCACGACACGATGCGCCGCCGCTCACCCGGAGTGCGCCTCCAGGAAGGAAGCCGGAAGCCATCGGCGGTGGAATGCCGGGTGCATATCCCTATGTCGAGATAGTTGTGAGGGTCCATCCCTTCCCGGATGAGCATGATGCGGTTGGCCTCCCCGAGGTCGAGGTGCGGGCGGGAGGGTACAAACTCCTGTATTGCGAGCGGGTCGCAGTCCACGTCATAGCGTATGCACTCCCCGAGTCCGGCGTCAGAGAAACGTGCGGCGAGATTGTCATCCACCTCATAGCAAGCGCCGCATATGTGAGCCCCGGTCCTTACCGAGATCGAATGCGGGTCGGCCCCCATGTCGCGGAGCGTCAGGAAAGCGCGGGGGGCTATTCCCGCCAGTGTTCCCTTCCATCCGGCATGGATTGCCGCCACGGCCTCGATGTCGGGGGCATACATCAGGATAGGGACGCAGTCGGCGGTCCTGACTCCGATGGCAACCCCCTTCATGCGCGTTATCAGCGCGTCGGTGTCAGGGAAATCCTCATGCAAGGAGTGAGCCACAGCCACATTCGCGGAATGGGTCTGGCGGGGGAGCGTCACCTCAGCCACGGTCAAATCACCTGTATGTCGCGGGTCTTCGGGAGAGTCAGGGGCGAAGAAGCCCCATTCGGCGTTGCCCGGCAAGGGTAGAATCCTGGAAACCATAAGTCGGGGAATTAAGGAACGCCTGCGGTAGGATAGCCGCAGGCGTGGATGTATAAAAAGAGAAAAAGATTGCAACTGAGGAAGTTGCAATCTTCTTAATCAAGTCGGGGTGAAAGGATTCGAACCTTCGACCCCCTGCTCCCAAAGCAGGTGCGCTAACCGGACTGCGCTACGCCCCGA
>JAIDXM010000074.1 GCA_029058745.1 Muribaculaceae bacterium
AACCGATGCTCAAAAACCAGTACGGGCAATACCTGATGAAAATCGCCGAAGAGGAGAACCTTCAGAAATTCGACTGATAGACTCGTTATTGGTTTTGGGTTGTCGGTTATTGGATATGTCACGAATGCTGCCTATTTTTGTAAAAAAATTAGACTAATGATTCTAAGTGACTACAAAAAACTTGAAGTCTGGCAACTTTCAATATCTGCGGTTAAAGAAGTTTATTTACTTTTAAATGAATTGCCATCATCGGAGAGATTTGGACTCTCGGATCAAATTCGCAGGTCTGCTGTTTCAATTCCGTCCAATATCGCGGAAGGGCATGGAAGAAACACGACTAAAGAATTCATACGGTTTCTTTTAATAGCTAAAGGCTCTGTTTCCGAACTTGAGACACAACTGATTATTTGTTGTGAATTGGGATTTCTTTCCAAGAGTGACTGTAGTAATGCATTCGCCATGCTTCAGAGCATAGGTAAAATGATTTATCGATTGATAAATTACCTTGAAAAGAAAACATAGGAATCCCATTCTTCAATTTTTAACCAACAACCAACAACCCACAGCCAACAACCGAAAACCAACAACCAAAATGGAAGTAATAAAGACAGATATCGACGGCGTGGTGATAATTGAACCGCGCATTTTCAAGGACGCGCGAGGCTACTTCTTCGAATCCTTCTCCAAGAGGGAATTCGACGAGAAGGTAGGCCACGTGGATTTCGTGCAGGACAACGAGTCCTGTTCAACCTATGGAGTGATGCGCGGACTGCATTTCCAGCGTCCCCCTTACGCGCAGGCCAAACTCGTGAGATGCGTCAAGGGTCGCGTGCTTGACGTGGCTGTTGACATCCGCAAGGGTTCGCCCACCTACGGCAAGCATGTGGCCGTGGAGCTCTCCGAAGACAATCACCGCCAGTTTTTCATTCCGCGTGGTTTCGCCCACGGATTCGCCGTGCTCAGTGACGTGGCTGTGTTCCAGTACAAATGCGACAACTACTATCATCCCGAAGCCGACGGCGGCATATCCATACTCGACGAATCGCTCGGCATCGACTGGCAGATTGACCCCGCGAATGCCATCCTATCCGACAAGGACCTCAGGCATCCGCTCCTCGCCGACTTCGACTCCCCGTTTTGATTGTCAATGGTTGTCAGTTGTCTGTTTAAAGTTATGAGACAGTCCCTTATATTAGAAAGCATCTGTACATTTCTGAGGGTAGGGACATGCCTTTGGCATGTAGGAGTGGGCCCTCGCTAGATATTCCGGCATTTACATGGCCGAAACGCAATCAAACATGCCGAAGGCATGTCCCTACATCGGTCGGTTCCGTCAAATCCGGGAGGCATGTAGGCGAGGATTCCCGCCTGATATTCCGGTATTTGCAGAACCGAAACGCAATCAAACATGCCGAAGGCATGTCCCTACATCGGTCGGTTCCGTCAAATCAGAAGACATGTAGGAGTGGGCCTCCCGCCTGATATTCGTATTTGCAGAACCGAAACGCAATCAAACATGCCAAAGGCATGTCCCTACATCGGTCGGTTCCGCCAAATCTGAAGGCATGTAGGATTCGTACACGTATAAAAAGCACATTTATTTTGTGTGTTGACTATAGGCGCCGCATTAATCCGGTGAGCATCCTGTCAAAAAGGAAGCTGTCTTCTCATCCAGACTAATCCCGACAACTGAAAACTGAAAACTAACGACTAAAAACTAACGACCAATGACTAATATACTGATAACAGGAGGAAACGGGCAACTCGGGAATTGTCTCCGGATTGCCTCAAAAGACTCCAAAGACAACTACATCTTTACGGACATCGCTGACGATGACCGAACCCAACGCCTTGACATAACCGACAGAGAGGCCGTGGCACGAATGGTGAAGGACAATGACATCAAGGTCATCGTCAACTGTGCGGCTTACACCAACGTGGATGCCGCCGAGGATAATCAGGACCTCGCTGAACTTCTCAACTCCACTGCCGTCCGAAACCTCGCCGACGCGGTGAAGGCCAACGGAGGAACGCTCATACATGTCTCAACCGACTATGTGTTCGGCAAGGAACCGTACAACGTCCCCTGCCGTGAAGACCAGGAGGGCACTCCCACAGGCGTATATGGCATGACCAAGCTTCACGGTGAGCAACAGATCGCCGAGGCAGGAGTGAAGGCCCTCATATTCCGCACCGCATGGCTATATTCCGAATATGGGAAGAACTTCGTCAAGACCATGCTCAACCTGACGGCCACAAAACCGGAACTGAAGGTGGTGTTCGACCAGACCGGAACACCGACATACGCGCAGGACCTCGCCGACGCAATATTCCATATCATCGAAAACCGCAGGATGGACGGCAACGAGGGTATTTACCACTACTCAAACGAGGGGGTATGCTCATGGTTCGACTTCACGAAGATGATTGCGGAATATGCCAGAAACAACGCCTGCGACGTGCAGCCCTGCCATTCCGACGAGTTCCCATCCAAGGTGAAGCGTCCCTCCTATTCCGTGCTCGACAAGACCAAATTCAAGGAGACATTCGGACTGAAAGTCCCCTACTGGACCGACTCCCTGCGCAGATGTATCATGAATCTGGATGTCACTCGTTAGATTTTAGTAATCAGGCGTCAGGCGTCAGACATCAGAGAAATTCACAGGCACGAAAAGACTAAAGACTAAAAAAATAAAGACCAATGACTAATATACTCATCACAGGCGGCGCCGGATTTATCGGCTCTCACGTTGTCCGCCTTTTCGTAAACAAATACCCGGACTATAATATCGTCAACCTCGACAAGCTGACATATGCCGGAAACCTCGCGAACCTCAAGGACATCGAGGACAAACCGAACTACACGTTCATAAAGGGTGACATTGCCGACCTCGAGGAGATGCG
>JAIDXM010000075.1 GCA_029058745.1 Muribaculaceae bacterium
GACCTTGACAGGCCGCCCGATACTCTATGTCCTTTGCATAGGTCGTAAATTAAATATTCTTATCCCGAACTCGCGTTATCAGATGCTACCTATACAGGATGAAGATGGCAGAAAAAAGTCTGTCATCTTCATCCTTTACGGCTCAGAAGTTTTTTATTATAAGCCATACAAATGCTCTGTGGATACGTGGGCGAATTCCCATGTGGATTGTTTTTATTTATTGATAGTATCCGAGTTTTGGTTATATGCCTTGGCCACGCATTTCCATTCACCATTAAGTTTAAGCAGTAGAAGGAAGTCGGTAAAATCGATGTTGCCTCCCCAGCCTTCTTCGAGAACCCGAACCACTGCCACGGTTTCTTCCACGGCAAGCACGTCGATACGGGCCATAAACCCGTCACCCGCACCAACGGTATCGACATTGTGGTAGAACTGCTCAATTGAACCTCGTTCTACAGTGCCATTCAGTATGCCGAACAGCACGGCATCGTCAGTGAAAAGAGCTTTTGCATACTCGCTGTTGCCCTCGGCAACACTCTTAACAAATTTCTCGGCGGCTTTTGCCACTTCTTCGTAATCTTTGATTTTGTCTCGCATACTTTTATATATTGATTTGATTTTCTGAATGCAAAGTTACTATGGCATTATATCAAAATCAAGTACCGAAAAATTTTTCAAGTACCGAAAAATTTTTCAGTACTTGAAAATTAGGCGGTTATTGATTAACTTTGTGGACGGAAAGATAAAAATTGAGCCCATGGCATACGAAAAGAAAATACCTGTGGATTTGGATTGTCCATTAAGACTGACAATGAGTCTGATTGAGTCGAAATGGAAGTCCTGTATCCTTGATGAACTGAGAAACGGAGTACCGCAGCGACCAAGCGAGATACACAAGTGTCTGCCGGAAGCGGCTCCACGAGTGCTCGACATTCAACTCAAAGAGATGGTAGAAGACGGACTCGTCATGAAGACTATCTACCCGGAGTTGCCTCCACGCTCAGAGTATAAGATTTCCGAACTCGGCCTTTCGCTGATACCGATTATCGATCAGATGCTCAAATGGGGAGAAGAGCATTTCGATATTTTTGAGCGCAAATATGGTAAGCATAAACTGCCCATTAAGTCAAAATGATTATGAAAAGTAGATTTATTAGTCTGATAATAACTATGATGTGTGCCATACAGTCATCCGGTTGTAACCACAATGATGGCATAGTGTCGGTAACGGCTTTTGAATTTAAACAAGAAATAAGGAGTGATTCCGTGCAATTACTTGATGTCCGCACTCCTCAGGAGTATGCAGAGGGACATATTGGCGGAGCTATAAACATAAACGTACAGTCAGATGATTTTCAAGCGTTGGCAATAAAAGAACTATCGAAAAATTCTGCCATACTTGTGTATTGTAGAAGTGGCAGACGCTCAATGGACGCGGCAGAATTGCTGACAAAACTTGAATACAAAGTTGTCAATCTAAAAGATGGAATCATCGGGTGGAGAGATGAAGGTTTGCCTGTGACAACTGTAGAAACATCAAAATAACATACCTGCAAATGATACAGATAGGAAGATATAGATTAGGCTTCGTGCCAGTATCGGTGATTATTGTTTTCATCGTTTTGTCGGGTTGCGCCATTGCCGCGGCATTTCAGCAGACGCGTCCGGAATGGTCCATGCCGTTGTCTCACAAAATCATAATCAATGAAGGAATGGCTCTTTTGGCAACCCTTGTATATGGCATATTTGCACACTTTGCTATTGCAATCATAAATATATTAAAGAAATGAATATCGAGGAAGTCCGTGATTATTGTCTTTCATTGCCTTTTGCTACTGAAAGATGTCCGTTCGGTCCCGACACTCTTGCGATGGAGATTGGCGGGCATATGTTTTGTCTTATGACACTTGACGGTAAATGGGATTTTTATAACCTCAAGGTTGCGCCTGACTGTGGAGTAGAGTTGTGTGATAGCTTTTCAGGAATACGTCCTGGCTATCATATGAACAAGCGTCATTGGATTTCAGTGGATTACACCTCCGATGTTCCCGATTGCCTTCAGGAACAGCTTATTTATCATTCTTATTGTCAGACTGCTCGGAAACTTCCTAAAAAGATACAGGCACAGCTTGGAATAACAGAATTATTGGAAACCGAGGACCTTCAGGAAAATGTGAAACAGTGTTTCCGGGCTAATCCCAAGAATCCTATATAGAATATCACGATGGGAAATATCGACAAGGCGGCCAGCTCTTGGAATAAAGCATGAGCGTGTATATAACTTCGTGTCACAATGTGAGAGACAAAAGGAATATCCCGAAATGGCAAAATAAATATCGGGACTATTGGTGCGGAATTATCCTCCAAACCATATCTCAATTTCATAAGTATAGACACATTCCTATTCCGAAATCTCAGTTTAATGAAATGTGCACGGCTCTTTCATTTAAGCACAAAATAACGACAAAAGCCCCCTTACCCGATTCAGTACGAATCGGGTAAATTTGTG
>JAIDXM010000076.1 GCA_029058745.1 Muribaculaceae bacterium
AGGGGACAAGAATCAACCCGTCGGCCTTGTTTTTTATCCTGCCGGTGTAAAAATCTCACGATTTTTATGTACATTTGTGAATAACACCTATCAGCACCATCTCTAATCCTTAATAGTGCAACTGAAATATGTGGCTTTTTAAGTTGCGACTGAAATAAGTGCCACCGCAAATACTACCATTTATAGTAACCTTTTATGAGCCGGTTCAAGGGGTAATACTGCCATTGAAATGCAGATAGTGACTTATTGGCTACTGACTGCCTGCAATCAGGTTCAAATGGTGGATTTTCCGAAGGTTGTAAAAGCCTCGGGAGGTCGCTCGGATGTAAAATCGAGATGATGCTTGACAACGGCTTGCCAAAACCATATAAACCGACTGATTCTGAAAAATCGCTAAATCCGTGAAAATACGTTGATTGTAATATTGTGAGTATCAGAGTAAATTTGTAACTTTGTAACCGAACTCAGGTTCCTGCCCTCGCAGAGGCGAGAGTTTGCCGATTGAAAAGCCTATATCAAAACGGTTACTAACAGGCAAACTGTTATCAATCAGATGCGATAATGCTCTGACAATCAGAGGAGTTTAAGATGCCGCAAAGACCTTGTCTTTCCGTAATATGAGCGGAATTGACGCCGTCGGGTACGGAATTATTTTTTCATTTAGAAATAACCGTGGGATAACTGTGCCCATACTATTGGTGTATGGTGGTGATGCTGATGCATCTCCCCGGTCTATCATTCACGGAATTTTTAATCCAACTAAATGAAAAGATGATCAACGACATTAATACTGACGAGTTTATCAGAAACTGGCTGGCGAGCATCAAGAATCTTACCGAATTCACATGCTTTACTTGGTTTGATACTGTATGGGAACCGCCACATATTCAAGAACTGACCGATGACTTCCCCATATTTAAAGATTATCGTGACATTGATATATGGATAACAAATGAAACGGGCGAAATATTGACGGTGAGTATACAGAGTGGCGGTATATCCAGTCCGCGTGTCAGTTTGTACCGTAAAAACGGTTACATACTGGAAGGTTATGAGGCAGACATCGCAATCTGCCGGCATATTCAGAAGTTGTTATACCGCTTCCCGATGCAGACAATACGTCAGTACCACTATCAGTACCGATACGAGAGCTAAGGTTTGTAACTTTGTAACCGAACTCAGGTTCCTGCCCTCGCAGAGGCGAGAGTTTGCCGATTGTTTCTTGTAGCCAGAAAACGATTCAAATATCCATGCTATAGTGGGTCATGCGGTTTCATTTCCACCCCTTGCATACGATGACGGATTGGAGTCCGGCTGCACGGAATGGTACCATGCAATGCGGATGTCAGAGCCTCACTCCGATGCCGAGCATGAGATTCTGCGGGTCCTTGAAATTTCCGAGACGATAGCCCGTGTTGAGGTAGATTCTTTTCGTGAGAAAAGTCTTGAGGGTAAGCGACTGATAGAAAGCCTTCTCTCCTTGTGGATTCACCACATCGTAACCCAATCCAACGTTGACCGAGAAGATAGGCATCGTCAGTTCGGCATGGGCAGAGATTCCTACGCTAATCTGTTTGCCGAACGGAGGACGGCGAAACTTGATGTTGTCTTCATAAGAGCCTTCCACCCAATATGGTTGTATCCCGCCGCTCTCGTCCCATTGCAGGTCGAGCGCCGGCCCTGCCGCAAACCGGCGGTTGAGCGTATAGAGAGGCGCGAACTGTATCCCTGCCACGCCGAATTTGCCGGGACACAATTGCGGTTGCGTCGGCGTACCCACTGTCACCACTTTTTTACGCCAGGCCCCGTAGGCCATCAAGTCGAACATCCATTTGTGCCTGTCGGCTTCCTTGGCCAACGTCTCCGCCGTAACCACGGGATATTCCTCCGGATTGATGACATACGCTATCCCTACAGATGCCCCCAGCGTGTTCACTCCATTGTTGGGCCACGAGGTGTTGCCATTCGAGAAGTGTCTGCCCACGATTCCGAACGACATCTCCCAGCGTTCGGTGAGCCTGTAATTCAACTTGAAGGCCACACCAATATGGGCGGTGACGGGAGTCCCTATCGCTATGTTTTTGCCGTCGGTCTCTTTGTCATAATGCTTCCATCCGAAGGCGGCGCCAAACTGCCATTCATAGCCGAGCCACAGGCGGTTGCCAAGCCTGACTATTGGCGCTCCCTGATATACGTAGGCCGATACCGGAGTCCCCAACAGTCCGGAAGGGAAGTAGCTGCTGACTCCGATTCCTAAGCCTTGACGCACTCCTTTATATAGCATCCCCTCACGGGTGGCGGGACTGAAACTGAAATCAGCGCGGATGTCACCGCCCACAGAGGCTGTCATTCTCTCTCCGCGATTGTTATCTCCTCTCAGAAAGGTGTTTGTAGCCGGCACCCAGGAAGGGGAGACCTCCGCTCCTATTCGCCATTCCACCTGGCGCGAGAACATCGACGGAATGCTGTCGGCACGCGATGATAGCGCGAGCGATGACAGGACTGTGACTATGGCGAGGAGTTTATTTCGCATCTTCAACTCTGATTTCATGCTTTACAGGATAATAGGAAGTTACGGTTATATCCTCAAAGAAAGTGAGGTCGAGAATCTCATTACGGAAAACCATCTGCCCGCTGACTCTCGCTCCGGAGTAGGTTACATCCGTGAAAATATTCACACTTGAGAATTCCGGAACTGTCACGTCAATTTTTGTCATCCTGTCCGGTCCCTCATATGAGTATTTTGTCCCCGGACAGATACCATCTTTCTGAATCATTCTCCATTCTCCGTCCACATACATGGGCACCGGCATGTCGAATCTTTCTCCGCGGAGCCAGGATTCATGATATTCGGGTTCTACGAGTATCGTGGCGAGTTCGTTGAGATAGGGAAGTAGCGTGACCGTCTGGGGGAGAGGCCCTTGGTTATGGAATCCCTCGCGGAAACTTGTCACTTTGGCCCGGTCGCTAACCTCCATGTCATCACGGTATATCACGTCAACGAGTTGTATCGGCTTCCCCGGCAGTATTTCCACGTGGATGAAGTGCACTGCATAACTGTATTCAAGGCGTATGTCGTAAATGTCATTGCCCTGTGATGCCCGGCAAATGCTTCTTACCGTCAACTCGGATCCGTGTCGCGTAAGCTCAAGCTTCGTGAATTTTGTCTCAAAGAGAATCCTTGCAACCTCCGACGCCGGTGATTTGGAATCAATCTCTTCCCCCGCCGCATTATAATAATGGCAATACCGCTTGCTCATGCTCATCAGGTCGAGCCCGAGATACTCAAGCTCTTTGGTGGGTATCTTGACCGTCGCCACGCCGCCATCTCCTTCGATAATGATGTATTGGTCTTCCGGCATGTCCGGCTCGTCAAGGAATATGTCGCCGTTGCATCCTGTCATTGTCAGGATGAGCAGGGTTGCCAGCAATGATGAGGCGATATTCCTCAGGAGCGTGGCGTATGATGAGATTAGTCTGTGCATTGTATGGAAAGTATTGGGGGTTGGACTCGTGGCCATGCTATACATATGCCGCTAAGTCAAGACAACTCCGATATTTTGGCAAATTTAAACAAAAGAAATGATAAAAATTGAAAAATAATCAGAATAAAACATAATGGGATGGCATTTTTTTTTGCTCATGTAAGTTGCCGGAATCTTAGAATCGTGCTCTTGAGAATCGCGTTCCCCTCGCGGGGACTATCCGGAGTGTCGCGAAACATGACACTCTCTTGGGAAGAGAGTGTCACGTCTTTCAATGTAGTTATTTCCAAATATTTATCTTTAATCCCAAACTTATTTTGCTAAACAATGGGTGTTTCTCTCCCTCTCTATTGAGAAAAACCGTCAATGGAACTTGGTGATTATAAGAAAAAATTGTAATTTTGCAGTCAATAACTCTCTCTTCCCAAGAGAGCGTCACTGTCATCATGGGTGGCGCGTTGCTCTTAAACTATGGAAACAGAAGCAAATAAAAGCTTTCAGTCACCTCTGCCATTGGGTTATGACACTCAAAACAGGGGGAAGAGAGATAGTGTTTCGAAATTTGGAAACGGTAAAAATTTCTGAATCTTCAAATGTCAGAAAATAAGCGGTATAGCAATAGCGAGTTTTCCGATTTCTTCCGAACAAAAATCTCCGGCATGGCTCCTGAGAGCCGGATGAGATACCGTAAGACTCTCTCTGAACTTGATGTGTTTCTCATCGGTCATCATCTCCGGTTGTCCGACTTGTCACAGGCCATGGTGTCCGACTGGGCAGTGGAGATGCTGTCACGCTCTCTTTCTCCGGCCACGGTGGCCCGGCATCTCAACTCATTCAGCGGACTCTTGAAAAATGCCGCGAAGGAGGGGATGATTTCCCCCGTAGATTACCCCCGCACTGTCTCAAAGTCTCTTTCCGATTCTGCCGACGCGCTCCCGGCGCTCCTCGACGGGAAGGCATTCAACGCCTGTATGGCAGTATTGCGTGATGCTATGAAGTGCACCGGGGGATTCAATATATATGAAGACATTGTCCTCTTCTCGATGCTCAATGGCGCGTTGCCGATTGAAGAGGTTGCCCTTCTCAAGGTGGGCTCGCTCCCGCAGTGCAAGCCTGCCTGCCAGTCTATTATAGACCGCAACCGCGACAGCCGGCGTGCCTATCTTTTCGACCTCCGGCAGTCTTATCTCACTCCGCGTAAGCTTCGCGAAAGCCTCTCTGAGGGAGTCAGGGACATTTTCAGGAAACATGCCATGTCGGCCGATTTCGACGCAGACGCGTTCATTCGTTCCCTATGGGTGGCGGCCGCAATCCGCAACGGACTTACCGCGTCAGAGGCTGTGGCTTACGTCGGCGGTTCCGCTCCTTATGCGTTGCCGGCGTTCTGCACTCCCGCCCCGGATGTTGCCGGAGGGAAAGACGCCTGGATTGACACGGTCAATTCCACTTTGCTTCGCGATATGCCGCGATGGTATGCGATGCATCTGCGCAGGGGGGTGAGTTTCGATGAACTCCGCATGGAGATTGCCGATAAATGCACTCCTGCCCCGGAACTGTTTTATCCGTGCGAGACAATTGTCAAGCGCATGGGCAACCGTAAGGTGATGGAGGAGCATCCGTTCATAGCCTCCACGGCATTCTTCCGCACTCGTCCTGAATGTGTGTTGCCCCTTTTCAGCATAATAGGGGAGATGGCCTGGTGCTACAGGACTCTCGGAATCCCCGGCGCGCCATATGCAGTGATACCGACACGCGACATGCAACGGTTCCAAGGCGCGATTGGCGTTTTCACTCCCGACGTGGAGGTGATGCCTTTGGGACGCATATCCCCGAAACCCGGAGAGTCGGTTATCGTGCTGAAGGCCGGTTTCGGCAACCGCACGGGAGAGGTTGAGGAGGTTATCAACAAGGGATGCGGCTCTGCCATTTTCCGCGTGCGACTCGCCACCGACACGGGGTATGAGTTCCGCATTGACGTTGACGAACGCCAGATAGAGCGTATAATAGGGTAGGGGAGTATCGCTGCTAAATGACAGATATGACTAAGCATAATAAGCAATGCGCTCAATCTCCTTCGGCGCCGGCCTGCGGCAATGCCGAGGATGTCAACGCATCTGCCATTGCGATACTCGGCCACGCCGAAGCCGCAGGGATGTTCGGCGGTAAAGCCTCTGTCGGCGGCGAAAAAAGCGACGCAATACGTCGGTCACGCGAATGGATTGACGCTGTGCGTAATTCAATCGACTCCATGACCCCCGGCGACGCTCTCTCTGTAATATCCTCTTTTGACGCCATCCACCGTGTGGCGTTCGGAGTTCCGGCTGACACTGCATATCTCGACAGATACAGGCTCGCCGCTTTCGAGGCATACCTCAGTGGCGACACAAGCGTTGACCCCTACATGCTTTTCCGCACCGTCTCCTCTGAGGTGGAACGGCGCAACAAGGCATACCTCGGACTTCCCGTGGCTTGGGAATGCGATTGCCTCGGCCGATGGTTCAGCAACTTCCGCTACGGCACAAGCCGCATCCGCCAGAGTCTCCGCGACACCGTGTGCCAGGTAACGGCCCTTCTCTCCGCCGACCTCCGCGCCTTCACTCCGCATCCTGAGGCATTCAAACGCCGCCTCCTCGCCAACCACTCCCATCTCCTCCCGCCGCCAGACTCACATTCCCGCCTGTCCACCATAGGCAACACGTTTTGACCCATAGTAAACGCAAAAAGATTAATGACTCAACCTTATGGGTTTATGGGTTGTGACTTCGAATCTGCGGCAGTCAGTAACCTGATAATCTTATAACCGTTGACCCTTTCGCAAGTCACACTTGCGAGGCTTGAATTAATGAGCAAAAAGTCTAAGATAGATTACGACGTTCCGGTTGCCAAGGGAGGCTCCGTATATCTGCCCCAAAAACCTCATAACGATGATTATGAGGACTTCATCGCCGCCTATCTCGTGAGTGCGGGCTATCATATAGAGCGTAAGCTTATCAAGAATGTTGAGAAGGTTGAGGCTCTTGAGATAGACATTGTCACTACAGACTACCGTAATGGCAACAAGAATGTTTTCGAGGTCAAATCAGGAGGGTGGGGGATAACCGACATCCATAAACTTGTGGGATGGAAGACTTTCTGTCCTTTCCATTCCTCAATCGTATATCTTGATTCCAAGGACAGTAACATCGACGGTATGATGGCTATCGCCAATATGCAGGGCATCGAGCTTATCGATGACACTGACCTCTCGAATCCGCTATTCTTCCTCAAAAGGGCATACCCTCCTCTTATCTCAGCCCATGACATGAGGAATATGGCGTTCTTCAGATACGCGTTCCTTATCGACCGCGCCTTGGAGAAGGAAATTAATGACCATAAGAAACAGGACAAGGCTCATGAAGGATATGCGGCTTTGAGAAGCTACTGGATGCAGGTGAGAAACTATAGCTTTTTTGAGCCGACTCCGGCCAAAAGGTCTATGGCGCTTGTTGATGCGTTCCATAAATACCGCAACATGACAGCTCGATTGGCGAATATCGGCGCCGATGGTCGTCTGCCTGATTTTGATGCCGATATGGCTATCCCGGACTCTGTTTTCAAAAGACTGAACTATTCTCCTGTCAATCCCGATGTCTTATATGGGGCAATGATGGTTGAGTGGAGTCATCGTCTGGCAATTCTGAAGTCGGTGGTTGACCATATAGTTGAGAGGGCAAATGTGGCGGACCCTGTCCGGGAATTCATTGACAAACTGGAGGAGATTATTGTCGACTCACACCTGCATGGGGCTATCTTCACATTGAGCAAGCATGTGTGTCTCACGCAATATCCTCATTTTTGGCAGGTGTTTATCTATCAGTTCGGCGGGTTCATAATAGAACCATACCGAGAGGAGGAATTCAATTTGCTGTCATCTCTCACAGGCCTACCGGTCAGTGAGATAGAGAATGCATTGGGTGTCATGGACATATTGTTTCCTCTTGCAGCGGGAGGTTCCTGGTGCTATGAAAACAGCATGAGCCACATACGCATGTTACATCATTTCCCTGTGCCAATGCGCGGAACCGGAGTGCATGTCCGTTATGCTCTGCTATGCAACAAAGACATGTCTGTTTTCAACAGCAAATACGGCACCTCCGCCACTTGGGCCATCGGCAAAGACATGCGTTGTTGGGCCTCACTATCCTACAAATACATCGAGTCCCTAAATCCTTGACTCCTCTCCATCTCCTCTCCGATAAATAATTATATTGCTTAAACTCAGGATATTTGCGCATTCTCGAATGTAGGGACATGCCTCCGGCATGTAGGATTGCACACGACAGAATTGCACAAACATCTTGTTCATTGACAATAGAATCTAAGCAAATACAGACATTAAGTGGATTCTCTGTAAGCAACCAACATGGTATAGGGCATAATTGAAGACTTTTACATACGTTACAAGACGGATGGTTTGCCACAAAACATCAGCATCAAATCGTGGTGCATCAGAAACAAGGTTCCATGGAGTCTTTTCTACAGGAGGTATCATGATACAGGACACTGTATAGTGTTAGTAAGTGTGAATTGCCGTCCTAACATGTCGGCAACTACAATCTGACCAACTCCTACCCATGGACATAGGTCTCTCCGTCAACAGTATCTAAGAGAAATCCGAAATTTTAAAAATTAGCGGGTTCTGCCTGCTGGTAAGTCCAGGATACCACACTTGGATGGTTACGAATTATTGACAATTAAGATGAATATCCTTATAAATCAAACGTTCAACATGCGTTGGACACTAACTTAAATCAAGGTGACTCAGGTAACGTCAAATAAACGCATTGCGAAGAACACACTGTTCCTCTACTTCCGCATGATTGTAATCATGGTAGTCACGCTCTACACGTCTCGTATTGTACTCGCGGAATTGGGTGTTGACGACTATGGCATCTATATGGTAGTCGGAGGTGTTGTCACAATGTTTGGATTTCTCAACAGTTGTATGACTACCGCCACCCAGCGTTACCTCAATTATGAAATGGGACATGGTGGTGAGAATTCACCAAGACTGAAGCAGATATTTTCTACCTCCCTTACCATTCACCTTGTAATAGCAGCATTCATTGTCATTCTTGCTGAGACAATCGGCCTTTGGTTCGTCAATGAAAAACTTGTAATTCCTGAGGAAAGTCTGTTCGATGCAAACGTGGTCTATCAATGTGCTATTCTTTCGTTTGTTGCCGCTATTTTCCGTGTTCCGTTCAATGCCGCCATAATTTCGCATGAAAAAATGCAGATTTATGCGGTAATCAGCATGTTGGAGGCACTCTTATTATTGGGTATCGCCTTTCTGCTTATTATTGTCAATTCTCAAAAGCTTGCATTCTACGGTATCCTTACGCTTGTCGTTCATGTGATTATTGCCGGAGGCTTCGTCGTAAGCGCGTTACACTCGTTTAAGGAATGCTCTTTGAGTTTCTCTTGGCAAAAAGATTTATTCAAAGAAATGCTCCAGTTTGCCGGATGGAATATGTTTGGCAGCGTGGCCTGGATTGCCCGCAATCAAGGTGTAGGTATCATTTTGAATCTATTCTTTGGTCCTGCCTTGAATGCCGCCAAGGGTGTCGCAGACCAGGTTTTCAATGCGGTAAATTCCTTAACTAGCAATTTCCAGATTGCCCTCAATCCTCAGATTACGAAGAATTATGCGACGGGGAATATTTCAGAAATGGAGTTGCTTGCATATCGCGGCATCAAGTTCT
Source organism: Muribaculaceae bacterium (assembly GCA_029058745.1). Classification (GTDB taxonomy): domain Bacteria; phylum Bacteroidota; class Bacteroidia; order Bacteroidales; family Muribaculaceae; genus Lepagella. The sequence goes on from JAIDXM010000076.1 coordinate 9,230, forward strand.
CATGTATACTTGTGTGGATGATGGCACTTCCCATCATGATAAACGCATCCGTCATATTATCGATATGGCTTGAGGACGTGCCGCCATATTCCTCTCTTTTCGTAATACTGATGTTATTTGACTGCATTTCAAACTGTTTCTTCGGCAATCCCTTGATGACCTCGCTTTCGGCTACGGGCAATATCCGGAACTATCAAATGGCGGTTAGTTGTGTTTTGTTACTGATACTTCCGACATCTTATTTCGCGTTGAAGATGGGGTGTCCCCCTCAGGCAGTTTTTTACTTGAACATCCTGTTCAATTTCGCCGGAGGTGTCACTCGTTTTGCTTTCTGTAAAAAACAGATTGATTATTCGGTGAGATTTTATCTTCGCTATGCATTCCTTCCTATTGTTGCAGTAATGACATTAAGTTCTGTGATACCGCTGGCAGCTAAATATATACTCTTTGATTACACTAATATAGACTCCTTACTCACCATGATAATATTAGTATTCTTGTCTTTGATATCTGTAGTATCCGTCTCATGGTGTGTTGGACTCAACAGACAGGAAAGGCTGTCTCTGACTGATTTCATCAGGTCTCGACTAAAAAAGAAATAAGATGAAGGACAATATATCCAAACTAAAGGACTGCTACGGGTGCGGTGTCTGCGTAAAGGCGTGTCCAGTCAAAATAATCTCCTTTAAGGAGAATAAGGACGGCTTCTATACCCCGTTTATCGAGAATCAGGATAAGTGCGTGGAATGCGGTCTCTGTCTGAAGGTATGTGCCTATAATCATGACGAAGTGGCGGGCGATGCCTCGGATGTGAAAGCCTTCGCAGCATGGAGCAAAGACCCTCTTGTGCGTCAATGGTGTTCTTCTGGCGGTGTCGGATTTGAAGTGGGTCGCAAACTAATCAATGATGGCTTCGAGGCTGTCGGTGTCCGGTTCGACCCGAAGAAAAACCGTGCTGAGCATTTTGTGGCGGCTTCCGTTGAGGATTTCATGCCCTCTGTGGGAAGTAAGTATATTCCGAGCTATTCTGTCGACGGCTTCAACGCAATCGACCGTAATAAAAAATATCTAGTCACGGGTACTCCTTGTCAGATTGACTCTTTCAGAAGATATATCCGGCATTTCAAAGCTGAGGATAATTTCGTATTGCTCGATTTTTTCTGTCACGGTGTGCCTTCCCTCCTGCTTTGGGATAAATACACTGCCGAAGTGCGTAAAAAGATTGGCATGATAACTTTCGCAAGCTGGCGCAATAAAACTATGGGATGGCATGACTCGTGGTCGATGAATGCCGATAATTCAAGTCAACCAGATAACTCGGAGACAATCGATTGGCATGACTTATACAACCTGGAAATTCAGGAGAAAAAGCACATTTACACTTCTAGAATGTCGCAAGGCGACCTATTCTACCGATTTTTCCTCGGGAATTACTGTCTTAACAAATGTTGCTATTTGAATTGCAAGTATAAAATGTGCGCGTCTGCCGCAGACATTAGAATTGGCGATCTATGGGGTAAGAAGTATGCCGACGATGACAAGGGTGTGAATTCTGTACTCGCGTTTACTGAGAATGGTAAACGGCTGTTGTCGGGACTTTCTTCATGCGAGATTATCCCGGAGTCTGTGGAGACTGCTTCCGAAAGCCAGATGCGCTACAATGCCAGCATGCCGATAACAAGAAAGTATGTCTTGGTTGCTTTGCATTACCCGATGTCGCTTTCCACTATATACAATTCTATAATTCTTGCAGGAAGGGTCGTGGACAAATTGTTGAAAATCATAAAAAACAAGAAATGATATGAGCCGGAAAGCAGCACTTCTCACGATGTTTGATGTCACCAACTATGGTTCGGTGTTACAGACTTTTGCTTCGCAGACTGTCCTTGATAATCTCGGATATGAGTGTGATGTGATAAATTATCGCTTCCCTAACGAGTGGCATTTCAATAAGGGTTACATCAAACCGAAAGTTTATCGTCTCCTTATCTCGAAGACTCTGAGTTTTTTGGGATATAAGACTTATTGGTCGGAATTCAGAAAGACCATCGACCGTTTTAAATTTGGGAAACTGAATCTTACCGCAGATCGCTTTGAGACATTGGAGTCTCTGGAAAATTATGATTGGGGAAAATATGATGTAGTTATATCAGGCAGTGACCAGGTATGGAATCCCCGCTTCATGAAGGGAGACAAGGCTTTCCTTCTCAGTTTCGCTCCGGATGACATCCGAAAAATTTCCATGTCGTCGAGTTTCGCCTGCAAGACTCTTGATCCGGTTTTCAGAGACTCCTACAAAAAATATCTGTCAAGACTCTCGGCAATCTCTGTAAGGGATAACAATGGCGTTGATATCATCTCTTCTCTCGGTATCGACAAGCCTGTGGAGGTGATGCTTGACCCGACTCTACTACTCCCTGGAGAGCAATGGCGCAAGGCTATGAAAATATCAGACTCTTACGATTCCAACTATATCTTGGTCTATATCCTTAACTATGCTTTCAATCCTGCGCCTTTTATCTATCAAGCGGTTAAAGAACTTCAAAAGCGAACAGGAAAAAAGGTGATTTTCACAGGTACAGTGGAGACCAAATATCTGAGTGGCATGACAAATTATGAAATCCGCAACGGCAGATCGGTCGAGGAGTTTGTGTCGATGTTCGATAATGCCGCTATGGTCGTGACTTCCTCTTTCCATGGCACAGCCTTCGCTGTCAACTTCTCTCGTCCTCTGATTGCCGTTATACCCTCTGACGGCGATGATCGACAGTCTTCTCTCCTTGCAAACCTCGGCATCCCTCATTGTGCAGTAAAGTGCGACACCACCCTCTCTCAACTGAATCCGGACTACGATACCACTGTTATGCGGACTGCCCTCGATTCTCTCCGCGAAAAAAACATTGCATGGCTCCAAGATTCTTTGAAAAAATGACATGGTGTCCGCTACCTCTGGTGAAATCGTCTTCTTCCCCTGCTTCCTTTGACTGAAAGAGTTGTGCAACTTTCTATCTCGTAAATCGTGCCAGCGAACTCGATAATACCGTCATCCTACTCTCGCGAATCTATTATTGACATTACCATAATATTTATAACTTCGATCAGTACATAAACTCTCAGAATGTAGATAAGTCAAAATATTTCGTCAATGATTAAATTAAACAAAAAATCTACTTTATATCAATCATGAACCCAACTTCCTTAAAACGCCAATCAAATATCGAATTATTGCGGATTGTGGCAATGACAATGATTGTTATTCATCACATCATACTTTTTTGTTGTAATCGGGAAATAAGATATTTCAGTCAACTTAATAGTTTGGTAATATGCGGAGTGAATATGTTCGTATTGATTACCGGATATTTCGGGTTGAAGCTAAAATGGAGATCCGTCATCAATCTTGTTTCCATCACTTTGTTTTATTCTATATTGTCGACTTTTGCATACTGTCTTTATACCGATACATTGCCTTCACTTGAAGTCCTAAAGAAGACGTTATTCCCAATAAGCTCCGGAACTTATTGGTTTGTGACCTCTTATTTCTATCTTTTGTTGCTATCGCCATTATTAAATTTTGCTCTTCATGCAATGAGTGATAGACAACTTTGTTTTTTTCTTGCAGTACTGATCTTTATCAATTGTATTTCCTCATGGCTTTTTCAGAACAATTTTAATCCTAATGGTTATAATACGATGCAGTTTATACTGTTGTATTACATTGGCTATTGCATAAAAAATACTACAGCATTTGCGCTTGTGCAAAAAAACTGCATACCTTGCGCAGTATTTTTTCAGATATTGATGGTTATTTCTTCAATATTCACAGGTGCCTTTTTATTCTATAATAGTATTGTCAATATTATGTTGGCTGTTTCTATTTTCTATATCTTTCTCAAAGTCGATTTGCAAAACAAATTTATCAACAATATTGCGACTTCGATGTTTGCGGTTTATCTCTTGCAAGAGGGGATGTTCGGAAGAACAGTATATCATTTGATGTATGAAATGTATTTAAGTTATTCTCCTATGCAATTTGTAGTCGTAACTTTGATATATTTATTTATGTTGTTCGCCTTCGCTATAATTCTTGAAAGAATTCGAAACTATATTCTTTCACCACTTAATATAATAATAACCGATTACCTAAATAAAAAAATACCAGTTCCGTTCTAATCATCCATTAAATCAAGGATGAGCCAAAGTCTATGGAGTACACAGTTTATCCTAAATTAATACTTATTCAGATAGTAATATACCTTTTGATATTATCTCCTTTTCTGTTCTCTATAAGAATAGGTAAAGGAAAACTATACTATAAAACTTCGGAAAACTACAGAAGATGTGTAATACTATTGGGTGTCATCTTTTCTGTTTTCGCCTCATATGATGGTGATTGGTATCATTATATTCCGATTGTTAAATCAAACTATATTCAGAATGATGCACAAACCCATATTGAAGGGATACATGTATGGATAATTAAGTATTTATCTTTTGGAAGCTATATATGGTGGCGATTGATAATTTGGGGGACTTCATATTGGCTAATATGGTTATCGCTGAAGCGACTCAACCACAATACACTTTTGACATGGACGTGCGTGATGGCTGTTTGTCTTATCCAAATGTGTATCAGTCGCGCTACTCTTGGAATAGCACTTTTGTTCTATGGATTCGTATGTGTCATACAACCGAAAATAAGAATTTGGTCAGTGATTAAAGGTCTTCTCTTAATGAGTCTTTCTCTTATATTCCACAAGTCCATGATTATATATATAGTCGCCTCATTATTTGCACTCATTCACTATAAAAATTTTTTCTTGGCTTTATTTATCTGTTTCTTACCGATTCTGATTAAAATATTTACAAATATCCTTTTACTATATGTCATGGCGGATGAAGTAAGTCATGCAGCTGAGGGATATTTGTCCGATGAAACTAAAGAAAAAGGAATCGGTGCAAATTTGTACAGCTATACATACTATTGCATAATGGTATTTGTCTTTTGCTTGTTCTTTATTGGTCGCAAGAAATTATGTCCCTGTAATTCATCATATTCCATCAAATTATGGCAGAATAATTACAATATTTATTATATCTATATTGTTGTTTGGGGTGCTCTTACTGCCAATCAAATTGGAAATAATGATATTTCATATAGGATTCTATGGGGTATTTATCTGCCGTCCGCTATATTGATTTCATATATGATAAGACACAATTATAAAACTTCCTTTAATATAATTTTGGTTTTGGGATTATTTCTCACCGGATTTTACAGACTATTTTACGCATATTATCTCCAGTCCATTGGAACAGGCATTTAAGTATTCTTCCGAACACATAAAGGAATATAACCTATGATCCTCTCAATAATAGTACCCGTCTACAACGTCGAGAAATACCTCCGCAAATGTCTCGACTCATGCCTTCGTCAGGACATACCGACTACAGACTATGAAATAATCTGCGTCAACGACGGTAGTCCCGACAACTGTGGTCAAATCCTTGAAGAATACGTGGCTAAGTATCCAAATATTCAAGTCTTGACCCAGACCAACCAGGGCCTCAGCATGGCTCGTAACAACGGTGTCTCCATCGCCAAAGGCGATTACGTTTGGTTCATCGACTCCGATGACTGGATTGAGGAGAATTGCCTTGGTGGAATCATTGATGATTTTGATAAGAAGTCTGATATAGTTCAACTAAATTATAGGATGGTTTATGAATCTTACAAATCGTATGTCGATATATTTGACCCAAATCTTTCTGATGGAATAGAGAGTGGTAAAAACGTGATTCTTAAAGGAGGACTTCCTTCTGCAGCTCAGTTTTCCATTTATCGACGAGCATTTCTTATATCGAACGATTTAAAGTTCGCCAAAGGAAGATTGCATGAAGATATTGAATTTAAACCGAGAGCAACATTCCTCGCAAAAACTATCTGTTGGCACAAACCGGTCGTATATAATTATCTGCAACGTGGAGAAGGTAGTATTATGAGTTCGTTTAAGTTGAAAAATGGTGTCGATATTGTTTATGCGATAGATAGTCTTGATTCGTTTATAAACAGTCTGCAGGAAGATGATAAATATATAAAGGCTTTGTGTTCGTTTGCGGGAAAGTATTTCAATTCCGCAATGACAGTATATGATTCTTTGAACGATGCAGACAAAAAATCTCTTGAATTGACTTTTGCCATGTCTCCATTTATTTTCAGAAGGATGAAGCAATCAAACAACCGGAAATACCGGCTACAGGCATTTATTTTTTCACTTGATTTTCATTTGGGTAATCTTATTCGCAAATTAGCAGGTAAATTATAAGAGTATGAAAAGTTTCTTGGTTGGTATTTTTACAATATTTACACAGTCGGTCATGTGGATACCAATTCATTTCATCCGACATATTTATTTGAAAATAATTGTAAAATCCTTGGGGTCTCATACTGAAGTATGCCGTAATGTGGACATACGGTCACCTCGTCGTATCAGCATAGGTGACAATACCACAATCAACAAACGCTCTCTACTTGACGGTAGAGGCGGCAATCTTATCATTGGGAATTGTGTAGACATTGCACAGGAGGCGCAGATATGGACTTTGCAACATGACTATGATTCTCCGTCGTATCAAGCTGTGGGTAAATCAGTGGTTGTAGGTGATTATGCTTGGATAGGCACGCGGGCAATTGTTCTTCCCGGTGTAAGAATCGGGAAAGGTGCTGTCGTGGCTGCCGGGTCGATTGTCACCAAGGATGTTTCTGATTATGATGTGGTAGCCGGAGTACCCGCGAAAAGGATATCTCAAAGAAACAGGAATCTTTCTTATAAGCTTGGGAAATGGAGATGGTTCCAATAAGACTTGTTTTATAAATCTGTACACAATCTATATAGTATGATTCTTTCCAAGACCGATTTAAAGCGGTTTCTCGACAGTGATAGGAAAGCTCTGAATATTTCACGGAATAAACCTCGTCTATTTGGTGACGAGATTTGGCGTTATCAGATAGCTTTGCGAAAATTTGAGTATTATACAAATGTTAAATGTTTTTGGGGATGGATATTACGAACTTATTGGCATCTCCAACACAAGATATGGGGTGTACGCCTTGGATTTACAATTCCAGTGAACGTTGTGGATGAAGGACTATGTTTGTATCATTACGGATGTGTGGTTATCAGCAAATATGCTAAAGTTGGTAAATGGTGTAAGATACATGCTGGCGTGAATATTGGTCAGAATTGGACTGCCGACGAGAGTCCGGTAATAGGCGACAATTGTTTTCTTTCCCCAGGAGCGAAACTATTCGGACAGATTCGGATTGGCAATAATGTTGTGGTCGGAGCAAATGCTGTCGTCAACAGGTCTTTTGAATCAGACAATATCACGATTGCGGGTGTCCCTGCAAAAATAGTGAAGCATTCAGGCTCTCCGTCTTTCGAATACAAGGATTCCTAATTATTAGAAAATGGCTTCAATAGTTTATATTGATCCTCAGTCTTACAATAACCTCAGTCTTTATGACCGGGGAATGCTGTCTGCCATGAATCGGGAGGATGTAGTCTTGTTTGGAAGTACGCAATGGGACTGCGACGCACCAAATGCGGATCTGAAAAAATGGTTCAACTACAACAATAAGAACAATCCTGTTTCAAAAGGTCTCAGTTATTTATCTACTATTCTCCGGATTGCATCTTATATAAGAAAGCATAAAGAGATTTGCGTAGTGCATATCCAGTGGCTTCGACTGTGGAAGGTGGATATCTTATTCGCCCGTTGGCTGAAAAATCGAGGGATCAAAGTGGTCTTTACGGCTCACAATCTTCTTCCTCATGACAGCGGTGACACGCAAAGAGAGAAGTATAGGATTTACTATAAAACGGTAGATAAGATTTGTGTCCATACAGCGATAACTAAAAAGGAATTGATTGATCAATTTGAAATTGATTCTGATAAAGTAGAGGTAATTCCCCATGGCATCATCTATTCCGACGTGCCGGAGGATACAATTATATATCGAGCTGAGAGTTTAAAAAAGAAATATGAAATAAGTCCTAAAACTTTGGTTATTTCCTCTCTCGGCATTCAGTCTTATTATAAAGGCATTGACATCTTGATAGACTTGTGGAGCGAGGAAAAGGAATTGAATGCCAATCCGGATGTCAAGCTGATGATTGTTGGGAAAAATTCTAATCTTGACTATACTCCTCTTGAAGGTATTGGAAATGTTGTTATCGTAAATGAGCGAATTTCAAACGAAGATTTTCAGGCATATCTTGAGATTTCAGATGTAATTCTGCTTCCATACCGAAAAATTTCACAAAGTGGAATGTTGTTCTCAGCTATTGCCAGAAACAAGCCGGTTGTCATCAGCAATATCGGCGGTCTGCCTGATCCTCTTGATATTGGGAAAGTTGGCTGGAATATCGGCATAGCTGATAAAACATCTCTAAGCAAAATATTGAAGGATTTTGCGCAACAACCGCATATGGTCAAAGCCCTCCAGAATAATAATTCTGAATTTCAAAAAGTTAAGGATTACTATTCGTGGGAGTCTATATCAATGAAATTGAAGAGTCTATATGAAGGGCTAATTAATCGAAGCGTTTGACCTTGATTATTATAATGAAGTATCTTTCAACGCTCATTATTGTAATTCTCTCTTGTTTTGTTTCTTGTGGAGTTGCAAAAGGCGATTCTTACGACCCTATCGTTGGGCATCCAAGACTGTTGCTTCATTCGGGAGAGGAGACAAAAGTAACTGAGACTTTTAAGAGAATCCCGGAAATCAGGAATGTCCATGATTCAATCATAAGACTATGCGACAGAATGGTTGATTGGTCTCCATTGGAGCGCAAACTTACTGGGGTTAGATTGCTCAATGTGTCGCGTGAGGCTTTGCGACGGATATTTTACTTATCCTATGGATATAGAATGACCGGCGACCAAAGATATTCAGAACGGGCTATAAAAGAGATGTTGAACGTATGCACCTTCTCCGACTGGCATCCCGATCATTTTCTTGATGTCGCCGAGATGACAATGGCGGTCGCTATTGGATACGACTGGTTATATGACAACATATCTGAGAAAGACAGAAGAAACATCGCTACGGCTGTCAAAGAAAAAGCGTTTGCTCCATCAAAAATCAATAAGTATAATTATTTCTACCGCAGAGCATATAACTGGAATCAAGTGTGTAATGCAGGTCTATTATATGGGGCAATTGCGTTTAAAGATGAACTACCCGAAGAAGCTGATGAAATAATTTCCAAATGTATTGAATCGAATCCCAAGGCATTAGATTGCTATTTGCCGGATGGAGGCTATCCCGAAGGGTATGGATATTGGAGCTACGGAACAACATCGGAAATACTTTTGATAGATGCTTTACTCACGTCATTTGGAACCGATTTCGGAATAATGCCATCGAAAGGATTTTTGGATACCGCCAAATTCATGACATTTATGACGGCGCCTTCCGGAAGATGTTTTAATTTCAGTGACACAGAGGATCAGTCACATGGAAATATCGCCTCATGGTGGTTTGCAGCACATACGGGAGACACTTCATTGCTTGGAGAAGAAATGAAATATTTATCATCCGGGAATTTCAAAGTCGGTGAAATTCGACTTCTTCCAGCTCTTCCTGTTTTTGCCTCCCGCATCAATGATATTGACACAGTGAAAATGTCCGCGAATTTTTGGATTAGTCATGGTGTAACTCCCGTATTCATCTATAGAAGTGGATGGGATAGTGATGATGATTCATATCTTGCTATCAAGGGAGGTTCCCCTTCGACAACCCATGCCCACATGGATGCTGGATCATTTGTCTATGAATACAATGGTGAAAGATGGGCATCAGATCTTGGTATGCAATCCTATAATTCTCTTGAAGGTAAAGGAATCAACTTATGGGATACAAAACAGGACGGCCAAAGATGGGATATCCTCAGAATGAACAATCTATATCATAATACTTTGACTGTTAACAATTCGAAGCATATCGTCGATAGTCATGCCCCTATTATCCATACTTTTACTTCAAATGTCCGAAAAGGAGCAGTCATCGATCTCACAAACACTCTCGATGTTTTTAAATGTGCTTACAGAAGCGTTTGTCTTGATTCAAATGATTATCTGTTCGTTTCCGATTCAATTACAGTTGGCGAAGACTATGCTGATTTAATATGGATAATGGTGACGGAAGCAACGCCTCAAATAATCAACGACTCGATTGTCCTTAGCAAAAATGGTAAGGAAATGATAATGACGTTTGACTCTTCAATAAGGATTCAACCTAAAATATGGACAAACGAGCCGATTCATGACTATGACGCACCAAACAACGGTTCAATGCGGGTTGGTTTTGAGGCTATATTGCCTCCTAACAAAACTTCTGTACTTAGAGTTCGGCTTACTCCAGTCAAATACTGAAGTGAATATTATTTCATTTTCACAGTCTAAATTTATAAATATGAAACAATATAATATAGCAGTGGCTGGAACCGGCTATGTAGGCCTTTCCATCGCTACACTTCTTGCTCAGCATAATCATGTTACAGCTGTCGATGTGATTTCTGAGAAGGTGGAGAAAATCAACAATCGTGTGTCTCCGATTCAGGACGAGTACATTGAAAAATATCTCGCTGAGAAACCACTGAATCTGACTGCTACGCTCGACGGCGCAGAGGCGTATCGTGACGCGGATTTCGTGGTGATTGCCGCCCCTACAAATTATGATCCGGTCAAAAACTACTTCGACACACATTGCATAGAGGATGTTATAGACTTGGTGCTGTCTGTTAATCCGGATGCTGTGATGGTGATAAAATCGACAATCCCTGTTGGCTATTGTCGTTCTCTCTATCTCAAATACTCTAAAAAGCTAACGTCAATAAACGGAAAACCCTCTTTCAATCTCCTCTTCTTCCCGGAATTCTTGCGTGAAAGCAAGGCGCTTTATGATAATCTCTATCCTTCGCGCATAATTGCCGGAATACCGAAGGTTATTAATGATGTGAGATTCGCTGATGAGAATGAGGCTATCCTAAAAGTCGCTGACATTGACAAACTCGATAATGCCGCGCACACATTTGCGGATCTTTTAAAACAAGGCGCATTGAAGGAGGATATCCCGACTCTTTACATGGGTATGAAGGAGGCAGAGGCTGTCAAGCTGTTCGCAAATACCTACCTCGCACTGCGAGTAAGCTACTTCAACGAGCTCGACACATATGCAGAGGTCAAAGGTCTTGATTCGCAAGCTATAATTGAGGGGGTGGGTCTTGACCCACGTATAGGCACCCATTATAACAATCCATCTTTCGGTTACGGTGGCTACTGTCTCCCCAAAGACACGAAGCAGCTACTCGCCAATTATGCCGACGTGCCGCAGAACATGATGTCTGCAATCGTGGAAAGTAACCGCACTCGAAAGGACTTCATCGCCGACCAAGTTCTCAAAATGGCAGGATGGTATGATTACTCTGAAAATATTGCGGACAACGGAAAACGGACAACGGAAAACATCCCCACCATCGGCGTATATCGTCTCACGATGAAATCAAATTCCGACAACTTCCGTCAGTCTTCTATACAGGGGGTTATGAAGAGAATCAAAGCAAAGGGAGCCTCTGTTATCATCTACGAGCCGACACTTGAGGACGGTTCCACATTCTTCGGCAGCAAGGTGGTAAACAATCTTGATGAGTTCAAAAATCTCTCGAGTGCAATCCTTGCTAACCGCACTTCCGAAGAACTTGCAGACGTGGCTTCAAAAATTTATACACGCGACATTTTCGCCCGCGACTGATTAATCTAACACAACATAAACTTTTTCAAATGGAAGACTACGGCCTTGTATCGATAATTACACCATCCTATAATTGTGCGGCATTTATCGGAGAGACAATAGAATCAATACTTTCCCAGACATATCAGAACTGGGAGTTGCTGATTACGGACGATTGCTCCTCTGACAATTCTCGTGAGATAATAAATGAGTATTGTGCGCGAGACTCCAGAATAAAGCTGTTCAAACTGGAGAAAAACTCTGGTGCCGGTGTGGCGAGAAATAATTCGATAGAAGAGGCCAGAGGTCGCTACATAGCGTTCTGTGACAGTGATGACAGATGGTATCCGGATAAACTTGAAAAGCAACTCCATTATATGGAGGCAAAGAAGTGTGCGATTAGTCATACATCATATATGACATGTGATGAAAACAATAATGTTACCGGGATTATTGTATGTAGAAAAAGAGAGTGTCTTACATCTATGTGCAAGGATGACAAGATGGGATTTTTAACAGTCATATATGATGCCTCAATAATTGGTAAGGTCTTCATGCCTTCTTTAAGAAAGAGACAGGATTGGGCGTTGAAGTTGATGTTGCTCAAGAAGAGTAATGTTTCCTATGGTATGAAGGAACCTCTTGCTTATTATCGTAAACGAGAAGGATCTATTTCAAACGATAAACGCTCTCTTATAAAATATAATATTGCGGTCTATCGTACTATTCTCGGATGGTCTGGTATAAAGGCAAATCTGTTTTTCTATTTCGTATTTATGCCTACTCACATAAAGAAACTGATGTTTGTTAAGTACATAAACAGATAGTCTATAGTTGGGTCCAACATGGTATAGGGCATAACCGAAGATGATTTTATGACTTCGCGGGTGTGAATTTATAACCATAGATTATCCACAGTAACGAAGGCTTTGGCTTGGACTGAGTAGATTTTAATGGTAATCGCCGATTTCCAATTGAAAACTTCCACCTCCGCTACAAGGCGGAGGTTTTGTTCCTGTCAATATTGAAGGGCATCCGGCAGAGGAAGAAATTCACAAAAAGGATTTGGAAGAATGGGGAGTTGCGGATTTAGTGAAAAAACTACTACTCTTGAAAAATAGCAAGCCGTAAATTTTGTTATTCCAATATAATAATCTATTTTTGCAGAAAACAAGATTACATATATGAAGGCGAATATCATCAGGCAACTCTCCGAATTCTTCTCGACACAGCCAGTCGAGAAGGCGTGGATATTCGGTTCTTATGCACGCGGAGAAGAAACCTCCGACAGCGATTTGGATATAATGGTCAGTTATATCCCCGGAAAGAGTCCCGGGATATTGGGAATCTGCCGCATCATTGACAATCTTCAGAACATGCTTGGAATAAAAGTCGATCTTGTGGAAAGAGGCACTCTGTATCCTCGTGTGGAAAAGGAAGTTGAAAAACAAAAAGTACCCATATATGAGAGAGGAACTTAGAGACCCTTTGCGTCTTGACCATATAAAGGATGCCATAGAAAGGCTTATTGAGTTTGATGCTTCTTGTCCGTTGGAAAATATCGATGATAAAGATATTCGATATTATGGAGCTGTAAAACTTTTGGAGATTATAGGAGAGGCAGCATATAAACTTACGAACGAATTCAAGATGGCTCATCCTGATACTCCATGGAAATATATAGTCGGGATGCGTCATGTTCTTGTGCATGGTTATTTTCAAATAAGCAAAGACAACGTTATACGGACAATACGAGAGGATCTTCCCTCGCTTCTTAAACAGACAGAACGTTATCTACGGGAATTTGATGACGAATAAATGCCAGCCTTAACAGAAACCGACAAGAGGAAATGGAGAAAGGCCTAAGAGTTGGCAAAGCATTGGTTAAATCGTCTGAATTACCGGAATAAATAAATCGCTCGTCTGACTCACGCTCTGTCTCGATGTGCTTCATAAGTAATCAGATAGTTTCCGGCGTTTAGCGTGCTTATCGACTATAGGATTTATCCATGATGATATTGAATACTTGCATTCCCTCTATGCTATATAATGCTTAGGATATGCATTATTCAGAATAGATTAATCCCTCATAATTATAAGAAAAAGTAACTTCATGAACAGCAATCGATATGCCCGAAGTCGGACGAGCAGGAAATCAAAAAATTTGTGGAGTCTGCAAATCTCCGATTCCCCGGAAAGTATAATTGAATATTGCGTATCAGACAATGAATTTGTTACCCCTTGAATGTGGAGTGATGTCATGATACTTGTCGGAGGAAGTGGCAAAGTGGAGTGAGACTTCTCCGTAACAAAACAGGCGGCCTTGTCAGGGTCGCCTGTTTTGTTACGGGACTGTGCCGCGTTGCGGTCATCTGCCGGATGCGCGATGCCGCGCAGGGTGACGAAACAACTGAAAAAAACATAGGCGATTATTTGCTCACTATCGGCGAATGGTGTAATTTTGCAGACTAATGTCTGTCATATGGGGCAGACATGTAATTTTAGTATCAGCTACGACTTATGAAATCGAACTATACCGGTCTATGGCTTTTGCTTGCCGCGGCTCTTGCGGTAGTGGTCACGGTGGCGTTTTCCGACGATATGACGGTAGGGGAGTGGAAGGTGAAGAAAGCCCCGATTGCAGATGTCTTTTTCCCTCCTACGGCATTGACTGCCGATTCCCTCTCGGCTGCCGCTGACTCAGTGGCGTTGATTGTGGCGGAGCAGAAACCTGTGGAGACTGACTCCGTGCCGAAATCGATTTTCCTTTTCGGCGACTCCATGACTTTCAACCTGGCTCTCAGGCTCGCCAGGTATGCCCGACAGAACGGACATACCATGCACGCGGTCAACTGGGACTCCAGCAATACCAAGATCTGGGCACAGTGTGACACCCTCTCTCATTATATCAAAGAGTATGGCGCCGATTACATTTTCATATCCCTTGGAAGTAATGAGGTGTATTTCAGGAATCCGGAGACCCGTCTGCCGTATGTCAAGAGAATCTTAGAGGTAATCGGCGACATCCCTTATGTCTGGATCGGACCGCCGAACTGGAATGAGGATACCGGGATAAACGATATGCTCCAGGCCACTTGCGCCCCGGGGGCTTTCTTCCGCTCGGAGGGGATGAAGTTCAAACGGAAGGCCGACAATATCCACCCTACGAGGAGTTCCTCGGCTGAATGGATTGACAGCATAATGCGCTGGATGCCAAAGTCGAGACATCCGATTCTCGCCGACATACCTTCCGACACGCTTGGGAAAGTGCCAGTGAATGTGGTGTTTCTCAAGGCGTTAAACAAGTAAGAATCCTGATGATGTGATTGAAAGTGATGACAATTGATGATATGTTTGAGGCAGCCCGGCCTGCGTTGGCTAACGCCGCCGATTTGCTGAGATACGACCCTTCTGCCCCGTTGCTCTTTTCAAGCGGCCTGTTTTGGACGCTTTTCCTTGTGTTTCTCCCGATTTATGCGCTTCTGAAGGGTAGCCGTTTTAAGATGGTGCTCTTCGTGGTGGCGTTCTCCTTATATTTCTATTATAAGTCGAGTGGCATATTCTTCCTGATGCTGATTGGCACGTCGATGATTGACTGGCTTCTCTCGCATGCCATACATTATTTCTCCAGACGTTGGGTGCGCCTCGCGCTCATGTGGCTCTCAATCGCTATATCCCTGTCGATTCTCGGATATTTCAAGTATGCCAATTTCTTCCTCTGGAACTGGAACCAGATGGTGGAAGACAATTTCCGGCCTCTCGACGTGATTCTCCCTGTGGGAATCTCGTTCTATACTTTCCAGTCGATAAGCTATGTGGTTGACGTCTATAAGAAAAGGATAAAGCCTACCGACAATTGGTTTGACTATCTCTTTTTCCTCTCTTTCTTCCCGGCTCTGGTGGCCGGCCCGATTGTGAGAGCCGACTATTTTCTGCCGCAGCTTGAGCGCAATGAGCCTGCGTCGAGAGAGAATGTGTGGGGCGGACTGTGGCTCGTGATTGTGGGAATCGTGAAAAAGGCGGTTATAGCCGATTATATAGCTCAATATAATGACCTGATATTCAATGACCCTTCTTTATATACAGGGGTACAGGCATTTATGGGAGTCATGGGTTATACGATGCAGATATATTGCGATTTCTCCGGCTATTCCGACATGGCTATCGGCATCGCCCTGATAATGGGATTCAGGCTTGGCCTTAATTTTGACTCCCCTTATCAGAGCCGCAATATCACGGAGTTCTGGAGAAGATGGCATATCTCGCTCTCTTCATGGTTGCGCGATTATGTGTATATACCTTTGGGAGGAAACCGCAAAGGGACGTTGCGCACTTATCTCAATAATTTCCTGACCATGCTGATTGGAGGACTCTGGCATGGCGCCGCCTGGAAGTTTGTGTTCTGGGGGGCTATGCATGGGGTGGGACTCGCCGTGCATAAGGCTTGCCGGCCGGTGTTGTCTCGCATTTCGGATAATTTTGTGGTCTCATTCTTCAGCTGGCTGCTCACTTATATATATGTGTCGTTGCTGTGGGTGTTCTTCCGTGCCTCCGATTTCGAGAGCTCGGTGGCTATTATAAGGAATATATTTGTCGATTTCAGAATCGACCAGATTCCCCAGTTTGCTGCGGCTCGTCCTGAATGGTGTGTGATGATGGGGGCTCTTTTCGTTTTCCATTTCGTTCCGCAGCGCTGGGCGGATGCCGTGCAGTCCTCTTTTGTGAGATTAAACTGGGTCGTGAAGCTGGTGATTTTCCTTGTAGCGGTCCAATTGGTGATAGAATTCATGTCTGAGGAGGTTGCTCCATTCATATATTTTCAATTCTAAACTTTTTTTTGGGGGATTTTTACGGGAACACTTTTCAGATTTTTCAATAAAAAATGGA
>JAIDXM010000077.1 GCA_029058745.1 Muribaculaceae bacterium
ACAAAGAAAAATTGACTCTACCAAATTTAAAGCCAATTATTTACAAATTATTTTTTAACGAAACTCCCAAACTCCCGGCACGGCTCATTCATAACATTTAAAAGAAAGAACCGTGTTGTGAAGGATTTGGAGTGCACAATTTTTCTTGAAGTGTGCGAATTGTAAAAATATATTAAATATTTGAATTTAAGGATGTTTTTTTAGTCATAATATTACGGGATGAGATTTTTTTTTGTTAAATTTGCAAAACAATTAAAACAAGGTTATCGGGAATCTCAGAAATGATTATAGGTTGTTATTTATAATCAATTATTAAGATATTTATTTCTCGTTGGCCAAAGAATGATACATTCCATGAAACTTCGTAACATAGCGAGTATATTTCTAATGTCAGTCGGTCTGTTGTCAGCTAATGCAGAACACCAGACAACAACAACTATAAAAACAGATGAGCCGGCATCTGGCTTGTCTGTACATCAGGCAGCCCACAAAAGACAGCTTGCGAATGCAAGGATGCGGATGGATAAAAGCGTCATAAAGGATTTTATCAAGAAAGATGTAGAACGCAGGGAAGCTGAGGAAATCCCGGGTGACGAATTATCGGCCGAATCGTCTGCTATGGTAAAGGATTTGCTGTCAGAGGCAAGAAAGCATATCGGCAAACGTTATCGGTCGGGAGGGAAAGGTCCTGCCGCTTTTGATTGCTCCGGCTTTTCGAGTTATGTCTATAGGCAGTTTGGATATGAACTTAGTGGCTCCTCACGCGACCAATATAACCAAGGTGAAAAAGTGGGTCGCCATGAACTTCGTGAAGGAGATTTGGTTTTTTTCACCGGTCGTAATAGTAAGCGTGGTGTAGTGGGACATGTAGGAATAGTTGTGAGCGCGGATAATGAGAAAGGGACATTCCAGTTTATTCATGCAAGCACTTCCGGAGGGATACGGATTGACGGATGCGGCGGTTATTATGCGAAGAGATATCTCGGAGCACGACGAGTGATAACGAAGTAATTGCTTAATAAAAGCAAGTTGCTATATAAAATATTTTTACAAATTACATCTTTCGTAATTTAGGGGAATGCACTGTCTGATGGCGGTGCTTTTTTTTTGTGCAAGACAGTTGTGTGACGGTATGAGATTCAACCGTTGTTATTAAAAACGCGAGTTCGGGATAAGAAATGCTATAAAAAAGTTGAATAGGCAACTTGAAAAAGTTGCCTATTCTTTTGGTAATTTCGATGATATTTAGTAATTTAGAGATACCAAACAATAAATACTGTATCATGATTACCGAGAGTAAAGTTACTGAAATTTTTTGTATCGCGGACGATTTCTGC
>JAIDXM010000078.1 GCA_029058745.1 Muribaculaceae bacterium
CTGAGAATCGAATATTTTGGATATTTCTCAGAAAATCTCTGTATTCAGTTCATCGTATTCTCTGGCAGCTTAAAAAAAGGAGGGTGTGCCAAAAACTTAATTTTGACACACCCCCTTCTGTGTCGAATGAGTCAATTTATAGCCCAAGACGTAAAAAAAGCCAGACCTTTGGGTCTGGCTTTTTTTACGTCTTGGGCGGAGTGACCGAGATTCGAACTCGGGAGCCGCTTTTGGCGACTACACGCTTTCCAGGCGTGCCTCTTCAGCCACTCGAGCATCACTCCTCTGTTGTTTTACACCGCGAAGTTAATGCTTTTATTTCATTTGGCAATAGCTTTACGCGATTTTTTTGTAATTTTGTGCAAAATTAATTGTCGTGTCAAGCCTAAATACTATCCTACCGGTCTGGCAAAACTCATGCCACCAAAAGATATATTTCTGTATCACATGACATTACCGAAAACAAAATGAAACCGTTATCTATACTCATCCGCTTCGCCCCTTCCTTGATGCTCTTCACAGCTGTCGCTTGTGGCGGTAGCGAGGCTAAAGAAATCTCTATCCTGCCCCCGGACTTCGCCGATGCAGGTGACGCCGGACAAGTGGATTACATGATGAAAAGCTCTACTCCGGATTCCGTAGCCAGATTCATTTGCAACGCCGCGCTGGGCAAAGTTGAAAACGCTCGTATCGACACCCTCTCCATCGCCGCCGCTTATGCCTATGAAAACTACAACGACTCCGACCTAATCGTGTTCAGCCGGGAGTTCGACTCCTTCGCGGAAAACCTTCCCCTGAATGAGAAAATGAGGATATACTCGATGGCCGGAAATCTCGACCCACAAGGTCTCGGCTATGAACTCGGCCTCGATTACGTAAATCATATACGTGAAAACAGAATGAGCGTCGATGACATACGAAAGGAGCTGCTGGCTTTCAAGGAGGCTTGCGAAAACGACAGCGACATGTACAACCGTTTCATGAAAGGGTTCAGAACCGTACTCAAGGTTGACCATGGCAAAGACCTCCCTGAGGATGTTTACAACGCTTTCATTAATCAATAACCGCAAACCACATCATATAAATCTCCCCTACACATTCCTCAAATCCTCAGACTTCTATTAATTCGAAATTTCTACATATTGAAAACTTCAGTTTTTTTTAGAAAATAATTGAAATGAAGACAATCGCAGAATACTCAGCTGACGTGGAAACCGTCCTGAGATCTATCCGGTTCCCCGGAAACTCGCTCGCGCCTCTCTACCAGCCTATCGAATATGCCCTTTCTGCAGGCGGAAAACGCATTCGCCCTGTCCTTGTGCTCATGGGCGCCGACGCTTTCGGCAACCGCGCCCCTGAAGCCATGCAGGCGGCGATAGGTATTGAGACATTCCATAATTTCACCTTGCTCCATGACGATGTCATGGACAAATCCGACCTTCGCAGAGGACGGCCTACCGTGCATAAGAAATATGACGAAAACACGGCTATCCTTTCCGGCGACACCATGCTTACTCTCGCCACTCAATATGTGACCGATGTGGAAGGCAACATCCTGCGTCAGGTGCTCGACACTTTCAATGAGATGGCTATCGATGTCTATGAAGGACAACGTCTCGACATGGATTTCGAAACTGCCGAAAACATATCGCTTGAAAATTATCTTGAGATGATTACCGGCAAAACCGGGTCTCTTCTCGGCGCCGCCGTGAAAATCGGAGCTATTATCGGAGGGGCTTCAGAAGAAGACGCCAGACTGATGTATGAATTCGGGGTAATGACCGGACTCGCCTTCCAGATACAGGATGACTGGCTCGACACTTTCGGCGACTCCACGACTTTCGGCAAACCAATCGGCGGCGATATCCTGAACGGAAAAAAAACATACCTTTATGTGGCCGCCATGGAGGAAGGCGGACAATATGCCGACGCTCTGAAGGCCGCTTTCAACATGCCTGCCGGCGACATGAAAATCAAGGCAGTCACTCGTCTTTATGAAAAAAGCGGGGTTAACGAGAAATGCAGGAAAGCCGTGGGGCACTTCTCATCAAAAGCTATGAAGGCCCTAAACGCAACTTCCCTGGGCGACGAGCAGAAAGAAGCTTTCCGCAAACTCGCGGAAAAACTTGTAGGGCGTAAGAAATGACCGATACCCACACACACCCTTATCTTGAGGACTTCTCCGACGGGGGCGCAAACGCCGTAAGGCGGGCGCTCGCCGCCGGGGTTACACGCATGATCCTACCTAATGTCGATGCCGGCACTGTCAAACCTTTGAATGCCCTACACGAAAGATTCCCCGATTCAACGTTTATGGCTATGGGGCTACATCCGACTGAAGTGGCTGAAAACTGGCGCATCGTCATGGAGAATCTCGAAGCCGAACTCCACACCTCCGCTTATGTGGCCGTCGGGGAGGTGGGTATTGACCTTTATTGGGACAAATCTCACCGGGATGAACAGCTTGATGCGTTCTCCCACCAATTGACCCTCGCCCATTCCCTGTCTCTACCGGTTATCATTCATTGCAGGGAGGGACTCGATGAGGTCCTGGATTGCATCCGCGCAACCAAACCTGATGTCCCGTTGGTGTTCCACAGCTTCACCGGCTCACCCGACGACGTGAGAACAATCAGAAGCATATGCGACCCTATGTTCGGAATTAATGGTGTCGTAACCTTCAAGAATGCAAAAGACCTTCAGGCCGCTGTCCCCATGATTGGGACCGACAGGATTCTTCTTGAAACTGACGCCCCATATCTCGCTCCTGTACCTCACCGTGGCAAACGTAATGAGCCGGCTTTCATTTTCGAAACCTGCCGGAAAGTGGCGCAATTACTGGACATCTCTCCTCAAGAACTGGAACATGTCTCCGACTTAAACGCTAATGCAACATTCTCCCTATGACTCCACTCCTGTCTATCGTCACATTCCCTTTGCGACAACCGGTGACAATCTTCCTCCTGGTGCTAATGATTATCCTGGTATGCCCTATCGTGTTCCGACGGCTCAGGATTCCTCACATCGTCGGGCTGATTCTATCCGGAGTGGTGGTAGGTCCTTACGGATTCAACCTTCTTGAAAGAGACGCGAGCTTCGAGATTTTCGGACAGGTGGGCATCCTCTACCTCATGTTCCTGGCCGCTGTCGAAATCGACATGTTCCACCTCAGAAAAAACCTCAAAAAAGGAATCCTTTTCGGCCTTCTAACCTTTGCCATACCTTTGATTTTGGGTATTATCGGGTCGAGACTCGCTTTCGGGGCCAGATGGTCAACGTGCGTGCTGATTGCTTCAATGTATGCCTCCCACACTCTCATATCATACCCTATTGTCAGCAAGTTCGGACTCCAGAACGCAAGGTCTGCCGTAGTGGCGGTATGCGCGACTATCGTGGCTGTCATGCTCGCGTTGCTCACTCTCGCCGGTGTCGTGGAAGTGGCAGATGGCGGTTTCCACATCGGGAAAATCCTGAGACTGTTCCTACTTATGGTCGTCTATGCAATAGCTGTCGGGATGACTTTCAGATACGCCACAAAATACTTCTTCCGCACGTTCAGCGACCAGGTCAGCCAGTTCATTTATGTCCTGGCCATGGTATTTATCGCATCCCTTCTCGCCCAGATTATCGGTCTCGAAGCAATCCTCGGAGCCTTCTACGCGGGTCTGGTGCTTAACAGGTTTATCCCGGCCAGATCCGGTCTGATGGGAAGAATCCAGTTTGTCGGAAACGCGATATTCATCCCCTATTTCCTGATTGGAGTCGGTATGCTGATAAACATTCACGTAATCTTCAAAAGCTGGAATGTGGGATGGGTTGCGCTCAACATGATTGCGGTGGCTATGGCTTCGAAATGGTTGGCGGCATACGCCGGAGCCAGAATGTTCAGATTCGGGAAAAACGACCGCAACATAATGTTCGGTCTGACATCCGGAAAAGCCGCCGCGACTATTGCCGCGACTATGATCGGATTCCAGCACTCTCTCCTCACGGAAGACATGATGAACGGCGCGGTGCTGATGATTCTCGCCTGTTGCGTCGTATCTACTGTCACCACTCAGGAAGCCACAAAACGCCTGCGTATCGAACGGACTGAAGAGGAACTTCTCGCCGAGGGGGAAAGAGTGCCCGGAGCATACGCCCGGCAACTCGTGGCTGTGGCCAACCCGGTCACGGCGGAAGGACTGATGCGTATGGCCCTCCTGATGCGCAACCGTCGAAACCAGAATTATGTCACGGCTCTTTTCGTCAGAAACTCCGACGACGCCCGAACCCTCGAAATGGGACGGACCGCCCTTAGACAGGCGGTGGCCGCCGCTCAGGCTGTTGACATCGAGGTAAAGGATGTGGAACGCTATGACGTGAATGTCGTGGCAGGTGTCACCAACGAAGCGAAACAAGAAAAGGCAAGCGACATTATGATTGGCCTTCACAGGAAATCGAATGTCGTTGACACATTCTACGGCACTATGATTGAACAGCTCCTGCAAGCCACAAACAAGATGGTGTTTATGTCGCGATGCTTCATACCGGTTGACACCGTCAGCCGGCTCATGGTTGTTGTCCCCGACAAGGCTGAATATGAGACCGGATTCCAGACATGGGTCGAAAGAATCGGGAATCTCGCTTCTCAGCTTGCTTGCAAAGTTGTGTTCCTGGCATCCCGCTCCACTGCAGATTTCGTAAAGAATGTGCTGGAAGACGAGAATTTCGCAATAAGACATGAATACCGACAGACTGATGACTGGGATGACTTTATCGTGCAGACGGCCGACATCGGTGAGGAAGACCTCCTGACAATAATCGCGGCAAGAAAAGGCTCAATTTCACATGGCCCTCAACTTGAGAACATGCCCGGTTTCCTGAGCCGGAATTTCGCCCGCCACAATCTTCTCGTTATATATCCCGAACAGTTTGGCGGCTGACCTCCTCTTCTTATACTACATACTATTATGTGAATATTAATTCATACCGAATAAATCTAACATTTTATAAAAACAATCTATGAATATGAAACATTCAAAGACAAAAGTCTTGCTGACATCCGCCGCTCTGTGCTGCTTATACCTGCACAACTCCTGCGGTAACTCTCGCAAAGAGTCCATTTCTGACAGCGATTCAATTGCTGTAATGGAAATGGTGGAGACTGTAGCCGCTTCCAGCGCGCCGGCTCATATCTCAAAAGACAGCATCGGCAAAATATATATCGGAATGCCGATGCATGAGATTCAGGATTCCGTTCCCGCGCTCTATACACGTAAAGAGAACGGTGCAAGTCCGGATGCCGTGACCGTGACTTTTTCAAATGATAACGGTGAGCAATTTGTGGCATACGATTTCGGGGAGGGGAAAATTGATGTCCTTAACGTTATTGGCACGGATGTCTCTGTAATGTCTCCTCATGGAGACATCCGCATTGGGGACTCTTTCCGCAAGGTGCTTGAACTTCCCGGCGTGGAGTCAGAATGGTCCGGTTATGACGACAGCGGCACTTGGTATTGGACATGGAACGGACTATGGTTTGCCCCGGCTCAGGACAAACTGCCGTCAAAACTTTCCCAACTACTGTATCATTCTGACAAGGAACCGACTGCCGACGATTTTTCCGATGAAGTCTCGATTGGATTCATTGGCACCGGACTTCCTTTCTGAACCATACAGGAACCGTGTAATACAGCCTGCCATCCGTGACAATCACCTCAACGTCATTATCACAGATGGCAGGCTGGCAAATCATGAAAACCAATCACTGATGTATCAACCGCCCATACCCGCTCACTTCATGGCATCGATGCGCGAAGCATCACCTACAACCCATACTATATCCCCTTCCCTGAGCACTGTGGTAGAACCGGGCTGCTCGAATTCATCCTCCCCTCTCTGAACCTTGACTATCATGCTGTAATAGTCGCCATGGAGATTAGTCTGTCCGAGCGGCACATCGATAATCGGGGATGTCCCTGAAAGCTTGATGCTCCTTAGCTCTATATCAGGCTGTGTAACCGAGACTGACCTGAATGCCTTCTCCGCGCTCTCTATGTCATCATTGAGCTTCTTTATCTGCTCGTCAGTGCCTATCACGCCAAGCACATCGCCGGGGAATATACGGGACTCTACCGAAGGCAACGGCAAAAACATCTCACCCCTCTGGATACTTGACACACTAACCCCATAATCACTGCGCAATCCGGAATCCTTCAGCTTGTCGCCGACAAACGGACAATATGGACCGACCTCGATGAATGCCTGATGGAGGTCACTAACTATCCTGTTGTTAAGACCGAGACGTGTGTTCTCTCGTATATTCAGATTATTGATAAACTTCGCCTCCATCTTGCCATAGCCCGACAGCAACTCGGAAGATGCGAACACCAATATCAGGCCGAAACATACCAGCCCGGAAATCCACGCGACGACGGAATTATACGCTATTGTCATCAGATAGACTATAAACGACAACGCTATCAGATACCTGACTATTCGCATGGCCACAAGAGGGACATCATAAAAGCTTGCCGAGGCATGAAGCTTCATCCTCTCATCCGGCTTTGTGGAGCTGAACGACAATGCAATCAGGAAAGGAGACATGGCAAGGAATGTGACAACAGTGGCGGCAAGGCGTCCCCAGCCATGAAGATAGCCGACACAGAATGGAAACAGGAATTGCTTCGACAGGAGGATTATGGCAAGCAGAATCACCGAATAAAGCAGGATACGCCAAACATAACGGCTCAGAATGTCGCGCCAAAGACGCTTTGTCGCGCTGACATCCGACACTTGTTTCGAATAGCGGTCTATCAGAAAATTCAACCGCGACGGAAGATGGCTCTCTGCAAAACGATAGGCCGGCTGCGACAGCTTCACGAAATATGGGGTGGTGAATATTGTTATAACCGACACCGCCACTATTATCGGATAGAGACTCTCCTGAAGCACTCCGAGACTCATGCCAAGCGATGCGATGATAAATGAGAACTCTCCGATTTGTGTCAACGTGAATCCACTCTCCACAGCCACCCGGAGTGTCTGGCCGGTGGCAAGCATCCCGAGTGTGCCGAAAAATATCATTCCTATCACAACTACGGCCGCAAGAAGGAGAATCTCACTCCAATATGATGCAAGGACATTAGGGTCAACCATCATGCCCACCGATATGAAAAACACTGACCCGAACAGATCCTTGACCGGCTGCACCACCCTCTCCATCCTTTCCGCCGCCATAGTGCCGGCGAGTATCGAACCCATAACGAATGCCCCAAGCTCAAGTGAGAACCCGCACGCAACAGAGAAAATCGCCATCGAAAAACAAAGACCCATCGCCACTATCAGCAATGTCTCATCATTAAGGAACGTGCGGACCTTGGTCAGGAATGTCGGCAACAGATACACCCCCACCACAAACCATATTATCAGGAAGAAAAGAAGCTTGCCTACAGAAAAGAGCAATTCCATCCCCTCCACCTTTCCCATCGCCAAAGAAGACAACAACACGAGCATCAGCACCGCAAACAAGTCTTCTATTATCAGGACAGCAAGCACAAGCGAGGCAAATTTCTTATGACGCATACCAAGGTCGTTCAATGTCTTCAATATTATGGTCGTGCTCGACATCGATATCATGCCTCCCAGGAAGATGCAGTTGATTGAATTCATATGCAACAGTTTCCCGACACCGAAACCAGCGAATGTCATCCCACATATTATTATCAACGCTGTAATCACAGCCGATGAACCGGAATTCATTAGCTTCTTAAAACTGAATTCAAGTCCCAGGGTGAACATTAGGACTACTATCCCAAGGTCAGCCCAGAACTCGATATTCTCAAGATTGGTAATCGATGGCAGATAGACAAACTTGGGACTTGCGAGGAAGCCGGCAAGAATGTATCCAAGCACCACTGGCTGTCTGAGTTTTTTGAACAATAGCGTGACCACCGCCCCAAGAAGAAGAATCCATGCAAGATCTCCTATCAATCCGTTGGTGTGGTCCTCCTCTGATGCAGTGTCCTTCTCTCCATTGATTTCAGTATAGGTCTGCAATTCGAGTTGCGACACCGTCTCTTGGCTAATCGCGTCATTTTCCGATGATATTGGCAAATTCAGCATATATGTATATTACAGAAGTTAGATTGGGTTAAAGATTTATTAAAATTCATTAGCAAATATGCATTTACTCCGCCCTGTCTGTGACATGCGCCGGAAAACGCTTCACTACATATGTGTCGTAGTAAGAGATAAGAAGGGTTGTGAGTGGAAGCGCTATTATCAATCCCATGAAACCTAACAAAGACCCCCAGATTGAAAGCGACAACAATATAATCGCTGGATTCAACCCCATTGCCTTTCCCATTATTCTCGGAGTGAGGACAAGGTCCTGAATACACTGCACCACTACATACACTGCCATGCTCTCCCAGAAAATGACCCAGAAATCGACACCGCTGCTGGCCGTACAGACAATACAGAGAAGCGCCGTCACAGGCAATGAAATAAGCTGGAGATAAGGCACCATGTTGAGCATGCCTATAAACATGCCAAGCACAACCCCCATCGGCAACCCTATTATAAGGAAGCCTATGGAAAAAAGTATCCCTACAATCAAAGCTATCAGGAATTGACCCCGGAAATAACGGTTCATCGCATTCTTTATATCATTTCCAACCTGAAACGCACGCTTTCTATGTCGCAGCGGAACAAGCTGTCTGAAACTAAGCATTATCCTCTCATAGTCGAGCATGATGAAAATAACATACAGGACCACAATCAACCAGCTCAATACGCCAAGAACAATAGCGAGCCCGGAACTCAGGAAAGACCACGACGACGACAATGTCTTCTTTATAAGCGACATCCATTCCTCACGCGACAACATCCTTGATATTTCGTTGAAATCAACATTGTCTCGTATGAAATCATGTATCGAACTCGAAATATAAGGAATATGAATCTGTGTGGTGGCATACCGCTTTATCATGACGGTCATCTCCGCTGTCTCCGTGACAAGATAAGGCACAAGTATTAGGCACGACACCGCAATCAGAGCGGATGCCTCAAGTAATGTCAGCACAACCGGCACAAAGCGGGTTGTGCAACGTGTCCATTTCATGTTCCATCTCACCACCGGCTCCAACATATAGGCTATCAGGCACGCCACAAGAAACGGCAGCAACACTCCTTTGAGGGAGTCAAGGAGAAAAACGACGGCCATGACGGTGCAGACTGTAAACAGTATTCTCACCACCCGGTCGAACGTGTAAGGCGTTCGCGGTGGAAACTCAGTAGTTTCTTCCATTATATTTATAATTATACAACTTCAACGTAAAATTAACAACTATTTCCCAAGCCACAAAAAATCTGCACGTAAATCGAAAAACTTTTGCTAACTTTGCGGTCATATGACAGAAAAAAGAATCACAAGCCTCCTATTCATAATACTTGCCTTGTGGCTTAAATCTTACGGGCAAGACTTCTCGGAGGCCGTCAGCAATTTTATAGACAACAATGGGATTAAGCCTGAATCCGTGGCCGTGAAGGTTATAGACCTTTCCGACGGAAAAACCATCGCCTCCCACAACACGTCATCCCCTCTCGTGCCGGCTTCCATCATGAAATCGGTCACTACAGCCGCATTGCTCGACAAGACTGGTATAGACTTCTGCTACAACACTCCGGTATATATCGACGGTCCTCTTGACATGGGAATCCTCAGAGGGAACCTAATCGTGGAAGGAGCCTGCGACCCTTCTCTGAATTCCACCAACGAACCAGGCAGCACCGACATAATCTCAGAGATTATTGATGCCTTGCGCAAGGCCGGAATCAACAGAATCGAAGGCGACATCATTATCGATGAATCGGATTTCAGCGGGCCTGCACGCCCCGCATCCTGGATGCCGGCAGACTTTTCTCAATCTTATGGCACAGGCTCACATGCATTCAACTTTGAAGACAACTCTTCCGGGAAACGCTCTGTGGAGAATCCCGGCTATATTTTCAAGACCAGACTCAAGTCCCGCTTGAGAAACGAGGGAATTTCTGTGGAAGCAAAAGACCTTGGTGAGGGGAAACGGGAGAAGCTTATGAATCATATTTCCGCACCCATCGATGAGATTATGAGGTCATGTATGATGAGAAGCGACAACCTATTCGCAGAATCCATGCTACGAACTTATGGGAAACTGGACGGAGGCGACGGCTCGACAGAAGATGCGGCTTCAAGAGAATTAAAATTATGGAAAAAAAAGAAAATGCCTCTTGATGACGTTGTAATAATAGACGGATCCGGTTTGTCAAGGTCAAACCGAGTCACAGCCGACTTCATGGGAGAAGTTCTCTCCAATATGAGCGGAAACCCGAATTACGCATCCTTCTTCCCTCTCGCAGGTCAGGAAGGCACTCTACGACGATTCCTTGAGGACACCCCTCTCGACAGCTATATCGCAATGAAAACCGGAAGCATGAAAGGTATCCAATGCTATGCGGGATACAAGCTTGACGAGAATTACGTTCCGACTCATGTGGTGGTGATTATCATGAATGATATCACCGGAAGCCGTGACAAAGCGAAAAAAGCCGCTGAAAAAATGCTCCTCGACATATTCGACGCACACACAGAACCAGAAGACCCTCAAAACGATGAATAAAGAAGAACTAAACGGATTACTTGATAGCATCTACGAGCTTGAAGGGCTTGTTCACCTCGCTATCGCTCGTGATGACAATCCAGACGCGCTCCCGGAACTGATCTCAAGAAAGGGAGAGGAGATGGCGGCCAGGGCTAAAGCAATTGCCAGCCATGCCGAATCATCGCAGATTGACGAATCTGTTATGGAACCGCAACCGGAAACCATCTCGCATAATGATGTCGCGCCATTACAATATGATGAATCAGAGTCATCTGATGACACCCCTGAATCTTCGGAAATACCCGAAGATGAGTTCCCGGACGACAAGGAATCCATAGTTCCCATTGAATCTGATTCTAAAACAGAAGACGTTGACTTTGAACATGGGTCATCCCCTTTAGTTGTCGAGAATCCCACAGTGCAAGACTCTGACGTAATGCCGGTTTCTCAGGAACCCTCAACGTCAATGTCACGGGAAAAAGCAATCTGCGAACCTCGTGGACGTCTCGTGTTCAGTATCAACGACCGATACCGGTTCAAGCGGGAACTGTTCGGAAATTCCGATGCCGATTTCAACAACACGCTCGCTCTCGTCGCATCAATGGAAAGTTACGACGAAACTGAAGACTATTTCCTTGGTGAATTGCAATGGAATCCACAAAGAGAAGAAGTCATCGATTTCCTTGAGATTCTAAAAAAGTATCATAAGGCATGAGCGGGAAATTATATATCGTACCCACTCCGGTCGGTAATCTTGATGACATGACTTTCCGTGCCATCAAAGTGCTGAACGACGCCGACCTTATACTCGCGGAAGACACTCGCACATCAGGCATATTGCTCAAACACTTCGACATACAGACCCCTATGAGGAGCCATCACAAATTCAACGAGCATGAGGAAGCGCCACGTATTGCCGAACGGATAGAAGCAGGCGAGAACATCGCTCTTATCTCAGATGCCGGCACTCCTGGCATTTCTGACCCTGGATTCATGCTGAGTCGGGAATGTCGCCGCCTTGGCATAGACGTGGAATGTCTGCCTGGAGCCACCGCCTTTGTTCCGGCTCTCGTCGCATCCGGACTCCCTTGCGACAGATTTGTATTCGAGGGGTTCCTTCCTCTCAAAAAAGGAAGAGCGACACGACTTTCCATTTTATCTTCCGATCCTCGCACAATAGTGATATACGAATCCCCGAAACGACTGCAACGCACATTGCGCCAGCTTGCCGAAGCATTCGGGACAGGCAGGGATGCTTGTGTATGCAGAGAGATTTCAAAGATTCATGAAACCTACCACAGAGGCACTCTCGGAGAGCTATCTGATTTTTTTTCTTTGAACCAAGCAAAAGGAGAAATTGTTATAATTGTCGGAGGCTGCCATAACGCTGCCGCCGACAAGGATTCCCCGCAACCGTTTCCGGAATCTGGGGAATATAATACGAAAACTGTAAACTCTAATTAAAACTTAATTGCATCAGTTATGAAAAAATCCTTTATCATCTTGGGAATTGGCGCGCTTATGCTTTCTTCCTGCTCTGGCAACAGCAAAAAAATTGCTGAAGATTCCGCACGCATAGCAGAACTTTCGGCTGAATATGCTGAGGCAAACAGTTTCAACGACTCTCTTATGCTTCTTATGGGCGACATATATACAGGTTTGGATTCCATCAACATGCAAGAGGGGCTCCTCTACAGTATGGGATCCGGAGAGAATGTTGACCGCCGTGCTGAAATACGTCAGAACCTCGCAAATATAAAGGCCCGTCTCGCCGCTAACCGCCAATTACTCGACAACATGGAGTCAAAGCTTAAGGCAAGCGGCAATCAGAACAGCGTTCTGTCAAAAACAATCACTCAGTTAAAAGACCGTATCGCGAAGCAGGATGAAAAAATCGCACAGCTCGAATCTGACCTAACCGCCGCAAAAGGACAGATTGAGGAACTTACCGGCAAAGTCGCTGAGACAGAGGAACAGGTAAAGACAGAAACCGCAGCAAAAGAAGCCGCACAGGCGGCCACCATCGAGGCTGAAAACGCTGCCAACACTGTATATTACGCAATCGGCACCAACAAGGAACTGAAAAAGAACGGCCTCCTTGAGAAAAAATTCCTTGGACAAACGAAAGTGCTGAAGGGTGATTTCAACGAATCGTACTTCACAAAAGCCGACAAACGCTCGCTTACTGTGATTCCCACAGGTGCCAAGAAAATAAAAATTTGGACCAACATGCCGGAGGGGTCATACCAGATTGTTGACAACGCTGACCAGACCAAGACAATTCAGATCACCAATCCAAAAGAATTCTGGAGCATGTCTCCATTCCTTCTTATCCAGGTGAACTGACAATGAACAATACATGTTTCTCAATTCTCTGTCACTGTCATTCATACAGGATTTGAAATTACTATGTATGAATCTACACTCAAATTAGGATATAAAGCAGGGGGACACGCCAAACATTGACGGTGTCCCCCTGTCCGCGTTTTATTCAACTCCATAACACAAATGAAAAGCTTAACTAAATCAATCCTGGCAACTGCAACGATTGCCTTTCCTCTGACATCTTTCCCATTCTCTGTGGAAAGAATCGACCCGCCTCATTGGTGGACTGGTATGCACGACACATCGCTACAACTTCAGATTCACGGAACAGATATACGGAATTCGGATTTTTACGTTGATTATCCCGGAGTCAGAATCGACAGCGTCGTTCGCCTCGATGGCTCTCCCAACTGGCAGTTCGTTTATCTCGACATCTCCTCTGCCACAAAACCCGGAACAATGGAGCTTAAATGGAAAGAAGGAAAGAAAACTGTAAAACAAAAATATGAACTCAGGAAACGTCCTGTGCAAAAGGGCGCCAAAGGTTTCTCCTCCGCAGATGTATTATACCTTGTTATGCCCGACAGGTTTTCCGATGGCAATCCTGACAACAATGTAGTGAAAACCATGCGTAACCGGGCGGAAGTGAACCGTGATGATCCCAATATGCGTCATGGCGGTGACATCACAGGGTTAATACGTCATATTGACTATATTGACTCTCTCGGAGTGACTGCTGTATGGGTGAATCCGGTCCTTGAGAACGATATGCCCGGGAAAGGGGGAAGCTATCATGGATATGCCACAACCGACTATTACAGAATCGACCCTCGGTTCGGCACAAACGAAGAGTATTCCATCATGATTGATTCCCTTCACAACCGTGGCATAAAAACTGTGATGGACATGATTTTCAACCATTCAGGCATTGACCATCCCTGGATTGAAGACAAGCCATCGTCTGATTGGATTAATTTTCCGGATAATTTCCACCAGACCAACTATCGACTGTCAACCATTTCCGATCCCTATGCATCAGACTATGACAAAAGCATTTCCGTTGACGGCTGGTTTGTAAAAGAGATGCCAGATCTCAACCAGCGCAATCCACATCTTATGAAGTATCTGATACAAAATTCAATCTGGTGGATTGAGGAATCTCAGATTGACGGAATAAGAATGGACACTTACCCATATGCGGATGCCAATGCTATGGCAAAATGGATTGATGCCGTTATGAAGGAGTATCCTGATTTTAATATTGTCGGGGAATGCTGGTTCGGCGATGTAGCAGGAGTGGCTCGATGGCAAGAGAATGCTCCCCTTTCTACCGTGGAAGGATTGAAGTCAAACCTTCCGACAGTAATGGATTTTCCCCTTATGATCAAATCGGCCGACCTCGCGCCATTCAAGGCTGACACAGACCCATGGAACGGCCTTAACAAAATCTACGACCATCTCGCACTCGACTATGTGTATGATGACCCACTGAAGGTGCTCCGTTTCCTTGACAACCATGACACCGAAAGGGTAATCCAGCATGACATTGACTCTCTTCAGAATTGGAAACAAGCCATCACTTTGCTTCTGACCATTCCGGGCATCCCCCAGATATATTATGGCACAGAGCTTCTCATGAGTGGCACACGCGAAGGTGGCGACGGAATGATTCGCAAAGATATGCCGGGTGGTTTTCCTGGCGACAAGGTGAACGCATTCACACGCGAAGGCAGGACATCCATTCAAAATGAAGCATTTGACTATATGTCTGCACTAAATAAATGGAGAAAGGGAAGCAAGGCTGCCGCGACAGGGAAAATGAAACACTTCATGCCTGACAACGGTCTTTATCTCTATGAAAGAAATTCCGGAGATGACTCGTTTATTGTTGTCATGAATGGGCGTGACAAGGAAATTGAAATCGATATGTCGCGATATGCAGAGATAATCCCTGAAAACATGGAATATCTCGATGTCATCACCGGAGAGACGATAACTCTACGTCCCGCTGGCAACGAAACAATTAAGTTCAGTCCACGAGAGACAAGAATCATGTCTCCCTCAAGACAAGCAGATTAAACATTGTATCCTGATTCCTCTTCACAAGATATTGATATGAATGCAAAAACTATAACGATGCTGATGTTGCTGGCACTCGCCATGGCTTCATGCAAACCCACTGAGAGCAACTATCGGGCCGCCTATGACGCGGCACAACAGAAACGCAAAGCCTCCGATGACGCAAACGCCGACATGTCTCTTCCTGCCGGAGGTCTTCTGACCATCGGAGGTCCTGCGATAAAGGTCGTGAACGGTGACTCTGTATTCGTGACCTCGGAACGCATAAGATTTGAAGGTGGCCTCGAGAATGAAATGAGGAAGTGGAATGTCGCTGTCGCGAAATTCAAAATGCCCACCAACTGTGCGGCCATGACTGAGAACCTGTTCTCAGAAGGCTACAAATCTTTTTATGTCAAAAATACAGAAGGTGCATATTATGTCATAGCCGGCTCATTTGACACACTCGAAGAGGCTGCGCTTTTCGCCCATGATTACGCCTCGAAAAAGAATCCTACCGCTTTCACCGGACTTCCAGGTTCACCTGTCATAATCGAGAAATAACCGTACTCTCTCGAAGGGCGCGCTCTTTAATAGGGACGCGCCCTCTAATTTACCTTCCATTCCAACACGCCACCGCTCACACCGTCACGCAACTTAGCCACAACCTTAAGAGCAGTCGTCGAGATTTCCTCAAATTCAACATGGTTGTATTTATCTTTCTCAACCCCGAATGAGTCTTCTGTCTTCACTGGCTCCCAACGGTTTGACGGAGTCTTGTAATATAATTGCCACCTCTCAGGAGTCCGGTAATTTCCGTCATAATGGTCAAAGTCAAGCCAATATACATCTACACTCCTTACTATTTGGGGCTCCTTGAAAGCATAGCAGATGTTTTCCTCCGTACCCTTCCGTAGCCACCAGTAATGATAGGGCTTTGAAATATCAGCGCTCGACTTGGGCTCCCATTGATCGTTATATCCCCAAGCATACTGTAGATTGGAAGTAGCGGCCGGAACGTCGGATGAAAGCGAGGTCGGCTCGGAAAACATTTCTGCGGCACTCGCCAAAGTAGGCACAGGCGTTACTGACGCATATTCCTCCGATGAAGGAATCCACACAGCCATATGGTCTGCCCCTCTGTTGTTCCAAGTGCAATAAGGTATCGCTTTGAAATCCACATCAACAGTGCCTCCGGCAGTAACCTTCTTCCCTCTCCCGGAAAGAGTCATGACTCCATTTAGAAAACCTGATTCAAACTCCTCTGTAAACTTAACGCCATCTGGAATGAACTTATCGAAAACAGTACCATCGCTCTGATCCCGCCCCTCAAGGCAGTACATCAATGGCCCTCTCTGAATGGCAAGCTTGCCACGGTTGTCTTCAACATTGACATGAGCCTTCACTCGCCTCACTTCCATTGGCAGCGACAACTCAACTACATCACCCGACTTCCATACACGTTTTAACGTGGCATACCCGTTTCCCGTCATAATCTCGGCTTTCTTCCCATTGACCTTAATCTCATACCTGGCAGATGATGAGGACGTGAATGAATATAAGTCAGTAGGTACTGGAGATTCCATCGACCATCCTGGTATGCGCAACCGCAATGCGAACTCCCCCTCCTTGTCAGGATCTACCGTGAGGCGCACATATCCATGCCATGGCAACTCGGTAGTCTGGCGTATTTTAAGCCTATTATTGTCGGTAGCAATGTCCGCATCACTCTGGATATACAGATTCACAAGCACATCATCACCCTGGGTGGCATACATATACATAGGAACACTTGCCATGAAACGGGTTACATTGCCCGGACAGCAGGCACATCCGAACCATTTCTGGCGTTCATGCTCTCCCATACTCTCAAGAGGATTGTCATAGAAGAAGCGGTCGCCTGAAAGGGAAACCCCTGATAGGACGCCGTTATAAAGCGCACGCTCATACACATCGACATAACGAGTGTCGCCGGTTGCAAGAAACATACGGTGATTCCAATATACATTCGCTATAGCGGCACATGTCTCGCAATAGGCAGTGTGATTATTGAGTTCATAGTCGGGACCGAATCCTTCTCCTTGAGCCCGGCTTCCTATGCCGCCTGTGATATACAGTTTTCTCGACGCCATATTTTCCCAAATGCGGGTAAGAGCATTGAGATAAGCGGTGTCTCCGGTTAGCGACGCCACATCGGCGACTCCCGAATAGATATATCCGGCACGCACAGCATGACCAACAATCTCATTCTGCTGAAGAATCGGCTTATGATCCTGTGAATACGGACTGGGGCTTCGTCCGTTGGAAAGGCGTCCAGCCTCCTCCACGAAATACCGCGCTGTATGCAAATATTTCTCATCATTGGTCACTTTATATAGCTTGGCAAGAGCCATCTCAATGATTGGATGTCCTGAAGGATAATGAATCTGACCGTCTCCCTCACCAAATGTCTTGCACACCAAATCGGCGTTCCTTATCGCCACATCAAGGAGAGTGCGTTTACCCGTTGCGCGGTAATGAGCCACCGCCGCCTCATAAAGATGACCTGAATTGTAAAGCTCATGACTATTGACCTTTTCCCAGCGATGGCTTCCCCACCATCCTGAGAGCCGTGTGCATTTATTAGTGACACACGTAGTGAGATAACCGTCAGGTTCCTGTGCGGCGGCAATCAGATTGATGACGCTGTCGAGATAATTGTCAAGATTACGGTCATACTCCACCGCAAGGGAATATGAAGCTCCCTCTATAATCTTATATGGATCGGTGTCATCGAAAGAGAAATCTCCGCGATGCTCTCCCTCCTTAATTCCCCCGGCAATGGCAAAATTGTCGAATCTACCATTAAT
Organism: Muribaculaceae bacterium; assembly: GCA_029058745.1. GTDB lineage: Bacteria > Bacteroidota > Bacteroidia > Bacteroidales > Muribaculaceae > Lepagella. The sequence goes on from JAIDXM010000078.1 coordinate 17,858, forward strand.
CTCACACTCCTTGAAAGCAGATGGTATGGAAACTTTCCGGTTGGTTTCAATACGATGCGCCCAAAACATATCGTCAATATGCACATCTGTGAACGAGACTTCCTTCACAGGTGCTTCGGGAACTCTATAAATCTTCTCTCCCGTGCATGACAACATGACAAGAGACAGCATCGCACAAGATAGTCTGAAAAAGCAACTAATTTTCATATATCGCATACATTACGTTCGGGTTAGTTGAAATTATATCCGCAAATGTAACACTAATTCTAACAACTACCATTAAACAATGTGCTTTTTCTCATCATTTTCTAATCCATAATACAAAATAAGATTCGTGTACCGTTATTTCTACATATCTCTACATTTCAAACAAAACCTTACTTTTCCACTTCATTATGAAATACCACCTGCTAAAACGGCTCTATACTGCGGCTCTTGCTGTTTCTATGGTCATTCCCGCCTTGGGAAAGGTATCCGGCACAAACAATCATGGCTACCCAATCAACCCGGTTCCATTCACATCCGTGAAAGTCACCGATAGTTTCTGGGGACAGCGTCTGAAAGCAAGCCGTGAGGTGACAATCCCTCTCGCTTTCAGCAAATGCGAGGAAACAGGACGATATGCAAATTTCGAAAAAGCCGCCCATCCTTCCGACTCCATTAATGTCGGTGGCTTCTCCTTTGATGACACGGATGTGTATAAGACCATAGAAGGTGCATCATATCTTCTACAGACATATCCCGACAAGAGACTCGAGAACTATATCGACAGCGTCCTTGTGATTGTGGCGGCAGCTCAGGAACCCGACGGCTATCTATATACCAGTCGCACCATGAACCCTTCACATCCACATCAATGGGCTGGCAATAAACGTTGGGAGAAGGTGGAAGACCTCAGCCATGAATTCTATAACCTCGGCCATATGGTAGAGGGAGCTATAGCGCATTATCAGGCTACAGGAAAACGAAATTTCCTTGACATAGCCATAAAATATGCCGACTGTGTCTGTCGTGAAATAGGCGACGGTCCCGGACAGGTCGTGAGAGTGCCAGGACACCAGATTGCGGAAATGGCTCTTGCAAAGCTATACCTTGTCTCCAGTGACAAAAAATATCTCGACCAGGCCAAGTTTTTCCTTGACAAGCGAGGTCACACATCTCGGACAGACAAATATTCCCAGGCACATAAACCCGTGATTGAACAGGATGAGGCGGTAGGACATGCCGTGAGGGCGGCATACATGTATGCCGGAATGGCTGATGTCGCCGCATTGACCGGCGACTCAACCTATATCAAGGCTATCGACCGTATATGGGAAAATATTGTTGGAAAAAAATACTATGTCACCGGCGGTATAGGAGCCACAAACAATGGAGAAGCCTTCGGAGAAAACTTTGAACTTCCTAATATGTCAGCCTACTGCGAAACATGCGCTGCAATCGGAAACGTATATCTCAACCATCGGCTCTTCCTACTCCATGGAGACTCAAAATATTATGATGTAATTGAACGGACGCTATACAACGGTCTCATATCAGGAGTGGCTCTTGACGGGGGGTCTTTTTTCTACCCCAATCCTCTCGAAAGCATGGGACAGCACCAACGCCAGCCTTGGTTCGGATGCGCCTGTTGCCCATCAAATATCGCGAGATTCATTCCCTCGTTACCAGGATATGTATATGCTGTTAAAGACAATGACGTATATGTCAACCTTTTCATGTCTAACAACGCAAACCTAAACGTTCGTGGGAAAGATGTGCATCTTAGCCAACATACATCCTACCCTTGGGACGGAGACATCATCCTGACAATTGACAAAAACAAGGCAGACAATTTCAATCTGAAAATAAGAGTGCCCGGATGGGCAAGAAACAAGCCGGTGCCAAGCGAACTATACACCTACAGCGATAATAAACGTCCCGGATACAGTATAAAGGTGAATGGGTCGGATGCCAATGGAATCCTTACTACTGACGGGTATCTCTCTGTCTGCAGAAAATGGAAAAAGGGAGACACTGTAGAAATACATTTCGACATGGAAACCCGTACAGTCAAAGCCAATGGTAAAGTCGAGGCTGACAGAGGTAAGATAGCTGTCGAAAGAGGCCCCATAGTGTATTGCGCGGAATTTCCCGACAATGACTTCGAAGTGTTGAGCGCGTTCATGAACCAGACCCCAAAGTTCTCTGTAAAGGAATGCCCGGATAAACTCTATGGAATAGTGGAAATATCAACTGATGCGCAGACACTCAGTTATGACGGAAACGGACGGATTGTGGCAAAGGATGTGAAACTGAACATGATTCCATACTACGCCTGGAATCATCGGGGTCGAGGACAGATGGCCGTATGGATTCCTCAGCAGCTTAGTGCTTCTCGTCCTGTCATGGCTCCCTCTCTCGCATCAAAAAGTCAGATTATAAGCTCTCATGAACCGAACTCCCTGTCTTCCTTAAACGACCGGCTTGTTCCTAAGGATGAAAACGACCGCTCGGTGCCTTACTATCATTGGTGGCCTAAACAAGGCACCACTGAATGGCTATCATATAAGTTTCCGGAAGAAACCACCGTCAGTAGCTCAACAGTATATTGGTATGACGATGAACCATGGGGAGGATGTCGCGTTCCAAAAAGTTGGAAACTATATTACAAGGATTCCAAAGGTGAATGGCAACCTGTAATCGGTGTCGCAGACTACGGCACTAAAAAAGGATATGCCAACCGTGTTGAATTCGACCTTATAAAAACAAGGGAATTGAAACTGGAAATACAACTTCCCGACAATAATTCCTCCGGCATCTTCGAATGGGAAGTGGAATAATACATCTGATTATGACATAAGTCGAAAGGGTCAGGAATTTCCTGACCCTTTCGACTTTATATATCTGGCCAGACCATAAACCACACGATGCAATCCCGGACGATTTCCAAGCAGACTGCCAAACCATCCCATGTATGGGTCAAGACGCTTAACGACTATCCCGACATATAACATCGCGAAAAGGGTGCCGAATCCAACTACATTCCAAAGCCATTCATGGAAATATAGATAACATAATGACACCGCCATTACTACCAGTATTATATCAACACATATCTTGGCTTTTGCAAACGGCACTCCCATAACCTTAGATAGTGCCACCGGCAATCCTTCTCCGGGCATCGTAATCGACCCGCATCTTATTTCCATAGCTATGCCAAATCCCAACGCCGTACAACCTGTCAACTGAGCAATTATCTTATATGCAATAGTGTCGCAAACAAGCGATGATGTGAGATACATATTCAAGTCGATAAGCAGACCGAATACACACCCTATCACAAGTTGCAATAGTTGCACGATCTCAAAGCGACGGCGCAATACCACCACCTGACCTGCCACAAGCAATGCGTTAAGCAGATTGGTGTAATCTCCAAGCGACAAAGGGTAGGCCATACCATTCTCTCCGGCAAGAGTCATGGCCAAAGGCGCGGATGAAATAACGCTTGAACCAAGTCCCGACCTCACACACAATACAACACCGAGAGTCATCACGAACAACGACACAAGCAGAAGAAAGTGTTGCCATATAAAGCAATAGACACCTTCCCTTATGCTTTTTCTTTCTACAAATACATCCATAGCAATTTCTTTTGACAATGCAAAATTACTAATTTTTTCGTTCTCCCATTCAATACGGCATAAACGATCCATATAAAAGCACTATTGGCATACACAGCGCGGCCGGATAATTCTCCGGCCGCGCTGTGTATGTAATGAAGAAAATCAACAGATTTGTTTACCCGATTATTTATTCTTCTGAATCTGTGCGCTTATCCTCTCCATAATCTCCAGAGCGGAACCTGTGTTCATCGGCGCAGGTTCAAAGGTGATATCAATCTTATGTTTGTTCTTTTCAAACGAAAGGACATACAAACTGTCTGTCTGAATAGTAATCGGTTGATCGTTTACATCTACAGTGCGATAAACTCCACTGTCTCCCTTCTCGAATGGTTTCTTCAAGACGATTTTATAATCTATCTTAGCACGGTTGCCATTCTCGAAAACATACATTCCCGACTGATCCGGACTTAATGACACAAGTATCCTGCCATCAAACATTCCCTTTCTCCCTTTTTCTCCCTCAATATCATATCTCACGGCACGATACTGACCGCTTTCCAATGGTTGTGTTGAGTAAAAGGCGGCGTCATCAACCGGTGCCGCTTCTTTCTGCTCCTTGGCTGTTCCGGAGCACGCTACAAACAACAGCGTCATTACCGCTGTCGCAAAAATTGAATAAAGCTTCATAATAATAAGTTTTTATTTGTTCGTTTAAACCAAAGGCGCTAAGACCTCTTTAAAATATGCGCAAATATAAGGCATTTCATCTATATAAACAACATTCAGGAAGGCTGATTGCGGGATGTTGACCAAAATTCACTAACTTTGCACCATTATCATATACAAGAATATGAAAAAGATTGCAAGTTTCACAATAAACCACGAGAACCTGTTGCGCGGGATATATGTCTCCCGACGCGACACGACACCTTCAGGCGACATAATAACCTCTTTTGATATCCGTCTCACAGAGCCAAACCGTGAGGCCGCCGTTTCTCCCGAAGCCCTGCATACAATCGAACACCTCGCCGCCACTTATCTGCGCAACGACCCGCAATGGTGCAATCGAATAGTATATTGGGGGCCTATGGGCTGTTGCACAGGGTCTTATCTGTTGATGCAAGGCGATTTAAATCCTTCCGACATACTACAGCTTATGAGAGAGATGTTCTCCTTCATAGCAAAATTTGAAGGGGAAATCCCCGGAGCTTCCCCTCGCGACTGTGGCAATTACTCTTTCAACGACTTGTCTGCGGCCAAAGCCGTAGCCGACAGATTTCTCAATGAGGTGTTGCTCAACATAACGGACGAGAACATGGTCTATCCGGCTTGACTATCCCATAAATTCGCACGCCGTTTACAAAACAGCGCGAATACAAGCGACAGTGAGGCACACACGAACATCACGGCTACAGATGAAAACATCATGTCGCCGAGTCCAACCAACGGAGACACGATCCCTCCGAACACAAATCCGACCGCACCCACTATTGCGGATGCAGCACCCACCGAATTTCTACCTTCGCTCATGGCAAGAGTGGTTACCGACGGGAAGATGAATCCCAAAGAAAACATCATCATGAATGTCAACGCCTCATAAATCAAAAACGATTCCACACATAGAGTTGTGAACAGAAGTAGTGCTGTAAAAAGCGTCATTCCCGCCGTACTGAACAGTGCGGCGTTTTGCATTTTACGGAAACGCAATGTCAGCGCAGAACCCAATGCCGTGCCTATGGCATTGAACGCGAACACTACGGAAAATTGCATCTCGCTGAAGTTGAAATGCTCCTGAACAATAAAAGTCGCAGACGAGATATAGGCAAACAAAACACCATATGCCAATCCGAAAACAACTATATACATACGGAATAGCGGCCTACGCATCAAGGATATAAAACTGCCAGCAACATTAAGTACATTTCCTTTTGAACGCTTATCCGATGGCAATGACTCACGAAATCTGCCACACATGGCCAAAAGCACACCTCCTATGGCAAGCAATATGAAGAAGACACCCTGCCAACCTATATCATTCGCGACTACCCCTCCAATCAAGGGAGCCACAACAGGCGCCACCCCATTGATGGCACCCACTATTGACAACGTTTTAGCAAGCTCTCTACCGGTGTAGCAGTCTGTGGCCACCGACCTTGACATGACGATGCCTCCCGATCCACCAAGTCCCTGTAGAAATCGGCAAACATTGAAGAATTCTATTGTAGGAGAAAAAATAATCGCCACCGTGGATATAAAGAACAATAGCAATGAAGCGACAAGCAACGGACGGCGCCCATATCTGTCACTCACCGGACCAAACAGCAACTGCCCGACCGCTATGCCAAGCATACTTGAAGTGAGTCCGAGTTGCACCATCGACGGTGTTGTCGAGAATATGGATGCAAGCGAGGGCAACGTGGGCAGATAGAAGTCTGTGATAAACGGCCCGAATGCCGAAAGGGCACCCAAAAAAACCATCAAGAAGATATAATACCTTCTTCCAATCATATACGCAGAATCGTTATTGAGCATCTTTATGGTTTCTGATTATTCGTTTATATTCCTCCTCGAAATTCGGTGTGAAAATTCCTTTCCCAAGATTATCGTCGATTTCTCCAAGACTCCAGAACATCCCTCCCGCAAGTTCCTCACTGGGACATGGGGCAGATGTGATTATCGTCTTAAACGCGTTCACGAGCTCCCGCTCCCGCGACGATGTGAACACATAACTGGTTATAAATTCCGGTTCAAAATCAATGATGCCAAGCTCTTCCCGAGCTTCTCTCCTGAGGGCAGACAATGTATCTTCGCCATAATCGATATGCCCCCCGACAGCAGTATCCCATTTCCCTGGCTGTATATCTTTCCAGTCAGGTCTCCTCTGAAGATACAAACGTCCCTCTGAGTCGAATACATGCAGATGCACCACAGGATGAAGCAACATGGAACCACCATGACACATCCCTCTTGTGGCCTGCCCTACAACAGTCCCGTATTCGTCAACAACAGGAAATACCTCTTCCGAATTATCTGATTTCATAACTTGATACTTTTGTGGCAAACATTTCTATTCCGGACTGGCCGATGACTTAGCCTTATCCCTTATATGATTGTGGAATCCCCACCAGACTTATTAACGAATTATTCACAAATTATTATATCTACACACCATTATTTTTCTCCTTGACAGATCCTTCAAGCTATATTTATCATGCCTTATTTTTCAAAATCACCCTTGTTTTGTTTCATTTTCATTACAACAACAACACAATCCCCCATCTCCCTCACTATTTACAATTCTGTATGTCAACAGATTACTAAAATAATGAAATTTAAGCACCCTCATTTGAATTATTCATATATGCACCACTTATTAATGAGAATTTATTATCTTTGCAACATAAAACCAACCTAATAAGAAAATGAGCAAAATAGTAACTCTCGGAGAGATCATGTTGCGTCTTTCCCCCAACGGCTTCGACCGTTTCATTCAATCAGACTCTTTTCGCGTAATATGGGGTGGCGGTGAAGCCAATGTGGCTGTCAGCTGCGCCAACTACGGTCATGAGGCATATTTCGTGTCGAAACTTCCGACTCATGAAATAGGACAGGCCGCTGTGAATGCACTGAGACGTTATGGCGTTGACACCTCCCACATAGCCCGTGGCGGCGAACGTGTGGGCATATACTATTGCGAGACAGGAGCATCCATGCGTCCTTCCAAAGTGATATATGACCGTGCCAACTCAGCCATAGCTGAGGCTGATGCTTCTGACTTCGACTTCGACAAAATCATGGAAGGCGCCGACTGGTTCCACTGGAGCGGAATCACCCCTGCGATAAGCGATAAGGCTGCCGAGCTTACTCGTCTGGCTTGCGAGGCAGCCAAGCGCCATGGTGTCACAGTCAGTGTTGACCTTAATTTCCGCAAGAAGTTGTGGTCTTCAGAAAAAGCACAGTCTGTGATGAAGCCTCTCATGAAATATGTAGATGTCTGCATTGGTAATGAAGAAGACGCAGAGCTTTGCCTTGGCTTCAAACCCGATGCCGATGTCGAAAGCGGCAACACCGGTGCTGAAGGTTACAAGAATATCTTCCGTGAGATGGCAAAAGAGTTTGGCTTCAAATATGTGGTGTCAACTCTCCGCGAAAGCTACTCCGCATCTTTCAACGGATGGAAAGGTATGATTTACGACGGCAATGAATTCTATGAGTCAAAACGTTACGAAATCAATCCTATTGTTGACCGTGTAGGTGGGGGTGACTCATTCTCCGGAGGCCTCATTCATGGACTTCTCACATTCCCCACTCAGGGAGAAGCTCTCGAATTCGCTGTGGCCGCTTCCGCTCTCAAGCAGACCATCAATGGCGACTTCAACCTTGTGAGCGAAGCTGAGGTGAAAGCCCTTGCCGGAGGAAATGCCAACGGACGTGTTCAAAGATAATTAATCGATAAGGAAGTATCTGAAATGGCAAGAAATAATAAATTGAGCGTGCTCAACAAAATGGCAGCCGCTCCCATGGTGCCGGTGTTCTACAACAGCGATGCTGAAGTGGCCAAGGCTGTTGTCAAGGCATGCTACGATGGCGGTGTCCGTCTATTTGAGTTCACCAACCGTGGAGACTTTGCCCACGAGGTGTTTGAAGAAGTTTCCAAATTCGTTGCCAAGGAATGTCCGGAGATGTGCCTTGGCGTAGGTTCAATTGTAGAGCCTGCCACAGCCGCGCTCTACATGCAGCTCGGAGCTGATTTCGTCGTAGGGCCTCTTTTCAATCCTGAAGTTGCAAAAGCCTGCAATCGTCGCGGTGTTCCATATGTGCCTGGATGCGGAAGTGTCAGCGAAATCGGTTTCGCACAGGAAATGGGGTGCGATGTCTGCAAGCTCTTCCCCGGCGATGTGCTCGGACCCAAAATGGTGAAAGGTCTTCTCGCTCCTATGCCTTGGTCAAAGATTATGGTCACAGGCGGTGTGGAACCCACAGAAGAGAATCTCGCTTCTTGGTTCAAGGCCGGAGTGTTTGCAGTAGGAATGGGTTCAAAACTTTTCCCCAAGGAGATAGTGGCAGCCAAAGACTGGGCGTGGATTTCCGCAAAATGCAAGGAAGCCCTTTCTTTCGCTAAGAAATAATCAATTAAACTGTCTATGTATAAATAAGGGTCACGGACAGAAACCCGTGACCCTTTTTCAATTCTTTTACGACATGGAAAAAACATGGAGATGGTTCGGACCGAACGACCCGATAACACTCGACATGCTTCGCCAGATTGGCGTGGAAGGCATTGTGACTTCTCTACATCATATCCCGAACGGTGAGATATGGACAGAACAGGAAGTCAACAAGATGAGAGACTATATAGAGAGCCATGGACTCAGATGGTCGGTGGTGGAGAGTCTCCCGGTGTGTGAGGATATAAAATTCGCTGGTGAAAGACGCGAAGAACTTATCGAAAACTACAAGATAAGTCTTGAGAATCTCGGAAAAGCGGGGGTCAAAACCATATGTTACAATTTCATGCCTGTGCTCGACTGGGCACGCACAGATCTTGAGTATCCTAATCCTGACGGCACATCCAACCTCTACTTTAACCGTGCTGAATTCGCCTATTTCGACATCAATATCCTTAAACGCGAGAATGCCCGCGATGACTACGATGAGGCCACCCTACGCAGAATGGATGAGGAGGTCGCTCCTCGCATGGATGCAGAGGCGGAGAAAAGGCTCGTTGACAATATTATAGTCAAGACACAAGGGTTTGTCAACGGGAATATATCCGAAGGGGATCTCGACCCGGTTGGAAAATTCCGCGAATTGCTGAAGCTCTACGAGGGCATTGACGCTGATATGCTCCGAGCCAACATGGCTTATTTCCTTGAAGCCATAATGCCGATATGTGACAAATACGGCATTGACATGTGTGTGCATCCTGACGATCCCCCTTTGCAGATTCTCGGACTTCCACGCATAGTGACTTGTGATGAGGACATTCGCAAATTTCTTGACGCTGTCCCCAATCCTCACAACGGACTGACATTTTGCTGCGGGTCTCTTTCTGCAGGTGCCCACAACAATGTGGTGGAACTTGCCGACAAATATGCCGACCGCACACACTTCGTGCATCTGCGCATATGCAACGTGATGCCTAACGGAGATTTCAAGGAATCGTCTCATCTCGACCCAAGACTTATTGAGGTGGCACGTATTTTCGAGAAACGCCGTCCCGGAGTGCCCATGCGTGTTGACCATGCGCCGCTGATGCTTGGCGACGAGAAGATGGGGTACAACGCCGGATACTCATTCCATGGACGAATGCTTGCCCTCGGCGAAGTGGCAGGCATAATGGCCACCATAAATTCAGAAAAATAAAACTGTAAGGTTGCCGACTAAAAAAATAGGAGCGTCCCCTCTATGAGGTTCGCTCCTATTTTTCATAAGAAATGCCACTCAAGGCATTCCCATTCCTGAAAAACTCAGCTACTTATTTATCAATCGGAAATGCCTCCAGCAGGCGTTCTTTCTCCTCTTTTGTGATAGGAATCACAGTGCCATGACGCGGTGTGAAAGCTCCTTTGGTCTCAGTCTGTGCCTTTAGCTTGAAATTCTCAAGATCTTCGCTCTCGCAAAACTGATAAAAACCGTTCATATAACAGTCATACATCAATATATAGGAGTCGCTGTTGATTAAGCGGAACATTCCCGCGCCCTCTACACTGACATCTGTCTGCTGAAGCATTCCTGAAGGATTCTGCCATTGGCTCCCCGCTGGTTTTCCGGGCTCTGCAGTGAGACGGCTGGCCGTAACCTGACATATACTTCCGTTCCCTTCATTCTTATACACCATATGATACAAACCGGTGCGGTCATCATATACGATATCGCCATCGATGGTGGCTGAACCACGGTCATAAAAATACACTGGCTCAGTAATCAAGTCAGTGAAATCATCGTTGGCATAGCTATAATATATCTTGTCGTAGTCACATTTCCCATCATCAGTCAGAAGTGAGAAAAACACAAGGAATCTTCCCTTGGAGCCATTGGTGTTCTCATAATCGGGATCCCATATCACCTCTGGAGCCCACACTCTCTTAACGTTCACCCACTCCTTGAACCGATCGGGGAAATGGACTGTCGAATGCTTCCAGTTCACCATGTCATCGCTCGAATACATCACGATACCACGGTTGGAACTCCATCCTTCACGACATTGCATATCGGTGGCCACCATATAGAACCGTCCGTCCGGACCACGGAGTATATGGGGGTCACGGATACCTTTCTTTATTGCCACAGTGTCGGAAGACATTACCATCTTTCCCCCGTTTAGCGGAGTGTAGTTATAGCCGTCATCTCCTATCGCATAATAGAGGTTCTCATCACTGTTGCTTGGGAAATACACAAAAAGATATGAATCATAATCTTCTTGTTCCGCAAGACTCACCTTGAACTTCCGCGATTCCTTCACCCTATCTCTTTTCGCGGTGGCAGTGAGAGTCACCTCTTTCTTACCCTTCCCTTTTTGCGCACGCTTAAGCACCTTCCCTGAATTATCTATATAAGACGGGTCTGACGACTTCCATACAACCGCCGTGCCGTCAGCAGTTGCTGACGGCAACCTGAGGTCTGAACGTCGCATATTTACTCCTCCCGGTATAGTGAGTGCTCCGAGTTCACGTCTCAACGCCTCTCGTTCTATACCCTTGTCTGTCTTTGGGAAAGGGCTTCCTGCATGAATTCCTGGGGACAACAGAAATGCCGTAACAAAAATACCAACGGAAAATTTGCTCTTTACTGTCATTGTATGATATGATGTTAGTTTTGCTAAGTATGTGTGCTAAATTAAGTATCGTATAAAATTATGAAATATGCGGATGAAATTTTAAATCCGGATGATAGCGCAATGGGGTTCCATTGTAACTGAATCCGAATTCGAAAGTTCGCCTCAAATTTTATGAAGCCATACATTAATCAATTTTGAACACATACTTATAAATATAATCGGCATACACCAATTCACTGCAAACTTAACAAAACTCTGCCACATATCAAAATAAGTGTCTGATTCCAGACGGACTTCCCGACAGATGCCAATACCACCGATTAGGTAAATATACGGGATATTCCCCTGACGTTGTACAATCCGATGGATTTGACTAAATTTGCAATCAGACTCTGCTATCACTTTTTCCACCAGTAATGGGCAACGCCCCTCATACACAGAGTCGTATATAGTATCATGAAACAGATATTGTCTATTATCTTTATCCTCTTTTCCATGGCTACGGTTCTCGCCAATCCCGCCGATGATTTGCTGGAGCGCATCGACAAAGGCGCGTCAGCCAAGTTCAAGACAACTCTTGTTAAAAGTGACAAGGATTTCTTCGAAATCTCGCAAGACGGCAAACGAATAGCGGTGAAGGCAAACTCCTGGGTGAATATGGCTACCGGAATAAACTGGTATCTTAAACATTACGCCGGAATACACTTATCATGGAACGGGATGTCGCATCGTCTGCCGGACGTGCTGCCGCCTGTGGCGGCTCCTGAACGCCACGACACCGACCTATCTCTACGCTACAACTTCAACTACTGCACTTTCTCCTACTCCATGCCATTCTGGGACTGGAATCGATGGGAAAAGGAAATCGACTGGATGGCTCTTCATGGAATCAACATGCCCCTCGCTATAGTAGGTATGGAGTCGGCCTGGCGAAACATGCTCATTAAACTGGGGTATTCCGACAAAGAGGTAGGGGAATTCATCTCAGGACCCGCATTCCTCGCATGGTGGGCAATGAACAACCTTGAAGGATGGGGCGGACCTCTCCCTGACTCATGGTATGACCGACAGGAGAAACTACAGAAAAAGATTCTCCGGAGGATGAAAGAACTCGGAATGAAGCCTGTATTGCCGGGCTACTGCGGAATGATGCCACATGACGCGAAAGAGAGACTCGGGCTCGATGTCTCCGACGGAGGAACCTGGAACGGGTATGTGCGCCCCTCCAACCTCTCCGCCACTGATGCGAGATTTGATGAAATCGCTGACCTTTACTACAAAGAACTCACCGCTCTTTATGGCAAGGCAGAATACTATTCGCTCGATCCGTTTCATGAGAGCAAAGACGATGCCTCTATCGACTATGCCGCCGCCGGAGCCAAACTGATGGCTGCCATGAAAAGGGCAAACCCGAATGCCGTGTGGGTGGTGCAAGGATGGACTGAAAACCCTCGTCCGGAGATGATAGAGCCTATGGAACAAGGCGACATCCTGATTCTCGACCTATTCTCCGAGTGCCGCCCTATGTGGGGTATCCCCTCCGTGTGGCGACGTGTGAACGGATACGGCAAACACCAATGGCTCTTCTGCATGCTCGAGAACTTCGGAGCCAATGTTGGCCTTCACGGAAGGATGGACCAGCTAATCGACAACTTCTACCAGACAAAAGACAACCACTTGGCCATGAATATAAAAGGCTTCGGGTTCTCAATGGAAGGTTCTGGCAACAATCCTGTCATGTTCGAGCTTATGAGTGAACTCCCCTGGAGACAGAATCGCGTCTCCAAAGAGGTGTGGATAAAAGATTACGTCAAGGCACGATACGGAATGGAAGACCCTGCAGTGACGGAAGCTTGGGAGATTCTCTCGAACTCTATTTACAACTGTCCCGCCGGCAACAACCAGCAAGGACCTCACGAGAGTATATTCTGCGGAAGACCGTCGCTCAATAATTTCCAAGTGAAAAGTTGGTCGAAAATGCGAAACTATTATGACCCGGCTTCGACTCTGAAAGCCGCATCCCTAATGGCATCAGTTGCCGACAGATACCGTGGCAACAACAATTTCGAATACGACCTTGTGGATTTTGTGCGCCAAGCCCTCGCCGACCAAGGCAGAAGACAATATCTCGCGACGATTGCCGACTACAATTCCTTCTCACAGGATTCTTTCCGGAAAAACGCCGACAAGTTCCTGGAGATGCTCTTGCTACAGGACCGTCTTCTCGGCACAAGGAAAGAATTCAGGCTCGGAACCTGGACTGAAGCAGCAAGAGACGCAGGAATCTCTCCGGATGAGAAAGACCTATATGAATGGAACGCCAGGGTGCAAATCACCACTTGGGGCAACCGAACATGCGCCGACCAAGGAGGACTTCGTGACTATGCCAACAAGGAATGGAACGGACTTCTACGCGACTTCTATTATCCCCGCTGGAAAACTTATTTCGACGCACTGGCAGAACAGATGCATCGAAATTCCCTCCCCGACACTGATGCCCTCGGTAGCGGTCCGAACAGCAACAAGACCGCCACAGAGCTATTCGCAATGGCTCTCCCCTCTGGTCCGGAAATAGACTGGTATGCATTGGAGGAACCATGGACCTTGAAGAAAGGTGGCTATACCTCCTCTCCGGAAGGAGACCCAATTGCCATCGCTAAAGAAGTGATGGAGTTTCTAAACGAATAAATAATTCCAACAGCATTATGTCGAAACGTCTTCAGTCTCTCGATGTGGTGAGGGGGATGACCGTTGCGGGAATGATACTTGTCAACAACGGTTATCGCGGTTCTTTTCAAGCACTTCGCCATGCGGAATGGAACGGACTGTCGCTCAGCGACCTCGTATTTCCCTTTTTCCTATTCATAATGGGAGTTTCCATCTACCTCTCCTTCTCCGGAAAAGGATTCCGGCCTGACTCCACCACTATTGTAAAAGTGCTGAAAAGGACTCTTCTCCTTTTCGTCATCGGGATAGCCATAAACTGGCTTGAGAAAGCCTCTGCCGGTGTGGTGAGTCTCCAGGAGCTCAGATTCTGGGCTGTCTTGCAACGCATAGCAATATGCTATCTGTGCGTCTCGATTTTTGCCCTTGTCTCAAAACACCGACACACACTTACATTGGCCATCCTGCTTCTGACCGTGTATGCAGTCATCATCATTGCAGGCAACGGTTACTCCCTCGACAGGAGCGATAATATAATACATCTTGCCGACTCCCGGATTTTCGGAGATGCCCACCTTTACCATAAGTCGCCTGTCGATCCCGAAGGATTGCTCAGTACACTACCGGCTATCGCAAATGTACTTTTCGGATTCTATTGCGGTATGAAAGTCAAGGATTCCTCCTCACTTCAGGGAAAGTCATCAGACGTCTTCACTATCGGCGCCATCCTTACTTTCGCCGGATTTATCGTCAACTTTGCACTTCCATACAACAAGCACATCTGGAGTCCGTCATTCTCGCTTGTCACTTCAGGATTCTGTGCGCTCCTTCTTGCGCTGATGATGCGGACCATTGACGAGAAAGGGAAAGACGGCCTTTGGAAAGACTGTTTTATGGTGTTCGGAACGAATGCTCTGATTCTATACATCACAAGTGAGATAATAGCCATCATCTTGGGCAGAATAGGATTCAGCGCTATGCTATTCAACGCATGCTCCTTACTTATCCCCGTCAGTCAACTCGCATCTCTATGCTACGCATTAATTTATGTAGCCATAAATTTCGCAATCGGCTTTCCCCTGTGGAGAAAGAGGATATTTATCAAGCTGTAAAGTGGCGAGCTTGATGCGACACCCTTACCTGATTATGGATGATAGATCATCTCCACTTTTCCAATGGGAAGACTTGCGCTTATGAGAACAGGCAACCGATTTTCGGCAGATACCTGCGCATCTACAGGATAGCCGCTCATCCGCCCTCCATAACTGTATTCAAACCGAACCGAGTAAGTGGGATAGGATGCATCATCGGTCTTGAAGCTCGACTTGCCATTGTAAGTGACAACAACCTTCTCCGGACTTCCTCCACTGACAGCTATCGGAATCGTAATCTGTTGTCCGTCGGACATCGAGTTGAAATCAATCTCCCGGAAATAATAGAAAAGACCGAGCATGTCGGCGGTTACGGTAATCGCCTCCATAGTCTCAGGACTTGCATCGAGATTGCCTCCTCCCTTTATATTTTTATAGTTAGCAGGATTTGAAGGGTCGAATCCATGACTTCTGTATAGCGTCACCTTCGGCTTCAGATACCATCCGTTGATATAATCGACAGTCTCCGAGGGCAGCCCGTTGCCGGGTGTCATAGTCGCCTTCAATGTGTCGCTCACACAAAACACCCTGCCGTTCCACGGGATACTGTTGCCATCAAGTGTAGCCGAAAACCTGTCGCCCTCCTTCTGCATGCCCACAACTCCATGGGCAATCATGACATCAACGAGCCCCCAATGATAATGCACATTATAGTTTATCTCCGTATAAGGGATATCCCCTTGTGCCCTGCTGACAAACGCAATACATAACGCCACCAGCGACAACAGTATCTTTTTCATAGCACACCTGATTAAGAATTCATCAGTTTATAAACAATCCCAGATATGCCAAGGTTCTCGACCTTAGATATGTTTCCTGTCAATCCGATAGCGTCACTTCCCCGGAGACAGCTCTATCACCTCACAATCGCGCATATCCGATCCGTCAATGGTCAGCTTCACAAGCGTCCTTACCGTATGCCATCCGGCATGCCCGGCCGCTCCCGGATTTATATGAAGCAAGGAGAGTTCTTTGTCGTAAATAACTTTCAAGATATGGGAATGGCCGTCAACCATAAGCTTTATTCCTTCTTCGGACAAAAGACGCTTCATACCTTTCGCCCACTTTCCCGGATATCCTCCGATATGGGTGAGAAGCACCTTGACACCTTCTACCTCAAAAATCTCCAGTTCATTACATTTCCTTCTCACCATGCCGTGGTCAATATTACCGCTCACCGCCCTGACCATCGGCACAATCTCACGAAGTCGCTCCACTATTGTATAATCTCCGATATCTCCTGCATGCCACACTTCGTCGCAGTCTCTGAAATATTCGAAGAAACGGCTGTCCCAGCATCCGTGGGTGTCACTCATTATACCTATCCTTTTCATTTTATCATGCTTATCGACATCACATCTGCGAGCCCACGACAAGGAGTATCAGACTCAGCAACAACACTCCGAGGTCAACAAGTTTGGGCTTGATATTCTTCTCATGGAGCGACACGACTCCGTATATGAAGCTCACCAAAACACTCCCCCTCCGTATCATAGACACCACCGCCACCATAGAGCCGTCAAGAGAAAGTGAATAAAAATACGCCACGTCAGCTATAGTAAGGAACAACGCTATGCACGGGATGCTCCATCTCCATTGGAATGTGTCGCCTTTCCCCTTATGTGCCGAACGAATTATGGATATCACCACTACCATTATCAGACACTGATAGAGCGAATACCATGCCTGAACCTCAAGTGGCTCATAGAATTTCAACAGATATTTATCATAGAGCGCGCTCACTGCGCCAAGGGTAGTGGCTCCTATTGACATCCATATCCATTTGGAGTGTTTAAGGGAGAATCCTTCCTTCGCCCCTATCCTCGATATAAAAAAGAGTGAGGCGAATCCCAGCGCTATGCCAATCCATTGCACCAAATTCAGACGCTCCCCGAATATCAGCAACGCCCCAACAAGCACTATCACCGGACGGGAGGCATTGATGGGTCCCTGCACCGTCAATGGAAGATGTTTTATCGCATAATACCCTAACAGCCAAGACCCCAGCACTATCAATGATTTAAGCAGAATCTGGAAATGTCCTGCGGCTGTATTGCCGAATCCGTAATTCCCCTCAGCTATCCATCCCACAAGAAACGGCATCATATACAATGAACCGAAAACCGTGTTCAGCATCAACACAATCAGCACATCATTCCCTTTCACGGAAAGTTTCTTAAAAATGTCGTAGAAACCCAGACAAAGAGCCGACACACAAGCAAGTAATACCCACATATTCTATACATCCTTTGAAAATCCCGGCAAAGTTAGCACTTTTATCCCGTTCAGACAAATCCTCCCCCAGGCTGCAGGCCGGGGGGAGGATTATATCTTTCCAATAATGACCTTACGGGCAAACCTCCACGTCACATGGTAAGTAATGACGAACCATCATCTCTGTTGTTGAGCGAACGGTTTGCGGTGCGGAACAATGACCCGAAGTCAGCATTGTAGGTCACAGACAGACATACCATATTGGCGTTTGGCTTTATGTAACGGTATTTATAGCCCGGATTGGTGGCGGAATAATTCCACGACGGATATTGGGTACCCTTTTTTGAGAACATGTACATCCAGCTCAATCCCAATGTCCAATGACGGTTTGGCTTATAATCGAATTGCATGGCATCGCCATTCTCATCCTTGCTTACAGTCTGCGCCCACAAGTATTTGCCCGGTATCTTTCTCCAATAGCTTACCGTAAACGGCCCCCTGTTCCACCATACGCTCATATTGGCGCTGAAGGAATTCAGGTTATGGCTCCAGCCATCCCCTTTTGAGGCGTAGTGGGAATACTGTAGAGTGACATTAGCCCCGAACATTCCGAAAAGATTGTTTACTCCAAACCTGACCCATCCGGAAAGGTTCTGCTGTGAATCGAAATTCATACTCGCGGAAAGGAATTTCCTGTCACCGAGATATTCCACATTCGAGAACGTCGGGTCAGCGGCATATGAATGGAATATATTGGCTGACGCACTCCAGATACCCCTCTTGAACTGCAATGCAAGAGAATTGGAAAAATTGTCGCATACCCGGAGGTCGGGGTTGCCGTTGCTCACAAGATACACCGATGTCTGCTGTGGATAATCGGTCAACGCCGACAATCCAGGAATATCGGGTGTGTAACGAAACTGATACGTCATTGTCCAGTCGCCACTCACTCGCCAGGAAAGCAACGCCGACGAGAGGTTCTTTATGAAATGACGGTGGTTGAGGTCATTTCGCATCCAGAACATCTTCATCCCCGTCGAAAGGCGGAAATACACAGGGCCACACTGTCTGGAAAACTGAAGGTAGCCGTAATTGTTATTCTCTGTCAATGTCGCCTCATAGCCCGTCGCAAGGTAATGGTTGTCATTGCCTGATATCGTGTTCTGAAATCCGGCTGATAACTCTGTACGCTCATCAAACTTGTGGACATAGCTTATTTCGGAAATCAATGAACGGCGACGGTTGTCAGTGTCTGTTGTATATGACATTTCCTCTCCATCAGGATTCTCAAGGGTGGTGTTGCGGTAGTCGGTGGAACTGAGTGTACCCACAACCTCTGCCTCAAGCGCGTTGCGCTCATTGAAATCTTTCCTGAAATAAAGGTCAAGGGACGGGGTAAATCTATTGGTTGAGCTAACAACGCTCTCCGTATAATCTCCATACATAGAGTCGTGCATATCCTTTCGTGTCTTAATTCCGTTATTGAAAATCCCGGCATTGAATGACGCGGAAAACAACAGGCTCCTTTCCGGTGAATAGACATACCTTAGGTTTATAGGATTAAACATATAATGAAAGGGAGATTTAGCCTTTGACACGAAATCGACCCTGAAATCGTCGCCAATCAGAGAGCTCTCGCTGTAGTCGTTGACATCATTATAATTACGCCAGGAAGGTGAATATGAAAGGGTGAACTGCGAGGGTCCCTGATGATATGAAGCCCTGACATTCCCATCGATATAACCTGTGGTGGGACATCCCCGTCCCCACACATAGACCGTGCCGCCGTCATTTTTCTTCTTTAAGGTGACATCAATCACACCTCCTGCGTTTTTATCGGCATAACGGGCCGGCACAAACCGCGAATATTCCACCTTTGCCACATCGGAAGGTTTCAGCGCGTTGAGGTCGTCCTGTGTCGATGGAATCCCGTTTATCAGGATGACAGGTGTTTTTCCGAGTACACTCACCGAACGGTTCACTACGTTAACCTCAAGCCCGTCAAGCTGCAGTTTCTGCAATAAAGAAAGGGCATCAGCCGATGCCCGAACATCTGAGGCAGACGGAATCACAATAGTCTTACCCATTCGTTCCATTTTTCCTTCGGCAGTGACCACAACTTCTTTCAACAAAGCAACCTCCGACATATAAATAGTGCCAATATCTGTATTCTTCTTCATACCCTCGATTTCAACTTCATAATCGGCGAAACCGGGAGACTCTATTCTTATCAAAATATCCCTTTCTTGCGGTATGTCGGTGCAGAACTGTCCGTTTTCATCCGATTGAAAAGAAGCCACAGGCTTTTCGGTGACCAATACCTTGCCCACCGCAAACGACACAACCGTTGAGTCCGCTTCGGAAAGAATTCTTCCCGAAAGCCGAATGCCCGCATCGGCTCCAAAAATAAAAGAAGCCCCCGCCAGTGAGAGTATGAAAGAGAATATTCTCACTGAAATGTTCGAAAAAGCGCAATTTGAATGCATTGAATAGTTATTTGGAATCAATTAATTATTAAATAGCAAACGGGGATGTCTCAAAACCGATAACCCAAAATTACCCCAAGGTTTTGACCCATCCTCTTAAAAGGAAGACACGATAGTCTGAAAAATGTTACACCCATCCATTCACTTTTTCAGAGAATAATGCAACTGAATAATTTCAACACATACCTCAGCATACCTTTATTTCGGTACTATGACAAACAACAATACCACATCTTCGGTATTGTGCAAAAAAGCAGTCCTGCCTAACTTTGTATTACGAAAGAGAAGCAGAGCATTCTCTTTCAAAAGACGCCGCAGATGGCATCGACAATTTTTTAACCAACATCCATAGCCTTTTCTTGTGCATTAATACATGAATTCCAATTCAAAAATTAAGTTCAGGAATTGCGGATCTATAGAGATATGACGAAACGACTGACACTCATCCTACTTTCCTTTATCGGATTCCTGCTTTCGGGCGGCAGTATCGAAATTTCAGCTGACTCTTCCCCTTCCCTCTGCGGAACGGTATCCGACGCAGACACCGGTGAACCGCTTGAGTTTGTGATAGTGCGGCTTCCCGAAAGAAACCTTTGGGCCGAAACCAACGGGAAAGGTGCATTTTCCTTCCCAAACCTTCATCCAGGCACCTATCGGATAAATGTGCAGGTCACTGGATATCAGGAATACGACAAAACCGTTGACCTCACATCTTCATCCAAACCTCTCAATATAATGCTCAATCCGATGAGTCTTTCATTAGACGAGGTCACAGTGGTAGCCAACGCCAAGAGAATGGGCTCCGTCTCAAAAATTGACCGTGCGGCAGTGCAACATATCCAGCCCAAGAGCCTTGAAGACATGCTCCAGCTCGTGCCGGGCAATGTCACCAAAAATCCCGACCTCAACAGCATAGGACAGGCAAATATCCGCGAAATAGACGGCAACTCCAACAATGCTATGGGAACCCTCGTAGTGGTCGATGGGGCACCGATGTCTAACGACGCCAACATGCAGCAACTCAGCGTGAGCAAAGGAGGCACGGTGCCGGTGCAGTCAACGGCAGGGAAAGGGGTTGACCTACGTCTTATTTCCCCGGACAATATCGAATCTATAGAGGTGGTCAGAGGTATTCCCTCGGTAGAATACGGCAACCTAACTTCGGGTGCCGTCATCGTCAAATCTCGCACAGGCGCCACCCCGTTGGAAATCAAGCTCAAGGCCGACCCTTACTCTAAAATGGCTTACGCCGGTAAAGGGTTCTCCCTTGATAAGGGTGGGGTGTTAAATCTCACGGCTGACTATTCGCAATCTTACAGCGACATCCGTAAGAAATATATAGGATATGACCGCGTCACCTTCGGCGTGGGTTATGGCAACGTTTTCATGAAGGATTCCCGGCCGCTCTCTTTCAACGCAAGGTTTTCCTTCTTCTCAAGCTTGAACAACGAAAAAACCGACCCCGAACTTGTGTATGACGAAAGAATCAACTCCAAAACCATAGGCGGCCGTCTCGCTTTGGACGGCAACTGGAGTCTGCAGCTTCCGTGGATATCCACACTCACCTACACCGCATCACTGAGTTACATGTATGAGAAAGACTTCGCCAACCGGCAAGTAATCTTACAATCGGGCATCACTCCCGTGGGCAACGCCACCGCTGACAGTGAATACAAGACGTTCTTCCTATCCTCCACATATTACGCTTGGAGCAAAATCGTAGGCCGTCCGCTCGACGTATATACACAAGTGAAGGGAGACCGTCTCTTCAACTTCGACAACGGCGCTTTCATGAACATAAAAGTGGGAGCGGAATGGAGAATGAACAAGAACTACGGGATAGGCATGACCTTCGATGAGAGCCGTCCTCCGCAAATTACCAACAATCAGTCAATCCGTCCGAGGGCCTACAAAGACATTCCGGCGATGAACGTGCTCTCTTGGTTTCTTGAAGATAAATTCACGTCTCCAATAGGGACAACCTCCCTGACAGCCCAAGCCGGCGCCCGACTCTCAACCATATTCCTCAACAAGGAACAGGCAAAACGCGGCAACATGACTTCTGTGGAACCGCGCATAAACATCGACTACAATATCCTGAATTCAGGCAACAACTCCTTCCTTCAGGATTTCAGCATTGCCGGAGGGTATGGTGTCGGCATGAAAACCCCCACGCTCCTGCAGTTCTACCCTGACATGGCATATTTCGACGTAACTTCGTTTGCGATGCTTTTCCGCGATGACGTTTCGGGCGAAAAAGACAAATCGCTCGCCGTCATGACCACAAAGGTGATTCAAAACACTATGAATCCCGACCTCAAGGCCGCCTTCAGCCATAAGGCAGAAGCCGGTTTCACATTTAGGAAAGGAATGGTGTCGGGTATGGTCAATTATTTCAACGAGCGTCATAAAAACGAATTCGGTTATGTGGCCCAACCCGTAATTATGGAAGCCAACCGCTACACCGCCCCCGACAATATCGACAATGTGAGGTATGAAGACGGGAAGGTACAGTACGAACAGAACGGCACATGGCACGATGCCGTTTCCACTCCTCATACATATTATTTTTCATATCTCATGCCCTCCAATAGCGTGGCAACGAAAAAATGGGGTGTGGAATACCAGATAAACCTTGCTTCCATTCCGGTAATAAAGACTGCGGTGTCGGTTGACGGCGCTTATTTATGGATCAAACGCCGTTCCACAGAAAATTATTACTCTCCCGTTTCGGCATCGATCAATGGCGACACCTACCCCTATATCCCGTTGATGCCCGGCGGCAGCGGCACAATATCCTCCCGTTTCAATACCAACTTCCGGTTCATAACCCACATACCGAAACTGCAGCTTATATTCACCACCACACTGCAGATGATATGGAGGGAATCATACCGTGCCATATATGAGAACAATGCAGGGAGGAACCTTGCCTACCGCACACAAGACCCATTCTCGCCCGGCAGGGAGGTTTATGCCGTCAATCCTTTGGGATTCCTCAACGCCGAAGGGAAATACACGGCCTGGGAACCCGGTTTCTCTACCGACCCGACCTACCGATATATGGTGGCTACTTACGCCCATCCACGAGCGTTCGACACCGAAAACCTTCCTACAAGCGCAATCCTCAACTTCCGTCTTACGAAGGAATTCGGGAAAATAGTGGATGTCTCTTTCATGGCCAACAACTTCCTGAAGCTAATGAAAACCCACAAACTCGAAACCGCAGTTGGATGGAAAGACGTAACCATTCCGATGTATTTCGGTGCGGAAGTCAAACTTAAATTCTGACCTTACATTCTGTCTATGTGTCAGGCAAAAAATACGAAATAATCAATCCAATCAACAAATATTTTTTTAATTGTTTAATTCAATGAGAAAATTCCTTTACATCATCCCGGTCTTGGCCTTGATTTTAGGCCTTGCCTCTTGCAGCAACAGCGACGACGATGAAATAATCCGTCATACACTCACCGTCGATGTCACCCTACCCGAAGAGGTGACGGCAGCCGAGGGTACATCAAACCTCGTCGTGACCGCCTACAACACTCAGAACGCCGAGAAAAGCGTAGCCCAGGTTGTCGGCACCCAGGCCATCCTCTCGCTCACTCCCGGCACCTATAACCTGACAGTTTCGGGCGAAATGAATGACTTCAACCTTAACGGAGTGCAGACCGGCGTACAGCTTTTCAAGGATGAGGCTGTTACAATTCCTCTGATTGCCACCGTCGGCAGTTCCCTTATATTCAAAGAGGTTTACTTCTCCGGAGTAAACGATTTCTATTTCCAAGACGCTTTCTACGAGATCTATAACAACACCGACGAAGTGCAATATCTCGACGGAATTATCATGGGTGTGGTTGATTTCGGATTTCCCGCAAACACTGCAACCAAAGACCATGAATCAGTATGGATGACCGGCACCACATATGCCGACGGCAGATATCCTCTTACATCGCACGTGCAGTGTTTCCCCGGCAACGGCACCGATTATCCTATCCAGCCACGCACCAGCGTCGTAATTGCCGCAAACCCGATCAACCATAGCACTCGCGAACTTTCAGAGGCGGATGTCGCCTCGCCGGTCGACCTTTCGAATGCTGACTGGCAACTATACATGGACGGAGGCTTCCCTGCCGATACCAAGATAGATGGAATTCCCGCGATGACTTTCATCTGGAAAACCTGGGGACGCGAAATGATGCCTGCCACCGACGGACAGCCAATTATCCTCGCCCGTCTTAAATCAGGCAATCCTATCGACTATGCGGCAGACCAGAACTCCCTCGCCACGATACCCGGAGGGTCAAGCCAGTGTTTCATGCTCCCTGCAGACTGCATCATTCTCGATGCAATCGATATCGTTCCCGCTTCCTCCGACTGCCATATAAAGAGAATCATGCCCAAGGACGATGCCGGCATGGCTTGGTTCTCTGGCGACGAACCGGGGAAAAACGGCGATTACTCAGGCAAGAGCCTCCGCCGCAAGGTGGCAGGATTCACCCTTGACGGCAAAGCAATCCTTAAAGACACCAACAATTCAAGCAACGACTTCATTATCGGCGGCTCTACGCCTACTCCCGGCGTGATGCCCACCGTAGCCGACTGACATCGAATCGTCAAGCCATGAAGGTATGACATGAAACCTTCAAGAAGCGGCAGGCCTGACCGCCTCCGCTTCTACTAATAAATATCTCCATTCAACAAGAGTTTAAAAAAAATGAACCATCGTCTCAAAATAATGCTTTTCCTTCTAATGTCTGGGACGGCGGTACTGTTAGCCCAAGACAATCCCAACTACGACTATCAGGACCGCCAATATCTCGGCAACATCGCATATGGTAGCTCCAATCCCGTCTCCCTGCACTATATGCCGATAACCGACCTTGCAGACATCCACATCTCCTATCGCCATAAAGACGGTGAGTTCCATCTCATTGACCAAGGCAACGCCTCCAATCTTTGGGAAGGATCTTTCTCCGGAATGAAAAAAATCGGAAAAGTGACGTTCGGAGGAAGTCTCGTTTATCATAATCTTTTGGAGAAGGACAGCCGTTGGAACAACACTCTCTTCGTTTCAGAAAACAATCCTTTCATTATCGCCGATTCGCTGCGCAGCGATTTTTCCACAGAGACTTTCCATCTCGACGGAGGAGCCGCATTCCAACCCAACGAAAAGTGGATTCTCGCATTGAAGGCCAACTATGAAGTGGGAAGCTCGGCCACGCAAAAAGACCCCAGACCGGAAATCAAGGGTATGAGGTTCCGGCTTACACCTGGAACGGAATACAGCTTCGGCAACCATGGCATAGGCGTGTCGGCGGATATCGAATGGCTTTCAGAAGAAGTGACCCATACCGTCGTAAAGACCACCACCAAACAATACGTCTTCCTTTTCCAGGGTCTCGGGGTTTACGAAGCGCGCGACGCCGTGGGATACCGCCGGAAATATAACGGTACACTTTGGGGCGCCCAAATCCAATATGCCTTCAACAACACCCCAGACGCTGTCATCGGAAACTTTTTTCAGTTTGCCTACCGGGGTGAGACGGAAGATGCAACCGATGGCAACCATGCCGAAAAATATAAGGGAGGGAAATACATCGGCACCTCATTCTCATTCCAAAACCGGTTGCAATGGAGACGTTCCTCAAACACTGTCCACAACTTCACTCTTTCCGCATCATCGCAAGACGTGACCGGACGATGGTATACCCAACAACAATCCACCGATGATGCCGGCAATCTCATCTATCAGGTAATCAACGAAAGCGACAACCTCCAAGCACATATACTCGACGCTTCGGCTGGCTATCGTTTTGATAGGCTTTTTCACGACGGTCGGCCATGCTTCCAAGGCGAATTGAAGGCGTCGTTAGTAAATTCCGAAACAAAGAACCGAATATACGGTGCCAAGGAAACCTATACCAACACACTTGTCGATATCTCGGCCACAAAACGTTTCCTGCTAAAAAAAGGACAGATTTCTGCAAATCTCAACACGGGTGTTTGCATGAACCTGGAGAAATCAATCAGCCTCGCCGGAATGCCCACCTCCTATTCCCTAATCATGGAACGCTACACCCGTCCCGCCTTCAATGCGGCGACCGCAGGCTACTGGCAGGGAGGTGCCGGTGTGACCTACAGCCTACCTCTCTCCATTCTCGGCTACCCTTCCGTGATGGAAATCAGTGTTGACGGCTTTTACCGCCGCACTTCAGAAAAGTGTCACGATATCGGCAGCGACCGCTATGGAACAGGGGCTCGCTTCGGATTCATTTTCTAAAAAATTTGAAATTAAATTTAAAACTCAATATTGATGAGAACAAAAAAACATATTTTAGCGGCCACCCTACTTCTCGCATCCATGTTTTCCGCCACCGCAGGTAAACCAGGATTCGCCATTGTGATTGACTCCAAGAGCTATTCCGAGGCAAAGAAGGAGGTGGATGCCTATGCCAAATCGCTTGAAAACGACGGCCTCCACCCTATTATCCTCAACAAGAATGTAGATTCACCCGAAAGCATCCGCAAGCAACTGCAAAAATTATATTCAGACAAAAAGAATCCTATAGAAGGGGCCGTTTTCATCGGTGATATCCCGGTGCCGATGTTGCGCGACGCACAGCATCTCACATCGGCGTTCAAAATGAACCAAGATGAATACCCTTGGATAGAATCGTCTGTGCCCAGCGACCGTTATTATGATGATTTCGACCTGAAATTCGATTATATCCGTCAGGATTCCGTGCAACCGCTTTATCATTATTTCTCCTTGCGCCACGATTCGCCTCAATTTCTTTCCCCCGATATCTACAC
>JAIDXM010000079.1 GCA_029058745.1 Muribaculaceae bacterium
GTGAAAGTCAGGGCTTTGTTTTATGTTTTACAGCAGTTTATGAAAAGAGGGCGCATCTTAATTTTGATACACCCTCTACAACAGTCATGCAGGATGGGAAATAACGTCGAGGATTATCTTCATCCTGAGCCTCCGATTATCAATGTCTATTTCGTACCGTTGGATGGTGTTTCATCAAGGGACGTAAAAAAGCTCAGCGAAGATTTCACAAAACATTTCGCTGACGGACAATGGGAACCTTATACGGTAACATCGCTTAGTCATAATGCCTCACCGGTATCTTGCTTGAATAATCCTAAAACACGGTTACGCGCCAACAGCTTATTAAGATGGCTTTTTGAGGCGTATAAAGACAGTGTTTTGACAAACATAGATAAGGTTAACATCAAGGATTATGAATACTATATCATAGGTGTGACGGATAAAGATATTTCCACCTCAATTCACGGCAGTGATGATTATGGGATACTCGGCCTATCATATCTTGGCAAGGGGAATACGAGCGTCATATCCACACACCGGCTTAGTAGGAAAAAGGATCTTTGGAAACTTGCAGTCCATGAATTCTGCCATGGATTCTACGGATGTCCACATTGTGAGAATGATGACCCGC
Organism: Muribaculaceae bacterium; assembly: GCA_029058745.1. Taxonomy (GTDB): domain Bacteria; phylum Bacteroidota; class Bacteroidia; order Bacteroidales; family Muribaculaceae; genus Lepagella. The sequence continues at coordinate 614 of JAIDXM010000079.1, forward strand.
ACTGCATAATGGCAGATGCCAAGGGCGGTAACCCTAAGTTTGAAATTAAGGACTCTCTTTGTCTGGACTGTGCTGCGCGCTGTGTTATATGCGACTAATATATTTTTTTAATCTTTAATGTTTACCAGAATACGGACATTGGCATATAGGGATGTAACAATTAAAATGACCCACTATGTGCTACACTGCTACACTTCCCACAGTAATCAAATCAGAGAATGTCAACTCCGATTTTCTCAATCTCACTCGCATCTTCAACCGCTGGCTTAAGATGCTTACCAACTACGGCAAGCTCGATGAGACCACACTTCAGGATGACTTTATAGCCATTGCCAAAGTGGTAAAATCGCATGAGACAAAAAAAGACATCAAACGTGCCGTACAACGCTGCCGCGACTATGCTTTATCCGCTGTAATGCAAATAACGGACTTCGTCCATTCCCTCACTTCGGCTTTGAATCTATTGTGCAAGGCTCAAGAGGACAGGGAGCTTCGCAAAGTAAAAAAGGCATATGCAGACCAAGGGATGACAGAACGGTATCGCCCGCTTTCAAAACGTCTTGCAAAAGAGAAGATACGTAAAATCGGAAGAGAAGTTATTTATACCGACTGCCACACTGATGACACTGAGACTACACGGTTGGTGCGTCGTATTGTCGAAAAACGAGCCGCGCAAGAAGCCCATAAGAACGCCGGAAAACACGACCGTGAGACCAATCGGTATCGTCATTCGATACAAAGAGCCGTATCGTTCAATCTCTATAACAAGAGATACGCAGAATATGACGCTGAACTTCGCGCACCCGGTACCCACTGGAAGGTCAGTATTCACAACTCCAAAGGGAAGAAAGTGCTTGTGGCTAAATTCTGCTATAACAGCTATAAAGAAGCCGTTGAAGCTTGCACCCGATACATGATGGCACATCTCGGAGACTCACGCTCGATGTCGGCATATAAATGTGACTATTGCGGCAAGTGGCATATTGGGCATGAGAGACTCCCTCAACAGGTCATGGAGCATACGACGGAAATTTTTCAAGAAAAAGATGAAAAAATCACTGCCTGATGTTTACCATCGAATCGGCTACGGTATATAGACTCACAAAACCTAAACAAAATATATAAAACATGTACGGAAACTACTATGACGAGTACGAGGACGAATACGCCGGTACTTATGCCCATGATGTCGAGGGCTACAGCGATGACGACATTGACACCATCTTTGATGGAGATCCAGACGCTTACTGGAATATCGACTAAACAAGTTCTAAGCTATGAAAATCCCTGGCCTTAGCTTCTCTTGGAAACGTGCCCTTGGCGTTTCCAAGATGAAGCGGGATTTCGCAAAAGCCACCGGAATCCCCACAACACGCAACGGCATTGAGAGAAAAATCGGCAACGCAATAATAAACACTGTATTCGGTAAAAAGAAATGAAATACGAAGTATTCGCGAGCAAGCATAAAGCGCAAGTCGGCCAAAGGCCGGTGCGCGTTGGCGAAGCCATTATGACTTGCCGCAAACTCAAAACATTGGTGATTATTCTGATCGCCACTCTTTCCTGCACAATTCATATATGTGCTCAGCCTCAGAGCGCAAAGCAGTCATACAACTTTACCCGCGCACTGGAGGAAGCAAAAAAAGGCAATAAGTCAGAGGCAATGGATTTTCTCACAAAAGAGATAGCAGAAAATCCGGGTAACGGTTATGCCCACATGACCATTGCTATTCTACAGGCTGATGCAGAGGACTATGGCGATGCCATGAAGTCTGTAAATATGGCAATCAAGAAATTGCCTAAAAAGGACAAAGAGTATGTGGCTCGCGCATTTGCATCGCGTGCACACCTTTACACTATTGCCGGGGATACGATTCAGGCTCTCAATGATTTCACTCAGGCTATAAAAATCAATCCTGATGATTCTGATATTCTCGAAACCTACGGCCAGCTATTGTATGAAATGAAGAGGTACTCTGATGCAAATGAGATTTATAGCCGTATGATTGCGGCAAATCCTACGAGTGTAATGGGATATATGGGTCTTGGTCGCAATGCTTACGCTTCTGGCAATTATGATGAGGCAATCCGGCAATACAACATCGTGATCAAGATGTATGATGGCTACTCTTCGGGGTATTCCTTCAGAGCGGAGAGTTATCTCAAACAGGGTAAGTATCTTGAAGCGGTTGACGACATTATGAAATCATTATCAATAGACAATGATGCCAAAGCTCATCATTATTTGCTTGAATTTCCAGACAATCACTTGACGCTCGTTATCACTAAACTGAGAGGAATGTCGGTAAAGAATCCACATGATGCCGAATGGCAGTACTATATCGCCCAGTTGTATCAGAGCAAGAAGAAATACAACGAGGCGATTGATGCTGCCCGTAAAGCATTTGACATTGACGCCCATCCTGTATTTCTTGAAATGATTGCGGACTGCCATCAGGCACTTGGAGAATATACGCAGGCTCTTGAAGCCATTACACAGGCTCAACAGATGCGGCCGGATGATCTTGACCTTATTTCATCTAAGGCCGATATACTTGGAGAGTCCGGAGATATTGAAGGTGCAATTACCGAGTGGACAAGATACATCGACAAGACTCCCGATTTCTTCGGCGGTTATTATCGCAGAGGCTTCTTTGAGGATAATTCCGGTCAGACTGATAAGGCATTAGAAGACTACGATATGGCGATAATGCTTAATCCCGATTATGCTTATTCCTATCTGGGAAAAGGAGATATGCTGATGCGTAAAGGACAGACAGATGAAGCAATGGCGGCCTATCGAAAGGTCATAGAACTTGATACAGTGCCAAATAATTCACCATGTGCTATGTACGCTTTCCTTGCCTTGGGCGAGAAGGACAAAGCTGTGGACTTTATGGAGAAAGTAATCGCTAATGATTCCACAGATTGCGGAAACTACTATGATGGTGCGTGTTTCTATTCTCGACTTGGAGACCCTGATAAATCATTGGCTTGCCTAAGGACTGCTTTTGAAAAAGGATTCCGAAGATTCCACCATGTTATGTCAGATGATGATTTGGAATCTTTGCGTGCGACAGATTGTTTCAAATCTCTCATGGATGAATACACTGCCATTAAAGAACAGGAAACCTCTGTTGAGCCTGAACAGAATCTGATGATTGAACGGGTAGAAATACCCTTCACTCCCGATGGCGGTTGCGTTTCTGTAAAATGCTCTATCAACGAGCTTCCCCTTAGTTTCATATTTGACACTGGCGCAAGCATAGTATCTTTGTCACAGGTCGAAGCCAATTTCATGCTGAAAAATGGCTATCTTAAACGTGAAGACTTTGTCGGCTCAGGTAGGTTCGTAGATGCCAATGGTGATATATCCGAGGGC
>JAIDXM010000008.1 GCA_029058745.1 Muribaculaceae bacterium
TCCTATGGGCTAATGGCATATCGGATTGATGGAACCGACCGATGTAGGGACATGCCTTCGGCATGTTTGATTGCGTTATGATTCTGTAAATGCCGGAATATCAGCGGGAACCTTGACACATGCCGAAGGCATGTCCCTACATTGAGCGGATTCCTAACATCGGGTGGATTACCTCATCGACCGGTTGTTCATTCCTATGGGCTAATGGCATATCGGATTGATGGAACCGGCCGGTGTAGGGACATGCCTTTGGCATGTTTGATTGCGTTTCGGTCATGTAAATACCGGAATATCAAGCGGGAACCTTGACACATGCCTTCCGATTTGGCGGAACCGACCGATGTAGGGACATGCCTTCGGCATGTTTGATTGCGTTTCGGTTCTGCAAATGCCGGAATATCAGGCGGGAACCTTGACACATGCCGAAGGCATGTCCCTACATTGAGCGGATTTCCATGTTGGGAGGATTTCCATATTGAACGGATTCGCCTGATTACTAAAATCTAACGAGTGACATCCAGATTCATGATACATCTGCGCAGGGAGTCGGTCCAGTAGGGGACTTTCAGTCCGAATGTCTCCTTGAATTTGGTCTTGTCGAGCACGGAATAGGAGGGACGCTTCACCTTGGATGGGAACTCGTCGGAATGGCAGGGCTGCACGTCGCAGGCGTTGTTTCTGGCATATTCCGCAATCATCTTCGTGAAGTCGAACCATGAGCATACCCCCTCGTTTGAGTAGTGGTAAATACCCTCGTTGCCGTCCATCCTGCGGTTTTCGATGATATGGAATATTGCGTCGGCGAGGTCCTGCGCGTATGTCGGTGTTCCGGTCTGGTCGAACACCACCTTCAGTTCCGGTTTTGTGGCCGTCAGGTTGAGCATGGTCTTGACGAAGTTCTTCCCATATTCGGAATATAGCCATGCGGTGCGGAATATGAGGGCCTTCACTCCTGCCTCGGCGATCTGTTGCTCACCGTGAAGCTTGGTCATGCCATATACGCCTGTGGGAGTGCCCTCCTGGTCTTCACGGCAGGGGACGTTGTACGGTTCCTTGCCGAACACATAGTCGGTTGAGACATGTATGAGCGTTCCTCCGTTGGCCTTCACCGCGTCGGCGAGGTTTCGGACGGCAGTGGAGTTGAGAAGTTCAGCGAGGTCCTGATTATCCTCGGCGGCATCCACGTTGGTGTAAGCCGCACAGTTGACGATGACCTTGATGTCATTGTCCTTCACCATTCGTGCCACGGCCTCTCTGTCGGTTATGTCAAGGCGTTGGGTTCGGTCATCGTCAGCGATGTCCGTAAAGATGTAGTTGTCTTTGGAGTCTTTTGAGGCAATTCGGAGACAGTTCCCCAACTGACCGTTTCCTCCTGTTACAAGTATATTCATTTTTAGTACTGGTCTATATTGAAGTCAAAAGGAGAATCGAAGTCTTCGAGAAGGGAATGCTTCGTGTCTTTTTCCGAGAGAATGGCATTCGCGGGGTCGATTTGCCAGTCGATTCCGAGCGATTCGTCGAGTATGGAGATACCGCCGTCGGCTTCCGGATGATAGTAGTTGTCGCACTTGTACTGGAACACAGCCACGTCACTGAGCACGGCGAATCCGTGGGCGAAACCACGCGGAATGAAGAATTGGCGGTGATTGTCTTCGGAGAGCTCCACGGCCACATGTTTGCCGTAGGTGGGCGAACCCTTGCGGATGTCAACAGCCACGTCGAGCACGCGACCCTTGACGCATCTCACGAGCTTGGCCTGCGCGTAAGGGGGACGCTGGAAATGCAGTCCGCGCATCACTCCATAGGTTGAACAGGACTCGTTGTCCTGCACGAAATCCACGTGGCCTACCTTCTCGTCGAATTCCCTCTTGGAGAAGGATTCGAAGAAGTAGCCTCGCGCGTCCTTGAAAATGCGCGGTTCAATTATCACCACGTCGTCGATATCTGTTTTTATAATTTCCATTGTTTAGTATTTTCGTTGTCCGTTGTCGGTTTTTGCCGATGGTTTTTCAATATGTTCGAAAAGAGCCGGAACCGGCATATATTCCCCCGGATTGGCGGAACCGACCGATGTAGGGACATGCCTTCGGCATGTTTGATTGCGTCACGGTTCTGCAAATACCGGAATATCAGGAGGGAGGCCTCGCCTACATGCCAAAGGCATGTCCCTACATTGAGACGATTCCGGTATTGGGCGGTTCCGGTATTGGGCGGGTTTTCGTGGCGGAGAGGGTATGTCAGTCGAATTTCTGAAGGTTCTCCTCTTCGGCGATTTTCATCAGGTATTGCCCGTACTGGTTTTTGAGCATCGGTT
>JAIDXM010000080.1 GCA_029058745.1 Muribaculaceae bacterium
TCGGTCAAATACAGCTATGACCCGTTCGGACGGCTTGAGAAGGCGATATTGACAGGCGACGGGATTCCGGCGGAGGGAAAGCTCCTCACGGAAGTGTCGTTCGATGCGGTTGGGAACCCGTCGGGATTCAAGAGTGAGGGGAACAATGTGAGAACCGTGAGGAGGGATATACGCGGAAAGATTTCATCGTGGAGTTGCCCGTTCATCTCTCAGGAGCTTGGCTACGGGGATTCGGGAGAGAATGCTGACTGGACGGGTAGAATCACCTGGCGCAAGACGACTGCGGAAGGTGTTGACCGACGTTATGACTATGTTTATTCCCCGGAAGGTTTCCTCACATCGGCCGCTTATTCATCCAAGGTGCGTCCTCGCGACGATTTCTCGGCGACATATACATATGACCTTAACGGTAACGTGCTTACCGCGAGGAGGAAGAGTCCGGACGTTTTGTCAAGGAGTGCGGCGTTGTCCGGGAGTGTTGCGTCATATGACGGTAACAAGATTTCGCGACTTTCGGGAGAAGAGGATTCCTCCGCTCCGTCGGAGGGACGGATGAGGAAGAACGGCATCGACCGGGGAGGCGTGTATTATGACGACAACGGGAATCTTGATTTCGACGGTCCGCGTGGGATAGACCGTATAGCTTACAACGATATTGGCCGGCCTGAGATAATCGAGACCGCAATAGGCGACCAGGTCCACATCAGCTGTCTTGCTGACGGACGGAAGTTTAGGGAGCTTTATCTCAGTGCCGACGGGATGTCAGACAAGGAGCGGAGTATTGTCAACGGGTTCGAATTCTCCGACGGACGGTTCGTCCGGTTCGAGACACCGTTCGGGTATATCGACAGCTCCAATGTGCTACATACCTATATTCCGGATTACCAAGGTAATATTGTAGGCGTGATCAACACGTCAACCGGAACGCTCGAGCAGTTTACGGATTACTATCCCTATGGGATGCCGCATACTGATGCGATAGGTGCGGATAAGAGCCGCAGGAAATTCGTATCGAAGGAGCTTACCACGGAGTATGGGATTGACCTTTATGATTTCGAGCAGCGTTACCTGAACCTTGATATCCCATGCTTCCTGTCGCCAGACCGGCTGGCCTATGAGACACCCCACATCACCCCATATTCCTACTGTAACGGAGACCCGATAAACTATATTGACCCGACCGGACTATACCGGACTCAGGAGGAAGCTATCCTCAACAGCGGGAATCTTGCGGAGGGAGCGGAGATTCTTTTCGATGAGCACCGGGGAGAGTGGTACATAGCCCTCGATGAATTCGGTATCGGTCCATATTGGGGAGTGGGTAACATGACGAAGTATTACGGAGAAGGTGATATGGCAGTTGTGAATGATGTGTCAGAAAGAATGGGCAAGATATCGATATTTTCGTCTATGGTCAGTGCGCCAATGGGCTTTATGGAGAATTCATTTGAATATGCGGCCAAAAATGAGCTTAAGGTAAAAGGCGCCCCTAAATTGAAAGGTACAGAGGCTGTCTGTAAGGCTCTTGGCAAAGAGGCGGGAGCAATGTTCCGTTTTTTCAAAGGAGTGGGGATTGCAGGTGCTTTGACAACCACAGGTACTACAATTGTTTCATGGATAAATTATCGTGAAAGGGGAGGGGACGATTGGAGAGTATATATAAAAGGCGGTGTTGATATTGCAATGACAGCCGCAGGGACTTTTGGTGGGCCATTAGGATTGGCTGTAAGTACGTTGTATTTCTTTGTAGATGTTGGCACTGGTGGCTTTGGCATTACATATTCCACGCGCAAAGTCAATAAATAATATAAAAGGTATAAATAACAGAGAAAAAATTCAGATAATATGGAACTTTTTAAGACACTGATATGTAACTTTATCTATCATCATCGTCATAGTGGATTATTTGGACATAGAGATATGCCAATAACGTATTCATTCTTGATGATATGGTATTGCTGCTTATTTTTAATAGCAGGCTCTTATATTATTATTGATTCATTCGCAGCACTTCCAAGGTTCATCTACCTTTATAAATACGAAATTATTTTCATTATTCCATTTGTGATTGTCGGATTCCTCTATTATCGGATAATGTGTGGCAAAAGGTATATTGGTATTTTGAAAAATCCTAAGTACTATACAAAAAAGAGGAAAATCTTTTCTTATTGCTTTTATTGGGGTTGCCTTTTGTATTTACTTTTCTCCGTTTACATAATGTGGGCAGACAGTAATGGACTGATATAATCAGATTGTATGTATTCCTATGCAGGACGATATATTGGTGAAGGTATGCCATCTGTTTATAAAGGTCATAGTATTGATAATATATTTAGCTGGTTTGGGGTGGATTTGGATGAGTATAAAAAATAGAAGAATGTAAATTATAGTCAACACATAAAATAAATGAGCATTTTATATCTTTGCGAATACCGGAATATCAGTCGGGAACCCACTCCTACATGCCAAAGGCATGTCCCTACATCGGTCGGTTCCATCAATCCAATCTCAGGCATACATGTAGCAATATGTACCCAATGTAGAGACAACCACCCAATGAGTAATCCGCTCAACGTGGAAATCCATCCAATGCCAGGAATCCGCTCAACGTAGGGACATGCCTTCGGCATGTGTCAAGGTTCCCGCTTGATATTCCGGTATTTGCATAGCCGAAACGCAATCAAACATGCCAAAAGCATGTCCCTACCCTCAGAAATGCACAAATGCTTTCTGTTCCGACTATAAAATTAGAAACAATAAAATTAGAAAGAGAGATATGAGGATATTTAGTTTATTATTGGCAGTTGTATCTTTATTCTCAGGTTGTGTAAATATAGACAATCCCGTTGATAAGTCAGAGCTTTGGGCAGGGGATTACCGCCTGTTTCAGGGGACATCAGTCTGGCCATTGGCAAGAGCGGCGCATTATGGAGATATGTCAGGAGTAAGAGATATATTGAGAGACAGCCCTTGGTTGGCCGATGTTCGGGATTCCATATATGGAAACACGATGTTGATGATTTCAATCCTTCATCAGGATTATAAATTGTTTAAATTGTTGATAGATAGTGGTGCCGATATCAGCCATCACAATACATATGAAGGAAAGTCACCGCTAATAGAGGCCTGCTATTATAGGGAATCTGGTCTCAAATTTGTAAAGGTATTGGTTGAAAAAGGAGCAAATGTAAATGATACCACAACGAGAGCTTCTGGTGTTCAAGTAAGCGCTTTGATGGTGGCGTCAGGTTTCGGCACTTCCTCAATGGTGGAATATCTCATAAAGGAAGGGGCAGACATTAATTATAGAAATAATTATGGAACAACCCCATTAGGG
>JAIDXM010000081.1 GCA_029058745.1 Muribaculaceae bacterium
GAAAGTCAGGGCTTTGTTTTATGTTTTACAGCAGTTTATGAAAAGAGGGCGCATCTTAATTTTGATACACCCTCATTGCTATATAAAATATACGTATGGCGGATAAAAGATGGATGTTGTTTCCAATAGATTGAGAATTCCGGAATCAGCGGAAAGGATTTGTAAATGGCATTTTAAAGGATGAATTTTTTTTGCGAAGTTTGCAAATTTTCAGTATCTTTGCAATCAATTGTGGGTCAGAAAATCCGCATAAGCCTGGAGTTGGAAGAATAACCAATTAATATATAATTAATTATATGAATCTTTTGTTGGAGATAAGCAACAATACATTGGCCGTGACCGCAGCGCTTACGGGCATGGGACTTGTGTTTGCCGCTTTGCTGATAGCGAAACTGATCTCCCCGAAATCTTATAGTGTCAAGAAGGCGGAGCCATATGAGTGTGGAATACCGACACGCGGTGAGTCGATGATACAGTTTAAGGCGGGATATTACATATTCGCTATACTCTTCCTCATTTTCGATGTCGAGACAGTGTTTCTTTATCCTTGGTCAGTTGTAATGCGCGGCCTTGGACCGAGCGGACTTCTTTGCATCGGGATTTTCATGTTTGTTCTAATAATGGGCCTTGCGTATGCATGGCGGAAAGGAGCTTTGAAATGGAAGTGAAGATCAAGAGCATGAAGCATGAGGACTTCAAAGACAATGAGTATATAGACAAACTTGTTGAGGAACTCAATGCGTCGGGAGCCAATGTCATGGTTGGCAAGATGGATGAGTTGATTAATTGGGGTATATCAAATTCATTGTGGCCCTTGTGTTTCGGCACAAGCTGTTGCGCCATAGAGTTCATGAGCCTTGGTGCGGCGCGCTATGATATGGCTCGATTCGGCTTTGAGGTGGCCCGTAATTCACCCCGTCAGGCAGACTATATCATGGTTCAGGGGACGATTGTACACCGTATGGCGCCGGCTGTTAGGCGACTGTATGAGCAGCTTGCTGAGCCGAAGTATGTTATAGCCTGCGGCGGTTGTGCAGTATCTGGCGGTCCGTTCAAGAATTCATATTGTGTCTTGCCCGGAGTTGACAAGATTCTGCCGGTGGATGTTTATATACCCGGATGTCCTCCGCGTCCGGAGGCATTCTTCTATGGGCTTATGCAATTGCAGCGTAAGATTAAGGTGCAGAAATTCTTCGGAGGCGTCAACAGGAAAGAGAAAATCGCAGAGTTCTTTGAGTCGCATCCTGAAGAGAAAGGGCGAATCGACTGAGATTCTCGCAATATCAAACTGACAAAAACTGAACCCAAAATAAAATGAGCGATATACAAGAAAGGATCAGCAGCATTTGTCCTTCGGCCACTTTCAGCGAGGGCGACACCCTTATGGTGAGTGTGGAAGAGCAGAACTGGCATTCCTTGGCAAAGGCATTGAAAGAAACACCGGGTCTTGAATTCGATGTTCTGACCGCTGTGGTGGGCATGGACTGGAAAGAGACACTTGGGGTTGTGTATTATCTGACATCGACATCGAGAGACTGGGAGGTTATATCCGTGAAGGTTGCGGTGGCCGACAGGGATAATCCGATGATTCACAGTGTCAGTGATTTATGGAAAGTTGCTGAATTCCAGGAGAGGGAGGTTTATGATTTTTACGGCATAAAATTTATCAACCATCCAGACATGCGCCGTTTCTTCCTCCGCAATGACTGGAAGGGTTATCCGTTGCGTAAAGATTATGATTCGAATCCCGAGTTAAATCCGATACGTCTTGAGGATGAGAAGAATGAGGATGACACGGTTAGCTATGTGGAAGATGAGAACGGCAAGGTAAAGAAGGTGCCCGGCAAGGTATTTGAAAAGGATGACTATGTCGTGAGTTTCGGTCCACAGCACCCCTCCACGCATGGTGTGATGCGTTTCCGTGCAGCCGTTGACGGCGAGATAATCAAGAAGGTGGACGTCGTGTCCGGATACATCCACAGAGGCATCGAGAAGCTGTGTGAGGGGATGACCTATCCTCAGATACTGCATTTCACAGACCGCATGGACTATATGTCGGCACATCAGAACAGGCACTGTCTCTGTATGTGTATCGAGAAGGCGCTTGGTCTTGAAGTGCCCCGCAGAGCACAGGTAATCCGAGTGATGATGGACGAGTTGATGCGTATATCGAGCCACTTGCTGTCGTTCGGATGTACGGCGATGGACCTTGGGGCCACCACGGCGTTCTTCTACGGATTCCGTGAGCGCGAGATGATACTTGATATTTTCGAGAAGACATGCGGGGCTCGAATGTCGATGAACTATAATGTGATAGGAGGCGTTATTGCGGATCTTCATCCTGATTTCCAGAAGGATGTAAAGGCATTTCTTGACATTATGCCCTCACGTCTCAAGGAGTATCACAAGGTGTTCAGTGGCAATCTGATAGCAAAGAACCGATTGAAGAAGGTAGGGCATCTGTCAAAAGAGGATGCGATTAATTACGATATAACAGGGCCGAGCGGAAGAGGGTCCAATTGGAGTTGCGACTGCCGTAAGAAGCATCCCTATTCAATATATGGAGAGCTTGACTTCGAGGAAGTATTGCTTGACGGGTGTGACTCATATTCGAGATATATGGTCAGGATGAAAGAGATAGAGCAGAGTTGCAAGATTCTCTCTCAACTTGTTGACAATATACCGGATGGAGACATCCGTTGTCAGGTTCCAAAGGTTGTGAAGTTGCCGGCCGGTAGCTGGTATCAGCAGGTAGAGGCAAGCCGAGGCACCTTCGGAGTCTATATCGAATCCACCGGAGAAAAGAATCCTTATCGAGTTCATTTCCAGAGTCCCTGTTTCAATCTTGTCGGTGTGATGAATCTGACATGTGCCGGATACATGATTGCAGACTTGATAACAATCGGTGCGGCACTCGACTTTGTGATACCCGATATCGACCGATAAGCAAGAATACTAATAATCAAACAAAACCGAAAACGACTTCAATAAATTATGTTTAATTTTGGGATATGGACCAGTGAGTTCAACAATTTCCTGATGGGATTCATGCCGGAGTGGTTGACTGTTCTGGTGGAATGTGTCATCATCGCATTGCTGGTGCTTCTTACCTATACAGTGCTCGCGCTGTTCTACATACTATATGAGAGAAAGCTGTGTGCCTGGTTTCAGTGCCGTCTCGGGCCCATGCGAGTAGGTAAGTGGGGTGTGATGCAGGTGTTTGCCGACATGATAAAGATTCTGGTCAAAGAGCTTATCAGCCTGAAGGATACCGACCGCTTTCTGTTTAAGCTGGCACCTTATATTGTGATTACATCATCAGTGGTAATGCTTGCATGTCTTCCATGGGGACGTGGCCTGCAGATAATAGATTACAACATAGGTATATTCTTTGTGCTGGCGGTGTCTTCAGTCGGAGTGCTCGGCATATTGCTTGCAGGGTGGTCGTCCAACAATAAATATACACTGATTGGAGCCATGCGAAGTGGCGCTCAGATGATAAGCTATGAGATATCATTGGGTCTGGCCATCATCACGATAATTGTTTTCGCCGGCACCATGAACATAAATGAGCTTGTGATGCAGCAGGACAAGGCATGGTTCATTTTCCGTGGACATATACCAGCCATTATCGCGTTCCTGATATATATAGTGGCGGCGACTGCTGAGACGAACCGAGGCCCCTTTGACCTGCCGGAGGCAGAGCATGAGATTATCGCCGGTTATCATACAGAGTATTCCGGAATTCATTTCGGTTTCTTCTATCTCGCGGAGTATCTCAATCTGTTCATAGTATCAGGCATCGCGTCATTGATGTTCCTTGGAGGGTGGATGCCACTTCATATCCCCGGTTGGGATGGATTTAACGAGGTTATGAACTATATTCCATCAATAGTATGGTTTTTGATGAAGAGTTTTTTCATCTCATACGTTATAATATGGTTCAAGTGGACTTTCCCCCGAGTGCGAATCGACCAGATGCTCTCATTCGAGTGGAAATACCTGATGCCGTTGTCACTGTTTAACCTTATACTGATGGCAGTGTTTGTGGCCTTCGGGTGGCATTTCTAAGTATAGACAAGAAAAACTAAATTAAAGAAACAATATGAGCGCTAATTTCGGAAGAGTGACTCAGGTTATCGGTCCTGTGATCGACGTGTCGTTTGAAGGAGGAAAAGAAGTAATCCCCCCAATATATAATGCGCTGAAAGTAGTGCGCGACAATGGAGAGGAGCTAATCCTTGAAGTTGAGCAACACATTGGTGAGGATACCGTGAGATGTGTAGCGATGGAGAGTACCGACGGTCTCCGCCGTGGAGTAAAGGTAGAGGACCTTGGTCGTCCGATAGCTGTGCCGACAGGCGAACAGGTCAAGGGGCGTCTTCTGAATGTGATAGGAGAGCCGATTGACCACCTCAAGGATCTCGACAGGGAGAATCTTCGACCGATACATCAACCGGCTCCGGCGTTTGACGATCTGGCGATTTCTACCGAAATTCTCTACACAGGCATCAAGGTAATAGACTTGCTCGAACCCTATTCCAAGGGAGGTAAGATTGGTCTGTTCGGAGGTGCCGGTGTCGGAAAGACAGTGCTAATCCAGGAGCTCATCAATAATATCGCGAAAGGTCATAACGGATTTTCTGTGTTCACCGGAGTAGGTGAACGTACCCGCGAGGGCAATGACCTTCTTCGGGAGATGATTGAGAGCGGCATCATCAAGTATGGTGATAAATTTGCCGAAGGCATGGAGAAGGGCGAGTGGAATCTTGCGGATGTCGATATCAATGAGGTTGAGAAATCGCAGACCACATTGGTGTTCGGACAGATGAACGAGCCTCCGGGAGCTCGTCTCCGTGTAGCTCTTACCGGGCTGACTGTGGCCGAGCAATTCCGCGACACTGACGGCGGCGGCAAGGAGATACTTCTCTTCATCGACAACATCTTCCGATTCACCCAGGCCGGTTCGGAGGTTTCCGCGCTTCTTGGACGTATGCCGTCGGCGGTAGGATACCAGCCCACACTTGCATCGGAGATGGGTATGCTCCAGGAGCGAATCACATCGACGAAGCAGGGTAGCATCACGTCGGTGCAGGCAATTTATGTGCCGGCCGATGACTTGACAGACCCTGCACCTGCGACGACATTCAGCTTCCTTGACGCGACTACCGTGTTGAGCAGAAACATTGCGGAGCTCGGCATCTATCCTGCTGTAGATCCACTTGAATCCACCTCGAGGATACTTGACCCGAATATCATAGGAGAGGAGCATTACAATACGGCACAGGCAGTAAAGCAGTTGCTTCAGAAATACAATGAGCTCCAGGATATCATTGCCATCCTTGGAGTCGATGAGCTTTCCGATGAGGATAAGCTTGTTGTGGCCCGGGCACGCCGAGCACAGCGATTCCTGTCGCAGCCGTTCTTTGTGGCGGAACAGTTCACCGGGCTTCCCGGAGTCATGGTTCCACTTGCAGAGACCATACGCGGGTTCAAGATGATACTTTCCGGAGAGATGGACGAGTATCCCGAACAGGCTTTCCTGAATGTGGGTACAATCGATGAGGCAATAGAGAAAGGTAAGAAGCTTCTTGCGGAAGTTAAATGACAGGGGGCAAACCAGTAGAAGGATAATTTAACCGACAGAGTAAAATGACACTCGAGATAATATCGCCAAGCGAGATTCTATTCAAGGGGGAAGCCGACAAGGTGACTTTGCCCGGAAAACTCGGCTCGTTCACAGTGCTTCAGAACCATGCGTCGCTGATATCTGTTCTGAATGAGGGACAGATAATTTATCATACTCCGGGAGAGGGTGAGAAGACGTTGGAAATCAAGGGAGGCCTTGTAGATGTGGATTCGAATGTCGTTTCAGTCTGTGTGTATTAAGGCGGTTATCTTATAAAATAAGAATCGGGATGAAAAACAGACGAATTTCAATACTTGCATTAATCCTTGCATTCGTATTCATGATGCCTCATGTCATGAAGGCGTCGGGACACGACGAAGGCGGAGGGGTGAATGTCAAGGAGGTGATGTTTCATCATCTTCTCGACGGTTATGGCTGGGAGGTGCCTTTCAGTCACGTCTATCGCATCCCATTGCCGGTGATTGTGCGGACTGAGGACGGGAAGTGGGTTATGTTCTCCTCCTCGAGACTAACGAAGATCGAGGAGGTGACAGATCCAGCCACCGGGAAAGTCAAGAAAGAGGCCGAGCCTCAGATTGTGGAGGTGGAGAAAGACGGGAAGACATATTCTTTCTTGCTTGCCCATGTCAGCAAACACAGTAACAAGGTTGTGGAAGTTTTCCCAATAGATGGTAAAGAGCAGTCGGATGTGCAGTCTAAGGCGGCGTCGCAGGAAAATGAGGTCGTTGAAGGGTATGTGAAGTTTGACGGGAAATACTATCGGGAATATAAGCCATTCGACATTTCAATCACGAAAAACGTGCTTGCATTGTTTATCACGGCGATAATCGTGACCCTGATGGTTATGTCGGTTGTGAGATATTACTCACGCAAAGGCATGAAGGCCCCGCGCAAGGGAATGGGCTTTATGGAGATGCTTATAGATTTCATCTACACGGGGATGATAAAATCCACGTTAGGAGAGAAAGCTAAGAGGTATGCGCCATTTTTGCTGACCTGTTTCTTCTTCATCCTGACAATGAACCTACTTGGTCTTGTTGTCATCTTCCCCGGAGGAGCCAATCTGACAGGAAATATAAGTGTCACGCTTGTACTTGCCTTGTTGGTTTTTGTGGCGACAAACGTAACGAAGTCGAAGCATTACTGGAAGGAAATATTCTGGCCTGATGTGCCATGGTTCCTGAAGTTTCCGTTGCCCATCATGCAGTTTATCGAGATATTCGGTATCTTCACGAAGCCGGCGGCCTTGTGTGTCCGACTTTTCGCCAACATGATGGGTGGACATATGATAGTCATCACACTGACGTTGCTGATATTTATATTCGCATCGTTCGGAGCAAAGGCTACATCCGGGGCAGTTGTAGTGTCTGTTTTCTTTTCCATCTTCATGCTTGCTCTTGACGTGCTTGTGAGCTTTATCCAGGCGTATGTTTTCACGTTGCTTGCTACACTGTTCATCTCTATGAGCCATGAAAGTGGTCATGACCATGACAAGTCGGAAGGAGAGGGAAGCGCGCCAGCTACGCTTGACATATAATAGAAATTAATAACAAATAAACATAACAAATTAAAACAAAGAATTATGTTATCAATGATTTTAGCAGCAGTAGAACCATTGTCAGCAGTAGGCGCTGCCGTAGGCGCTGGTATAGCGGCAATAGGCGCAGGTATCGGTGTAGGCAAGATCGGTTCATCCGCAATGGAAGCGATAGCCCGTCAGCCGGAAGCTGCCGGAGTGATTCGTTCCAATATGATCGTGAGTGCGGCTCTTATAGAGGGTGTCGCATTGTTCGGTGTAATTGTATCAGCACTCGGGCTCTTCCTCTAAAATAGGGAGTCCGGTAAAAAAATTCTAAGATAATGGAATTGTTCACGCCCGATTTTGGCTTGGTATTCTGGATGTTTGTCGCATTCATGATCCTATTCTTCGTATTGTGGAAATGGGGCTGGCCGATGATACTCAAAAATATGGATGAGCGTGCCGACACAATCGACAAAGGTGTTGAGTATGCCCGTGAGGCAAAGGCTCAGCTTGATTCAGCTCGAGCCGATGCCCAGAAGTATATTGAGGAGGCACAGAAGAAACAGGCTGAAATGTTGCGTGATGCCGCGAGGATGAAATCTGAGATAATCGAGGAGGCCAAGAAGGAGGCCTCGGAGGAAGCGAAGAAAGTAATGGAAGCGGCCAAAGTGTCGATAGAACAGTCACGCAAGGAAGCAGAGCTTCAGTTCAGAGACGAGGTGAGCAAGTTCTCGCTTGAGATAGCCGAGAAGATGGTAAAGAGCCAGCTTAAAGACGACAAAGCGCAGAATGAGCTTGTAAATAAATTGTTGGACGAAATAGAGAATAATTGATCTGATGGACAACGGTCTCATTCCCCACAGATATGCGAAGGCACTCTACAAGTATGCCTTGGAGCATGACAATACGGATGAAATGTATGAGATAGCGAAGGCGGTCATACAGTCATTCAGAGACAATCCTGATTTGCAGAAAGTGTTATCCAATCCCTTTGTCAAAAGGGAAGAAAAGGAGCGACTGCTTCTTTCAGCGGCGGGCAAGGGAGTCGATGAATCGTATGGTCGGTTTGTCAGGCTTGTGCTTGGACATCGCCGGGACGAGTTTTTCTGCAGCATGATGTATGCCTATCGCGACATCTACAGGGATGAGCACCATATCTGTCAAGCTCATATCACCACTGCGTCAGAGTTGGAGACGACACTGATGGAGAAGTTGCGAGGCCTTGTGACGAAAGCCTTTGCAGGGTCAACGGTAGAATTCTCGGAATCGGTCAATCCCGATATTATCGGTGGTTTTGTCATTGACGTTGAATCCGTACGGATGGATGCGTCGGTGAGCAATGAACTCGAACAGTTACGTCAAACCCTATTAAGAAGCAATTAAGAAAGATGCTTAACCCAAGCGAAATATCTGATATTCTAAAACAACAGCTCGATGATATCAACTCAAATGTCAAGTTTGAGGAGGTAGGCACGGTCCTTGAGGTGGGCGACGGTGTTGCCCATGTCTATGGACTTGACAATGTAAAGAGTAACGAGCTGGTGGAGTTTGAAAACGGCGTCAAAGGCGTCGCGCTCAACCTTGAGGAGAGCAATGTGGGTGTTGTGCTCCTCAATAACGTAAATAAAGTTACTGAAAACATGTCGGTGCGTCGCACGGGAGAGATTGCTTCTATTCCAGTAGGGGAGGGGCTATTGGGCCGTGTAATCAATATTCTTGGCGAGCCCATCGACGGCAAAGGGCCTATAGAGGGCGACCTGATACGCTTGCCGCTTGAGCGCAAGGCTCCAGGAGTCATATTCCGTCAGCCGGTGACACAGCCATTGCAGACTGGCATAAAGGCCGTTGACGCCATGATACCGATAGGCAGAGGCCAGCGAGAGCTGATTATCGGCGACCGTCAGATTGGAAAGACCGCGATAGCCATCGACACGATAATCAATCAACGTCAGAATTATCTTGACGGGAAGCCTGTATATTGTATATATGTTGCAATCGGGCAAAAGGCGTCGTCAGTTGCCGCTATAGTCCATACACTTGAGAAGTTCGGAGCGATGGATTATACAGTAGTTGTAGCCGCTACCGCATCCGATTCGGCGTCTATGCGCTATTACAGTCCTTTTGCCGGGGTAGCCATCGGAGAGTATTTCCGCGACACCGGGCGCGATGCCTTGATAATCTATGACGACTTGTCGAAACAGGCTGTGGCATATCGAGAGATATCATTGATTCTGAAGCGTCCATCGGGACGTGAGGCATATCCGGGAGATATATTCTATCTTCATTCACGACTTCTTGAGCGAGCCGCGAAGATAATCGACAATCAGGAGGTTGCCTCCTCGATGAACGACCTTCCGGAAGTTCTCAAGCCAATGGTGAAGGGGGGCGGGTCACTGACGGCATTGCCGATAATCGAGACGCAGGCCGGCGACGTTTCTGCGTATATCCCCACCAATGTGATTTCGATTACTGACGGCCAGATATTCCTTGAGACCAATCTGTTCAACCAGGGTATCCGTCCAGCCATCAACGTGGGTATCTCGGTGTCACGTGTAGGAGGAAATGCCCAGATAAAATCGATGAAGAAGGTTGCCGGCACACTAAAGATAGCCCAGGCGCAGTTCCGGGAGCTTGAGTCGTTCACGAAGTTTGGCGGAGACATAGACCCCGTGACGGCAAGGGTGATAGACCGCGGACGAAAGAACCAGCAACTACTTATCCAGCCACAGTATCAGCCATGGCCTGTAGAGAATGAGATTGCAGTGATATATTGCGGTGTCAATGGTTTGCTTGAGAATGTGCCGGTTGACAAGGTACATGAGTTTGAGGAGTTGTTCCTGCAACTTGTAAAGGCGAAATACCAGAAGGAAGTGCTCGATGAGCTAAAGTCCGGAAAACTCACAGATGAGGTTCAGGAGAAACTCAAAGAGTGTGCAACCGAGATTTCGTCGCGCTACAAGAAATGAAGAGATATGATTGCAGTGGCTGTCTAATCAGGCGGTCACTGCGGTCTTGAAACAAAAGTTCCGGATATATAAAGATAGCCGGGAAATACTAACCCTTTTAGAATTAAAACAGATGGCTACTCTAAAAGCCCTGAAAACACGCATTGGATCAGTGTCGTCGAGTGAAAAAATCACCGGCGCGATGAAGATGATTTCCTCAGCCAAGGTCCATAAGAACGAGCAGGAGTTGAAAAAGCTGTTGCCGTTCCGCAATCAGGTGAAGTCGATAATGGGTCACTTGCTTGAAACCAACATGGAGTTTGATTCCCCTTTGATGGAAGAGCGGGAAGTCAGGAATGTTGGGGTAGTGGTCTATGGAACAGATGACGGACTGTGTGGGGCCTACAACATCAATATATTCAAGCGTCTTCTTGTAGAGATATCCTCGTTGAGGGAGAGATATGGGAATGGCGTAGGAATAACGGTCTATGCCATAGGGAAGAAGATGGCCAAAGCGTGTCGGCGACTTGAGTTTGAAGGAGTCAAGACAAGGATACTTGAAGGAGTAGATTCTAAGATGGGTAGTGAGGCGGTTAATGACTTCACACATGGTCTCAGGTCAGAGTTCGTAGAAGGAGGCGTGGATCTTATTGAGGTATTGTATATGAGATTTATGTCGATGAGCCGACAAGTGGCCACAATAGAGCCGATTTTCCCTGTCACAAGGGAGTCGCTTGAAGGGGACGTATCCGGGGAAGAGAACAAGCCCTACTTGTTTGAGCCGGATCCCAACAGCATCTTCAATGAGGTTTTGCCGATGTTTGTTTTGTCGATGATGCAGGAAATCACGATAGAGAACAGGGCGTCCGAGCAGGCCGCGAGGGTGATGGCGATGCAAAGCGCCAACGACAATGCCAAGAAGCTGCTTGAGTCACTCCGGCTGGAGTATAACAAGCTGAGGCAGCAGAGCATCACAACCGAGCTTCTTGATATCCTCGGGGGGCAGGTGGAGCGATAGGCATTGTAACTAAATCATGAAACAGATTCAAAGTTTTTTTAAATGAGTAGTATAAAGGAATATTTTTCGGAAATCGGGAGTGGGCTCAAGAGCCTTGTCGATGGCATGGCCGTGACAGGGAAGGAGTTGCTTACGCCTAAAGTGACCGAGTGTTATCCGGAGAACCGAGCGACTCTCCAGATAGCAGACCGTTTCCGGGCTACGCTCACACTGAAATATGACAGTGAGGGGCGCCACAAGTGTATAGCTTGCGGAATCTGCCAGATGAACTGCCCTAACGGAACGATTCAGCTCACCACAAAGATGGTTGACCTTCCGGATGGGAAGAAGAAACGTAAGCTTGACAAATACATGTACGACCTTGGCAGTTGTACATTCTGCATGTTGTGTGTCACCACCTGTCCGCAGGATGCCCTGGAGTTTACGAATGATTTTGAGCAGGCCACGTTCACACGCGAGAGTCTTCTCAAACAACTTAACTATCGACCAGAACCCAAGGAAGATTTGACAGCCCCGGCACCGAAGCCAGCGATGGATCCAGAGAAACTCGCAAAGATCAAGGCAGAGGCACTTGCGAAGGCTGCAAAAATCAAGGCAGAGAAAGAGGCGGCGGCCAAAGCGGCGGCCGAATCTGGAGAAGCCCCAAAAGATGACAATAAAGAAAACTGATATATAATGGATTCTGTAGGAAATATAATCGTGTATTTCGTGGTAGCTATCGCCATAGTGTTTTTCTCGTTCAAGGCAGTGACCACGAGAAAGATACTACGGGCTGCCACCTATCTTCTTTTTGTGCTTCTCGGCACAGCGGCGTTCTATTTCCAGCTTGGGTATCAATTCCTTGGAGCTGTACAGATTGCTGTATATGCAGGTGGTATCATGGTTTTGTTTGTGTTCGCGATATTGCTTACACACAAGCCCAATGAGAAGACGCGCCTGATAGACTCCCACCGCAAGACCCTCGGAATCGGGGTGTCGGTAGCCGGTGCGGTAGTGCTATTGTTTGCCATATTCTACATGCCTCTTATCCACGGGGCATCATTGTCGGAGTGCATATCCGCAGGCGATGCCATCACGATGCACGACATAGGGTTGGCATTCACCGGGAGCGACCGCTTCCAGTACCTGCTTCCTTTTGAAGCAATCAGTGTTTTGTTGCTTGCATGTATAATCGGTGGCGTCACAGTTGCCCGTAAAAAGTAAAAAGGATATGGATTTAAGCATGTTATGGTATCTCGTACCCAGCGTGATAATGCTCGTGTGCGGAGTGTATGGGTTTATCACCCGTAAGAATCTTATTGCCATCCTTATCTCACTCGAACTGATGCTGAATTCCGCCGACCTGAATTTTGTGGTATTCAACCGCTATCTATTCCCAGGGTCGATGGATGGAATGGTGTTCACACTCTTTGCCGTGGCCATAGCGGCGGCAGAGACAGCGATAGCCATCGCAATCATCATCAACATCTACCGTTCGATTGGCAATACCGATATCACAGAAATCAAAAAAATGAAATACTAAGATATGGACATTACACTTCCAATTCTAATTTTGGCGATTCCGATCACGATGTTCCTAATCTTAGGAATAGGCGGGGTCAAGATGTCGCATAAGATGGCGGGAATTCTTGGCATCCTCGGCATGGGCACGACAGCCACACTCGCCTATATCGTTGCATTCACATACTTTTTCAGTGGTGACGCCAACTTTATCATCGACGGAGTGCGTCAGCAGTATCAGGTGTTTGATGTTACCTGGCTTGCGTTCACCGAGCGATTAGTAGTAAACTTAGGATTCCTTCTTGACCCAATTTCAGCAATGATGCTCGTGGTGATTACCACGATTTCCTTTATGGTGCATCTTTACAGTTGGGGCTACATGGAAGGAGAACCGGGCTTTCAGAGGTATTATGCCTTTCTTTCGCTGTTCACATTCTCCATGCTCGGACTTGTTGTGGCCACGAACATTTTCCAGATGTATATATTCTGGGAGCTTGTGGGTGTTTCTTCCTATCTTTTGATAGGCTTCTTCTACAAGTTGCCGTCGGCAGTGTCAGCATCCAAGAAGGCGTTTATCGTAACCCGTTTCGCCGACCTCGGATTCTTGATAGGTATCCTTGTGCTATCGTTCTATAGCGATACATTCAACTTCATGCAGCTTACTGCCAATCCCGGCGGAGTGCTTCAAAGCTTCGGCGGCGCCACATTCATGGGCGCATCCGCGTTGACATGGGCTATGGTTCTTATCTTCACCGGCGGTATGGGTAAGTCGGCCATGATGCCACTCCACATCTGGCTTCCGGATGCGATGGAGGGCCCGACACCGGTTTCAGCCCTAATCCACGCCGCCACCATGGTTGTGGCCGGAGTGTATCTTGTGGCGCGTATGTTCCCGCTTTACTGTGTGGTTGATGCCTCACTGACATTCGTGACGGTAGTAGGCGCCATCACCGCGTTCTATGCGGCGGTAGTTGCATGTACACAGATTGACATCAAGAGGGTGCTTGCCTTCTCCACAATCTCACAGATCGCGTTCATGATGGTATCCCTGGGTTGTGCATACGACCTTCCAGTAGAGGGAGTTCACTACTCCGGACTCGGCTATATGGCAGGCATGTTCCATCTGTTTACGCACGCGATGTTCAAGGCTCTCCTGTTCCTTGGTGCCGGAGCTTTGATACATGCAGTCCACTCCAACAATTACACGGAGATGGGGGGATTGAGAAAATATATGCCAATCACCCATTGGACATTCCTTATCGGGTGTCTTGCCATCGCGGGAATCTTCCCGTTTGCGGGATTCTTCTCGAAAGACGAGATGATCGCGGCCATGTTCAGCCGTCACTGGTTCTGGGGCGCCTGGATGACAATGGTGGCAGGTCTGACCGCGTTCTATATGTTCCGACTATATTACATGATATTCTGGTGGGAGGAGAATCCCCATTACAAGGAGCATAAGCCACATGACGCGCCTTGGCAGATGTCATTGCCGTTGCTATTCCTTGCCGCAGTGTCATGCGTAGCCGGTTTCATACCGTTCGGGGAGTTCGTGACGTTTGATGGCGTACCCTATCATATCCATATCGAGGGTTCAGTGGCCGCGACGAGCCTTACTGTCGCTATAGCGGCAATCGCGTTGGCTACCGTGATGTACCGCAAGAAAAATGATCTTCCCACGAGAGTCAAGAACATGTGTCCGGGCTTGTGGACAGCGGCACACCACCGTTTCTACTGGGACGAGCTATACATGTTCATCACCCATAAGATAATCTTCAACATCATCTGCAAGAGCATCGCATGGTTTGACCGTCATGTCATCGACGCCACGATGGACGCATTCGCGAAGATTACCCAAAAAACCTCATACGCCATCCGCGGCATGCAGTCGGGAGAAATCCAGACCTATGTCATCTGGTATTTCGCCGGAGCAGTTGTACTTGCCGCCATCACTTGGCTATGTCTGATCTAACATTCATATTGCAACGCAGAAATAATTAAGATTATGTTTGGAAATATATTAATCTGGTTTGTGATAATCCCCGTCATCATGATGGTTGGATTGGGTTTATGCCGCAACAGCAGTATGAATGCGATCCGCACGGTGATGGTGGTATGCTCCACAGCCCTTGTCGGACTATCAATCTGGCTATGTTGCGATTTTCTACATCTCCGCGCCATGGGCGTGGACGACGAGATGCTTTACACTGGGAGTTGGATGTGGTATGCGCCACTCAACATCCACCTTGCGGTAGGAGTTGACGGCATCTCAGTGCTGATGCTCCTTCTATCGGCCGTGATAGTATTTGCCGGCACGTTCGCATCATGGAAAATCAGTCCCCTTCCGAAGAACTTCTTCCTCTGGTTCGCGCTACTCAGCACCGGAGTATTCGGATTCTTCATTTCAATCGACATCTTCACGATGTTCATGTTCTATGAGGTGGCCCTGATTCCTATGTATCTTCTGATTGGAGTATGGGGAACAGGACGCAAGGAGTATTCAGCCATGAAGCTCACGCTCATGTTGATGGGAGGCTCCGCATTCCTCATGCTCGGACTTCTCGGCATCTTCTGGCACAGCGCCCCCGAGGGAGGACAGTGCACCTGGAATATCCTTGAGATTTCCCACAACGCCAATATCGCTGTAGAGTGGCAGTATATGCTATTCTGCTTCACATTTGTAGGTTTCGGCGTGCTTGGCGCTATGTTCCCCTTCCATACATGGAGTCCTGACGGTCACGCTTGCGCACCTACTGCAGTGTCTATGCTACATGCCGGCGTGCTTATGAAGCTCGGTGGATACGGCTGCTTCCGTATCGCCATCTTCCTATTGCCGCAGGCGGCCAATGAGCTCGCGTGGATATTCATCATCCTCACTGGCATCAGTATCGTCTATGGCGCGTTCTCTGCATGTGTGCAGACCGACCTCAAGTATATCAATGCCTATTCGTCGGTGTCACATTGCGGCATGGTGCTTTTCGCTATCCTCATGCTCAACACGACCGCGATGACCGGAGCGATTCTGCAGATGCTCTCACATGGTTTGATGACGGCTCTATTCTTCGCCCTCATCGGTATGATATACGGAAGAACACATACCCGCGACATCCGTCAGATGGGTGGTCTCATGAAGATAATGCCTTACCTTGGTGTCTGCTACATGATAGCAGGTTTTGCGTCGCTTGGTCTTCCCGGACTTTCCGGATTCGTCGCTGAGATGACCATCTTCTTCGGGTCGTTCCAGAACAGCGACCTGTTCCACAGGATATTCGTGATCGCGGCCACATGTGCCATCGTGATAACAGCCGTGTATATCCTCCGTGTGGTAGGGAAGCTGTTGCTTGGTCCCGTGCAGGACAAGCATCATCTTGAGCTGACCGACGCCACCTGGTTTGAGCGTCTGTCAACAGTTACCCTCATCGTATGCATAGCCGGTATCGGTTGCTTCCCTAACTGGATTAACGAGACCATACAGGTAAGCTTCAAGCCAATCATCGCGGCAATCCAGAATGCGGTAATCTAAAAAATGTATTGAATAAACAATATCAAGCAATCTAACAATGGACTATTCACAATTTGGATCAATGATTCCCGAACTTATAGTTCTCGGAATATTCATGCTGGTCTTTTTATTCGACACATTTTCGAATGAAAGCGGAAAGCGGATCCTGACACCGCTCACCACCATACTGTTCGGACTCGGCACGGTGGCCATCTGGCTTTTACCCGCGAGTGGGGAAGAGGTGTTTGGCGGCATGTATATCAACGACACGGCCACCAATGCCATCAAGGCAATCCTCAATATCGGTGTGTTCATCGTGTTCCTGCAGAGTGCGAAATGGGTGGAGAGCGATGAGGTAGCCATCCGTAAGGGCGAGTTCTATGAATTGATACTCGTGACCCTTTTCGGCATGTACCTTATGGTATCAGCCCGTCATTTCCTACTGTTTGTCATCGGTCTTGAGTCGGCATCACTGCCACTTGCCGCACTTGTGGCATTCAACAAGAGACATTATGAGAGCCATGAGGCCGCAATCAAGTATATCATGACAGCCGTGTTCTCGTCGGCAATCCTTCTTGTCGGACTGTCGTTCGTTTATGCTTTCTCCGGCGGTTCACTTTATTTCTCCGATATAGCTCTGTTCATCGGACAAGGAGAGATGAGCGGACTGCTGATTGTGGCACTCGCGTTTGTTATCGCAGGCATCGGATTCAAGCTGTCGCTTGTCCCGTTCCATCTTTGGACAGCCGATGTGTATCAGGGAGCTCCGACTGCCATCACGAGCTATCTTTCAGTTATCTCAAAGGGAGCGGCAGCTTTCGCGTTCTTTGTGATTTTCGTGCAGTGCTTCGGCGCAGTCTATAGCGCCGCATGGGAATGGATGATGTATGCGGTTATTATCGCCACCATCACAGTCGGCAACCTTTTCGCCATCCGTCAGAAGAACATGAAGCGATTCATGGCTTTCTCCTCCATATCGCAGGCCGGCTACATCATGCTTGCCGTAATGGCGGCGAGCGGATTGAGCCTCGCATCCATGATATTCTATATCTTTGTGTATATAGTGAGCAACCTCGGGGCATTCGCAGTGATAAGCACAATAGAGGAGAACACAGGCAAAGTGGGAATGGACGACTACAATGGACTTCACAAGACAAATCCTTGGCTTTCATTTGCCATGACGTTGGCCATGTTCTCCCTGGCAGGTATCCCGCCATTTGCCGGTTTCTTCAGTAAGATTCTTATCTTCACGTCAGTGACTGCGTCCAACTCATGGGCATTGTATATGCTCGTGCTCATCGCGCTCATCAACACCATCATCTCACTCTATTACTATCTGCTTGTAGTGAAGGCGATGTGGATTAGTTCTGAGGAGCCGAAAATCGGCGCGTTCAAGACCGCGACATGTCAGCGTGCGGGTCTGTGGCTATGTGTAGCCGGCATCGTGTTCTTCGGACTTGTGTCGGGCATTTACCAGTACTGTTACGATGCAGTCCAGAATTCTCTCGGTTTCCTGACGTTCTTTAATCTTTGATGATTCCGGACCGTTATTAGTAGATAAGGATAATAAAGTTCTACATACGCAACATACAGGAGACAGATAGAAATTGCCAATCCAGAGGCCGCGTGACGATTCCGTGTCATGCGGCCTCTTATTCATAATCATAGCGTATAAACAAATGCGGACGACTTTGATAGGTCGTCCGCATTTGTTTATACGCTGTTGTCAGAAGTTGTAACCGATACCCATGTTCAGGAACCAGCCACCCGTGTCGTTCATGAGGGAATATTTGGCCTGGAAGTTGAGTTTCAGCTGGCGGGTGAGATATACGTCAAAACCACCGCCGAAGTCGAATCCACCGCGAGTGGCATGGTGGTTGTCGTCCCAGTCATCATCCCAGTCATCATCGTGGTGGTGATGGTTCCAGCTCCAACTGTTAAGGGTGAGACCAGCGAGTGGATAAATATTGAAACCCCGGGCGATTCTGAACGGGAACTGGACATCGACACTACAGATGAAAGCCGACTTGCAATCATTGCGGAACACGTATCCGATTTCCGGCGCTATCCTGATATGCGGAGCGAAAGTGTATTGGAAATAAAGGTCGGCATAGCCACCCCCGTTATAAGAGGCGTAACCACCTGCGAAACCGAGAGTCTTTTCACCGGTCTGAGCGGAAGCCGAAGCCGGAATCAACAAGCTCCCGAAAGCAAGAGAGAGAGGGAGCAGAATCTTTTTACAAACAGATTTCATAAAAGAAAAATATAAGGTGTGGAATTATTGTCTGATTCATTCGGGAGCCATCCGGTCAACAATCAAAGAGTGTTAAATTCAGACTCGCTAATGAAATATATCTGAAAAACATTTAAAGAATACAAATAGTTTGAGTAAATTTGTAAAAAATATTACAATCCTGACCATAGAGTATGCATTGTGATGGTTATATATGTTGAGAATCAGTGTGGTGAAGAGCATGCAAAAAAGTCCTGTATAAAGAAGGGGCGCATGCCAATATCAGTCACATCACACTGGATTCCCGTCATTGAGGATGTAAAAAAGAAACAGAAAAACATTGCATAGATATAGAATATGACAGACTATGGATATGTGCGCGTTGGCGCCGGGGTTCCCTCTTTGAAAGTCGCGGATATCGATTTCAACAGGGAAGGAATCCTGGCAATTGTCAATGAGGCGGTGTCGAAAGGTGTTGAGGTGCTCGTGATGCCAGAACTTGGGGTGACGGGTTATACCTGTGGAGACCTGTTCGAACAGCCGCTGCTCCAAAAGAAGGCAGAAGAATCGGTAAGGGAAATCGTGAAAGCCACTTCCGGGAAGCCGATTACATTTGCCGTCGGCAGTCCTGTGGTGTATGAAGGCAAGAGATATAACTGTGCCATCATTATATCGGGTGGGAAGATTTTAGGCATAGTGCCCAAGACACACATACCCAACTATGGCGAGTTTTATGAGAAACGCTGGTTTCACCCATGGGATGGAAAGAAGGAGCAGTTTGACATAGTAGAATTTGCCGGGGAGACAGTAGCTTTCGGCACCGACATCCTTGTGGAAGTGGATGGCGTTAAGATAGGGGTTGAAATCTGTGAGGATTTATGGGTCCCGGTTCCTCCGAGCTGTCGGCTGTCACAATCAGGAGCGGATGTCATATTGAATCTGTCGGCATCCGATGAATTGATAGGAAAGCATGATTATCTTTTGCGTCTTGTCTCGCAACAGTCTGCGAGATGCCGATGTGCATATGTCTATGCGTCGGCAGGATGGGGCGAATCGTCAACCGACCTTGTATTCGCCGGCAACGCCATAATAGGGGAAGACGGTGTTGTGGAGGAGTATCCGGAACGTTTTGTCGCCGGTTCTATCCTGAAATATAAGGATGTAGATATAGAGCGGCTCAGGAACGACCGGCTTCGGTATTCCACATTCCATGATGATGACAGTCACCTTTCCGATATACGTGTCGTGAAAGGAATCCCTGTGGAATCAGATAAGAGAGAAGGGGAGCCATATGTGGATCCATTCCCATTTGTTCCCGGCGATGAGGGGCGGCTTGAGGAACATTGCGAGGAGATTGTCAATATTCAGGCTCGAGGACTTATGCAGCGCCTGAATGCCATCTCATGCCGAAATGCGGTTATAGGTATTTCCGGCGGTCTTGATTCCACACTTGCCCTGCTTGTGACGGTGAGGGCCTTTGACCTGCTCGGCCTTGACAGAAAGGGAATTGTGGGAATCACTATGCCCGGTATGGCGACTACGTCGCGGACTCGCAATAATGCGATTGGTCTGATGGAGGAGCTTGGAGTGACCTCGCTTGAGATACCCATAGGGAAATCTGTGGCGCAACACTTCTCCGACATCGGTCAGAGTCCAGACAACTATGACGTGACATATGAGAATTCCCAAGCCCGCGAGCGCACGCAGATACTTATGGATTATGCCAACAAGATAAACGGACTTGTCATAGGCACCGGTGATATGTCGGAGCTTGCATTGGGATGGTGTACCTATAATGGCGACCATATGTCGATGTATGGCGTCAACGCGTCAGTGCCCAAGACACTTGTGAAATATCTTGTGAAATGGTTTGCCGGCGAGTTCACTGACAGGGCATCCGGGATATTGCTTGATATAGTAGATACACCCATCAGTCCTGAGCTTGTGCCCTCCGGCAAGGATTCGATAGGACAGAAGACAGAGGATCTCGTGGGGCCGTATGAACTGCATGATTTCTATATGTACCATCTTCTGCGCAACGCATTCACGCCCCGGAAAGTTTATTGGCTGTCGCAGAGGGCCTTCGGCGACAGGTATGACAATTCGACATTGCTGAAATGGCAAAGAAACTTCTACAGGAGATTCTTCAGTCAGCAGTTCAAACGTTCGTGCATGCCCGACGGCCCCAAGGTTGGGAGTGTGTGCCTTTCGCCGAGAGGAGACTGGCGCATGCCGTCAGACGCCTCCTCGGCATTATGGCTATCGGAGATGTCGGTACTTGAGGAAGAGAATAGTAACGGGAAATAATAAAAGATGGCGATGACATTGGAAGAAGATATCCGAGAGGCAGTTGAATGCCTGCGGCGAGGAGGGATAATACTGTATCCTACCGACACGGTGTGGGGAATAGGGTGTGATGCCGCCAATCCCGATGCCGTTAAGAAGATATATGATTTGAAGCGAAGGGCAGAGAGCAAGTCGATGCTCGCTCTTGTTGACGGCGAGGCGATGCTTGAGCGTTGTGTCGAGGATGTACCCGAAGTGGCGTGGCAGCTGATAGAAGCCGCAGTGAATCCTCTGACCATCATCTACGACCATCCAAAGGGGGTCGCATCTAATCTTCTGGCGTCGGACGGGTCGCTTGGGATACGTATAACAGGAGAGCGCTACTCTTCAGAGTTGTGCCGCAGGCTCCGCAGGCCTATAGTGTCAACCTCGGCCAATATAAGCGGAGAAAAGGCTCCGTCGGTGTTCTCGCAGATTTCAGACGAGATAATCAACGGAGTGGATTATGTGGCCAGCTATCGCAGGGATGAGACAGGAAATCCGTCACCGAGCAATATCATAAAGGTTTCGGATGGAGGACTGATTAAGGTCATAAGGTGATTATCGCCTGAAAACGAGATACCATAACACACCGGACAATGAAGAACGGAAGGTCGCGACTGCCCAGCAGACAGAGGGTGAAATATGTCATAAGTGACTTTATGACCACGTCTGTCGCGTTTCTTCTCTTCAATATCTATAGGTTCCATTATTTCGGCAACTATACGCAAGCGATGGATTATATCTTCTCATCAAAGCTTGTGGTAGAGGAGGTTACGGTGCCGTTGGTGATGCTCGGCGTGTATTGGCTTTCCGGATATTACAACAATCCATTCGGCAAGTCGCGACTTCAGGAACTGCTGACCACATTTTTCTCCGCCTTAATCAATAGCGCGTTGGTGTATCTTGTCCTGCTCATCAATGACCAGACCGGGGAGCGGCGGCTTAATTATGAGATGCTGATAGTGCTGACCGGGTTGCTGTTCATTCTTCCGTATCTGGGGCGGCTGACACTCACAGACTTGGCACGCAATCATTTCCGGACACACCGGTGGCAGTTCAACTGTCTGGTGGTGGGTAATTCAGCAAAGAGCAGAGAGACTGCCGGGATGCTGCTCGGGAGTGGCAGGGTGGATTATAGAATCATCGGATTTGTCGAGATTCCAGGAGAACACCGGATTGAGGATGGAGAGACATTGTATAATCTGTCAGAGCTCCGCAGTGTCTGTGAGACGATGGACATAGACCAGGTGGTGATAGCCATGGAGAGATATGACGATGACAAGGTTATGAATATCCTGCGCGAGCTCTACACTCTTGAGATACCTGTAAAGATAGCCCCCGACACGTTGTCGTATGTCACATCGGCCATACGCCTGAAAGACATATACGGAGAGCCGTTTGTAGATCTCACGGTTCCAATGATGTCGGAATCATCTAAAAACGTAAAGCGACTGTTTGATGTGGTGGCTTCTGTTATGGTAATCCTTTTACTCTCCCCCCTCTATATTGCCATAGGACTTCTCGTGAGGCTTGATTCTGCGGGAGGAGTGCTTTACAGTCAGGAACGCATAGGGCGCAGGCAACGTCCGTTCAGGATATATAAGTTCCGCACCATGAAGGCAGATGCGGAGAGCGGGGTGCCGATGCTGTCGAATGATTCCGACACACGAATCACTCGAGTGGGGAGAGTGTTGCGAAAATATCGTCTTGACGAGCTTCCGCAGTTTTGGAATGTAATAAAAGGAGACATGTCGATAGTAGGCCCCCGTCCGGAGCGGGCGTATTTCATAAGGCAGATAGTGGAGAAGGCTCCTTATTATACGCTGGTGTATCAAGTCCGTCCAGGCATAACCTCGTGGGGGATGGTGAAATTCGGCTATGCGTCGAACCTTGAGGAGATGATAGAGCGCACCCGATACGACCTTATCTACATGGCCAACATGTCGCTGTTGGTGGATATGAAGATACTGATATATACCGTGAGAACTGTAATAAAAGGGAAAGGAATTTAAAATACTTGACAGTAATGGCATATAAAGAACGACATAACAGATTCACGGAATGGTGGTTTAAGGTTGTGGGATGGCGAGAGCGTCATGTTAAGGAGCGCAACTTTGTGATAGTGCTTGCGTTGCTTGTCGGGGTGATATGCGGATTTGCGGCACAGCTGCTTAAATATCTGATTCATGTCATCTCGCACTTCCTCACATCCAATCTTAGTTCCACCACCGCCAATTACCTTTATCTTGTGTATCCGATGGCGGGCATATTGATAGTGACGCTGTTTATCCAGTTTGTGGTAAAAGACAATATCTCACATGGTGTCACGAGAGTGCTCTATGCGATATCGCGTAGCAAGTCGCGGCTGAAGAAGCGTAATATGTATGCTTCATTGATATCGTCGGCCGTAACCATCGGCTTCGGCGGGTCGGTAGGAGCCGAGGGTCCGATAGTCTTCACCGGTGCGGCGATAGGGTCTAATGTCGGTCAGGCCTTCCGTCTGTCCCCCCGTATCCTAATGCTTCTTGTGGGATGTGGCGCCGCGGCAGGCATAGCTGGGATATTCCGGGCCCCGATAGCCGGGATGCTATTCACGCTTGAGGTCCTGATGATAGACCTTACCGGGGCTACAGTGATGCCGTTGCTGATTTCATCCATCACCGGAGCCACAGTGGCATATGTGCTTGAAGGTTACAACGCCGAGTTCTTCTTTGCACAGAGCGAGCCATTCTCCATGAGTAAGATTCCATATACGGTGGTGTTCGGCATAATCTGCGGCTTCGCCTCCTTATACTTCACCCGCACCATGTTCATGATGGAGTCCATGTTCTCGAAGATAGGGAACAGGATGCTCAAGATATTGACGGGCGGGGCGATATTGGCAGGGTTGATATTCGTGTTTCCGCCGCTTTATGGCGAGGGTTATGAATCCATCAATACGTTGCTTGCCGGCGACTATTCCAAGGTGGTTGACGGAACGTTCTTTTATGTTGACCGCGACAACATATGGTTTATCGCCATGTTTATAGGGGCAGTGATACTCACGAAGGTTTTCGCCACGAGTTCCACAAATGGGGCAGGAGGAGTTGGAGGCACATTCGCACCGTCGCTATTCATGGGGGCTTTGTGCGGATTCCTGTTTGCCTATATCCTCAACAACCTTATTGACGGAGGCGCCGGTATTTCCAACAAGAACTTCACACTCCTTGGCATGGCCGGAGTTATGAGCGGCGTCATGCACGCACCCCTTATGGCCATCTTCCTGACGGCAGAGATGACGGGAGGATATGACCTTTTCCTGCCGCTTCTGATAGTATCCACTCTTTCCTATATGACCATAAGGATATTCGAACCCTACAGCATCTACACCATGCGTCTTGCCAAGCAGGGCGACCTTCTCACCCATGAGAAAGACAAGTCAGTCCTCACCCTTCTCAAGATAGACAATGTCATAGAGCGCGATTTCAAGAGAGTGAGTCCGGATATGAACCTTAAGGAGGTGGTGGATATAATAGCCACGTCCAACCGCAATCTATTCCCGGTGACCGACAACGACGGAATGCTTGTCGGAGTTGTACTGCTTGACGATATACGCAACATCATGTTCCGTCCCGACCTCTACCGGAAGATGCATGTGACGAGGTTCATGTCGATGCCTCCGGCGCGTATTGACATAAATATGCCCATGGAAGAGGTGATGAGGGTATTCGACAAGACGAATGCCTGGAATCTTCCTGTGGTAGAAAACGGCAGGTATGTCGGTTTTGTGTCGAAGTCAAAGATATTCAACTCTTACAGGAGGGTGTTGCGTCATTATTGCGATGATTGAGTTTCGCAGGGGATAGTTGATGATTCAACTTCGGATGGAATTGAAGGGGTTTCATAAAAAAGAGAGTAAATGGAAGAAAAGAAATTGAGGATAGTATTTTTCGGCACCCCGGAGTTTGCCGTAGCCAGCCTATCGCGTCTTGTGGAAGACGGATGTGACATTGCCGCCGTAGTGACGATGCCCGACAAGGTCGCAGGCAGGGGTCATAAGGTTATACAGAGCGATGTGAAGAGGTATGCGCTTGAAAAAGGACTGAGAGTGCTGCAACCGGAAAGACTGAAGTCACCGGAGTTTGTTGACGAATTGCGGGCGATAGATGCCGACCTCTTTATTGTCATAGCATTCAGGATGCTTCCGGAGGTTGTTTGGGGAATGCCGCCGTTGGGTACATTCAATCTGCATGCCTCACTGCTTCCGAAATACAGGGGGGCGGCGCCAATCAATTGGGCGGTGATGAATGGCGACACGGAAACCGGGGTCACTTGTTTTTTCCTGAAGCATGAAATCGACACCGGCGACATGATAGGGCAGAGGAAGATAGAGATACTTCCCTCCGATAATGTCGGTACAGTCCATGACAAGCTGATGAAAATAGGGGCGGATATGGTCTCGCAGACAGTAAAGGATATCGCGGATGGTAGAGTGTCGCCAGTCCCGCAGCCGGAAGGGGAATTCATTGCCGCCCCCAAGATTTTCAAGGATACATGCCATATCGACTGGAATTCAACTTCCGCCAGGATACATAACCAAGTCAGAGGCCTGTCTCCATATCCGGCCGCCTGGACCACTATGGAAGATTCACGTTATCCTGGAAGTCCCCTCGATGTCAAGATTTTTGAGACACGTATCGCAGAAGGGGAAGAACCGTGTGCAGGGGAACCCGGAGAAGTGTCGGTGACGAAAGATTCCCTTTATGTAAGGACATCCGACGGGATTCTTGAGATACTTTCGTTGCAGCCTGCCGGAAAAAGGAGGATGGATTCCTCGTCATTCCTTCGAGGCTACAATCCGTTGCGTTTCTTTTGATACAATCGCGTCGGTCAGGCGTCGAACGTCAAATACTTGGAGATTATATGGTAGATACAGACAAGGAATTCTGTTCGATATTGCTGGATGTGATTACACTCCATGGAGTGAGGGACATGGTTTGTTCACCCGGGTCGCGCAATGCCCCTTTGCTGATAGCGGCCTCCGCGAGGGATTCACTGCAATGTCATGTAGTGGTCGATGAGCGCTCCGCCGCATTCATGGCCTTGGGAATGGCAATTGTGTCACGAAGGCCAGTCGCGCTGGTGTGCACTTCCGGCACTGCATTGCTTAATTACGGACCGGCCGTGGCAGAGGCGTATTACCAGGGAGTTCCATTGATTGTGATTTCCGCCGATCGGCCAGAGCAATGGATAGACCAGGATGATTCACAGACGTTGCGTCAGTTTGAAGCCCTATCCAATTATGTCAAGAAGAGCTATCAGCTGCCTTCCTGGGGCAATGACGATCCGGAGTTGAGATGGTATGCCAACAGGGTAGCCAATGATGCCATGATAGAGTCAACGACACGAAGGGCGGGACCTGTGCATATCAATGTGCGCTTGGGTGAACCACTTGGGCGCAAGATGGAACGATATGGGAATCATCCCAGGATAATAGAGTCGATAACATCAGACCAGGTGTCAGACCGGAGTCTCATCAGGCGGCTTGGCGAGAAGGTGGCTTGCTCGCGAGTTATGTTGGTGGCCGGGTTTATGGCACCCGACCACAGGACTCATGCCGCGCTCGAAGGGTTCTGCCGTCTGCCGAATGTTGTTGCTATGACGGAAACTTTGTCCAATCTTAAGATAGGGGAGTATGCCACAGCCATAGATACTGTACTTACAGCTTATGATGAAAGCGAGCTTGACGAAATTGCCCCGGATATAGTTATATCTGTAGGGGGATCATTGGTGTCGCGTAAGCTAAAGGAATATCTTCGACGTAACAGTACCCGATGCGAGCATTGGTCGGTGGGTTGGAGTCATACCACATCCGACTGTTTCATGTCGCTTGGGAAAAGGATTGAGACAGATGTCGCGAGGTTTTTCCGTCAGTTGCAAGTGTCAGCGAGTAGGAGTGCGGCGCATGTAGAAGAGGCAGGGGTCGATACCTACAGCGGGCGATGGCGTGAAAAGAGAGTCAAAGGCGTAGCCGCGAAGATGGAATATGTGGGCAGGCAGGATTGGAGTGAGCTTGCGGCATTAAAGATAGTATTCGACACACTTCCAGTCGCCTCCAATCTGTTCCTTTCAAACGGCACGGTGGTGAGGTATGCACAGATACTGTGCGGGAGAATGCCACACGCATCTTATTGTAACAGAGGGGTGTCTGGAATAGACGGGAGTATATCCACGGCCATAGGAGGGGCAAAAATCTACAAGGGAATGACAGTGATAGTCACCGGCGACATGTCGATGGCCTATGATGTAGGCTCTCTTGCATTGCCCGGCATCCCCGACTCCACGAGGATAATAGTTATAGACAACCAGGGAGGTGGTATTTTCCGTTTCATCCCCACCACATCCGGACTTTCGGAAAGGGAGAGGTTCTTCTGCGCGCGTCCGGAATTGCCTTTACGTTTCCTCTCCCAGGGTTATGGTTGGGAGTATGAGGAGGCTGAATCCGAGAGTTCCCTGAGGAGGGCGTTGGAAGGATTTTACTCCGGGGGAAAGAAGATTCTCCGAATAAAATGTGACGGAGAGGATAGTGCCAATGTGTTAAAGGAATTCATGAATATAAAAGTATAAGATATGTATAATTGGAAAAAAATAAAGGAATATACCGATATTCTCTTTGAAGAGTTTGAGGGAATAGCAAAAATCACGATAAATCGTCCGGAGGTGTATAACGCATTCCGCCCATTGACCAACCAGGAGATGCTTGACGCGTTTTCGATATGTAGGGAGCGTCAGGACATCCGGGTTGTTGTGCTGACCGGCGCCGGCGATAAGGCGTTTTGCAGTGGCGGCGACCAAAATGCCAAGGGGCGCGGGGGTTATGTAGGAGAAGACGGAGTTCCCCGACTCAATGTCCTTGAACTGCACCATGCGATACGTTCCATCCCGAAGCCAGTCATAGCCATGGTCAATGGTTATTCCATAGGGGGCGGTAATGTGCTCAATGTGATATGCGACCTTTCGATAGCGTCCGAGAATGCACGCTTCGGTCAGACCGGTCCGAAGGTCGGGAGTTTCGATGCAGGGTTCGGGTCGTCATATCTCGCCCGTTGTGTCGGCCAGAAGAAGGCACGTGAGATATGGTTCCTGTGCCGTCAATATACAGCGGCGGAGGCGCTTGAGATGGGGATGGTGAACAAGGTGGTGCCATTAGAGCGCCTTGAGGATGAGGTGGTTGATTGGTGCCGCACCATAATGCAACGCTCCCCGCTTGCCATAAGGATGATAAAGCGCGGATTGAATGCCGAACTCGACGGGCAGGCAGGCCTCATGGAATTTGCCGGCGATGCCACCCTTATGTATTATCTTATGGATGAGGCACAGGAGGGAAAGAACGCGTTTCTTGAGAAACGTGCCCCTGATTTTGACCAATTTCCCAAATTTCCCTGATTATGCGACTTGAGTTTGCCCCATATCTTCTTCATTTTAAAGAGCCGGGAGGCACGTCGCGAGGCGTGATGACAGAGAAGCCCACTTTCCTGATAAAGGTATATGAGGAGGATAATCCCGAACATTACGGCATAGGGGAGGCTGCGGTGTTTCCAGGTCTTTCTCCGGAAGCAGACGGGAACTACGTTTGGAAACTTACGGAGCTTATGGCAAATGTGGCAATAGGGAAATCAACCGACCTCAGCCGCCATTCGTCGATACAGTTCGGATTAGAGCAGGCTCTGCTTGATTACTCATGCGGATGCCGTGGAGTGTATTTCCCATCTCCGTTCACCGTAGGAGACACCTCGATAGAAATCAACGGACTGGTTTGGATGGGTGATTTTGACCGGATGATTGAACGGATAAGGCAGAAGTTGGAGGAAGGGTTCCGTTGTATCAAGCTGAAAATCGGTGCGATTGACTGGCGACGTGAGGTAGAGATGATAGAGTATGTCAGGAGGATATTTGATCCGGAAAGCCTTGTAATCAGAGTTGACGCCAACGGGGGATTCACATTTGAGGAGGCGCTTCCGAAGCTTGAAAGACTCGCTGACCTTGGGGTGCATTCCATAGAACAACCGTTGAAATCAGGAAATATGGAGCAGATGGCGTGTCTTTGCCGTAAATCACCGCTTCCAATCGCACTTGACGAGGAGCTTATAGGGAAATACACCACCGCTGAGCGGGAAAAGATGCTTGATGTGATAAGACCTCACTATATCATACTGAAGCCGGCCCTTTGCGGCGGATTCTCCGGGGGTGAGGAATGGATAGCTCTCGCCGGGCAGCGTGGAATAGGGTGGTGGGTGACATCGGCGCTTGAGTCGAACGTCGGCCTGAACGCGATAGCACAATGGACGTCATATCTTGGAGCGAAAGGGGCGCAGGGACTTGGCACCGGAGGAGTTTTCACCGATAATTTTACCACCCCTGTAAGACTTGAAGGGGACAGGCTGAGGTTTGATGTTTCGTCACCATTCGATTATGGTCAGTTTTCAGATTTGAAGTGGCATTCATGAATAGTATTACGTTTGAGGAATTTATAAAAGAATGGAGGTCGGGACAACCGTTTATAGAGGCCCGCACATCAGGATCGACAGGGATACCGAAGGTGATAAGACTTGATAAGGAGTTTGTGAGGCAGAGTGCCTGCCGCACAAACTCCTTCTTTGGCATAACATCGGAATCCCGTCTTCATTCATGTGTGTCAGCGGAATACATCGGTGGCAAGATGATGGCCGTTAGAAGCGAGGAGGCATGCTGCCGTCTCACCTGGGAAAGACCGTCCAACACACCACTGTTGTCAGTCGGAAAGGAAGAAAGAATCGACCTGTTGGCAGTGGTTCCGTCGCAAATGCTCCATATAGTGGATAGTGTAAGAGACATGCCGGAAATAGGCTCAGTCATCATAGGAGGGTCGGCAATCAATCCGTCGCTTCGGGACAAGATAGTTGAATCAGGGATAAAGGCATATGAGACGTATGGGATGACAGAGACATCGTCGCATATAGCGTTGCGTAGGGTGGAACGGGAAGAGAAGGCGTTTGAAGTGTTGCCGGGCATCAGGGTGGAACTCGATGTGAGGGGGT
This sequence comes from Muribaculaceae bacterium, assembly GCA_029058745.1. Lineage (GTDB taxonomy): Bacteria > Bacteroidota > Bacteroidia > Bacteroidales > Muribaculaceae > Lepagella. Next base: position 29,752 of record JAIDXM010000081.1, read on the forward strand.
GCCTTGTTGTGGTGTTCGATAGTGGGGAAAGGGTGGAGACGAATGACCTTGCAGTCCTGACCGCAGAGGGGGAATTTATTATAACAGGGCGTTATGACCATGTGATAATCACTGGAGGGAAGAAAGTGAATCCCTATGATGTGGAGAAGCGTATATCTGGATTGATTTCAAGTCCGTTCATGATTTCATCCAAGCCCGATGAGAAATGGGGCAACAAGGTTGTGCTCAAGATAGAGGGAGAAGGTCAGGATGACACAGAGGGTATGATGGAAAAAATGCGTCATATCCTTGAACCCTGGGAGATGCCCAAAGAAATAATACCGGTGGAGCGACTTGAGCGCACGCAGAATGGAAAGTTGAAGAGGTGATTGACTGAGATTGAGATGTTGAAACAGGAGCGAAAAAGAAAAATGGATATATTCTGTTTATTTTACGGAATATTTTTTTCTGTTACAAAAAAATGTTATAAATTTGTGTTGTGAAACATGTTTTCTAAGAGTCAGACACTTTACACCAAATTCAAATCACCGGATTGCGATGATAAAGAAGAGCACGCTTGAGCATATAATAAGCGAGGATCTCTCGGATCTTTGGAATATTCTTTCACCGGAAGAGAAGAGGATTGTAACCGATAATTTCACGATTCTTCATTACAAGAAGGGTCAGATAATCTATGCCGAACAGGAAGACCCCGAGAATCTCTGGTGCCTTTTAAAGGGAAAGGTAAAGATGTATAAGAGCGGCATCGGAGACCGGGTCCAGATTCTGCGGTTGTATCGCCCGGTGCAGTATTTTGGGTACAGGGCATATTTCGCGAATGAAAAGTATGTTTCATCATGTGCCGCGTTCGAGGCATCGGTGCTTGGATGTATCCCCATGGAGGTTGTTGAAAGCCTTATCCGGAAGAACAATGACCTTGCGATGTTTTTCATACACGAGCTGTCGAGGAATCTGGGAGGTTCAGACACAAAGATAGTCAACCTGACCCAGAAACATATCCGAGGCCGTCTTGCAGAGGCATTGCTGTTGTTGTCAGACAACTATGGACTTGAGGATGACGATGCCACGTTGAAAATCTATATGAGCCGGGAGGATCTTGCCAATCTGTCGAATATGACGACATCAAACGCGATTCGTACACTGACTACTTTTATGACAGAGAAGCTTATACTTGTTGACGGCCGTCGTATAAAAATCCTGAATGAACCTATGCTTCGCAAGATTTCGAAATTCGGATGACGTCATGGTTGTCATGATTGTCATGGTAGATTGAAATCTGTCTTATGGCGTTATATTCCGCATAATGTGGAAGGATGTCACGCGCAGTCGTCGGAATCATATGGGAGTCAATTGGATTGTGATAATTTTATTATATAACGAAGAGGGAGAGACTTGATAGTCTCTCCCTCTTTGAGAATTGGTAATCGCGTAGATAGAAGCCTGTCAACGATTATTTTTCGGCTTCTTTTTTAGCGGCCGGCTTTCTGCCGGGAGTTTTCCTGACAGTGGATTTTTTTGCGGAAGCCTTCCGGGACGCTTTTTCGTCGGTGATTTCAGGAATCTCACCCTTCACCGCGTTGGTGGAGTCATCTGCATTCAGGATATTGTTTCGCAGATTCTTCACCTCCTTGTTCAGTTCGTCGATTTCAGCCGACTGGTTACGTATTGTAAGGAGCAGTGAATTAAGCTCCTCATTATCGATGTTTTCCGGATACTGTTCTTCGACACGCACAAGGAAATCGGCCAAAACGTTCATATAGTTGGTGAAAGCCGCGAATGGGGAATCATATGGACTGAAAGCGGCATGGCTTGCACCGTCTGCCATGTTCTTGGTGCTCATATAATAGAAATGGTCGCTGCTCTGCAGATAGTCCCAATCTTGTTTCAGCCGACGGTCAGAGCAAAGATTCACACGTTCAGCCACAGCGTATAGCTTACCAAGGGCCTCATTCTGGAGTTCATTACCCTTCCATGCGGACACATCCCTCGCCTCATCAATATCAGATATAGGGAAAGGCACGGAAATCATGTCCACCGGTTTTAGTTTCGCCACGGCATCGGAAGGCGTTGAGAACACTACCCCCTTCTCTTTTGCGAATCTGGGCAGGGCTTTCATGAAGTCGAAAATACCGGTTTCCTTAGGAAGGAATGAGCCGAAAGTCTCCATGCTCATGTAGAGGTTGACAACCTGTTCCTGTTCGGGCAGAGAAGCGATCCAATCGATATACTTGTCGGCGGTAAGCGGATATTCATCCCACGTCGTATTGTTGAAGTTGCGGGATATGTCCTCCGAAAGCTTATCGTTGGTGAGAAGGAGTTTCACCTGCGGTGCGGAAACGGCCTGATATACGTAATTCGGGGATTTCCAGCCGAGAACATGTTTCGCGCCCTCGGTAAGGATTGTCTTGAATCCCATGCTTCCCACGACAGCGGCGATGTCGTCATCATATATAAGCTCGGTGTTGGCGAACACCTGGGGTTTGACACCGAGAAGGCGTTTCATGATGTCATCGTGCATCTTCACCTGGCGAATGAACTCCTCCGGGTCCTCAAGCGAAGCGAGGCTGTGGGAGAATGTTCCGCTAAGGAATTCCACGCATCCGGTATCGGCCAGCTTTTTGAGAAGGTCGATGAATTCAGGCACATAATGCTGGAGTTGCTCGATTGCTGTCCCGGAGATTGAGATGGCGCATTTGAATTCCCGGTTGCTGTCATTAATCATCTGCAGCAGGGTCTCAGCCATCGGTATATAGCTCGACATGGCGAGACGCGACACGATTTCATCGTTTGCGAAATCGTCATAGTAGTAATGGTCGTTGCCTATGTCGAAGAATCTGTAGCGTTTCAGGCGGAAAGGCTGGTGGATCTTAAAATAGAAACAAACTGATTTCATAATCTTATGTTATAATATTTTATTCTTATTAAGGGGGAGGAGAATCTTATTTTCGGGATTCAATCACCTGATTGTATATGTCGATTACCTTTTTACCGGCTTTCTCCCAGGTGATGCCATGTATCTCCTCAATTCCACGATCGCGCAGGGTGTCGAAAAGAGCCTTGTTCGTGATGATAGAATGCATAGCGTCGGCCATTGCATCGACATCCCAATAGTCTGTTTTAATGACATTGGTGAGAATCTCTGCACAACCGCTCTGTTTGGAGATAATAGAGGGGACACCCATTTCCATAGCTTCGAGTGGAGAAATGCCGAAAGGCTCAGACACGGAGGGCATAACATATACATCAGAATCACGGAACATCTGATATACTTCCTTACCGCGCAGGAATCCTGTGAAATGGAAACGGTCGGCGATTCCCCGTTTAGCGGCAAGTCGAATCATAGCTTGCTCCATATCACCTCCACCGGCCATTACAAAGCGGACGTTTTTGTTTTTGTCGAGAACTTTCGCGGCAGCCTCTACAAAGTATTCAGGACCTTTCTGCATTGTGATACGTCCGAGGAATGTGATAACCTTATCCTTTGTCTCGGTGCGTTTCAGATTCAGGAGACTGTCGTCGAGAGGAATCACAGCATTATGCACAGTGGTTACTTTCGCAGGGTCGATGCCGTATTTCTCGATGACAGTCTTCCGGGTAAGGTCGGAGACAGTGCATATGTGGTCGGCATTGTTCATGCCGTCCTTTTCGATGGCGAAAACGGTAGGATTCGGTTTGCCTCTTGAGCGGTCGAATTCAGAAGCATGGACATGGATGACAAGAGGCTTTCCGGTCACATTCTTAGCGTGAATTCCGGCCGGATATGTAAGCCAGTCGTGAGCGTGGATTATGTCGAACGGCACAGTACGGGCAATAACACCGGCCACGATAGAATAATTGTTGATTTCCTCAACAAGGTTGTCGGGATAGCGTCCTGAAAACTCAATGCAACCGAGGTCGTTAAGGTGCATGTAGTTGAAGTCGGCATAGATATTGTCGCGCAGGTCGAAATATGTCTGAGGATTCATCACGTTTCCGATTCGCGAGTTCACATAGTCCCATGAAACGTCGCGCCATGCAACCGGAGTGTTGCATGCTCCAATTATGTTGGCGAAGCCACGCTCCTCATCGCCCCATGGTTTAGGAATCACGAAAGTGATATCCATGTTTCCGTTGGCGTGCATTCCCTTTGTCAGGCCGTAGCTTGCAGTGCCGAGACCGCCGAGGATATGCGGAGGGAATTCCCATCCGAACATTAAAGCCTTCATTTCGATTCTTCGGTTTCTAAGGTTTGTAGTTTATTGAATTCTTTTAAGTTTTTGAGAGTGCGCAGAATTTCTCCCACGTTCTTGGCAGTGCTGACCGCTCCTCGTCCCGTGTAGGGAGGATTGCCGTCATACATTTCCGACAGAGAGCCGATACACCCTTCGGTCATCTCGTCTTCATAGCCAATCAGCATCCTTTCTATAAATCCGACACCGCTGAGTCCGAACACTTTGAAATAAGCGTCGGCATAAAATCCGAACAGCCATGGACGAGCCGGGCCCTGATGCACGGCATATTCCCTTTGAATAGGGTCGCCTACATAATTCGGGCGATATGCATAGCTTTTCGGACTGAGGGACCGTAATCCTTTAGGGGTCAGGAGCTCTCTGGTGACAAGGTCAAGCACTTTCTTTCGCTGGCGGCGGTCGAGAGGAGAGTATTCCAAGCCGATTGCGATGGCCATGTTCGGACGCACTTCGAGGTCGGTGTATGAGCCGTTGACGTAATCATATAGATATCCGTAGTCGTTCAGGAAAGTGGAGATGAACGACTCTTTGACTTTGTCGGCGAGACCGTTGATATCATTCAGATATTCTGTTTGGCCGGAGTCTCCATCATATAGAGAGGCAACGAATCTCAAGGCATTATACCAAAGGGCGTTGATTTCCAGGATATATCCGGTGCGCGGGATTATGGGACGTCCGTTGATTGAAGCCGACATCCAAGTCACAGGAGAATCCTGACCATTGCAAGAGAGGAGTCCGTTGGGGTTGATATATAGGTTTTGCACCTTGCCGCCCTTAATGACATCCACAATCCATTTCATTGTCTCGCCATATCTTTCCCTGCATTCCCGGGTAGATGTGGCCCGGCGGTATTGCTGCAGAGTCCACGCAGTCCATAGAGGGATGTCAGGGAGGTCGATTTCCCCGATAGTCTTGTCTTTAATACCCTCGTCGATTAATCTGCGGAGGGCTTTCATGAAAGAATCCATAATAAGCTCATAGTCTTCCTTATGGTCGATTGCAAGTGTACATCCCGGGAGGGCCATCAGTTCGTCTCTTGCGCGGACATTATACCAAGGATACCCGGCCATGATATACATGCCGGATTGATTTTTGAGGTAGAACTGTTTAGCCGAGTTTTTGAGGCAGTTGTAGAAACTTGTGCGGCAAGTTCTCGTTTTGAGTTCCGCCTCATATGTCTCTACGAATTCTTCGGGATTTGCTTCAGAAGTAGAAGCCGAGAAAATGATAGATTCCCCTTTCTTGATGGGGACCTGGAAATATCCCGGAACCCAGAGGTCTTCCTTATAAGGGATTCCACGGTCGCGGTCTTTGTAATACTCGATGCCTTTATACCAGTGTCCGTCGTCAACCCATTGAGGCTGTTTGGAGAACTGCATGTAAAGGTTGGGGTATCCATGGTACAGGCATGTTGAGATTCCGTTTTTCACATGTTCCACAGCAGTGTTTATCGCTCCGTTCTCTATACACAGGTCGTTGGCATTTCGGAAAGCGAGGAACGGTTTGAAGCGCAGTGTAGTGTCGGAATGAGCCTCTACGAGAGTGTATTTTATGAGAATTCTGTTCTCATGAGAAATGAACACTTTCTCTTTAGTGAGGATAACGCCACCCACACGGTATGTCACGGTGGGTACAGATTCGCAATCAAACTGTCGGATATACTTGTGTCCGTTAGGGTTGAAAACACCTTCGCCATACTGGTGAAGACCGAGATTGAAAGGAGCGCCATGCTGGATAACAGTCTCGTCGAGAGATGAAAGCAGGACATGGGCCTTGTCGTCCATCTCCGGTATTGGAATCACAAGCAGGCCGTGTTGCTTGCGAGTGTTGCACCCAACTATCGTGGTGCAATGGTAAGCGCCTGATTTGTTTGTCCGGAGCATTTCTTTGGGAAGACTTTGTTCCAGGTTAATCATCAGGTTCTTGTCAAATTTCAGATAACTCATAGGGAAAATATCTGTTATTGTTAGGTAAATTTTGAGTCATGGTCCAGATGGAGAAGAGAACCGGCTTTATAACATGAGGGGCTGGGACAGAATTTTGGATTTTGTTATTGAATAATTCATCAATCGAGTCTCTCATTGGAATAACGCTTTACAAAGATAGCCTTTTGTTGTTTAAATTGCAAAAAAAATATGATAAAAAAATTCGTTTTTATAGAAAACTGAGAAAAAGATGTTATTTAACATACAAAAACGATGTTTCCGGGGCCATTGGCAAGGTATGTCCCAATCAGTCATCGCTTGATACAGGTTTGACATCCGAGTCGTCGGAATGTATGAAAGGCTTTGGCGTGGCGTTGACGATTTTTTCCTTGTCAATGTCTTCCGGGAGGTCGATGTCAGCGATTTTCCTGGTGTCGAGAGAGTCGTAGCAGTCATCGAGCCAGGAATCTATTTTGTCGAGGATATCACGGTATATAAGGGAGAAGCGAGGGATGAAATTTGAGTCGCCGACGTGGTCGAGCCTACGCAGTAGCTCCCCGACAGTCAGGTTGCCGGTTTCTGTGGCCGGGGCCACTCCTGTGCGGTCGTCAGGAAGCATCACGTAATTGATGAACCCGGCTTTTTGCAATTGCTCGCAAAGATTGGTCACGACCTGAATCGGAATGTCGTAGTAGAAACTCAGTTGCGAACGCGTGAGCGGAGTCTTTCCCTTCCTGAAACGGCTCACTATTGCCGCAGTCAGTATTATTGTAACCTTCCTCTCATAGTTTTCCGACATTTTCTTGATGTCGCCGATGAAGTTGAAGTTAAGCACATTCTGAAGAGAATATGTCAGGACACATCCGAACAAAAGAATGAGCCAAGACAGCTGTAGCCATATGAGCAGCAAAGGGAGGAATGCGAAAGACCCATATATGGCATTGTACTTTGAGACGTATATCTGCCCGTTTACGAACAGCATCTGCAGAATCTGGAATACGATTGCGCAAATCGCACCGGAGATGGCCGCGTATTTGAATTTGACTTTGGTGTTCGGAATCAGGAAAAACGACAGAGAGAACGCGAGCCACGCCAACACCACCGGAGAGGTTTCGAGAGCGATGTTGACAAGAGGAGATAGGAAGGCGAAGTGAATGTTGTCCTGGACGATGGCCGACATGAATATAGAAACACCGGAAGAGCATATCATCAATACAGGTACCATAAGGCATATGGATGTGTAGTCGGTGACTTTCTGGTAGAAACTGCGGTCGTGCTTCACATCCCATATGTGATTGAACGAGCTCTCGATGTATGAAAGCAGAGATATGAGGGTCCAAAGCAGGAAAACAATGCCGATTCCGACAAAAAGACCCTGCGATGCCTCCTTAAGATAGGAGTCCACGAATTTGAGGGCAAACTCCAGGCCTTTCCTTTGCGCGGGAAAAGATTGGTAAAGCTGGTCTTCGAGCAGGTTCTGGAATCCGAACCCGCGTCCGATGGCAAAGAGGAGAGCGAAAGCCGGCACAATAGCGAGCACTGTGGAGTATGTCAGCGACATCGAGCGGGACTGCAGGTCGCGGTCGAGGAAAGACCTCACGGAAAGGTTCAGCACTTTTATGGTGCGTATCCCAGAGGTGTCGCGGGTTTCTTTCCAGACCCCCGACCAACAGTAGTTTACAAACTCTTGGATTCTGTTGATAAGCTCAGTTAGCTTAGACTCTTTCTTTGCGGCCATTTGTGTTGTTTTTGAGAGTAACGCCGAAAATTCTCTCGACTTGACGAAGAAACTCCGGAGTAGTGAAAGTATAGTTAGAAAATGCAGATAATACTCAAATTGTTCAATAAGATACAGCCGACGGAAACAAAAGAGTCCGTCGGCTGTAGTAAAGCAGAAGCGATGTAAGCCGGGTTATGTGCCGCGTATAGCGGTGTCTGTCATTTATCTACGCCCCACGGTTGCCCGAGGGCTCAAGCAGCCTACCCCCCGGCAATGGACGGGCCGTCCTTGATTGCCGGTATATTTGGCCTTGCAACACATGGGATGTGCGGCCTCCTGTGTCGCCACAGGAGCCGGTGGGCTCTTACCCCGCCTTTTCACCCTTACCTCCAGAAAGGAGGCGGTTGTTTTCTGTCACTTATCCCCGGCGTCGCCGCCGGCTTCCCGTTAGGAAACATGTCGCCCTATGTTGCCCGGACTTTCCTCTTGACGAAACCTCGTCAAGCGACAGACCTCACTTCTGCAAATTTCCGGCTGAATTACAGCCGTGATATTTTGCGAGAGCGAATGAAATGATTATATCCGCAGTCATATCGTGGGATATTGCGGAAGCGTCGAGTGAGAGATGATAATTAGAGGCTTTGCCCCAAAAGCGCCCCGTGAAATAATTGTAATAGCTTTCGCGGTCGCGGTCGCGCTTTCTGGCCAGCTCTTCCGCCTCCTGAGGAGATGCGGAGTCTTTACGTTCTACAATTTTACGTACTCTATGAGAAATCGGGGCGTGCAGGAATATGCTGACAAGTCCGGGAATGTCCCGGAGGACATAGTCGGCAGTCCGTCCGACAATCACGCAAGAGCCCAACTCGCTGATTTTCCTTATTGCGGTGCTCTGTTCCTCATAAAGGTTTTCCTCACACATGGAAGTGTTGTGGAAGTTGTCGGCAATTCCATACACCCCTTGCAGAAGTGACCGGAAGGGAGACGGCTTTTTCTCATCGGCGGCTGCGAAAATCTCAGGAGCCATTCCGAGGTTTTCGGCAACTTGAGAGAGCAACTCCTTGTCGTAGTATGAGATTCCGAGTTTTGCGGCTACAAGCTTACCGATGCTTCGTCCCCCGCTGCCGAATTGGCGGCCGATGACAATCACCAGATTCCCGGAAGCGGGGTGATAGGATTCCTGTGTATTCATTAATTCTCTGTTGTGTTGAAAATATAACGTCCGAAAGGTAAATATTGCCCTTGGAAGATGTATTTTTCACTTTGCAAAATTAATAAATCGGTTTCAGATAGAAAAATTACCCGCATTATTTTATCTGTTTGTGGAAAATTTTTTATTTTTGCGCCACGAAAACTTGAACATGATGAATCAGATATTGAAAAACCTTGAGAACGATCCCGACGGGATGGCGACGTATGAGTATATTGTCAACAATTGCGAGACGTGTGCCGATATGATGCCAGATCTTGTCGAAAACCTTAAGAGGGTTGATATGTCGGGGCAGTTTCTCGCCAGCAGCGCCCGATTCCTGGCCGCTGTTGACAGGGAGAAATTCTCACCTTGGCTTTCGCCTTTGATAGAGGGGGCTATATCAAAAGACAGGGAGCGTCGTTACATCGGTTCGCTGCTTGAGGCGATATGGGGGGTGGATTACAAGTCGCGTGTGGCGGAACTCCAAGAAACCGACGACAATTTCCGCAGGATTTACAAACGTATATTCCCTGCGGAGTCGAACGATTCTATCCAACATAGCATCTGACCCATTGTGGATGGAAAACGAGAGACAATTATGAGATATTTAAAGACGACTCTCGCCGCCCTTGCTATGGGAGTGTCGGGAGTCATGGCACAGACAGATATGGCAGAAATCACACCAATCAATCCTGAAGACGCTGTGGTGGAACTGAAGACCAGCATGGGCGACATTACGGTGGAACTGTATAACGACACACCCCTTCACAAGGAAAACTTTCTCAAGCTTGTAGGGGAAGGGTTCTATGACGGGATCCTGTTCCATAGGGTCATAGACTCGTTTATGATTCAGACAGGCGACCCTGACTCAAAAGGCGCGGCTCCGGGAGCGCGGCTTGGGTCAGGCAATCCCGGCTACACCATAGCGGCAGAGATAGAGTATCCGACCCATTATCATAAGTATGGCGCACTTGCCGCGGCACGTACCGGCGACGCCTATAATCCCGAACGCCGTTCTTCCGGCTCCCAGTTCTATATAGTGACCGGACGCACCATGACAGAGCGTCAGGTGGAGGCAATGGATCTCAAGCGTAAGAACACCCAGATGGAGCAGGTGTTCCAGAGTCTTGCAATGCAATGCAGGGACACGATTCAGGCGATGCAGAAGGCAGGCGACCAGGAAGGTCTTGAGACACTCCGGCAGCGACTCATAAAGGAGACAGAAGAAAAGGTTGGTGCTGTGGATTTGCCCGACCAGCTGAAGAAAGATTATGTTGAGCGTGGGGGCACTCCGCATCTTGACGGCCAATATACTGTCTTCGGGGAGGTGCTAAAAGGGATGGATGTTGTGGATAGAATCCAGAAAGTTGCCACAGACGATGCGGATCGTCCCAAAGAGGATATCCGGATAATATCGGCGAAGGTTTTGAAAAAATAGACATCCCTTTCCCGGAAGACGAAGGAATTAAGTCTTTACAAAATATAAAGAAATAGAAAAGAGCGGAAAAATTGTGGTTTTGAGATAAAATTCCTAAATTTGAAGCTTGAATTACGCAATCACGACGGACTGGACCCAATTTTTCGGCAGAATGAATGCGTTCAGTCCCCAAAAACTACTATCAGCATGAATGAGCTTGATAAGCAGTCGCTCAGCAATGACGACCTGAACAGCGAGATTGTGGCGGATGCCACAACTCAGACAACCGATGTGCCTTCTTCATCAGTGGAATCCACAGATATGGAGGAAACCTGTGCGCTTGAATCGTCTCCTGCGCTTGATTTGGCGGAGGCAGCCGATCGGATGGCTGAACCGGGAACAGAAAAAGAGTGTGCCACCAGCGTGTCGGCCTCAGAATATACCGAAGGGTCGGCCGTATTGGAGTCGGAAGAAGCCTCGGATGCTCCTGAGTCAGCAGAAGAGCCGACCTCCAGGAGCTATCATAGCAAGTCAAAGCCAGAGATGGTCGAGGCACTGAGGGAGATTGTCGCGTCAGGAAATCTGGAAGCCCACAAAGAGGTGGCTGCCATCAAGCAGGCGTATTATACGTTGTTGAACAGAGACGCCATGAACGAACTGACGGCCTTTGTAGAGGCGGGAAATCCGGCAGAACAGTTCTCCGCCACTCCGGATGAGAGCGAGGTGGAGATGAAGCGTCTGCTTGCGGAATTCCGAGAGAAGCGGGCCGCCTATCTTGAAGAGAAAGAAGCGTCGCGCAAGAAGAATCTTGAGGAGAAGAACCGTATCGTCGAAGAGTTGCGCCACATAGTGGAGGATATAGACAATATCAATCTCCATTTTCCAAAATTCCAGCAGTTGCAGCAGGATTTCAAGGCTGTGGGAGAAGTCCCGGCGGGAGCCGACAATGAGCTGTGGAAGAATTATCAGGCTGTAGTGGAGATGTTCTACGACCGTCTGAAGATGAACAAGGAATTGCGCGACCTTGATTTCAAGAAGAATCTTGAGATAAAGCAGGGTCTTGTGGAAAAGGCAAAGGAACTCACCACGCTCGCAGACCCGATAGAGGCTTTCAGAAAACTTCAGGATTTGCATGCCCGTTGGCGTGAGGTTGGTCCGGTGGCAAAGGAAATCCGCGAAGAGATATGGAACGAGTTCAAGGAGGCATCCACGATTGTCAACAAGAGGCATCAGGATTATTTCCAATCGCGAAAGTCCGAAGAAACTGAAAACGAGAACAAGAAGACCCAACTATGTGAGAAAGTAGAGGGAATAGACTATTCCGCGTTGAAGACTTTTGCTGATTGGGACAATAAGACAAAGGAAATCATCGAGATTCAGAAGGAGTATAAGGGAACCGGATTCGCTCCCAGGAAATCGAACGGTGTGCTGTTTACGCGTTTCCGCAAGGCCTGCGACGATTTCTTCAACGCCAAGGCGGAGTATTTCAAGAAAACCAAAGACGAGTTCAAGGAGAACTATGCCCGGAAGGTGGCCCTATGTGAAAAGGCTGAGGCTCTTCTCGAAAGGGCAGAGGAGAAAGGCGCTTTCGACCAACTTCAGGAGCTGCAGAAAGAGTGGAAGACAGTTGGCGTGGTGCCTCGCAAGCAGGGAGATGAAATCTGGAAGAGATTCTGTGCGGCTGTCGATGCATTCCATGCGGCAAGAAAGAAACATTTCGGGGCCCAGCGTAGTGAGGAGATGGAGAACCTGAAAACAAAGCAGGCTATCGTGGCACAATTGAAATCCATACCGGCCGATGCTGAACGGAAGGATGTGATCGGCAAGATCAGGGAGCTCCAGAACCAATGGCAGGCCACCGGATTTGTCCCGTTCAAACATAAGGATGCTATCAATACGGAATACCGTGAGGAGCTGAACCGTCTTTTCGGAGCTTTCGACATGCGGGAGTCTCGCCAGCGTATGCGCCGTTTTGAGGGAGAAGTGAAGAAGATGGATGGCGACGAGCGACAGATTGGCAGAGAGAGGGAACGTCTGGTGAGAGCAATGGAGTCCCGTCAGGCAGAAATAAAGACGATAGAGAATAATCTTGGGTTCTTCAAGTTCGGGTCAGGAAATTCGATGCTGAAAGAGTTTGAGCGCAAGATAGAGCGAATCAAAGAAGACATAAGGCAGATTCAAGAGAAGATTGCCCTCCTTGATTCCAAAGAGACCGAGGCGGCTGAATGAATCAGTGTATAGCAATGGATAAACCTACAAAAGCTCCCTCTTTCCCCGTCGCAGACGTGGGGGAGAGGGAACTTATTCTGATTAAAATCTCCGGGGCCGACCGGTGTGGAGTGACATCCGCACTTACGGAGATTCTCGCACGATATGACGCCTCGATCCTCGACATAGGACAGGCCGATATCCATCATACCCTGTCTCTCGGAATCCTTTTCAAGACCGACAGCCGACGCAGCGGAGAAATCCTGAAGGAACTCCTGTTCAAGACCAGCGACCTTAAGGTGCAGGTGGAGTTCAACATAGTGAGTGAGGCGGAGTATGAGGAATGGGTGGGTATGCAGGGTAAAAACCGTTACATCATCACCATTCTTGGCCGAAAGATTACCGCCAGACAGATATGCGAGACAACACGTATAATAAGCGGCCAGGGACTCAATATCGACGCCATCTCACGTCTCACCGGTCGTATGCCACTCAATGAGGAGGAGTTGCCGGCCACCAAGGCGTGTATAGAGTTTTCGGTCAGAGGCACTCCATCAGACCGTCTGAAGATGCAGGAGGACTTCATGCAGTTGTCGCAGAAGCTTAATTTCGACATATCATTGCAGGAGGACACGATTTATAGACGTTGTCGCCGTCTGATATGTTTCGATATGGATTCCACTCTTATACGTACGGAGGTGATTGATGAGCTTGCGGACCGTGCCGGGGTAGGCGAGGAGGTGCGGGCCATCACGGAATCAGCCATGAGGGGAGAAATTGATTTCCAGGAAAGTTTCACACGCAGAGTGGCATTGCTCAAGGGGCTTGATGTCGGCGTGATGAGAGAGATTGCGGAGGATCTGCCCATAACGGAGGGCGTTGACCGTCTGATGGAGGTTCTGAAGAGGAGTGGCTACAAGACCGCGATACTGTCAGGCGGATTCACGTATTTCGGCAACTATCTAAAGCAGAAGTATAATTTCGACTATGTCTATGCCAACGAGCTTGAGGTGGGGCCGGACGGTAAGCTCACCGGGAGGTATGTCGGTGACATTGTAGATGGGCGTCGCAAAAAGGAGCTTCTGAGACTTCTTGCTCAGGTGGAGAATATCAATATCGCGCAGACTATCGCGGTGGGGGACGGGGCCAACGACCTTCCGATGCTCGCGGAGGCAGGCCTCGGGATAGCTTTCCATGCGAAGCCAAAGGTGAAGGCGGAGGCAAGCCAGAGCATCTCTACCATCGGGATAGACGGAGTATTGTATTTTCTGGGATTCAAGGACTCATATATATCAGAAAAGGGCACATAGCCCAGTCCGTGCGACAGGAAAATAATTCTAAAAACACGCGGTCGGGGCTAAACCAAAACGTGTTTAATACATTATAAAAGTAAGCATCTCAGTTAAAAAGGGATGGTTGCTTTTTTTTTATATATATTCCACACCATGTTGCATGAATTCAAAATCCGTCTCCTCCTCCTCTTGTCGGCGATGGTTCTGCCATTCGTTTCAGTAATGTCGCGTGAAAAAGTCGGCCTTGTATTGAGCGGGGGAGGAGCAAAAGGTATCGCCCATGTAGGCGTGATAAAAGCCCTTGAAGAGAACGGGATACCGGTGGATTATGTGGCCGGGACATCAATGGGGGCCATAGTCGGAAGCCTATACAGTTGCGGATGGTCGCCCGATAGGATGATGGATATGTTCACCTCCAAATCATTCGGCTATTGGAGCACCGGGACAATCGACAAAAAACTGGAATATTATTTCACGACCCCCTCACCGTCGCCGAAATGGTTCTCCCTGAATCTGAATCTCAAGGACACCACAGGCCTGTTCACGCAGATTATACCGTCGTCACTGATTAATCCGATACCTATGAATCTGGAGTTTCTAAAACTCTATTCTCCATATACGGAACAATGTGATGAAGACTTCGACAATCTGTTTGTTCCGTTCAGGTGTGTGACGAGTGATGTCTATCATAAGCACAAGATAGTATGTTCAGAAGGCTCGCTTGGCGACGCGGTAAGGGCATCGATGAGCTTTCCGCTCGTGTTCAAACCGATAGAGATGGACGGAGTGCTCGTCTATGACGGCGGTATCTACGACAATTTCCCAGTGGACGTAATGGAAAAGGATTTTAATCCGGATTTCATAATCGGGGTGTCGGTTTCATCAGCGGATACAAAACCGATAAAGAACGATGTGTATAGCCAGCTGGAAGACATGATTATCCAGAACAACGATTATTCCGTACCAGCCGGCAAGGGAGTCAAGATACAGGTACCGGTGCTTGATTTCGGTGTGCTCGATTTCAATCAGGCGAGAACCATATATTCGATAGGATATAAGACCGGATTGTCGATGGTAGATTCCATAAAGAGACGTATTACGGCGCGGGAGAATCCGGATTCGCTTGCCCGGAGACGCAAGGCATTTGCCTCAAAAACGCCAGAGGTTGTGTTTGACGCGGTGAAGGTTGAGGGAGCCAGTCCCGGACAGTCCCGTTTCCTTGAGTACCTTTTTGCAGGGACGCGGGAAAGCCGGCCGACACGAATCACTATGGAAAAGGTAGAGGATGCTTATTATCGGGCAGTGACCGACGGCAAGCTTTCCGACCTTCTGCCTCAGGCAGAATTCGGCCAGGACGGAAGAGATACTCTTCTGCTTGACGCAACGGTCAAGAATCCCTATTCAATAGGAGTGGGAGGATGGATTACATCGTCCACCAACAGTATGCTCTACCTGACCCTCGGTTATCATACGTTGAGTTTCAACAGCCTTGACCTTGACCTCGGAGCATGGATAGGGCAGTCGTATTATGCCGGCAGGCTTGGCGCCCGGTTCGCGTTGCGATCATCACTTCCTTCCTATGTGCAGCTGGAGGCCGTAGTGAGCCGTCAGAAGTATTACGATTCGGAACTGCTCTTTTATCAGAGTTCCACACCCTCATTCATCACCGACATACAAGGATTCTTCCGTGGAGGATATTGCTGGGCGATAGGGCGGCTCGCGAAAGGTTATGCCAATGTTGCATATGGATGGGAACGAGATGATTATTTCCCATACAACAACGGTGATTTCGCATCATCGGGAAAAGACAAGAGCGACTACAGGATAGCCGCGATAAAGACAGGGATTGAACTAAATACACTCAACGACAATATGTATCCTTCAGAAGGTAAGGAATGGTTGTTGAACGCGCTTTTAAGCCACGAGCAGAACAGGTTTAAGTCAGCCGCGGGGCAGTCGGGACCGGATAGCTGGCGTAACCATGTGTCGGCATCCGTGGAATTGTTATGGCGCCATTACTTCGAGCTTCACAAGAATTTCAGGCTTGGCGCGTATTTCAACGGTCTTGTCACGTTACAGGATATGTATCAGAATTATACCGCCGCTATGATTCATGCCCCGGCCTTCGCCCCGACCCCCTCAACCCGGAATTACTTTAATGTGGCATTCCGGAGCGACAATTATGTGTCATTGGGGTTGAGTCCGGTGTGGACACCGTTCGGCAAGGCACAGCTCAGGGGAGATTTCTTCGCGTATTGCCCCGTGCGGCATGTTGCGTCGGATGATGCGGGGATGGCAGTGTTTGACGGATGGATGCGAAAGCCACAGTTTATCGGAGAGATTGCCGGGGTATATAACTTTCCGTTCGCAAGTCTGTCAGTGTATGTCAATTATCTGTCATCTCCCTCCCGCAACTGGAATTTCGGAATCAATTTCGGACTCTATTTCCAGGCACCCAAGCTTCTGAGGTGATTGGAGAAGCCATCAGACATCCATATCGAGGAATCGGACAAAATAAGCATCCCTTCAAGCCTGAGATTTTGTAGCATGCTTTTTGATTTCACACTTCCAGAGGCCATGCAAGCGGTGGCTACGGCATCCGCTTCCATTGCGGAAGGGGCTATCACAGTCGCACTTATGACATCGGTTGACACCGGCCTGCCGGTGAGAGGGGATATGGTGTGACCGAATGTCTTACCATCCTCTTTTCTGAAGTTCCGGTAGTTGCCGGACGTTGCCATTCCGGCATCGGTTATTTCAATGATTTCGCATGAATCATGGATTTCAGTGGAATCGGACAATATCGGCATATCAATGGATACGAGCCATCCGCCGCCTCTGGGGCTTTCGCCGGACAATGCCAGTTCCCCCCCGATTTCCACGAGGAAGTCGGAGACTCCGTTTCTCTTCAACAATGCGGCCACTTCGTCGCATCCGAACCCTTTCGCTATGGCAGAGAAGTTGAACTGAGTCCTCCTGTCGTCTTTTACAAGGAAGTTGCCGTTGAGGCGGGTCTTTTGTAATCCGACGAAAGGGAGGATGCTGTCAATAGCGACAGTGTCGGCCGACATGCGATGCCCCGGGCCGAATCCCCAAGCTGAAATCAGCGGCGATAGGGTGGGGTCGAACATCCCCGCGCTCGCGATGTTGACCTTTCTGGAAGCCTCATATACTTTAGCAAACCTCTGGTCTATAATCATAGAGTCGGCGTCGTTGACACGGCTCACCACAGAAGACTTGTCGAAGACATTCAGGCTTTTCCCGACATCGTTCAAAGTCGCGAGGATGGAGTCTCTCAATCCGGGGTTGCCTCGGAACGTGATATGGTATGTCGTGTTCCAAATCATCCCTTCCACCCTGACATATGAATCAGAATGACAAGCAGAAATTAACCACCCCGAGAGCATACATGTCAAAAGAGTGAAAAAGCAGGATATGTTCTTTTTGTAAAGCATAAAGTGAGGAAAAAAGATTCAAATATTCTGAAAAAACATTGGCAAAGTTAGTTAAAACGGATAAAATTCACTACTTTTGGGGGAATAATTATAAAAACTTACTATCATGGGTGAATCTTTTTTGTTTCTTGCCGAAGGTTTCGAGGAAGTTGAAGCCTTGACGGCGGTCGATGTGCTGCGCAGAGCGGGTATTGAAGTCAAGACAGTGTCGATAACCTCGTCGTTGCAGGTGACCGGGGCTCACGGAGTGACGGTGACCGCCGACCTTCTTTATGACAACACATTATTCACATCTGCGAAATGGCTGATACTGCCCGGGGGTATGCCAGGGGCAGTCAATCTTTATGAGTTCGCACCTCTGCAGGGTCTTTTGCGCCGGCAGGCGGAGTCAAAGGAGGGCAGGATAGCCGCGATATGTGCGTCGCCGGCAGTTGTGCTTGGTCAGCTGGGACTCCTTGAGGGACATAAGGCTACGTGCTATCCGGGATTTGAGGATAAGCTGGAAGGTGCGGAGTATGAGGCGAGTCCTGTCGTGGTTGACGGGAAATACGTTCTTGGCAACGGGCCATCGAATGCGTTGTCATGGTCACTGCACATAGTTAAGGAGGAGAAAGGGCTTGACATTGCAGAGAATGTGGCAAACGGGATGTTGCTTTATCCGAAGATAGATAGCGGATTCAATAACTATTTCGGATGAATGGTATGCGAGGAGGTGTATCGTGAGAGAAGATTGCGATACACCTCCATAATATAATCACAAGCCGGACGATGGGCGACACATATTACACTATATCAAAACAGGGGGAGGCTCAGTTCCGAGAGAAGATGAGCCGTTTCATTTCTTTTGCCATCAAGATAGACAGTGCGGAGATGGCCCGCAGGATAGTAAAGGAATATCAGAACGAATATCATGACTCTCGTCATGTGTGCTGGGCATATATGCTTGGCGCTGACAGGAGCGAATGGCAGCTTAATGACAACGGTGAGCCGTCGGGTACCGCCGGCAAGCCGATTCTTGGTCAGATCAACAGTAAGAACCTGACGGATGTGCTGGTGGTGGTGGTCAGATATTTCGGAGGTATAAAGCTTGGCACGCCGGGTCTGATAGCCGCTTACCGTGAGGCCGCCAGACTCGCGCTTGAGGATGCCGGCGTGAAGGAGATGCACAGTATGGCCACAGTGAGGGTTTTATTTCCTTATATATCGGCCGACGGCGTGATGAAGGTTGTGAAAGCGACAGAGTCAGAGATTCTGGAACGGAGTTTCGACAACACATGCAGTCTTCTGTTGCGTTTCCGGGAAGATTATTCAGAAGAGATAGTCGGACGCCTCAAAGGCGTGTCCGGTGTGTCAGTTCTGGAGTAGATGTTTGCCAGACATCCTCATTTGCAATATTCGTGACACATCCTCCATGTTTCTTGCGGTTCCGAGGAATGAATCCGGATTTATGCCACGGCATCTTAATTCGTCTTCAGAAAAAGGGAAATCCATATCGCGTGAATTGAACCAGATGGCGTCCCATCCGGCTTGAAGAGCCCCGAGTATATCCGCTTCCGGATTATCGCCAACCATAACAGGGATGCCGGAGGCTCCGGTCTCGCGGATGGCATGCCGGAATATTCGGGTGTCCGGTTTCTGGATTGCAATTTCATCGCTGATGACCATTCTTGTCACATACCGCCACAATCCTGAATTGTAAAGTTTCTTGTATTGAGTGTCTTTGAAGCCATTTGAAATGACGCCAATCATGAAATGTCTTGACAAACAATGGAGCACTTCAATCGCATTAACGGCAATGTCAGTCTGGGTTGCGAGATAATCGAGATATTCGACATCGATATTACGGCATATCACCGGCACCCGTTCCGGGAGTAAGTCCGGGAACAGCGTTCGTCTCCAGCGTTCGGTTTTAAGGAAGGAAGAGGAAATCATCCCCCGAGCGTGTTCTTCCCAAAGCTTGGAGTTGTGGATTCGGTATTGATGGACGAAGCTGTCGAAATTTCCGAATATCGATGAAATAATGCTGAATCTGTTGAATATGAAAAGAAGGCTCTTGAGAGAATTCGAATTGAAATCCCAAAGAGTGTCGTCAAGGTCGAAGAATATCCATCGAGGACGGCTGAAATGAATCGAGGGGTGGTTCATATATGTCTGATAAGTTGGATATAATGGAGAGAAAAGCATCCTGAAAGACAAAATTAAGCAAAAAAAAGGGATTTTTATAAGCAAACTTTTAAAGAATGAAAAAAAATTCCGATATTTGCACCGCCAAAAAGGATGTCGCGTCAAGAGCTGTGCTTTTTTAGGGACATCCCGAACAGGCATAGACGACAAACCAACCAATCCTTTTAAAGAAAAATGACAAAAGCTGAGGTAGTAAATGAGATTTCTCGCGCAACAGGACTTGAGAAAGCCACTGTAATGACGACCGTCGAGAGCTTTATGGAGGTTGTGAAAGATGCGATGGCAGGAGGCCATAACGTTTATCTTCGCGGCTTCGGAAGTTTTATAATCAAGACAAGAAAAGAAAAGACAGCACGGAATATCTCGAAGAATACCACCATCAAGGTTCCGGAGCACAATATACCGGCGTTCAAGCCGTCGAAGGTTTTTCTTGATCAGGTGAAGTGAATTCTGTCAAGAATAATTTTTCCGGGATGTTCTGAAATATCGCGGATATTCATAAAATAAATAATTAACCATAATATTAATCATTATGCCAAGCGGAAAGAAAAGAAAAGGCCACAAGATGGCTACGCACAAACGCAAGAAAAGACTGAGAAAGAACCGTCATAAGAAGAAATAATCCCGGTTCAAATCCGGAATTATTCCGTTTCTCTACAGTCATAAGGAACAAACGGAAATGGGTGGAGCGGCATTACCTTCACCCATCAATGTTTGTTCTTTTTCGTATCTCACGGTCCGGAATGGTTTCATATCCGCATCAGGATATGAGCCATCGGTCCTGAAAAGATTCTATGATAAAGATGAAAAGCGAATTAGTAGTTGACGTACAACAAAAGGAAATCTCGATAGCGTTGCTTGAGGATTCCAGGCTTGTCTCTCTTCAGAAAGAGAGCCGCAACATCGCGTATGCAGTCGGGGATCTCTACCTGGCGAAGGTAAAGAAAATAATGCCGGGACTAAATGCAGCCTTTCTTGATGTAGGTTACGAAAAGGATGCTTTTCTTCATTATCTCGATTTGGGTCCACAATTCAACTCCTACGTTACGTTTCTGCAGGAGGCGGTGGCCGACAAGAAAAAGATTCCCAACATCTCCAAGTTCAAACTTGAACCGGATATACCGAAACAGGGCACAATACAGAATGTGCTCCAGCCGGGACAGCAACTTCTGGTGCAGATAGCCAAAGAGCCAATTTCCTCCAAGGGGCCACGTCTCACGACAGAGTTGTCTTTCACCGGGCGATTTATGGTGCTTATGCCATTCGGCGACAAGATTTCGATTTCACAGAAAATCAAATCAACCGAAGAGAAAATCAGGCTTCGCCAGCTGATAGGGAGTATCAAACCCAAGGGTTTCAGCGTCATTGTGCGCACCTCAGCGGAGAACAAGCGAGTAGCGGAGCTAAACAATGAGATGAGGACTCTCGTGAAATGTTGGGAAGATTCCATCGCAAAGATGCAGAGGAGCCAGCCTCCCATGTTGATTTATGAGGAGGATTCGAGGGCAGTCAGCGTAATCCGGGATATCTTCAGCCCTAATTTCGAGAATATATATGTCAACGAGGCAGAGACATTTTTCCAGATCCAGAACTATGTGGCATTGATTTCTCCGGAAAACAAGGACATAGTTAAGCTCTATGACAAAGACGTGCCGATATTCGACCATTTCAATATCACCCGTCAGATTAAGAGCTCTTTCGGAAAAACTGTGTCGTTCAAGAGCGGAGCATACATAATCATCGAGCATACGGAGGCATTGCATGTCATAGATGTCAACTCCGGCAACCGCAGCAAGGCGAGTCCTGACCAGGAATCGAACGCACTCGATGTCAATCTTAAAGCCGCCGATGAAATTGCCCGTCAGCTGAGGCTCCGGGATATGGGCGGTATAATTGTGATAGACTTCATTGACATGAGCAAGGCCGAACACCGACAGACACTCTATGACCATATGCGAGAGGTGATGGCAAATGACCGTGCACGTCACAATATATTGCCATTGAGCAAGTTCGGTCTTATGCAAATTACACGTCAGAGGGTCAGACCCGTGCTTGACATAACCACGAGCGAGACATGTCCCTCATGTTTCGGCAAGGGTGAGATTCAGCCGTCGCTGCTCTTCACTGATAAACTTGGGGAAAAACTGGACTATCTGGTCAATATTCTTCAGGTAAAGAAATTCAATATGTATGTTCATCCCTATGTTGAGGCGTATATAAAGAAGGGTATGTTCTCGCTTTATGGTAAGTGGAAGAGGAAGTTTGGCAGAGGATTCAAGGTGATAGCCGATGAATCGCTCGCATATCTCCAGTATAGGGTGGTTGATGATGCCGGGAAGGAAATCGACCTCAAGGAGGAGAGTGATTTCAGCAGCAACCAGTCGAAAGCGCATGCCCGACAGAAAAATCGAGACAAAGAAGAAAAAGAATCATGATTGCTCGGAAAAGACCGGGATAGGCCGGTAGCCGATAAATAAAGAGAGCGGGGACATTCCAGAAAAGTGTGTGGATGTCTCCGCTCTCATATATACCGAGACCTGCTATGACAGGGAGGCAAGGAAATCGGCCACCACGAAAGTGGAGCCACCGATATATATCACGTCATCTATGCCGGAGTCATTCAAGGCGGCATGATATGCCTCGCTTACTTTATGGAATATACATCCGTCGAGTCCCGCTTCTTTGAACCTGTCATAAAGTTGAGCAGCCGGGAGAGCTCTCGGTATGTCGGCGTTGGTGATGTAATATATCGCGTCACGGGGAAGAAGTTCGAGAATCTTTCCGATTGCCTTGTCGGCCACGAAGCCGATGACAATCCTTATTTTCCCTTCGGGATGTCTTGCGGCAACGCGGTGTAGTTGCTTCATATTATAGGAAATACCCGCGATATTGTGTCCTGTGTCGGCAATCACGAGAGGGGATTCTCGTATTACGGACCACCGTCCGGACAGTCCAGTGGCCCGTATGACGTTTTCAAGCCCGCTCACCACGCTTTTATCGGAAATCACAATGCCGGAGTCGCGCATAGCGTCAATTGCATTCAAGACAGTGTTGGCGTTCTTTTTTTGGTAATCTCCGGACAGAGGAAGAAGGAATTCACCTTCCCTTGATGAACAGAGCCATCCTCCGAGAGTCCCTTCCGACACATGTCTCAGTCTTTCATTGTCTTCAGCGAATCTGGTTGGCGCTCCAGTCTGTAGGCTCTTCCTCTCGAACACTTTTCTGATTTCACCCTCAGCTTCTCCTACCACGACAGGAATCCCTTTTTTCATTATGCCGGCCTTCTCTTCGGCAATCTGCGTGAGAGATTCTCCAAGGAATTGAGTATGGTCGGCCGATATGTTGGTAATGACGCATACTTCCGGAGTTATAATGTTTGTAGAGTCCAGTCGTCCGCCCATTCCGACTTCGATTACCGCATAGTCAACGTTTTCATTCGCAAACCAGTCGAAAGCCATCATCATTGTGAGTTCAAAGAAAGACGGGTGCAAGTCACAACCGGAGCATTTCCATCGATTCACGAAGTCAACCACTTTCTGACGTGGAATCATCTGGCCATTCACTCTCATCCGTTCCCTGAAGTCGATGAGATGTGGCGAAGTGTAAAGTGCCGTCTTGTATCCCTGGGCCTGGAGGATGGAGGCAATCATGTGGGACGTGCTTCCTTTCCCGTTAGTCCCGGCGATGTGTATTGATTTGAATCGTTTGTGAGGAGATCCGAAATGACGGTCGATATTCAGACTTGTGTCAAGCCCCGGTTTGTAGGCTGCTTGTCCTACGCGGGAAAACATCGGCAGCTGACTGTAGAGGAATGCTATCGCGTCATTGTAGTCCTGACCGGACATTTCAGTTTTTTCGTCAATTGATTCCATATATCAGGTATCCGGCTACGCCGGCGAGTATTATGATTAGAATTGGATGCATTTTGAATTTCTTTCCCCATATTTTTATGGGGAAGAATGCCAGGCAGAAAGCTATTGCGCAAATGGCGATGTTCACCCAAAGTTGCCAGTCAATGCCGTTAGGGTTGAAGTTGGCGGCATTCATGAGCATTATGGCCGCAGAGGCAATGAGACCTACCACAACGGGCCTGAGCCCCGCGAAGACCGCCTTTATCGCACCGCTTTCGCTATGCCGACGGATGAAATGCGAACTGTAGAGGACCAGAAGGAAGCTTGGCACTACCACGGCTAATGTCGCAAGACAAGACCCCAGCAATCCCCATCCCACACCGTTTAGGGCCGTGTCAACGCTTCCAGGCGCCACGAACCCTATGTATGTGGCGGAATTGATGCCGATAGGGCCGGGGGTCATTTGAGAGATGGCCACTATGTCGGTGAACATAGTCTCGGAAATCCATCCGGGTTGCACCACGGATTTCTCGACAAGCGACAGCATTGCGTATCCTCCACCGAAACCGAAGATTCCGATTTTCAGATAGGCCCATATTAATTGAAAATATATCTGCATAGTTTTAAATAAGGGTGATTGTCAGATGTTTATGCTATATTATTTTCGAGTGCGTATTTCTTAAATCTTGTCAGAGTGATGCTTGCGCCCCTTGCGAGCGGAGTAGCGGGGCAACCACCAGAACAGCAGGCCGCCAACAGCACCGAGCAATATGTAAAGGACAGGGGATGAGATGGTTCCCAAGTCAAGAGAAATCATGAGAGCGACCACAAGTGGAATCCAAACTGTTTTCCATTTCAGGTGGGCGGCCTGTGCGGAGGTGATTACAGGGGCAATGATAAGAGCCACGACAGCCGGGCGTATCCCCATGAAAATTGAGGATATGACATGGTTGTTCTTAATCGTGTCGGGTGTCAGAAAAATCGCTATGGCGAGTATTATGAGGAATGAAGGCAAAATGGTTCCAATTGCCGCCGCCACACTCCCTTTGCCTCCCCTTATTTTGTCGCCGACAGCGGTAGCTATGTTCACGGCCAGTATTCCGGGCAATGACTGGGCGATGGCCAGCAGGTCGAGAAAGTCGTCACGCTCAATCCAATTGTGTTTATCGACAATCTCACGTTCGATGATTGAAATCATTGCCCAACCGCCGCCGAAAGTGAAAGCGCCGATTTTGAAGAATGTGGAAAACAGGCTCCAGTAGGAGCTTTGCGGAGAATGACTGTCGTTCATATGTCTCATTTTAATGTCGAGAGGAGATAGGAGGAATAGTGTATCCAGACAAATTAACGGAAAGGGAGGCGTGATATTTCATGCCCTCCCTTTCCGTGTATGTTTAGTGTCAGTATTTGTGGGAAGTGGTCTCAAGTTCTTGTCCGGAGAGCTTCTTGCGATCCATTGAGTGCCATACATACCATATGTAGGCAATGACGAATGGAATCACAATCGACACGAAACTCATGGCAACGAGCGTGAACTCAGAAGACGAGGCATTCCGTATTGTAAGAGAGGATGCCGGGTCGGAAAGCGAGGGATAGAACGCGGTGTCGTTGAATCCCGCTATACAGAACAACGCTGTCACAGCGAGGAATGTCCCCGAACCGGTGTACCATACTCCTTTTGTGAAATGTTTGGAGAAACATGATTTTATAAGGCCGAAAAGCACAAGTGCCACTCCTGCGAGAAGAACCGCAGCCGCCCACCATAGATGTAACAGATTGTGGAAATATTTGAAAGGGGTGGATATCGCCTCAACCGTATAGTCTGCGTTGGAGATGACAGTGTAGCCTGTAGCAGTCAGAACCATCGCCAGGAACCACAGGAAGAATATCACGAAAATGCATCCGTTGACGAAAGCTTTTTTCTTCATGGAATTGAAAAATGCATTGTCGCCGGAAATGTTGTTCATCATGTAAAGCGCGGCCTGCATGCGGGCGAGTAAAAGCACCGCAACTCCAAGGATAAGGTTTTTCCAATTGAAGATAGCCTCAAGTCCGTGAGTGGGAGCCCATCTGGAAATTACCGGAGATTTCGTGTCGAGCAGATTTCCTCTGGCAACAGTGAAATCCGCACCGAAGAAGAACATCGACACCGCCACCCCCAGCAGTATGCATCCCACACATCCATTGATGAACAGGAATGTGTCGTAGGTCTTTGTCCCATATACGTTTCCGGCTTTATTCCGGTATTCGTAGCTTACAGCTTGAACGATAAAACTGAACAATATGAAAATCCAAAGCCAGTAGGCTCCGCCGAAGCTGGTGGAATAGAATAGGGGGAATGATGCGAAGAATGCTCCGCCAAATACCACCAGGGTGGTGAATGTGAGTTCCCATTTTCTACCCATGGAATTGATAATCAAACTCCGCGAAGCCTTGTCTTTCACTTCAAGGAGCATGGATTGGCCGCCTTGCACGAAGAGCAGGAACACAAGGATTCCGCCAAGCACAGATATGATTATCCACCAATAGTTTTGAAGATATTGTAGTGTCATGACTTAATGCGAATTATCGGTTTCTAAATTATTCATTGATTTCTTGGATATCTGGCGAGTCATTATGCTTACCTCTGCTATGAGGAGAATGGTGAAGACAGTGGCGAAGAGCCAGAAGGTGGTGATTACGGAGGCAGAAGAAATCTCCGAGATTGCAGCCTTTGTGGGGAGAAGGTCTTGCACGGTCCAAGGCTGGCGTCCTACTTCCGCCACAATCCAACCGGCTTCTGAGCATATCCACATAAGAGGAACCGATGCGATTGCAATAATCTGCAGCCACCTGTGTCGCAAGAGCCAGTCCTTTTTATACACGGCAAACAAGGCAACCACAAAGAACAAAAGGAAGTAAGAACCAAGGATGACCATCACCCTGAAGGAATAGAATGTCACTCCCACCGGAGGGATTGCTTCCTCCACGGAATCGAAATATCCATATCCGAAATAAGGATAATACTTCTTGAGTTCCCTTGCGGCATCGGCCATGGCGACCGTGTCATGAGAGGCGTGTGCTATATCGTATGCACGCAAAGCCTCATGAGAGAGTTTGCCGAGACGTATCCTTTCTTCATACCCGATTGTGTTGACGGTGTCCCCGTTCTCGTTAATCTCTATGCCGTTTATGATGTCCGCGATGCCGGGCACAAATGCTTTGGGGTCATGCTTGGCAAGAATGGAGAGCCCATATGGAATCTCAATGTCG
The DNA here is from genome assembly GCA_029058745.1 of Muribaculaceae bacterium. Lineage (GTDB taxonomy): Bacteria > Bacteroidota > Bacteroidia > Bacteroidales > Muribaculaceae > Lepagella. The sequence continues at coordinate 56,474 of JAIDXM010000081.1, forward strand.
AAGAGGTATTCTTTCTCATCGTTGTTCCATTTTTTGTCAGGGTTCACGATGCCGATACCCACGAGTCCCTGTCCGGAAGAGCCTTTGTATAGACCTTCCATTGCGGCAAGTTTCATGGGCTGGTGTTTAGTTACCTCCACGGCCGATCCGTCGCCGGTGTACATTGTGAGAAGAAGGCCGGCCAGCCCAATCCATCCACCAACTTTCGTGGAGCGTATGGCGAATGGCACATTGCGTTTTTTATAGAAGAACCACGCGCTGACACCCACCACGAAGACACCCGCGAGAGCCCATCCTGAGAATACTGCATGGAAGAATTTGTTGACAGCGACACCGGAGAAAAGGACCCAGAAATTGTCCATGACATTTCTCATCTGCGCCGGGTCGAATTCCATCCCTACAGGATATTGCATCCATGCGTTTGCGACAAGAATCCAGAGAGCCGAAATAGAAGCTCCAAGCCATGTGAGCCATGTAGAGGCAAGATGGAATCGAGGACTGACCTTCCCCCATCCGAAAAACATGACGGCCACGAATGTGGATTCCATGAAAAAGGCGATAAGCCCCTCGATGGCGAGGGGAGCCCCGAAAATATCCCCGACAAACCATGAATAGTTGCTCCAGTTTGTTCCAAATTCAAATTCGAGGATAATGCCGGTGGCCACTCCAATCGCGAAATTAATTCCGAACAGGGTCATCCAGAACTTTGTGGCGGCCAGCCACTTTTCAGACTTTGTTTTCAGATAGAGGCTTTCCATCACAGCCACTATCAGCGATAGTCCCAATGTCAAGGGAACAAACAGCCAATGGTAAATGGCTGTAAGGGCGAATTGCCATCGCGACCAATCGACTACGGTCATTAAATCATCCATTGTCAATAAAGGTTTAGTTTAGTTGTTTATAACAGGTTGTATCATTTGTCGGAGGGAGTTGTTTTCAACAGTTCCGACCTGACATGGTTGGCTATTTCCTCGTCAGAGTCGAAGTCCCTTTTCAATATGTCTGGAAAGAACAGGAGTTTTATGACCACGAAAAACAGGAATACTTTTATAAGTATAATTACCCATAGAGTCTTTCCTACGGTCATTTCCCTGAAGCCATCGTAGTAAAGGCTCCAGACTTTCCTTGCGGTGTTTGATATTGAGGCGGCCATCCCTCGTGTCAGCTGAATCATATAGTGGATATTGGAGTGGAATAATGGAGACGTATGCCATGAACGCAGGCTGCTGTCGCGGCAAAGGCATGAAAAAGGTTGGCGTTTGCAGAAACAGTGCCATAAGGCTATGCCCTTATATGTGTATAACAACGTATGATTGGAAAAATACATATGAGATTGAATTTTTTTTGAGTCGGCATATAGAGTAGGGCAGTAAAAAAACGGGACGGAGATAAGTTTAGTCGCATCCGTGGCCGATTGTTTGTGAAAAATGATTATCTTTGCGAACGTTTTCCGCAAATCTGACACATACGCGTCTGTCCGGCTTATAATCCTTGCATTTCGTGGAATGATGTCTTTCAGAGGGAAACGAGGTGAAAATTAATTTGAAAAAATAAAAATCAGATAATGCCATGGCACTGTGGTTTGAATGCAAAGTCCGTTATGACAAGATGATGGAAAACGGCACTGTGAAGAAAGTCAATGAACCCTACCTTGTGGATGCCCTTACATTCACGGAGGCGGAGGCGCGTATCATAGAGGAGGTGTCTCCCTACATAAGCGGGGAATTTTCCATATCCGCTGTGAAGAAGACAAAGATATCGGAGATATTCTTTGATGAGGCAGGCGACAGGTATTACATGGTTAAGGTTAATTTCATTACTCTTGACGAAAAGAGTGGTGTTGAGAAAAAGTCAGCGTCGTTTATCCTCACACAGGCGAGCGACCTGGAGGGGGCTCTCGCTCGATTTAAAGAAGGGATGAAAGGCACAATGGCAGATTATGACATAGCATCCATTGCAGAGACTCCGTTGATGGATGTGTATCCGCTCGACCTCTCAGGAGACGAGAAATCATCAAATCCCGGCTGACAGACATGACGGACGTAGCAGGAAACCTCGCCGCAATAAAAGGGGCGCTGCCTCCCGGAGTGGAACTTGTGGCGGTGTCGAAATTTCATCCGGCGGAAATGATTATGGAGGCCTACCAGGCCGGTCAGCGTTGTTTTGGGGAAAGTCGTGTGCAGGAGCTTCTTGCGAAAGAATCGTCGTTGCCTGCAGACATAAGGTGGCATTTCATAGGCCATCTCCAGACAAATAAGGTGAGGCAGATAATCGGGCGCACATCGCTTGTGGAGAGTGTCGATTCCGAGCGTCTTCTCAATCTGATAGATTCAGAGTCGAGAAAGGCCGGAGTCATAACCAGGGTGCTTATGCAGGTGCATGTGGCTAAGGAGGAGACAAAGTTCGGATTCCTTCCTGATGAATTGTTCTCCTATTTCAAGGAGAGAAAGTTTGAGACGCTAACCCATACCCATATATGCGGGATAATGGGTATGGCGTCCAATACAGACGATGGTGACAGGGTAAGGGAAGACTTTGCCGCTATCTACTCACTCCATCGCAGAATTACAGAGACAGTGCCGGAATTGCGAGGCTTCGATATCATTTCCATGGGAATGAGCCATGACTGGCGTATAGCGGTAGAAGAAGGCTCCAATCTTGTGCGCATAGGCAGCAGTATCTTCGGAGAAAGGGAGTACTGAAAAAAGCGAATCAACATAAACAACAACAATATTAACTTTAAAATCATTTTTATGGCTCAAACATCTCAGAAGCGACCGACCGTCGCGATCATTACGATGTTTTTCATCTTCGCAATGATTTCGTTTGTGACAAACATGGCAGCGCCTTTCGGAAATATCTGGGGATTCAGGTATGAATGGGCGGGCATGGCCGGCAACCTTATGAACTTCACCGCATATCTGTTCATGGGAATCCCGGCTGGCAACATGCTGATACGCTATGGATATAAAAAGACTGCACTAATCGCGCTTGCTGTGGGTGCCATTGGTCTGTCAATCCAGCTGTTATCAAGTGTGGTTGGCGATAATATCGTGGTTATAGGAGGTGATAATCCGACTACCCTTAACCTGTTTATCTATCTTCTTGGGGCATTGGTGTGCGGATTCTGCGTGTGTATGCTCAACACAGTAGTCAACCCGATGCTTAATCTGCTCGGAGGCGGCGGCAACAAGGGCAACCAGCTGATTCAGACCGGAGGTGCTCTTAATTCACTTTCGGGTACCCTCACCCCCATGTTCGTGGGTGTGCTCGTGGGCACTCTGACCAAGGAGACCACTATGGCCTCGGTTGCCCCGTTGGTAATCACCGGCATCGTTATTTTCGTATTGGCGTTCGTCATTATCTCCTTTGTGAAGATTCAGGAGCCACAGGCTAACCTCAGCAAGGTGAAATATGAGCATAGTCCGCTTGCTTTCCGTCATTGCACTTTGGGAATCATCGCCATTTTCTTCTATGTCGGAATTGAAATCGGTATTCCGGGAGAGTTGAATGCATGGATAAGCCGTGAGAACTTTGAGGGAGCGGCGGCTGTCGCAGGGTCTCTTGCCGCCCTCTATTGGCTGATGATGCTTATCGGACGTTCCTTGAGTTCTGTGATAAGCGGCAAGGTTTCCACACGAGCTCAGCTTATCATCGCGTCAGGAGTGGCGATTTTGCTTGTCCTGATAGCCATTCTTCTTCCGGAGGATATCACATTCCGTTCTCCCGGCATCGAGGCTCTCAATATCACAAGCGGAGAAGTGCCTCTGAAGACTCTCTTCCTGTTCCTGTGTGGTCTTTGCACATCAGTGATGTGGGGAGGAATCTTTAATCTTGCCACCGAAGGTCTTGGCAAATATACCCCCAAGGCATCCGGACTGTTTATGACGATGGTGGTCGGCGGCGGCATCATGCCTTTCATCCAGGACTGGATTGGCCGTTCTGTGGGCTATGTGGCGAGCTATTGGCTTGTGTTGGCTATGCTTGCATATATCTTCTATTACGCTCTGTTCGGCTCCAGAAATGTCAATAAGGATATCCCTGTCTCAATAGAGGAAGAGATGAAGGAGGAGCTTGTCTGAGGAATAGGTGATATGATATTAAGGGCAGTTCCCTAATACAATATGAACGGGCGGCATCTGCAAGATGCCGCCCGTTTTTTTGAGTTCGCTGTATGTTATTCCCGTTCTAATATCCGGTTCATTTCGGGATATGGGGCTACATCAAGGCAGATAAGCTGTTTTGACACGGGGTGAATGAACTCGATGTGGCGTGCGAGAAGGGATATTCCTCCGTCGGGGTTGCTTCTTTTAGCCCCGTATTTCAGGTCTCCTTTAATGGGATGTCCGGAAGCCGAGAGTTGTGCCCGAATCTGGTGTTTCCTGCCTGTGAGAAGATTAATCTCAAGAAGAGAGTATCTTTCTCCTTTGGCAATTGTCTTGTATTTCAGGATAGACTTTTTCGCCTCGTTGTCTCCTTTTTGTGCGATATATGTCTTGTTGATTCTTCCGTCGCTCACGAGCCAGTCGGTCAGAGTGTCTTCTCCTTTATCAGGAAACCCCTCCACCAAAGCCCAGTATGTCTTGTGGATTTCCCCTTTCCGGAGCATGTCATTTAGTCGTGTAAGGGCTTTGGATGTCTTGGCAAATACCACAATTCCCCCGACAGGCCGGTCGATGCGATGAACAACGCCGCAGAATACGTTGCCCGGTTTATTGTATTTTTCTTTAAGATACCGCTTGATTAGTTCAGACAATGGAGTGTCTCCGGTTTTGTCGCCCTGTACTATTTCACCGGGTTTCTTGTTGGCCACGATAATGTGGTTGTCTTCGTAGATTATTTCCATCGTTTTGTGAGGTTTGCATCCGTTGTCGGATAGGATTTTAGGCGAATCCGAGAAACACGGACGGCAGATGTCGAAAATAAAAAGCCGATTCCAAAGGAACCGGCTTTCAGTTGGTGGCGGGGGCAGGACTCGAACCTACGACCTTTGGGTTATGAGCCCAACGAGCTACCACTGCTCCACCCCGCGGTGTTATTTCGAGTGCAAAGTTACGACTTTTTGTAATAGCGTCCAAATTATTTGAGAAAAAAAACAGTATTAATGTGTTAAAATATGTAAAAATATTTGTAAGACATTGAACTATAGCAATATGTGTGAATGTGTAAATAAGATGATTAACGGACTCTGTAAAATATTCGGAGAAAAATGCTCATGGAATAAAAAAGTTTTGTTAAATTTGCTCAGAATTTCATCAGTTGTGCAATCTGCCATAGGTTTATTGTCGTGTGCTGATGTATAAATTTGTTCAATAATTCAACTCTCTGCATCATGGTGATGAAGACTCGTGATAAGTTTATAGAAGTGGCCAGGCAGCTTTTTGCAAGAAAAGGTGTCGAAAATACAACTATGAACGATATCGCATCCGCCTCTGACAAAGGGCGAAGGACGATATACACTTATTTCCGTAGCAAGCGAGACATATTCAATGCCGTGATAGAAAGTGAGACAGACCAGTTGCTTGGACGGTTGCGTCACATCGTGGCACAGGCCACCACGCCAGAAGACAAGCTGAAAGACTATATAGACTGCCGGTTTGAGGCCATGAAGGAGATTGTGTCAAGGAATGGCTCACTAAAAGCTGGTTTTTTCAGGGATGTCAGGAAGGTTGACCGTGCGCGTAAGATAATAACCCGTCGTGAAACTGCATTGCTCCGCGATATCCTTCAGGAGGGTGTGCGGCAGGGGGTTTTTGAGATTTCCAACATAGATCATTTCGCTGTTGTGGTCACACAGGCCATCCAGGGTCTTGACGTTCCTTATATACGCGACAATCTCTCGGAAGAGGGTATCGACAAGACAATGCTGAAGAAATATATTTCAGAGATGATTATAAACAGCATAAGGAGGCGCTGACCACTTCAAGACATAAATAATAGTAAAAGCGTATATTCAATATGTATATAAATTCCATGGGTCATTATGTGCCCGCAACCCGAATAACAAACGACTATTTTGAGAATGTAAATGGTCTGACCTCAGATTGGATTGTGCAGCGCACCGGAATCCATAGCCGTTCAAAGGCGGCTCCAGGTGAGAATGCCGACAGCATGGCATTGGCTGCGATAGATGATGCAATCAAGCGTCTTCCGTACGATGTGAAGGATGTTGACCTGATAGTGGCGGCATGTTATGCCGTATATGACACTGTTGCCACTCCGGCGCATGTGGCACAGCGTCATTACCAGATTCACGGGGCGAAGGCTGTCTATGCGTCTGCTGCATGTTCGTCATTTATAAACGGTCTTGAAATCATCGAGGGTTATTTCGCGTCGGGAAAGGCAAGCAAGGCACTTCTCATATGCACGGAACACAACACTTACTACAGCAATGAAAGCGACCCGAAGTCAGGACATCTTTGGGGCGATGCTGCCGTGGCTTATTTCTTGAGTAAGGAACGTGTCAGTGACTCCGATGTGGAGATTCTTGACATTTTCACCGAAGGTCTCGGCGACATAGGCAAGGGACCCGGAGGAGTCAAGCTGCGTCCGAAGGAAGATGGCATAACGATGCCCGATGGCAGGGACGTTTTCATACATGCCTGCAAATATATGATATATGCGCTTAATCATTCTCTGGCCAGCACAGGGCTCAAGATTGAGGATTTGGACAAGCTTATATGTCATCAGGCCAACAAGCGTATCGTGGCACAGGTGGCTCATCAGCTCGACAAGCCGATAGATGACTTCCTGAATAATATAGAGACACTCGGGAACACCGGCTCTGCATCCGCGGCTCTTGTGCTCTCGCAGTATGCCGACAGTTTCAAAAAAGGTGATAAGGCGGCATTGATGGTTTTTGGCGGCGGGTATTCCTGCGGTTGCTTTATAGTCAGGTTCTGAATGCTGCCCGGGAATCAGGAATATAATCGACAAGACATAGATTAAAACAAAAAAATAAGAATGAAACTTCTTGAAGGAAAAACCGCCTTGGTTACCGGAGCTGCACGAGGCATCGGCAAGGCAATCGCCCTCAGATTCGCGGCAGAGGGCGCGAATATAGCGTTTACCGATCTTGTGATAGATGAGAACGGGAAAAAGACAGCGGAAGAGATAGAGGCTCTTGGCGTGAAATGCAAGGGATACGCGTCCAATGCGGCAGATTTCGCTGAGACGGAGAAGGTGGTCAATCAAGTGAAGGAAGATTTCGGCTCCATTGACGTGCTTGTGAACAATGCCGGAATCACCAAAGACGGGTTGATGATGCGAATGAGCGAGGCTCAGTGGGATGCTGTCATAGCAGTCAATCTCAAGTCAGCGTTCAATTTCATCCATGCTGCGCTTCCCATTATGATGCGTCAGCGTTCAGGCTCTATCATCAATATGGCTTCTGTGGTAGGAGTTCACGGTAACGCCGGTCAGTCCAACTATGCCGCCTCCAAGGCCGGACTTATAGCGCTTGCGAAGAGCATCGCCCAGGAGGTTGGGTCGCGAGGCATACGAGCCAATGCGATTGCCCCCGGCTTCATCGAGACGGCCATGACAGCCGCGCTTCCGGATTCAGTCCGTGAGGAGTGGTGCAAGAAGATACCTTTGCGACGTGGCGGCAAACCGGAGGACATCGCCGATGTGGCCACGTTCCTTGCATCCGACCTTTCAAGCTATGTCACCGGCCAGGTGATACAGGTTGATGGCGGCATGAATATGTAAGCGATGGAAAAATATGTAATAATTGTAGCAGGAGGGGAGGGCACTCGCATGGGCGGTGACCTCCCCAAGCAATTCCACGACCTCAACGGTCGTCCTATGCTATGGTGGTCCATGAGTGCGTTTCATGATGAGGATGCATCTACAAAGATACGACTTGTGCTTAATCGCGACCGAGTCGGGCAATGGATGTCAATTTACAACTCTCTTCCGGAAACGGACCGTATCCCACATGAGGTTTCCTATGGAGGAGGCACACGCACAGCCTCAGTCAGGAATGGGCTTGAAGGGTTGCCGTCAGGCACAAATGCCCTTGTGGCTGTCCATGATGCGGCACGGCCGCTTGTGAGTGTCGAGATGATATCACGCGGATGGGAAGCCGCCGCCAGGCACGGAGGAGCAGTTCCGGCGGTCGCGGTCACGGATTCTTTGCGTAGGATTGTTGAAGGAGGAAGCGTGTCAGTTGACCGAAATGACTATGTGGCTGTCCAGACACCGCAGGTGTTCCAGCTTGGCAGACTTAGGGCGGCATATGATCAAAACCCTGATGCTGTCTTTTCAGACGACGCTGCCGTGTATGAGGCGGCAGGTATGTCTCCCGCGCTATTTGAAGGGAGTCATCTGAACATGAAAGTTACACGCCCCGGTGATTTTGAGATAGCGTCGCTGTTTCTGAGGAAGGGTGTGAAGTGAATCTGCGTGACAGTGAGGAATTCAGATAGTTTATAAAGAAGATAAGAAAAGCGTCAAATCATTGTTTCTTGAAACGGACATAAAATACCTCAAAGGAGTAGGCGATGCAAGGGCAAAGATGCTTGGAGCGGAGCTTGGGGTCGCGTCATTCCGTGACCTTCTTTACTATTTCCCGTTCCGTCATATTGACAGAAGCCGTTTCTATAGAATTGATGAATTGTCGGGGACGGAATTGCCAGCACTTCAGATAAAGGGAAGGTTCATACACTTCAACATAGAGGGAGAAGGTGCGAGAAAACGTCTTGTGGGCGTTTTCTCAGATGGCAGCCGCAAGATGATTGAGATAGTGTGGTTTTCCAAGATTCAGAGTCTTTCGAACGCATATAAGCCCGGAGTGGAATATGTGGTTTTCGGCAAACCGAATTTTTTCAGGAACGCTTATTCCATAGTGCATCCTGAAGTGGAACTTTATGATCCGGAAAAGCCGCCTTCCGGTTTCAGGGGTGTATATTCCCTGACGGAGGTGATGCGTAAGCGAGGGTTCTCCACCCGTATGCTTCAGACACTTGTGGGCAATCTTTTGGAAAATCCAAGATTCCAGGACATAGTTGACACACTTCCCCAGGAGGTGTTGGAGCGGTATTCCCTTATGCCGCTTTGCGATGCATTCCGCCAGATGCATTTCCCTACAAGTCCACAGGCCCTACAGAAAGCCACAGAACGTTTCAAGTTTGAGGAGCTTTTCTATGTGGAGATACACATTCTGCGCTATTCGATGGAGCGGGGGTCCAGGATTCCCGGATATCTGTTCCCTAAGATAGGAGATAAATTCAATGGCTTCTATTTCAACGTTCTTCCTTTTGAACTCACAGGAGCCCAAAAAAGGGTTCTAAGGGAAATCAGGGCCGATATGAAAACCGGTCGCCAGATGAACCGTCTCCTACAGGGGGATGTGGGGTCCGGGAAGACAATGGTGGCGTTCATGTCGTTGCTGATGGCTGTTGACAATGGATGTCAGGGAGCATTGATGGCACCGACAGAGATTCTTGCCACGCAACATTATGAAACGCTAAAGGGGTGGGCAGACCCTATAGGAGTCAGGGTGGCGTTGCTGACAGGGAGCACACGTGTCGCGGCAAGACGGGAGATACATTCAGGACTTGAGTCAGGCGACATTGATATCATAGTCGGCACACATGCCTTGATAGAGGACACCGTGATATTCCATAGGCTCGGATTGGCTGTGATAGATGAGCAACATAGATTTGGTGTGGCCCAGCGGGCGAGGATGTGGAGAAAGAACAGAGTCGCGCCTCACGTCCTCGTGATGACGGCCACTCCGATTCCCCGCACTCTTGCCATGACAGTTTATGGCGATCTTGAAGTGTCGGTAATCGATGAGTTGCCACCAGGCAGGAAGCCAGTGACCACGCTATTGCGTTACGACACAGGACGCATGGAGGTGGACCGCTTGATATTCTCACAGTTGCGGGCCGGACGGCAGGTCTATATAGTGTATCCCCTTATAGAGGAGAATGAAAAGCTTGACCTGAAGAGCCTTGAGGAGGGTTACGCCCGCACATGTGAGACATTCCCCGGCTATCGGGTGTGTTTTGTGCATGGTAAGATGAAACCGGCGGAGAAAGACCATCAGATGGATTTGTTTGTAAGAGGAGAAGCGCGGATAATGGTTGCCACGACGGTCATAGAGGTGGGGGTGAACGTCCCCAACGCATCTGTGATGGTGATTGAGAATGCTGAACGTTTCGGCTTGTCGCAGCTTCATCAGCTGCGAGGACGTGTGGGACGGGGAGCGGAACAGAGCTATTGCATCCTGATGGGGAAGGCGAAGTCCTCTGCCGACACAAAGAAACGACTTTCCATCATGACCGAGACCACTGATGGATTCCTCATATCGGAAGCAGACATGAAAATCAGAGGTCCGGGGGATATGGAGGGTACCCAGCAGAGCGGCATAGCGTTCAATCTGAAGGTCGCAGACCTATCACGGGACGGTCAGATACTTTTTCGGGCAAGGGAGGCGGCCAAATCTGTTCTGATAGGCAACCGTCCGCTTCTTGCCACAGGAAGTGAGGGAGTCATGTCGGCGGGAGATGCGACAGCGGCTCTGCCACTGTCAACTGTATCTATGGAGATTGTGGAATCAGAGATGAGACTCCGTTTTGCAAGGAGTGTTGACTGGTCGCAGATTTCATGATTTGCATTATCAATAACGTGGTCTCGTTTGTTAATACATTAGTGGTCTCGTTTGTTAATACATTATGAGAGAGAAAGAATTTCTTCCGGCGGTCAAGGATCGTCTTGGAATATCACAGCTGAATGAGATGCAGCTGAGAATGATGGCTTCTGCCACAGACCGTCGTGACATCATACTGCTTTCGCCTACGGGCAGCGGCAAGACGCTGGCGTTCACACTTCCAGTGATGAAGATGTTGCGTCCATCCACCGGGAGGGTGCAGTGTGTGGTCATAGCCCCATCGCGTGAGCTTGTGGTGCAGATAGCAGGAGTGATGAAGACAGTGGGCTGCGGCATGAGGGTGACGGCCCTATACGGCGGACATAAGGTCGAGGATGAAGTTAACAGTCTGAAGGTTGTCCCGGATATTATAGTGGCTACGCCAGGCCGTTTGCTCGACCATGCCGTGAGACGTAATGTTGACCTATTGCCAGTGCGCATACTTGTGCTTGATGAGTTTGACAAATCCCTTGAACTCGGTTTTGAGGAGGAGATGGGCAAGATTGTGAAAAGAATGAAGAATGTGGGGAGATATGTGCTGACTTCCGCGACCAGGAGTGAGGTATTGCCAGATTTCTTGAAGCTCACAGATCCGGTTACATTTGACTATCTTGAGAAGAATGAGGATTTGAAGAGCCGCATGCATATTCACAGGGTTGATTGCGACAGCCGCGACAAGCTTGAGTCACTGCTGGTGCTCCTTCATAATATCAATTCCGGGGAAATTCCGGAGAAGACCATAGTCTTTGTCAACTATCGGGAAAGCGCGGAGCGTGTTTATGGCTTTCTGTCCGGGCGTGGAGTGGATTGCGCATTGTATCATGGGGCCCTTGACCAACGTGAACGTGAGACAGCCGTCGCGTTGTTCAACAGTGGAAGCCGTCCGGTGCTTGTAGCCACCGACCTTGCGTCAAGAGGTCTTGATATAGAGCGTGTGGCATCTGTGATACATTATCATCAACCGATGAGTGCAGAGGCATTCACACATCGCAACGGACGAACCGCACGAGTGGAAGAAGACGGCGATGTTTATATGCTTGTCGGCCCGGATGAAGAAATAAAGGATTATGTCGGTTTTGACGATATGTATAAGCCAGACCCGGAGAGGCGTTCGAACCTGAGGTCGGGTTATCAGACACTCTATGTGGGAGGCGGCAGGAGAGAGAAGGTGTCCCGTGGAGATATCCTTGGTTTTCTTGCGAAGGAGTGTGGCGTGGAGCCGTCGTCGATAGGGAAGATAGATGTTTACGACCATTATTCGCTTGTGGCGGTAAAGGAAGAGGCAGTGTCGCGAGTGTTGCAGAAGTCTTCCGGACGCAAGCTCAAGGGGGAAAGGCGTAAGATTACACTATTGGATTGAAAAAAACAGACAATCTTGTTCCATTGGGGATTAAATCATATCTTATAGACCAAAAAAGGGTGTATATTAAACCAAATGTGAGTTCCTTTTTTGAAATATACGTATGAAATCATTATCTTTGCAGACGGAATAGATTGTTAATCCTGATTTGGAAAGACATTATGCCCCGCGCCCTAACGGGCAGACATTATGTGCCAAATAGACTACAATTATCTTAACATTAATAACTTTATAACTATGAGCAAAGCTAAGCAATTCCTGACTTGCGATGGTAATCAGGCTGCGGCGCATATCAGTTACATGTTTACTGAGGTTGCCGCTATTTATCCTATTACCCCCTCGTCAACCATGGCCGAATATGTGGACGACTGGTCGGCGGCAGGCAGGAAAAACATTTTTGGAGAGACTGTCCTCGTGCAGGAGATGCAGAGCGAGGGAGGAGCTGCCGGTGCGGTTCACGGTTCTCTTCAGGCAGGTGCCCTCACAACCACCTACACAGCTTCACAGGGTCTTCTCCTGATGATTCCCAACATGTATAAAATAGCAGGCGAGTTGCTCCCCTGTGTATTCCATGTTTCGGCTCGTACACTCGCCTCTCATGCCCTGAGCATCTTTGGCGACCATCAGGACGTGATGTCGGCTCGCCAGACCGGTTTCGCTATGCTCGCGGAAGGTTCAGTGCAGGAGGTAATGGATCTTGCGGCAGTGGCTCATCTTGCAACAATAAAGAGCCGTGTTCCTTTTGTGAATTTCTTCGACGGATTCCGTACATCTCACGAGATACAGAAAATCGAAGCTATAGCACAGGAAGACCTTGCACCGCTTATTGACCAGGATGCATTGGCAGATTTCCGTAACCGTGCACTTAACCCCGGTGCTCCAGTAGCGCGTGGTATGGCAGAGAACCCTGATGTTTTCTTCCAGCATCGTGAGGCATCCAACCCCTACTATCTTGCAGTTCCCGAAATCGTGGAGAACTACATGAAGGAGGTTTCAAAAATCACCGGTCGCAACTACGGACTGTTTGACTATTATGGAGATCCCGAGGCAGAGCGCGTTATTATCGCTATGGGTTCTGTCACTGAGTGCATCCGTGAGACTATCGACTATCTCCGTGCCAAAGGTGAGAAGGTTGGTCTCGTAAGCGTTCATCTCTATCGTCCGTTCTCAGCAAGACATTTCCTTGCGGCTGTACCCGCAACAGCAAAACGTATCGCTGTGCTTGACCGCACAAAAGAGCCCGGTGCTGTTGGCGAGCCCTTGTATCTTGATGTCAAGGACTGCTATTATGGCAAGGAGAATGCCCCGCTTATCGTTGGCGGCCGTTTCGGACTCAGCTCGAAGGACACCACTCCCGCACAGATTCTTTCTGTTTATGAGAACCTCGCACTGCCCGAACCCAAGAATGGTTTCACTGTCGGAATCAACGATGATGTCACCTTCCTGTCACTTCCCCAGCTTCCTGAAATCAGCGTAGGAGGGAAAGGGTTGTTCCAGGCCAAGTTCTTCGGTCTTGGCGCTGACGGTACAGTAGGTGCCAACAAGAACTCTGTTAAGATTATCGGTGACAATACCGACAAGTATTGCCAGGCATATTTCTCATATGACTCAAAGAAGTCGGGCGGCTTTACTTGCTCACACCTCCGATTCGGAGATGAGCCTATCCGTTCCACTTATCTTGTGACCACACCAAACTTCGTGGCATGCCATGTGCAGGCTTATCTCCACATGTATGACGTGACCCGTGGTCTCCAGCCCAACGGCACATTCCTGCTCAATACAATCTGGGAAGGAGAGGAGCTTGCCAAAAACCTTCCGAACAAGGTGAAGCGACTCTTCGCTCAGAACAATATCTCTGTATATTATATCAACGCATCCAAGATTGCACAGGAAATCGGACTTGGCAACCGCACCAACACCATTCTTCAGAGTGCATTCTTCCGCATTACGGAGGTTATCCCTGTGGAACTCGCTGTTGAGCAGATGAAGAAATTCATTGTCAAGTCTTACGGCAAGAAGGGTCAGAACATAGTTGATATGAACTATGCCGCAGTTGACCGTGGAGGCGAGTATAAGAAACTCGATGTTGATCCCGCATGGGCTCAGCTTCCCGACGATGAGGCCAAGGCGGTTGACGCTCCGGAGTTTGTGACTAACGTAGTGTTCCCAATCAACGCACAGGATGGAGACCTTCTTCCGGTAAGCACTTTCAAGGATTGCGCCGACGGCACATGGCCCCAGGGCACAGCCCGCTATGAGAAACGTGGTGTAGCGGCATTTGTTCCGGAATGGAATCCTGAGAACTGTATCCAGTGTAACAAGTGTGCATACGTTTGTCCTCACGCTGCAATCCGTCCGTTTGTGCTCGATGCAGAGGAAATGGCAGCCGCTCCGTTCGGCGAGGAACACTCAATCCCCGCTATCGGCAAGACCTTCACGGGCATGCGTTTCGTTCAGCAGGTTGACGTTCTCGACTGTCTCGGATGTGGCAACTGTGCAGATGTCTGCCCGGGCAAGAAGGGAGCCAAGGCTCTTACTATGAAACACGAGGAGAGCCAGGTTGCCGAGCAGGTCAACTGGGACTACTGCACGAAGAATGTTTCTTCCAAGCAGAACCTTGTTGACATCAAGGCCAACGTCAAGAACAGTCAGTTCGCAACACCTATGTTTGAGTTCTCAGGCGCATGCTCAGGTTGTGGTGAGACTCCTTATGTGAAGCTAATCAGCCAGCTCTTTGGCGACCATGAGGTTGTGGCAAACGCTACCGGTTGCTCATCTATCTATTCCGGTTCGGTTCCATCCACTCCTTATTGCGAGAACGAGAAGGGTCAGGGTCCAGCATGGGCTAACTCGCTGTTCGAGGATTTCTGCGAGTTCGGTCTCGGTATGCACATTGCATACGAGAAGATGCGTGCCCGTCTTGAGGAGACCTGCAATAAGATTATCTCCTCAGAGGAGGCTCCCGAGGCTCTCAAGAATGCCGCGTCTGCTTGGATGGAAGTTCGCGAGGATGCCGCTGCATCACGTGAGAAGGGTGCCGCTCTTATCGAGGAGGCCAAGAAAGGCGCAGAGGCAGGATGCGACTGTTGCAAGAAGCTTCTTTCTCTTGAGCACTATCTGACAAAGCGTAGCCAGTGGATTATCGGTGGCGACGGTGCAAGCTATGATATCGGTTACGGTGGTCTCGACCATGTGATTGCCTCCGGTAAGAATGTGAATATCCTCGTTCTTGATACTGAGGTTTACTCTAACACCGGTGGTCAGTCTTCCAAGTCAACTCCAATTGCCGCTATAGCTAAGTTTGCCGCAGCCGGTAAGCGTATCCGCAAGAAGGATCTCGGCCTTATGGCAACCACTTATGGGTACGTATATGTGGCTCAGGTTGCAATGGGTGCGGACAATGCACAGACTCTCAAGGCAATCCGCGAGGCAGAGGCATACGATGGCCCGTCGCTCATTATCGCTTACTCACCCTGTATCAACCATGGTCTGAAGGTGGGTATGGGTCATAGCCAGGAGGAGGAGAAGAAAGCCGTAGAATGCGGCTACTGGCACCTCTGGCGCTATAATCCAGACCTTGAGAACAGTGGAGAGAATCCATTCTCCCTTGACAGCAAGGAGCCAGATTGGAGCAAGTTCAACGACTTCCTCAAGGGTGAGGTTCGTTTCGCATCTCTCTATAAGATGCAGCCAGAGGCGGCAGACGAACTCTTCAAGGCAGCCCAGGACAACGCACGTTGGCGCTACAACAATTACAAGCGTCTCTCACAGCAGAACTGGGGTGTGGATCCTGAGATGACTTCTGAAGAGGAGGCATTGCGTAAGTAATGGTACGTATTAAATAAATGTAATAGGGAAGTGCTGTCAGCACTTCCCTATTTTTTAAGGAAATGCCATACAAATATAAAAGAATTCGGTAAAAATTTTTTATCTTTGTGATGTAAACAAAAAGTTGACGGTATGTATAATGATTCTACCTACATAAGGTTTGATTGGGCCATGAAGCATATGCTTCGAGATAAGGCGAATTTTGATATACTTGAGGGATTCCTGACGGTTCTTCTTGGAGATGATGTCAGAATAGTGGAGCTTCTTGAGAGCGAAAGTAACCAGGAAAGCGACTCGGATAAATTCAACAGGGTTGACATCAAGGCCAAGAACTCCCATGGTCATATAATCCTCATAGAGGTACAGCTCAGCCGTCAGCTCTATTATCTGCAGAGGATTCTATATGGCACATGTAAGGCAATCACAGAGCATATCAGTATTGGAGATAATTACGACCAGGTAAAAAAGGTGTATTCCATAAGTTTGTTATATTGTGACTATGGAAGAGGTGATGATTATGTTTACCATGGTGAGACTCAGTTCAAGGGGATACATACCGGCAATGAATTGTATGTCAATACCAAGGAGGAAGGAGTAATAGTCACACATCGTCCCAGGGAGGTTTTTCCGGAATATTACCTGGTAAGGGTGAACTCATATGACAAGATACCGGAATCTCCATTGGATGAATGGATGGATTATCTGAAAACCGGCAAGGTCAAAGAGAACACACGCACCCCCGGCCTTCGAGGCGTAATGGAGAAGTTGAAGTATATGTCGATGTCACCAAAGGAAAAGAGGGCATATGAAGCCCATATAGACAATATCAGGGTTCAGGATGATGTGCTGAACACAGCCCGAGAGGAAGGCTTGAGTGAAGGGCGAGCGGAAGGGCGAGCGGAAGGTCGAGCAGAAGGACGAGCGGAAGGGCGAGCGGAAGGACGAGCGGAAGGGCGAGCAGAAGGACGAGCGGAAGGCATTAGAGCGATTGCAGTCAAGTTGATATCGATGGGACTGGATAATGATTTGGTTAGAAATGCCACGGCTCTTTCCGATAGAGAGATTGATGAAATCAGGGAATCCCTGTAAAGAGGTATTTGGGGAACTGTTGCCATGTTTGGTGACAGCTCCCCGAATGCTTCATAGAGGTTTGGCTTATGAATTGAAACTGTTTCTGTATTTGTTAGGTGTGATACCGACTTGCTTACGGAAAAGCCGGGTGAAGTATGACACGTCCTCATAGCCTAAGGTATATGCTATTTCCTTTATTGAGATTGATTCGGATGCAAGCATAAGACGAGCTCTCATCATTTTCCTGTCGATAATGAAACGGGCGGGAGTGCAACCGAGTTCTTGTTTAAATAGTCTGATAAAGTGATCGGTTGACATGCAAGTCTCACGAGCAAGCTCATCGACACGTATCAATTCACTGTCTTTTTTATCGATAAGTTTCAGGGCAGTCTGTATGCGAGAATCTTTGGATTTATATTTCGGAGAAGCGAATTTTACGAAACGTCCTAAGAGCTGGAATATTATGCCCATTGATTCAAGGCGGTCGAATAGAGGGCGACTTCGGTTAAGTCTTACGCATTCTATCAATGAGTGCTTATTGTCGTATATTCTCGGGTCTGCGAATTTGAGAGCCATTGAGGAATTATGCTCACATAGACATTCAAACAACATACGGTCAATATTCAGCCCAGGAATCTCAAACGGAAAATCGAGGTTGCCGATAATGCTTTCACCGCAGTGTATCCCTTCTTCATAAAGATGTACATAATAGTGCTTGAACACACCTGTGCATGAGTCGGAATGTTCAGTGAATGCAGGAATCATATACATGTTGCCAGATGTCAGAGAGTGGCTTGTGGTTTTACCATCTTTTGTAAAGGTCACAGTTGCATTCCCTTCGGTCACATAGTATATACGTGTAAACGGACTGTTGATTTGTTTAAAGTTCCAGTTTCCATCGTGTGATGCAAAGCCTACGTTAAGCATAAGCATATTGTTTATTATCATATGTTGCGATGTTTTATCTTAATCTGTATGTAAAGTTTCTGCAAATATAGCTAATAATACTCACATTTAAATGAATCTGTAATATGTAGAATGAAAGGTAGCAATCTTTGCTATATCGAAAAAGTCCTATATTTTTATCGAATTAATAACAGCTCTTTGAAATTTGGCAGATTAATTTTGTGATACTAAAACATAACGTCAAATATCATGAATCTAAGAAAACGAATTATAATAGCTTTATTGTTTCCGTTGTCGTGTATGGCACAGGAATATGCAGTGTCTGTCTCGGAGGCAAATGAGCCTATGATGAAGGGAATGTATGAACCCACCTGGGAGTCTCTCTCCCAATATGAGGTGCCCGAATGGTTTCGTGATGCTAAATTCGGCATCTGGGCACATTGGGGACCACAGTGTGTTGAAGGATCGGGCGATTGGATGGCTCGTTCCATGTATATCGAGGGTTCAAGGGAATATAAATATCATCTTGAGAATTACGGACACCCTTCGGAGTTCGGATTCAAAGACATCCTGCCATTGTTTAAGGCAGAGAACTGGAATCCCGATTATTTGGTAGGGCTATATAAGAAAACAGGTGCTCGGTATTTCTTTGTGCTTGGAAATCACCATGACAACTACGACCTTTGGGACAGCCAGTATCAGGAGTGGAATTCAAAAAATATAGGACCGAAACAAGATATACTTAAAGGTTGGGCAGATGCCTGCAAGAAACATGATATGCCGTTTGGCATAAGCCTGCACGCCGACCATGCCTGGAGCTGGTATGAGCCCTCACGCCGTTATGACCGTAATGGCGACAAGGCCGGCGTACCGTACGATGGCAGTATCACCAAAGAGGAAGGCACGGGGAAATGGTGGGAAGGCCTTGACCCCCAGAAACTGTATGCCCAGAATCATCCTGAGAGTTATGGGTCGTGGTGTGATGGCATGATTCATCGCCAGTGGGCGTGGGGAGAGGGAGTGGCGCAACCCTCCGTAGAGTTTGTCTCCAATTTTTATGACCGTACACTTGATGTGATAAACCGTTATAATCCGGATCTTCTCTATTTTGATGTTACTGGTGTGCCGTTCTATCCTATCAGTGACGCAGGGTTGAAGATTGCCACTCATTTCTACAATCATAACCTTGCGGAAAACGGAAAGAAGGACTTTTCAGCTGTAATGTTCGGGAAGATTTTGACAGAACGTCAAAAAGAGGCACTCGTGTGGGATGTAGAGCGAGGTGCTCCCAATATGATTTCTGATAAACCGTGGCAGACATGCACATGTATAGGAGGATGGCACTATAATGATGAGATTTATAAGAACAATTGGTATAAATCCGCTGGTCAGGTTATCAAGATGCTTGCCGACGTTGTAAGCAAGAACGGCAACCTCCTGTTGAGTATTCCGCTTCGTGCCGACGGCACATTTGATGAGAAAGAAGAGGAGATTATAAATGGAATCGGAGAATGGATGGCAGTCAACAGCGAGGCTATCTATTCCACACGTCCCTGGAGAGTGTTCGGAGAGGGGCCGATTGCTGATTCCGATATAAAGCTTAACGCTCAGGGATTCAATGAAGGAGCTTATACAAAAGCCACTTCTGAGGAGATTCGTTTCACACAGACTCCTAAGTATCTTTATGCCATCTCCCTTGCGTGGCCGGAAGATGGAATCGTGACTGTGAAATCGCTTGCGGAGGGTTCTGCACTTCATGATAAGAAGATAAAGAGTGTAGAGCTGCTGGGATATGGCAAAGTGAAATTCACTCGTGATGCCGATGGGCTGAAAGTCAGTTTGCCTGCTGAGTCTGTCAAATCCGTGGCCCCGGTTCTCAAAATCAGGAAGTGACTCCTCGTCAAAACTAATCGTATAATTGCTTAAAGTCTTTACAATCCGGATGTTGGATATAATTCAATGTCCGGAGAGGATAATACTGTGCATATTTCTAACTAAACAGAATGATATTATGAAACCATGTAAAACAAGATGCCTGAGAACAAGGATAATGACGCTTGTCGTGTTCTTTGCGACAGCCTTTTCGATGGCGGCACAAAAGTCAGTGCCTATAGTCGGGACAGTTTCTGACAATACGGGCGAACCCTTGATAGGAGTCACAGTGCTTTTGAAGGGAAGCTCAATAGGGACATCAACAGATGTTGATGGAATGTTTTCAATAAATGTGCCAACGCCAATTCAAGGAAAATCGTTGGTGTTCAGTTATGTGGGTTTTGAAAGTAAAATTGTATCAATCAACAATGCAGACCCTATGTCAGTCATAATGTCTTCTGGTTCCAGAAATCTTGATGAGGTTGTGGTTGTGGGTTATGGCACGCAGAAGAAAGTCAACCTTACCGGCTCTGTGTCGTCCATCAGTGCTGAAGAACTTGCCTCCCGTCCAGTCAATAGCACGTCGGCCATAATTGCCGGACTCGTTCCCGGAGTGAGTGTGATTCAGTCGTCCGGACGTCCCGGAGCGGGGGCGACTGTTAAGATGAGGGGAACCGGCACTTTCTCAAGCGCCGGCAACTCTCCGCTTGTATTGATAGATGGAATCTCCGGCAACCTCGACGATGTCGCTCCCAATGATATCCAGAGCATTTCCTTCCTTAAGGATGCCGCATCCGCGTCTATTTATGGTAGCCGAGCCGCAAATGGAGTGATTCTTATCGAAACCAAAAAAGGATACGAAGGGAAGACCTCAATCACATACAATAATAACTTCGGTTGGCAAAAAGCTACAGAACTTCCGGAGTTTCTTGAATCTTGGGAATATGCCGAATATTATAACATGGCAATGCGCAACATGGACAATGCCGAGGCTTACACTCCTGCCCAGATTCAGAAATTCCGTGACGGGTCAGACCCTGACAATTATCCAAACGTTAACCATATGAAATGGCTTCTTGACACAGGTTCAGGGTTCCAGCAGCAGCACAATCTTGGTATTTCCCATTCGTCAGGCAACACAAGATATAACCTTTCTCTTGGTTATCGCGGACAGGAAGGCCTTACGGAGAAGACTTCAAACAAGCGGCTCACAGGGCTTTTCTCTCTTGACAGCAAATTGAAATATGGACTTAGTCTTGGATTAAACCTCAACGCTTACCGTAATATTTATGATGCTCCTATCGGAGAGCCACAGAGCATTGACGGAATAATCGGCTATACGGTCCGAGAGGCTCCAATATATGCCGGATATAAATCCGACGGCTCTTTCGGGTACCAGGACAATTACAGTCCGGAGGCATGGCTTGCCGGTGATTCTTTCACGAAATCCACTTCCACCTACGCCAGCGGAAACGTCCGATTGCGTTGGGAAACACCGGTTGAGGGTCTTTCAGTCCAAGGGAAGATGGGCGCGACATATTGGACCAATTATAGTAAAAACTATCGAGCAGAGACATATTTCGATGAACATAAGACAATTGGTCCGACAACCCTGACAATTTCGGATAACAACAATACTTATTCAAACATAGAGGTGCTGTTGCAGTATGATAAGTCGTTAGGGAAACATAACCTGAATGTACTTGCAGGTTATTCGTTCGAGTCCTGGAATGATAAGTATCTTCAGGGCTATCGCAATACATTCCCTACAACAAGTCTTAGTGAGCTTGTTTCTGGTGATGCGGCTTCTGCTTCCAATATGAGTTCTCTTACTGAATCAGCACTCATGTCTTATTTTGGAAGAGTGAACTATAATTTCGATGACCGTTATCTCTTTGAGGCAAATCTTCGTTATGACGGTTCCTCTCATTTCGCCAAACATAGACGTTGGGGCCTTTTCCCATCAGTGTCTGCTGCCTGGCGCGTTTCAGAGGAGTCTTTTTGGCTTGATAGCAGGCTTGGAGAGGTGATGAATAATCTCAAGATTCGTGTTTCTCACGGCACATTGGGTAACCAGAACATCGGCGCTTACGCATATCAGCAGACTTATTGGTATGGGTTTAATTACCCTCTTGGAAACCCGTCGCAACTCACTCCAGGCGCAATCTCAGGTCCGTTCAACGACCCAGATATCAGCTGGGAAAAGACCCGTATTACAGATGTCGGACTTGACATAAGCTTTTGGAATAACCGTCTATCCGCGACAATCGATTATTTCTACAAATATACATCCGACATCCTTTCATCGGTTGCAAAAACAGATATTCTTGGCAACGATGTCGGAAATACAAACGTCGGTGCGGTGTCAAATACAGGTGTGGAAGTCAATCTCACATATAACGGACATATTGGCGACAAGTTCCATTTTTCCGTTTCTCCAAACTTTACGTGGGTAAGGAATTCCGTCGAAAAACTCTCAGACGGGGCATCGCGACAAATTAATGAGGGTCGTATCGTTGGAGAGCCTCTTGGCATTATATACGGTTACAAGACAGACGGACTGTTCGTGGATCAATCCGAAATAGATGCTGCTCCCGACCAGATTGTAGATAAGGGGTCATTAAAACCAGGTTATGTAAGATATGTGGACCTTGACGGAGATAATAAGGTCGATGCAGACCATGACCGTACAATACTCGGAAGCACCACTCCGAAGTTCTACTACGGAATGACTCTTACAGTCCAATATGGAGGTTTCGATTTCTCAGCTTTATTTCAGGGAGTGGGGGGACACAAGCGACTGATTGGTTCATATATGGCTTACGCATTCTATAACGGCGGTCAGATTCAGAGGTGGCAGGCTGACAATTGCTGGACTGTGGATAACCCTAACAAATGGGCCGAGTATCCGCGAGTGGAGACTCTCAATATGAACAATCCTAATCTTCAGACTTCCGACTATTGGGTGAGGGATGCAAGTTTCTTGAGAATCAAGAATATCACTCTTGGTTACACAATTCCTAAGAATGTCACCAAGAAGATTGGTTTTGAAAATATCCGTCTTTATGTTAGTTGCGACAACCTTCATACATTCAATAAGTTCTATAAAGGATGGGATCCTGAAAATGAAATCGGCACCGGCGACTCTCCTTCTTTCTATCCGGTGACGGCTGTGTATTCATTCGGTTTCAATTTCAAGTTTTAAAATTCTGTAGCTATGAATAGTCAATATAAGTTTATAAATATTTCGGCAGGTCTCCTGTTCTGTGTATCATCGATGATTGTCGGTGGATGCAGTGACGAGCTCGACAAGTTTAATACACAGGAAACCGCGAACGAGGAATTCTGGAGAAATGAGAAAGATGCAAAGCTTGCACTCGTTGGTTGTTATCGTTTCCAGACAGGATGGTCGCATGATTCCTTTGACACCCCACAGGGTCTGTTGTATCTTGATTTTGCAGGAGGCAACGGAACAGAGAAGGAAAGCTTCAGCACCAATATGGCAAGCGTGAACACTACTGCCACTAATGGCAATATCCGTTGGTATTGGGGAAACGCATATAAGCAGATATATAAATACAACAATTTCCTGCAGAATATCGTAAATTGTCCGATGGATGAGGGAGAGAGGAATGCCATGATAGCGGAGATGAAGACACTCCGTGCCTATTTCTTTTTCAATCTTGCATTCTATTTCAAGGATGCCCCTATGCCATTGAAGACACTCTCCGTGAACGAGGCAAATACCATAGCACAGACATCTCAGGCAGACATCTACAGGCAGGTTGAGGCAGATTTGCTTGAATCGATTGAGGCTCTTCCGGAGGTTTATGAGGGAGACGATTACGGTCGGATCTCGCGAAATGGAGCAAGGGTGCTTCTGAGTCGTTTATATCTTGCTCAGGAACGTTTCGGAGACGCTGCGTCAGTCCTTGATGATGTGATGAAGAGTGCAAGATTTGAACTCGACCGCCGGAATGGCATAGACAGCTATGAGAAACTTTTTCAGAATGGAGGAGAGTCGAGTCCGGAAATGATTTTCTGCATAATGGGTATAAAGGACAAGTACACCAACTCCCGTTATCAGTACCTTTATCCTGAGTGCGTGGGAGGCTGGCATCAGTTTGCCGTCTATAATGAACTCGTGAAAGCTTATTTTTGCACAGATGGAAAGTCGATAGAGGAGTCTGTCGTATATGATGATAATGACCCGTATATGAATCGAGATATTCGTCTCTACGCTTCTGTTTTCCTCCCACCTGTTGGAAGCTATCCCGGCACTAAATTCAATGAGACAATATATGATTGCTTCAAAGGACCCGGTACAAGTGATTCCTACAATCGTTTCGCCTTGTTCAACGGCTATTGTCCTAAGAAAGCATGCGACCCATCCATAACAAATTCTCTTGGTGACACCTATACCTACACTCCGATTATGCGATACGGGGAGGTGCTTCTCAGTTACATAGAGGCTCTTAACGAGGCGAATCCGGGTAGTGTCACGCAGGATGTCCTTGACAAGACAATCAACGATATTCGCGACCGGGTAGGCCTTCCCGCATATTCAAAGACAGATCTTTACAATCAGGATGCTGTAAGAAAGGCGGTCAGGGCAGAACGGCGGGTGGAACTCGCTTTTGAGGGTTTGCGTTATTTCGATGTATTGCGTTGGGGAATCGCAATGAAAGAGTTGAACCATACCTTTACTGGAGTGAAACTTTCTGACGACCCGAATGCAAGGAACTATAAGGGAAGCTCTGCAGTGGATGAGAATTGCTATTATCGGTTCGAGACCCGAACATGGGATAGCCACAACCGTTATTGGCCTATCCCTCAGAGTGACCGCGACATTAATCCAAACCTAAATCAGAACGAAGGTTACAATTGATGGCAGACTGAAGGATGTATATATGTTGTAAAAGAAAGATATTGCAGGTAAAATATGTAACAGGTAGAATATGAATTGGCGGTCGCCGTCTATTGGTAAGGCGTTGCGCGTCGGTATGAGCGAAAGTGATTCCGGCGTGCAACGTTTCTTTAGAATTTCAACATGTGCATTTGCGTTTGTGTGGTCAGGATTATTTCGTTAACTTTGCGACTGTCTTGAGACGTCATTTATAGTCGAAACAGAAAGTATTTGTGCATTTCAGAGGGTAGGGACATGCCTTTGGCATGTAGGATTCGCACAGGTATAAAATACACATTTATTTTGTGAGTTGACTATAAACTTTAGTAGATACCGTATCAAGAATAAAACACCGTTATAGTTTCCGTGTGTTTAACCGACACGATAAAGAATCTGATGTTATGAAATGTTTTCTGCTTACGTTACTTGGTATTTTGTCTTTTACGGCGTTTGCCGGGGTCTTTGAGGATGCGAAATGGATTGGAGCTCCAGGTGATTGTATGCCGTTTTATCCTGATTATCTTCCGGTGTTCCGTATTGATTGTGATGTGGAGATGTCGCCTCGTGACACATGTTCAATTGTATATGGCGCCAATGACCCTCGTCTTATGAACCGTAACTTGAATATCTATAATCTTCAGAATCCCAAGGATTCCACGGGGATAAGAATTGAGCTTTCCGGAGAGGGCATCGTTTCTGTTTACCGCTATGGCTATCATCCGGACGACAACGGGACCGTGCCTTTGGTGTCTTTCAAAGAGTGTAAGATTATTGATGGAATAAATCATCTTTCAGTCATGTCCAATCTTGGAAATACGGAAATTGTTCTCAATGGAGACATGATTGGGAAAGTGGGATTGAACCCTGTCGGCAATGGAGGAGACTATCTGGCATTTCCGGTGCTTGCCGGAATGGCGGTCCAAATACAGGAAAACAGTAATGCCAGTATAGCAAACATAGAAATACGTAATTTCAGAAGACCCGGGAATGTGATTTATAGAGTGCCGGGAGAATACACCGCCACGTCAGTCATCCCGTTTGAAATACGCTCTATGCCGCAGGTGATGACAACGTTTTCCTTACCTGTTGGAAAGAGGGTGAGACGTGCATCGGCCAATGCCACCGCAAGGGGGATATATGACTTGTATATAAATGGATGCCGTGTCAGTGATGATTATTTTTATCCGGGATCTACACAGTATGATAAGACACATCTTTATCATAGCTTTGATGTGACTCCATTCCTGATAGACGGTGACAACGAGGTTGTCGCACAGCTTGCGGAGGGGTGGTGGAGCGGAGGTTCCACATTCGTTGGGGATAATTGGAATTTTTTTGGCGACAGGCAGTCATTTATCGCCGAACTTAAGATTGAATATAGCGACGGCACAATTGACATGATTGTGACATCGCCTGAATCGTGGAAATATAATACTGACGGGCCTCTGGTGGAAGGCAGTTTCTTTCAAGGGGAAGTTTATGATGCATCTCGCAATGGCGTGAGAGGCTCGGATTGGAAACCTGCTGTGGAGATTGCTGTTGACTCAACTGTAAATAATCCATTAGGGAATTGGACTGACGTTGATATTAGAGAGACCTATGGCGATAGGGTAATTGCGGTTGACACTCTGAAAGCCGTATCAATGAGAGAACCTCGTCCTGGAGTGTATGTCTATGATTTTGGACAGAACATGGCGGCTCTGCCACTTGTCCGTTTTGTGAATCTTGATAAGGGGCAGGAAGTGACTATGCGATATGCTGAGGTGCTTTATCCCGATATGGAGCAGTATGCCGCAAATGCAGGAATGATAATGACCGAAAACTTGCGTGCGGCAATGTGCCGCGACATCTATCGTGCGTCCGGAACCGGAAAAGAGTCGTTCTCGCCACGGTTTACCCTTCATGGCTATCGGTTTATGGAGATAACCGGCATAGAAGCACCTTTGCCGTTGGATTCAGTGATGGCTATTCCCGTAAGTTCTATCCATAGGTTCAAGGCGCATTATGAATGTTCCGACACTCTCGTAAACCGTCTTTGGAAGAATATTGAATGGTCCTCTCTCAGTAATTTCATATCACTTCCAACAGACTGCCCGCAACGCAACGAGCGTCTTGGATGGATGGGCGATATCTCCGTTTTTGCACCTACAGCCACCAAGATGGCCGACATTTCTGCATTGTTGCGTCAGTATCTTGCGTCAGTTCGGGATTGTCAGAAGGATAACGGTAAATATCCTGATGTAGCTCCCACCGGATTCGGGTTCGGGGGCCTTCTTTGGGGTAGTGCCGGAATAACTGTGCCATGGGAATGTTATCGACAGTATGGCGATATTGAACTGCTTCGAGAGCATTATCCCTCGATGAAGAGGTATGTCGAATATATTCTCTCAGAAACCATTGACCCTGCCACAGGCATTATTGTGCAGGACAGGGCGTGGGGCGACCTTGCCGACTGGTTGAGTCCTGAATATAAAAGGACAGACAAGTCACTCCTTTGGGAATGTTACTTTATCTTCGACCTTGAAATAATGAGACAGGTGGCGGATATTCTTGGAGATGAGGAGGGAGCCATACGATATGAGGAATTGCGGGATGTCCGGAAAGCTTTTTTTGCAGACAATTATGTTGACAAGATAACAGGAAAGACCATTTATTCCCGATTTGACGAATCTAATGTCGGCAAGGAGATTGACACCCAGGTGTCATACGCGCTTCCGATAGCAATGGGCATATATGATGATACTGTATTTGTCGGAAATTTCCTTAACACTGTCAAGCGGCATAATATCGCCGATGACGGAACGGTTTGTCAGCCATATTCTCTAATGACTGGTTTTATCGGGACCGCATGGATTCTGGAGGCCTTGTCAAAGTCCGGACATCCGGAGATGGCTTATATGATGCTCACCAGTACGGGTTATCCTTCATGGCTTTATCCTGTGACTCAGGGAGCCACTACCGTTTGGGAGCGTCTTGACTCTTATACCCATAAAAATGGATTTGGAAAAAACAACAGCATGAATTCCTTCAATCACTATTCGTTCGGTTCTGTGGGCAACTGGCTCTTGACCCGTTCTTTGGGTATTAATGTGCTTCCCGATGGGACAGTCATGGTTGCTCCGGAACCGGACTTTTCCGGCTCCTTGACTCACGCATCAGGATGGCTCGATATTCCACAGGGACGTGTTGAGTCATCATGGCGGATTGAGAATGGGAAAGTGGAATATGAAATCACGATTCCGGAAGGAGTATGCGGGAAATTCAAATCACCCGGAAATCCACTTGATATATCAGGAAATCCACTTGTTCCGTCTGTCTTGACCTATACCCTCCGTCCCGGCAGAAATGTTATTCGGCTTTGAGATGGGATTGTTTATCCTGGCAGTGTGACTTCTGGGAGGCAGAGAAAGGGTTTAGTAGGTAAATGCTGTCAGCACTTCCCTATTTTTTTAAGGAAATGCTATACAAATATAAAAGAATTCGGTAAAAAATTTTTATCTTTGTGATGTAAACAAAAAGTTGACGGTATGTATAATGATTCTACCTACATAAGGTTTGATTGGGCCATGAAGCATATGCTTCGAGATAAGGCGAATTTTGATATACTTGAGGGATTCCTGACGGTTCTTCTTGGAGATGATGTCAGAATAGTGGAGCTTCTTGAGAGCGAAAGTAACCAGGAAAGCGACTCGGATAAATTCAACAGGGTTGACATCAAGGCCAAGAACTCCCATGGTCATATAATCCTCATAGAGGTACAGCTCAGCCGTCAGCTCTATTATCTGCAGAGGATTCTATATGGCACATGTAAGGCAATCACAGAGCATATCAGTATTGGAGATAATTACGACCAGGTAAAAAAGGTGTATTCCATAAGTTTGTTATATTGTGACTATGGAAGAGGTGATGATTATGTTTACCATGGTGAGACTCAGTTCAAGGGGATACATACCGGCAATGAATTGTATGTCAATACCAAGGAGGAAGGAGTAATAGTCACACATCGTCCCAGGGAGGTTTTTCCGGAATATTACCTGGTAAGGGTGAACTCATATGACAAGATACCGGAATCTCCATTGGATGAATGGATGGATTATCTGAAAACCGGCAAGGTCAAAGAGAACACACGCACCCCCGGCCTTCGAGGCGTAATGGAGAAGTTGAAGTATATGTCGATGTCACCAAAGGAAAAGAAGGCCTATGAAGCCCATATAGACAATATCAGGGTTCAGGATGATGTGCTGAACACAGCCCGAGAGGAAGGGTTGAGTGAAGGACGAGCGGAAGGGCGAGCGGAAGGACGAGCGGAAGGACGAGCGGAAGGGCGAGCAGAAGGGCGAGCGGAAGGCATTAGAGCGATTGCAGTCAAGTTGATATCGATGGGACTGGACAATGATTTGGTTAGAAATGCCACGGCTCTTTCCGATAGAGAGATTGATGAAATCAGGGAATCCCTGTAAAGAGGTATTTGGGGGGCTGTTGCCATGTTTGGTGACAGCTCCCCGAATGCTTCGAGAGGTTAATCTTATGAATCGTGGCCGTTTCTGTTGTGTCGAAAATAAAGATCTCAGAGCATATGAAAAAGCCGCCCGGATTAGGGCGGCTTTTTAGGAAAATCAGGATTGTTGGTTACTTTATAGAATTGAGGTCACGGAACAGTTTCAGGTATTTGGGAATTATATATATCGCGCTAATGGCCAGGCTTATTGCCAAAGTGATTGCGGTTGTCCAAAATGCCGTAGAATATTTATGCAACCATAAATGTTGGAAAAAGAGTGTGAACAGTATCACGATTGCGATTCCCATTAATATTTCGCCTGTTAGATTGAGAAGCTTGAGAGTGGCAGTCTTTTTAAATAGAGCTACCGGTGAGGAACAAGCGATGTCGATTTTCTTCAGCATGGAAAATAAGAAGATATACCAGATGGCCGCAAAGGCATTTAGTATGGAAATAAATGCCTTAATGAAATTAGGCAGTTTATCATTATTGACGTTGCCAATCCAAAGCAATCCGAACACTATTGCAATAATGGCACAGGAAATAATATTCTGACGATATTTCCTGAGTATCTTTGTCTTGGCGGATTCAGAAGCCGACACGTTAATCATAATTCCGGTGTTTGTCTTTGCGAGCACCTGCTCAAGCGTTGACATACTATTTTTTAGTTCGTCGAGTTGCATATTATATTTGTTTTGAGAGTTTGTCTTTGATACGGTGAATCTTTATGGCTACGGTGTTTCGTTTAAGTCCGATGGTATCGGCTATTTCGTTATACGAGTATCCGTCGAGCCACATGAGAATGACAGCTTTTTCGATATCATCAAGACTGTTGATTACAGAATGCAGGACACGAAGGTTTTCCTTTTGGGCATCGTCAAACTCGGAGGAAAGTTCATACATGCAGAAATCAAGCGACACGGTCTCGATTGTTGATTTAGACGAGCGCAGAGCCATGAGAGCCGAGTTCACGGCCACCCGATAAATCCAGGTTGATATTTTGCTGTCACCTCGGAATGATTTTAATCCCAACCAGATATTGACATATATTTCTTGTCGGATATCATCAAAAAGCAATTTTTCAGAAGAATAGAAATAGCAGACCTTATTGATGATTCCGGAATGCCGCTCGATGACTGAGGCAAAACTATCTTCGGTTATTTGTGAATCTGTCATGCTGTTGATTGTGTTTGTTTGCTCTGTTAGGTGCAGATTCAGTACGGAAAGTTTCGTGGACGAAAAATATTTATTATATACCTTTTATATCATGGAGTCAACGGTCAGGCTTGTAGATGGTTTGACAGAGGGTGGGGTATGGCTACTTTTGTCGTAGAGACATTCCTCTGCTATAGTTTATGCGAGACGTTTGATGACTTTCGCGAATAGGGAGGTACATATCTGCTTTGAGATATGATTGTCGATATCCGGAAGTCAGTGAGCGTTTTTGCGTGCAGTGAAATATATGGGTCGGTATGTGAGATTAGAAGGGATATTGCTGAGAAGGGAGCGGAGGGTATTGCCTTTGGCAGATGAACCTCCTACCCCTGTGTATTTTATGTGTTTCAATAGTTCGCGTGTTGACTCGAATTCAAGGACAATCTCTTCGCTCTCAATAGCGACATTCTCAAAATCTTGAGAGAGCATTTCGCGCAGATTCTTTTCCGTTCGGTAAACAAGTCCATACGGATTTACCGGCAACAGCTCCTTCAGATTGCCGGGCAAGAAACTTGAGCAGGCAAGAATTCCTCCAGGCTTAAGAAGCCGGAAAGCGTTTCTCAGGAATCGTCGGGGATTTACAAACCACTGAATGGCGGATGCAGACACTATCGCGTCATACACACCATCCCGGTCGTTGGCGGCATTTTCCATCCATTCCTCAGCATCTCCGGTGTGGTATTTTTCTGAAGGGGCGACCTTGTATTCCGGAAGCGGGTAAAGATCAATGAAGTCGATCTCTGAAGGTGAATACTTTTCTGCGAAAAGATTGGTGAGCAGTCCGCTTCCCGGACCAATCTCAAGGGCTCTTTCAATCTTTATTGATGGCATCATTTCCACAAGATGCGATGCTATATTCTTCTGTGCCGCAGCATTGTCATCGTATGTGGACATTGCGCGTCTGAAGCGTTCTCCTACCTTGTTGTAGGCAGGGATAGCGCCTTTCACGACATTGTATATGTCAATATAATGGGACTCGTCTATGTGCTTTATTTCCGGAATGCTTGGATGAGATTCCCATGCCAACTTCTGGTTGGCAGGAGGGAATATGGAGTCATTGTCCGATATATATACGCTGTCCCATTTCCCGCAGCTATAATTTTCAGCCGACCGCATACGTATGTACTCCAATTCTTTTTTCAGTTCAGAGATTGGAAATTCCTTAAATCGGTCCTTAAGGAGGTTGTATGACTTCCCGGACATGCGGCGGCGGAACTTCATCAGATTTCTGACGTCGAGCGACTCTTCGGTGCCATTATAGATAGATTCGGGTATGCCGAGGGCGTTGTCAACAGGATGCTCAGTGCCGTTTATGGCGATTGCCATTGAAAGTCTGTCGAATGGAATGGCGGCAGTGGCGGCAAATACGCCAAGCGACCATGCGAAAAGACACACCGTGTGGTAACGGTCGAGGATGTAGATAGGGAAATCCAGGTCAGAGTAATCCCACACCACCATAGTGTCGTATCCCGTCACAGAGATATGTGAGTAGAAAGAGGCGTCAGTGCCCCATCCTGCGAAAATCAGTATAAGCCGTGCTTCTCCTGAGTCAGTGGTAAGTTCATATCTCATTTCTAAGGTTTTCTAATAAATCCAACACAGGCCGGAGAATTTCTTCAGTCATTGTCGCGCCGAGCGAGAAACGTATGCGCTCTCCTCCGGGAGGAACGGTGGGGCGCCTTATAGGGAGTGCTATTATCCCTTTCTCGCGGAGTGCGGCGGCGACTGATATGGCTTTGGCCGCGTCTCCGGTAATGTAGGGGATAATCTGTGATTCCGAGCCGGTAAGTGTGCCTGATATGCATTCGATGTTTTCAGAAAAAAAGCGGGATATCTGCGCGAGATTTTTTCTCTCAGTCTCCATCCCGGTGATTTTTTCCACCATGAGATGTGTCCATGCCACGTTGACAGGAGGAATGGCAGTGGAGAATATGAATGGACGGGCAGTGTTTATGAGCAATGATTTCAAATCCTCGGAGCATACCGCGAAAGCCCCCGCCGATGCGGCTGCTTTCCCGAATGTCCCTATTATAAGGTCGATGTCATTGATTATGTCCAGCTCCTCCGTTAGTCCAAGACCTCTTGGCCCCCTCACGCCGAAAGCGTGTGCCTCATCCACGTATAACAGGACCTCCGGATATTCTTTCTTTATGGTTATGAGTTCTTGAAGAGGGGCGAGGTCTCCATCCATACTGTAGATTGATTCGACGATAACTATCGTTCTGTCATGTTTCCCGCACTCTCTCTCAAGAATCATCCGTAGCTTTTTGGTGTCGTTGTGAGGAAAACGCTTGAATTCGCTTCCGGCCATACGCAGGCCATCCACCACGGATGCATGGATAAGTTTGTCGCAGATGAAAAGTGAGGATGGAAGAGAAAGGGCTCCAACGCATCCCACATTGGCATGGTAGCCGGAATTGAAAAGCAACGCCGGTTTCCCATAAAGGGTGGAGAGATACTCTTCCAGATTGTTATGGTGTCTCTGCCTCACGGACAGAAGACGCGATGCCGACGAAGAGAATGCGGCGTCTGAAAAACGGTCAAGAAATTCCTCCCGGAATTCGTCGCAGCGTAGGCCGAGCGACAGATAGTCGTTGGACGACAGGTCAAGCATGCCGTCTCCGGTCTCATTGGGTATACGGCGCAGTCTGTTCTCGTTGCTTAGGGAAGATAATATCTCGCTTATTTTTGACATGGCATCTCTTTGACTAATTTCACAAGTGCGTCACATAGTCTCTCAACCTGGCTGTCGCTTACTGCCAGGTAGGGAGGCATGATGTAGCAGTTATGTCCGAACGGACGGATCCACACACCCTCATTCACGCAACGTTTCTGAAACTCTCCGCAATCCACATATTGTTCCACCTCAATTACTCCTATCCCGCCGAGAATCCTCACTTCACGCACGTTGGGTAATTCTTTGGCAGGAGCGAGACGCTCATTCATGATTTCCTCGATTCTTGCGATGCGTTCCTGCCACGGCGATTCAAGAAGAAGGTTGATTGATTCCAAAGCGACAGCGCATGCGAGGGGATTTCCCATGAAAGTCGGTCCGTGCATCATCACTCCCGCTTCTCCCGATGAAATCATCTCGGCAACTTTCGCACTTGTGGCGACAGCCGAGAATGTCATGTATCCTCCTGTGAGACATTTGCCAATCAAGATGATGTCCGGTTCCACTCCGGCATGTTCCCATGCGAAGAGTTTTCCTGTCCGTCCGAATCCGGTGGCGATTTCATCGAAAATCAGCAATACCCCCTTCTCGTCGCAAGCACGGCGAAGTTCGCGGAGATATTGAGGATGATAGAATCTCATGCCCCCGGCACCCTGGACAATGGGTTCGAGAATCACCCCTGCAATCTCGTCGGAATGCTCGTCGAGTATTCTCTGCATGGGAGTGAAAGATTCGGGATTCCATTCCTCACCGAACTTGCAGGACGGCGCGTCAGCGAAAAACCTGATGGGCAATGCCGGACCGAACGCTCCGTGCATACCGGTGACAGGATCGCATACCGACATGGCATTCCACGTATCGCCATGATAGCCGCTCCTGATAGTCGCGAAATTCGTTCGGCGGCTGTTATTCTGCGCCTGGACAGCCATTTTCATGGCAACTTCCGTAGCCACAGAGCCGGAGTCGGCATAGAAAATGTGGTTCATTGAGGGAGGAAGGATTTCAAGGAGCTTCTCTCCGAGTTCCACGGCGGGTCGGTGGGTGAATCCTCCGAACATCACGTGGCTCATTTTCTTGAGTTGCCTCTCTATCGCGGCGTTTAGGCGGGGATGATTGTAGCCGTGGATAACACACCACCACGACGACATGCCGTCGATAAGCCTTGTGCCGTCGGAGAGAACAATCTCCGCGCCTTCCGCATGGTCAACCATGTAGGTCGGCAACGGGTTATGGGTGCCAGTATAAGGGTGCCAGAGATGCAACCTGTCAAAATCGTTGTGGAGGGATGCGTTCGTGGTGTCGGTCATTTCAGATGTTTTTTATAAATGCGAAATTACAAAATCCTCTCCACATTCGCAACCCATATTGCTCACGGCTCCTTCATCCACATTCCATATTATGTGGGGATGAAGGAGCCGTGCGTCACCAAGGCACACCTTTCCGTGAGTACATGTCAGCGTCAATATAGACTTCAGACGTTCTCGAACTCCTCTTCACTTATGAAATCTTCGGGTTTTCAGTTGATTTCCCCGAAAATCATGTCGTATATTCTTAAAACCACATCGTATGTTTTTGTCCTTGAAAGTTTTATTCCGCTACCGTTGCCGAGAATGATTTCCTTCGCGACCTCATCCCCCTTTAAGTGCAGAAGGTATGTGATTTCGATATGCACCTTTTTCACAAAACTGTAGGCATAATCATGAGGAATCCGGTTGATTACATCGTATATAGGGGATGTGCTTTTTCAATACCACTTAAATCCTTCGGGTCGATGACACTCGTTGTATAACAATACTGTAAAGCAGGGTTATGCTTTTGCGTCCCTATTGGCATACTGAGGAGGGGGCGATGTGTCTTTGTGTGGTTTTATTTTTCGGGAATAGGAGAGGGGTAGAATAGATGGGTCGGTGGAGGGGGATTATACCGGATCGACATCGTAGTAGATTATAGATGACTTTATGTCCGGGTTCATGGAAATGGAGGCGAGAATCTGGCGGAGAAGATCTTTCACTTTTTTCATGGAGGCTCCGGCCTCGACCTTAAGCATTATGGACTGCATATACCATGTGGCGACCCGCGAGACGAATGGCTTTTCAGGGCCGAGAACGCGCTCTCCAAATACATTCCGTAGAGCCATGGAGTAGGCGACGGCGGCCCTGTCGCAGGTGACGCTATCCTTGTTTTTCAGGAATATGTTTATGACTCTGGTGAAGGGGGGGTATGCGAAACGTCTCCTGTCGGCAATCTCCGAGTCATAGTATGCGTTATAGTCGTGGGTCTTTACATAACGTAGCACCTCATGTTCCGGATTGACTGTCTGGATTACGACACACCCTTTCTCCTTTCGTCGTCCGGCACGTCCGGCCACCTGCTCAAGCATATTGAAGGCCCTCTCGTTGCTTCTGAAATCAGGGAAGTTGAGTAGAGTGTCGGCATTCAAGACACCAACAACCCTGACGTCGCTGAAATCAAGACCTTTCGACACCATCTGCGTTCCGACAAGAATATCGGTCTCATGACGTGCGAACTCCTCGATGATTTCCTGGTATGCATCCTTGTTGCGGGTAGTGTCGAGATCCATGCGGGCCACCCGGAATCCCTCGAATTCCATGTGCATTTCCTCCGCGATGCGTTCAGTGCCATATCCGAATATACGCACACTGTTCTGTCCGCATGCCGGGCAGAGCTTGGGCAACATCTGGGAGAATCCGCAATAATGACACCTCAGGAGTGCCATGTTTTTGTGATAGACGAGCGAGACGTCGCAATTCAGGCATTTAGGGCTCCATCCGCATTGGTCGCACACCACGACAGGCGCGAAGCCCCTTCGGTTCTGGAATAGGATAGCCTGTCGATGGTCGGCCATAGCGTCAAGAATCCTTTTCCTGAGAGAGGAAGAAAGGATTCCCTTCACTTCCTTTTTCTTTCTCATGGCAGCCATATCCACAATCTCCACATCAGGCATTGTGGCGCCCTCGAAGCGTTCGGAGAGTGTCACGAGTCCGTATTTTCCATTAGTGGCCTTGAAATAAGTCTCGACGGAAGGCGTGGCGGACCCGAGCAGGGATTTTGCCCCGTGCATATTCGCCAGCACCAGGGCTGCGTCGCGTGCGTTATAGCGAGGAGCCGGGTCGTATTGCTTAAATGAAGACTCATGCTCCTCGTCAACAATCACGAGTCCGAGTCTCGCGAAAGGGAGGAACACCGACGACCTTACGCCAAGCACCACAATCGGCTCCGCAGAGGAGAGGAGTCGATTCCATATGTCAACACGTTCGGAGTCGGAGAATTTGGAATGATACACGAGGAGACGCTTCCCGAACACCTTCTTCAGCCTGTCGGAAAGCTGTGTGGTCAACGAAATCTCAGGCACCAGGAAAAGAACCTGATTGCCATCGTTCAGGACATTTTCAATCAGATGAGTATAGATTTCGGTTTTGCCGCTTCCGGTGACTCCGTGAAGGAGCATAATCGGAAGGGTCCGGAATCCGCTTTTGATTTCAGCGAGAGCATTCTTTTGGGCAACGGAAAGAGGGGATAGGTTTACGTCGGATACTGTGTAATCAGGAGCGAATCTGTTGACGCTTTTCCTGACAGATTCCATTATCCCCTTGTCGATAAGGGCTTTCAGGACAGCCGGAGAAACCCCGGCAGTGGAGAGTAGTCTTTCCTTCTCCACTTCGCGTAGAGATGCTCCATTGTTGAGCCATCCGGAGAGGTCGAGATATGCTATGAGTGTTTTCTCCTGTTGCCGTGACCTTGAAAGAAGTCCGAAGCATTCATGAAGGCGATTGTTGTCGCCGCGTTCGAACTTCAGTTTCACGAAGGTCTGTTTCTTCGGCCGATAGCGTTCCACCACCTTCTCGTCGATTTCCACAATCCCTTGTTCGAGGAGTATATTGACAGGCGCGGCAATACTCTTGAGACCTGTTTCGGCTTCAATTTCCGAGATTCTCATCCGTTTGTTCTGTTGCAGGAGCTGAATGATTATGGCCTGGCGTTCGGAGAGTCTGAAAGGTGACGAGTCGTCGGGTGTATAGTCCGGATTCAGCGAAAGATAGGTCTCGCTTTCCGGTTTGAGCCCTGTCGGGACCGCCGCTTTGAATACTTCACCGGGGGTACAAAGATAATAGTCCGCTATCCAGCGCCAGAGTTTGAGCTGTGGATAACGGACTATAGGAGAAGAGTCGAGCACAGCCATCACGGGTTTCACCTCATAACCCTTAGGCGGGTCGGAGTGGATTGCCTCGACAATGGCCGTGTAGTATTTCTTTTTGCCGAACTGGACGAGAACACGCGAACCGATCTGCACCTCCGTCGCCATATCGTCAGGTATGGAATATGTGAAGGTGGAATAGAGCGGCAGCGGAAGTATGACCTCGGCAAACAAAACGTAAGAGTGTCAGAATAAATAAGCCAGATTGATAAACCATCCCCTCGGTTGGGCGGAATAGTTGTCAAGCTTAATTGTGCGAATCTCGTAGCTGATACCCCAGGAATAACCGGCGGAGAGCTGATATCGTTCCAAAAGCTCCACGCCCGCGCCACATTGCATGGATACGTATGCTCCGGGACGCTCAAGCGCCGGTTGCTTGTTGTGGGCGATGTCGAAGGAGAATACGGGGCCTCCGAATACAAATGGCGCGAGATATTGCTCGAAACCGTTCATTCTCGTCCATTTGAACTTCAGGTTGAAAGGAATTTCGAGGACATGCATCCAGACATCCTGATTCTTGATTCCGTCGGAGCTCCAGACGGGGAAGTCTCCGAAATTCACGTTGGCGCCATGCGCGTTGTATCGCAGTCCGATATCGATTCCGAATCCGATGCCCGGAATCATGAGTTCGCCCAACACGCCGACCTGTCCGCCGGTGAGTCCTTTGGTATCGGTCAGTTTCTGTTTCCAATGGAATGTCGAGAAGTTGACACCCGCAGTCGGTCCCCAGCGGAATTCCGCCGAGGCCGAGAGAGCGGCTGCCAATAACGTTGTCAGGATAATTATTTTCCTAAACATATATCTTGAGTATGTATGTCACGGCCAGACGAGTGGTCAGAAGAGCCACGCTGCGGTGACAGTCCAGTAATTGTTCTTAACCTTTACTTTCTCGGTGTTGACGAGTCCGGTGAATTCAGCCACATTGTTCATTCCGAAGCCATATGAACCGGAAATCTGGAGATGTTTCACGAGCTCCACACCGACACCAAGATTCCAAGCCACCTGGCATGTCTTTGTCTTGATCGCGTCGAGAGAGTTCTTGTCGAGTTTGATTGCGAAAGATGGGCCGGTGAAGATGTAGGGGGTGATGATGCTTCCCACAATCGGGAGACCGATTTTGTATTTCAGGTTCAAAGGAATCTCGAGGAAGTTCTTGTTGTAGGCCACATCCTCTTCCGACGGTACAGTGCTGTCGAGGTCAGAGTTCATGCGGGTGTACATCGCGGATAGGTCGAACGCGAGGCCGATTATGGGAACCTGGAATTCCGTCATCACGCCGAGGGTGTAGCCGCAATGGTTGTCTTTATCGAAATTTTCCTGAAGACTGTTGAGGTGGAGGCTGTTGATGTTAAGACCTGCCTTCACACCGAAACGGAACTGGGCATTTGCTACGCCCATTGTGCAAATCGCAACAAGAAGCGTAAGGATGATTTTTTTGTAAGATTTCATTCTTCTATAGCTAATTATGGTTATATGGAAACTACCTGTTTCAAGGCGTGGCGATGTTCCGGAAGTCCCGGCTACGTCAGCTTTGAATTGCAAAGTTAATAAAAATCTTGATAATAGATGAAAATAGTGAGGGATAAGGATGGAATGGCCTCTTTTTTTTAATTAACTTTCCTCTAAAACGTATTAGGCATCTTTCCGTCAAAATAGATTAAAACGAGGGCATAATGGCCATGTTTCAG
>JAIDXM010000082.1 GCA_029058745.1 Muribaculaceae bacterium
CATACTATGATAACGGTCATTATCCTGTTTGTATTGGTAAATAGCCGTTAAGTTTATTTAAGATGCGTCAGCCGTGTAAAAAGATGTATAATATCACCTTGAAATATGATTGGAGGGCAACTTGTAGTCATGTGCGATCTGCGCAAAAGAGGCGTAAGACGTTTGCGAAATGCAACGATGTCGTGGCTTCATGGCCGGCATTCACTATGGATGTTTTTAGAATTTGATTCCAGAGAATCCCATGAAGGCCATGGCAAGGATGCCGGCACAGATGAGTGCGATA
Source organism: Muribaculaceae bacterium (assembly GCA_029058745.1). GTDB lineage: Bacteria > Bacteroidota > Bacteroidia > Bacteroidales > Muribaculaceae > Lepagella. Next base: position 284 of record JAIDXM010000082.1, read on the forward strand.
GGCACTCCGCGCAATGCTTTGGGGATGGAGGTCAGTTCAAGTTGTTCTCGAATTCCTGCGAAAATCCACAGGGCAAGTGTGAATCCGACGGATGTGGAGATTCCATATGTGAGAGCCTCCATCAGATTAAAGCCTTTCTGGATGACAAGTATCGCTACACCGAGCACTGCGCAGTTTGTTGTGATTAGTGGCAGGAATACTCCTAACGCCTGGTAGAGTGAGGGCACTGTCTTCTTCATTACAATTTCGAGAAGCTGCACAAGGAAGGCTATGACAAGTATAAAGACTATTGTCTGGAGAAATTGCAGTCCGAGAGGGTTGAGCACATATGTCTGCAGCAGCCATGCTACGGTGGTGGCTATTGTGATTACGAATGTCACGGCGGCACCCATGCCAAGAGCAGAACTGATTCTTTTTGATACTCCAAGAAACGGGCATATGCCAAGAAACTGTGAGAAAACGATATTGTTGATGAATATCGCTGTTATTATGATTGAGATGTATGTCAGCATGTCTTACGTATTTTGTTGACGATTGCAATAAGATATCCAAGTGCTATGAATGCTCCTGGTGCGAGTATGAAGAGGAGCATGCCGTAATCTTCCGGAAAGATATGGAATCCGAATATTGCTCCTGTGCCAAGTATCTCACGGACACCTCCAAGAAGCACGAGGGCTATCGAGAAACCTATGCCGGTGCCTATTCCATCAAGCAGGGAGGGTAGTAGGCCGTTCTTTCCGGCGAAGGCCTCTGCTCTTCCGAGCAGGATGCAGTTCACGACTATAAGGGGAATGAATATCCCTAAAGAGGAGTTCAGTGATGGCAGCCATGCATTGACGGCAAGCTGAAGTACTGTGACAAAGGTGGCGATTACTACGATATATGCCGGAATGCGTACCTTGTCGGGCACGAGATTCTTAAGTAATGATATCACAACGTTTGAGCACACCAGCACCACGCCTGTAGCTATCCCCATCATTAGTCCGTTGTAGGCGGTAGAGGTGGTGCCCAAGGTAGCACACATTCCTAAAAGAAGGACAAACACCGGGTTTCCAGGTATTATGCCATTGTATAATATTTTCCAATAGTTTTTCATAAGCGAAATGTTTTCGATTCATTCATGAACCTGTTTCTTTTCATACTCCTGATACGCACGGAAGGCATTGCGGAAGGTCTCCAGAAAGGCTCTCGAAGAGATGGTGGCTGCTGTGATACCGTCAATCTCACCACCGGAATCTTTGGTGACGTAGAAAGATGTTGTGGCCGGATTTTTACCGATAACTGAGCGGGCTCCTGCCGGGTCGCGGAACCAAGTTTCCATCTTCGTCCCGAGTCCTGGAGTCTCGGCCTGTTGCAATACACGGTAGTCTTTGATTGTCCCGTCGGTCATGAATCCGCACATTACAATAATCTCACCTGCGAAACCGTTCATCGACATCCCTTTCACAGCGGCTCCTGTGAGTTTGCCGTTCTCGCGTGCCGGATATACAGTGAATGTGAGTCCGTCTATTTCTGTGGACCATTTCTCTTCTTCTGGACTATTATTGAATGGAGGCGCCACTTCGGCTATTGCGGCCTGCTGCTGGGCCAAGGCTTGCTTCTCGATGGGACCTTTGGTGATTGAGTATATCCATCCGAGTAGTCCACCGGCTAAAACCGTTATAGCCCCGAGCGAGAGAATCATATTCGGGAGAGTTGACTGCAACTTCTTCATGCGGCGGCCCTCCTTTCTTTTTCTCCAAACACTGACGGGCGCATATATTTGTTGATGAGTGGAACAAAACTGTTCATAAGCAATATGGCAAACGATACCCCCTCCGGGTAGGCTCCAAAGCGTCGGATTATAATTGTGATTAATCCAATCATTATGCCAAACAGGACTTGTCCCGAACGTGTCATGGGAGAGGTGACATAATCGGTAGCCATGAATACGGCACCCAACAGCAGTCCACCCGCGAATAGGTCAAGGAGTGGATTGCCTCCCAATACCCATGAGAAGAAGGCTGCCGATGCAAGCACTGACACCGGTATGTGCCATGTCACAGTGTGTGTTATCAGCAGATATGCGAGTCCGATAAGGATGGCTATGGCTCCCACTTCCCCAAGAGAACCGTTCATGTTGCCTACTGCCAGATCAAGCAGGTTATAGTCGGACAAGGAGTTGTCTCCTGCGTTTAGATGGGTGAGCAATGTCGCTCCCGAAGAGGCGTCGGCTTGAGTAGAGGCTCCGGATATGGCGTCAAATCCTGAAGGGACATCCGATGGCCATGTGGTCATGGCTGCTGGAAATGAAATGAGTAGGAACACGCGTCCCACGAGCGCGGGGTTCCAGATATTGCATCCCAGGCCACCGAAGCTCATCTTGCCGATTCCTATGGCAACAATGGCACCGATAGCAGCCATCCACCATGGCAGGATGCTTGGGAGGTTGAACGCGAGCAATAGGCCGGTAATCAGTGCGGAACCGTTGGAAAGTGTTGACGGTTGCCTCAGCATGAAGCGAGTGATGAGCCATTCCGTAGCCAGGCATGTCGCCACACAGACGATGGTGACTTGAATGGCAGGTAGTCCGAATGTCCATATCGCAACGGCAAGAGCCGGCATCATGGCTATCACAACATTCCACATGCATCGGCTGATGCTTCCCCCGGAATGGATGTGAGGAGAAAGGGATACTGTAAGTCTGTTCATATATTAGCTGTTAGCTTTGCGTATTTCCTGTTTGCCAAGTTTGATATAATCGAGTAGAGGACGCGAAGCCGGACAGATGTATGTGCAGGATCCGCATTCAAGACAATTGGTCGCTCCATGTCTCTTCATATCTTCCCAAAGTGACATCTCACCTTGCCTCATAAGAAGATATGGCTCAAGACCCATAGGGCATGCCGCCACGCACCTCGCGCATCTTATGCACGGGCTTGCCTGACGGCGCATGGATTTTGAATCGGGAATCACTACAATTCCGGATAGCCCTTTGGAGGATGAGGCTTCGATGCAAGACACGGCTTTGCCCATCATTGGGCCACCGGCAACCACTTTCCCGGTGTTTTCCGGCATGCCTCCCGCGAAGTCAAGGATGTCGGATATACGTGTGCCATTTCTTACGAGGTAGTTCCCCGGGGAGGAAAGATCCGGACCGGTGACTGTGACAATCCTCTCCATAAGTGGTATCCCGTTGCATACAGCGTTGAAAACGGCAAATGCGGTGGCGACATTATCTACGATGCATCCAGTCTCTATCGGTAATGACCCTGCGGGAACTGTTTTTCCCGTGACAGCGTATATAAGCTGTTTCTCACCTCCTTGGGGATATTTCTTCTTTAGTGTTTCCACCTGGAGGTTGCCAAATCGCGAGACTGCTTTTTTCATAGCCTTTATAGCCTCTGGTTTATTGGCTTCAATGGCGATAATGCCTTTTTCAGCCCCGGTGGCTCTCATGATAAGCAATGTGCCAGTCACAATTCCATCGGCATCTGAGCGCATCAGTGCGTCGTCGCAGGTAAGACAAGGTTCGCATTCTGCACCGTTGATTATGACGGTGTCGGCTTTCTTCCCTTTAGGGATAGTAAGTTTAACCCTTGTTGGAAAAGCGGCCCCACCGAGGCCGACGATGCCAGCTTCCCCAACTATTCTGATAATGTCTTCCGGAGACAGGGAATCTATCTCATCCTGGTGTCGGGGAGTAAACGAGGCGTCGGTTGGTTTTTCGCCATGCGGAATAATGACTATTGAGTCCTGCCATATTCCTTGGGGCGTGCGGGTTGGTTCTATTTTGCTCACCTTCCCATTGACAGGAGAGTGGATGGGCGCACTGACAAACGCGGATGACTCTGCGACAACCTGTCCTCTGGTCACTGAGTCTCCGACTTTTACCACAGGTTTCGGTGGAACACCGATGCACTGTGAGAGCATGATTCTCAACTCTGACGGCACCGGCATCTCAACGATAGGGCAGCCTGCCGTGATTTTGTCTTCCGGCGGGTGTATCCCGCCTTTTCTGAATGTTTTCATATGAAACCTTAGTCTTGAATGTCACTCTGTGGCGGATGAAGGGTTGTCAACAGGAGTGGAGCTTACGATTGAATGGCGTGGACACGCTTTTATGCATTCTCCGCATGATGTACACTTGGATTGATCTATGTGTGCGATAAATGATTCGATCACAGGAGCTCCATCCTTACATACCTTCCTGCATTTGGAGCATCCTATGCATGCCACTCCACACTCTTTCATGGCTATTGGACCACGGTCGCGGTTGGCACAAGCAACCCACACAATCGGCTTCCCTTCGTTGTAGGGGGCCAGCTCGCACAAGTGTCTCGGACATGTCTCGACACATTTACCGCAACCTGTGCATTTGCTGTAATCCACGACAGGCAATATTTCACCTTCACGAATAGAGATGGCTCCGAAAGGGCATGCCGAGACGCAGTCTCCACCACCGAGACATCCATAAATGCAGTCAGACTCTCCTTGATATAGCGCATTCTCAATGGCGCAGGAGCTGACTCCGTCGTAGCGGTTGAGCGGAGGACGATTCTCACAAGAGGCGGAACATCTGACAATTGCCACTTTACGATGTACGGCACATGGAGCAAGGCCTACGATGTCGGCGATTTTTTTCATGACATCGCCGGTTACTCCGGTGCAGTTGATTCCGTCGAGGGTTTTGGCCGCCGCGCATTCCACGGCGAAGGCGTGGCAACCGGAGAATCCGCATCCACCGCAATTCGCACCGGGAAGCAGCTCTTCGATTTCACCGATTTTCGGATCTTCAAAAACCTGGAATTTCTTTGCCGCCATAAACAGGAGTATTGCGGCGGTTATGCCAATCACTCCTAATATTATGATGGAAATTGTAATAGTCATAAGAGGATGCTGTGTTTATTTGCCTTCTCCGGCATGTTCCGGGGGTCCGACTATGGAGAATTTGAATTCATGAGCCACTTTGTCGCGAGCAGACCAAAGCAAAGCGAAAAAGACAAGCATATCGGCGATTCCCAGAATGGCGGAGATAAATTGGTTTCCTGTTATAAAATATGTCATCACCATAATGACAATCATTGACAAGGTCGGCGCGACAGTGCCAAATAATATGGCTTTTCTGTGTAGCCTCTCAGTGCCTCTGACGGTGACAATATCGTTTATATTATACAAGAACGCCTTTCGAGTGCTTATCTCCAATACATTTGTGGTGGAGTTTCCGGCATTGCATAGTGTCGCGGCCGGACAATTTCCACATTCTCCGGAATCGTCAATCCTGACCCTTACAATATTGTGGGGAGGATCTGTAGAGACCACTATAGCTTTGTGGTCGATGTATTCTATTGTGTCTCTGTTGTCCATGGCTTGTTGTTTAGTGGAATGTAAATAAGAAGTGAATTACAGCCGAATTCATTTGTTGTTTAAACAATAGTGCAAAATTAATAAAAAAATGAATATGGGTGGAACAATGACAGGAAAACTTTCAATTATGCTGGTATTATAGTTCGTTTTTTATGCTTTTGGATGAAGGGGTGTAAACTGTACACTATTTATTTTGTGTCGTATGGCGACGGTATGTGATATCTCAGGAAAATAGTGTAAAATGACTTTTTAGTTAAAATCAAGTTTTTATGTTAAAAAACATATTAATTAATTTGGAAAAAATAAATCGTTTGACTAATTTTGGCATTACTTAATGAACAGACAAAAAATCTGTCTTCATTTTTATATTAATTATTATATTATTATGATCGGTTCCTTATCTCACCACGCCTGATGGCCGTATTAACCCGCGAGGGCGCCACTGCTATTGATAAAGCGTCTGTTTTCGCAATGTGCGGTAGAACTTCAGGTGAGAGCATGAAATCCGGCTGACTGAAATCAGCCGGATTTATTTTATGCAAGAGTATTCAAATAAATGGATTTAAGGATATTCCGGATACGAAGTATCCAAGGCTTTTGCGGAAGTGGGCAATATTTGTTAAATTCGCATGATTAAACCAATATATCATGAAAGTAAGAAATAATATTTTTTTTGTTGCGGTGGCGACTGCCGGAATATGTCAGGCGGCTGAAATAGGGAGTCCATCGGGAAGACTGTTTGTTGCGACTGACGTGACAGAGAATGGAACTCCTGTATATTCGGTGACGCTTGATGGTAAGACTGTAATTGACAAGGCTCCCCTTGGTCTTGTTCTGGATTTTGCCAATCTTTCAGAAGGGTTGAAGGAGAAGGGATTGAGCATTGAGAAAGTAAGACGTAGCTATACGCAAGATAAAATCAAGAAAAGCCGTATAGATGTGGACGCGACTGTGGCCACTGTGGAATATGAAGGGGATGGCGGGAAAAAACTTGCAGTGGAGTGGCATGTGGCAGATGACGGAGTGGCTTTCCGTTATCACGTTCCTCGACAGAGTGGTAAGGGTTCGATGGTGGTTATAAAAGAACTTTCCTCGTTCGCCTTTCCCGCCGGTACCACTACGTTTCTGACATCTCAGTCAGACCCCATGATTGGATGGAAACGTACTAAGCCGAGTTATGAGGAATATTATGTCGTGGATGCGCCAATGGACAGCAAGTCGGAATATGGTCGCGGCTACACCTTCCCGGCTCTTTTCAAGACACCCGACAACATATGGGCACTTGTGACGGAAACTGGTGTTGACGGGTATTATTGCGGTTCTCATCTTAGCGATTATGCGGACGGCCGTTACTCAATCGCATTCCCTATGCCGGAGGAGAACAATGGCAACGGTTCGGTGGAGCCGGGTGTCGCGTTGCCAGGATATACCCCATGGAGACTGATGGCGATTGGCGACAATCTTTATCCGATTGTAGAAACCACTCTTCCCTGGGACCTTGTGGAGCCTAAATACGCCACATCCCGTAAGGCACGCCCGGCGAAGGGGACTTGGAGTTGGATTCTGTGGCAAGATGGCAGTATTAATTACGATGACCAGGTGAAATATATTGATTTCGCCGCAGAAATGGGGTATGATAATGTGCTTATCGACAACTGGTGGGACACTAATATCGGAGAGAAGAGGATGGAAGAGCTTATAAGATATGCCCATGGAAAGGGGGTGAACCCAATATTGTGGTATTCTTCTTCTGGACACTGGAACGACATCGAACAGGGTCCTATAAACAGGATGGACCGTCCCATAGAGCGAAAGAAATGGATGAAGTGGATGCGCGACAATGGTGTGGACGCGATAAAGGTTGATTTCTTTGGTGGCGACAAGCAGGAGACAATGCGTCTTTATGAGGATATTTTGAGCGACGCGTCTGACTATGGTATAGATGTTGTGTTCCATGGATGTACGCTTCCGAGAGGATGGGAGAGGATGTATCCTAATTTCGTTGGCTCAGAGGCGGTCCTTGCTTCCGAGAATATGATTTTCGACCAGAAATTCTGCGACAAGGAGGCCCTGCATGCCACTCTTCATCCTTTTATAAGGAATTCGGCTGCGATAATGGAATATGGTGGAACATTCTTAAACAAGAGGATGAACAAGGGGAATGACGGGGGTAATATCAGGCGAACCACCGACGCTTTCCAGCTTGCTGTGGCTGTCCTGTTTCAGAATCCGGTTCAGAATTTCGCACTTGCGCCCAACAATCTTACGGATGCTCCTGCCGTGGCTGTAGATTTCATGAGGAATGTGCCTACCACATGGGATGACACCAGATACATCGACGGGTATCCCGGGAAGTATGCGATTGTGGCACGCCGCCATGGCGACACATGGTATGTGGCAGGGGTTAGCAATCTCGACAAAACGGTGAAACTTGAACTCAACCTGCCGATGTTCGAAAAAGGGGATAGGCTCCGTATTATTAATGATGATAAGAACGGGGAGCCGATAATGTCTGAAATCATCGTGAAAAATCCTTCAAAAGTTGCGGTGACTCTCAATCCATCTTCCGGGTTCGTTGTCTGTGATTGATTTATGTTTTGGATAGATATGGTAGTCCCATAAAAAAATGTGGATGGAGGCATTTGCTTCCATCCACATTTTTTTATGGGACTACCAATCTTGTGCGGAATAACGTTATTGGGCAATGAGGGAATTGAGAACGTTGAAGAACTCAGGGTCATGCCCAGTGGTTATGTTCCTTATTTTTCCTTCCGGATCGATAATGGCTTTTGTCGGAAATCCTTGTATCCCATACTCAGAGACAAGCGGGTTCCCTTCAGGACAATACACATTTACCCATGGCAACTCGTATTTGGCTACGCCGGCTTTCCAGGCATCCTCGGTCTCGCGGCAGTCAATGCCTATGATTTCAAGTTTATCCTTGTGGGTGGCATATGCCTCCTTAAGCTCCGGGAAACCTTTGATGCACCATATACACCAACTTCCCCAGAAATCAAGTATAACCCACTTCCCTTTGAAATCCGCGAGGCTTACATCTTTCCCATCAAGGTTTTTGAGAGTGAACGCGGGGGCAGGGGTTGAGCCATTGGCCATTTCCTCTTGCTTGCGTTCCATCTCCATGCTTTCCTTTATGCGTCCATATTGCACCTCGGCAAGGGGATAGAGCACAGAAGTCTTGGCTCTCTCGGAGAGGCGGTCGAATGCCTTGATGTAGTCCTCGTCGCGTAGCTGCATCACTGCATATACAACCTTAGGAGACGTAATATTCTCCTCGATATAATCCTTCATGGCCTGTACGTATTCATCATATAAGGCCATCATGTCTTCCTGCTTTGGTTCTCCTGCTTCCATCAAGGCCTTCTGGCGTGTCTCGAATGGTTTGCCTATTGCTTCCACTTCATTGATTTCGTCAATCAGAGGAGTTCCCGAGAGAGTGTAATCGAGTGGGGTCAGTGAAGTCACCTCTGCCAGCACTTTGTCGCCAGGCTGTGCGTAAAGGTAGAATGCGCTGCGTGGAGCCACAAGAACCCCTACAGATGAAGGGCCGGCTTCAGGGGCGATTGTGATTGTCGCCTCGTCGTTGTTCACAGCGGCCTTCCCTTCTACAGTGCCTCTCTCGCTGCGTGATTTCGCGGCGGCAGTGCGGATTGGGCTGTAATAGTAGGAGATTGAATCAACTCCGGAGTTGGCCGGTAGTTTGACGGTTATGTCGGCGGCCGCATTGAATTGTGAAAATGCGATTGCCGCCACTCCGGCAAATAAAAGATGTTTCATGTTTATGCTTTTTTGTTACTTGATAAACGTTGTCTTTACGATAATATTCGGTCGAGGAGATTCATGAACTGATAATTTTTCAGTCCCCATTTAGGAGCCGCCACCATCTGTGGTGGACTTTGGGAAAGAAACCTTTCGATGACTATATTAGGAGGAACTATCCCGACGATTTTTGCGCATAGCTCAAGATATTCGTCCAGGGTATAAGGCTTGAGTTCGATTTCTCCTTTTTCCCATTGTGAGAAAAGGGGAGTGCCGAATAGAATCTGTAGTTGGTGGAGTTTCAATGTCTCGATAGGGAGAGAGCATGCCTCCTTGACATTTCTTATCACTTGGGAGCAGTCTTCTCCCGGAAGGCCTGCGATAAGATGCAGGCCACAGTGGATGTTACGGGCGGAGGCTCTCCCGACAGCACTCCTTACGTCTTCCCACGTGTGGTGGCGGTTGATTAAACGCAATGTTTCATCGCACGATGTCTCGGCTCCTATTTCCAGAAACACCACAGTCTCCCGTGTGAGTTCTTCGAGCATATCGAGTGTCTGGTCGGGCAGAGTGTCAGGACGTGTGCCAATGACAATGCCCACGACATCCTCACACCCGATGGCTTCCTGATATAGCGCCCTTATTGCCGCAGGCTCCTTCCCATAGGTGTTGGTGTAAGACTGGAAATACGCGAGGTATTTCATTTCGGGATATTTCTTTCTGAAGAAGTCTTTCCCGGTTTTAATCTGGCTTTCCACCGAACCTGGCGATGTGCAGTAAGATGGTGAGAATGAATCGTTGCGGCAATATGAGCATCCGCCGGTTCCGATTGTGCCGTCGCGGTTTGGACAAGAAAACCCGGCGTTCACAGATATTTTCTGTACTTTCACGCCGGGAAATATATCATTGAGATAGTCGGAATAAGTTTTCAATACTAAAACGTGTTATACCATGAAATCTGCGATAACAAGAGCGGCCATGGCCTTCACGACGGGGACTGCCCTGACTGCCACGCAAGGGTCATGTCGCCCGGCGGGACGAAGAACAGTGGCGTTGCCTGAGATGTCCACTGTGTCGAGCGGCATCATAAGTGTCGGGGTCGGTTTGAACGCCACAGAAAAGAATATCGGCATTCCATTTGAGATGCCTCCCTGTATTCCGCCGCTGTAATTGGTTGATGTGCGTAAGGGAGATTCAGGATGTTCTTTCTGCATGAAAAGGTCGGCTGTGGCGCTTCCGTTAGATTCGGCTGCCCGGAATCCAAGTCCGTACTCGAATCCTTTGGCGGCATTGATGCTCATCATTGCTGCGGCCAGCGCGGAATGAAGTTTGTCGGCAACAGGAGAGCCAATTCCTGCGGGCAGCCCTGTTATGAGGCAACTCACTTTCCCTCCGACGCTATCGCCGGCTTTTTTTGTAATCTTGACTTCCTCTTCCATTGCGAGGCTGATTTGCGGATTCACTTTCATGGTGGAGTGTTCTTCGGGTGCGGTCATCAGGCCATCGAATAGATTGCCGGCAGAGACAGACCCGACTTGCGACAGGACGGTTTCAATTTTGATTCCTTTTGATTCAAGCCATTGAGACGCAAGAGCCCCTGCCACGACCCAGTTCACTGTCTCCCTGGCGCTTGAGCGGCCTCCTCCTCGGTGGTCGCGGATTCCGTATCGGCTGATATAAGTGTAGTCGGCGTGATTGGGACGATACTTGCCGGCCATCTCATCGTAATCAGAAGAGTGATGGTCTGAATTTCTTACGATAAAGCCAATCGGAGACCCGAGAGTTATCCCTTCCGGAGATATTCCGGATAGAAACTCCGGAATATCCTTCTCGTTCCGCGCCGTGACCAATGGCGATGAGCCGGGACGCCGTTTTGCAACCTCCGAGTAGAGGGTATCAAAGTCCACTTTGAATCCAGGAGGGAATCCGTCGATAACACCACCCATGGCCGGGCCATGGCTTTCTCCGAAGGTGGTGAGGGTGAGATGTTTTCCAAATGTGTTCATAGGTCGGTAGCTATGTCGGCGCATATTGCGTCGGCGGCTTTTACAAGATCTGTTGGCGAGAGCTTTAGCTGAAGTCCCCTTTTGCCGGCACTCACATATATAAATGGGAAATCCAGAGCCTCTTCGCTGATGAAAGTGGGGAAGTGCTTTTTCATCCCTATGGAGGTGCATCCGCCACGGATGTATCCTGTGAGCGGAAGCAATTCCTTCATAGCGATCATCTCGGCTTTCTTGTTGCCGGACACCTTGGCGGCCTTTTTAAGGTCAACTTCACGGTCGCCGGCCACAACACAGACAAAGACACCGTTCTTGTCACCTCGCAACACGAGTGTCTTGAACACTTGTTCAATCGGTTCACCGAGTTCCTCCGCCACATGGTCGGCGGCGAGATTCTCCGGGTCAACAGCGTATTCCACAAGTTCGTATTTTATTTTCATCCTGTCAAGGATTCTTGCGGCGTTTGTCTTTTCTGCCATAATATAGTTCTGGATTGTATAATGAATGATGGTCAGCGGTCCATCGTCACGAGAAGCTCCTCGTTGTTGCGGGTCATCTCCATCCTTTTCTTGATGAATTCCATTGCTTCCAGGGAATTCATGTCGGCGAGATAGTTGCGGAGCACCCACATCCTGTTGAGCGTTTCCTGGGGCAGCAGAAGGTCGTCGCGACGTGTCGAAGACGCTATGATATCAACAGCCGGGAAAATACGTTTGTTCGAGAGCTTGCGGTCGAGTTGGAGCTCCATGTTGCCGGTTCCTTTGAATTCCTCAAAAATAACCTCGTCCATTTTGGATGATGTCTCAGTGAGTGCGGTGGCGATTATAGTCAGCGACCCGCCGTTCTCGATGTTTCTTGCCGCACCGAAGAATCGTTTCGGTCGTTGCAGGGCGTTGGCGTCAACACCTCCTGACAGGATTTTTCCGGAAGCTGGGGAGACCGTGTTGAATGCACGTGCAAGACGGGTTATGGAGTCAAGCATTATCACGACATCATGTCCGCATTCCACAAGTCGTTTCGCTTTTTCCAGGACTATGTTTGCAATCTTGACGTGGCGTTCTGCCGGTTCGTCGAACGTTGATGCTATCACTTCCGCGTTGACGCTTCTCGCCATGTCGGTGACCTCCTCGGGACGTTCGTCGATTAGGAGCATTATTATATATGTGTCCGGGTGGTTTTCGGAGATGGCGTTTGCTATATCTTTGAGCAAAATGGTCTTACCTGTTTTTGGGGGGGCCACTATAAGTGCCCTCTGGCCTTTCCCGATTGGTGCGAACATGTCAACAACTCGGGTGGATATATTGGCACTTTTCCCCTTTGTGATATCGAATTTCTCTTCAGGGAAGAGGGGTGTGAGATGTTCGAAGGGAATTCTGTCCCGAAGTATTTCCGGAGCGAGGCCATTGATTGAAAGGGCTTTTACGAGGGGATAGTATTTGTCTCCTTCCCTGGGAGGACGTATGGATGCTTCCACCACGTCGCCTGTTTTGAGGCCGTATTCTTTAATTTGGTTCTGGGAAACATATACATCGTCGGGACTTCCGAGATAGTTGTAGTCGCTTGAGCGCAGAAATCCGTATCCCTCCGGCATTATCTCAAGCACTCCGAAAGTGTTCAATATTCCTTTGAAGTCATAGGGAGTCTCTTGTGTAGGCGCTGTCATCGGGTGGCCTTGCTGGCGCATCTGCCGCTGTTGTTTCTTAAGCTGGTTTTTCTGTTGCTTAGAGAGCGGTTGCTGTGATGTCGCACCCGGTTCTCTCATATGTATTGGCTCTGCCTGGGGAGTGGGAAGCGCGGCGAGTTCCTCTTTTTCTGTCATTCTTGCGTTTTCGCGTTGTCCGCGTGGCATGAATGTCTTCCCTTTCGTGGGAGAGAAGAATGAGGTGAGCGACAATCCTTCTGCCTTCTGGTTTCTTGGAGTGAATATTTTCAGCTTCGGGCGATCCTGTTCTTCCACTATGGGAGAGAATCCTTCTATTGATTCCGGATTTTTTGTGGCAGACTCATTCGCATCAGTGGCTTGGGAAGGTTCTGAGGCGGTTGTCTCAGAGTCTTTCCCGTCATTTTGGTTTATTTGCTCAGATGGAATGTCAGAGTTCTGAGGTTCGGAAGCTGTTTTGGCATCTTCTGAAACTGTCATATCGGTGTCGGCGGGAACTGTTGCCACGTCAGATTTTTTCGCGCGTGATTTCTTTGCGACAGCCTTTGCCTCCTGCTGTGTCTCATCAATAGAGGGGGCAGCTTGGTCGGCATCTTGGTTTTTGGGTTTTCTGCCACGCTTTTTAGGGGCCGGCTCCTCTTGACTTTTTTGAAGTTCTGTAGGTATTGCATCGGCAACTGTGTCAGATTCAGCTGGATTGCCTTTTTTTACTTTGGTCTGAGTGTCCGTTTCGTTCGACTTTTTTGCACGCTTCGTACGGCCATCCTTGTCTTTGTTGCTCTTCTTCTTGTCAGAGGCTTTCGACACGAAATCCTTGGCCGACACTTCGGCCTGGAGGTCGAGTATCTGGTTCATAATCTCATCGCGTGAAAGAGAAGAAGCTTTTTTGATACCCATGGATTCTGCTGTTTCCCTGATTTGGGAATCATCCATGTCGTTAAGATCATTAATGTGGAACATAAAAAGGATTATGTTTTATGATTAAGCATCTGGGCAAACATGTTTAGTGGATTTGCACTTTCTTACATGCCAAGAACATATAGAGGCGGCATACGGAATGCACAGATGATTGAAATGCTATTGAATAAAGGTGTCGGAGGAGAGACTCAAGCCATCCCTTCCCATGACGGGATATTGGAAATGCAGGGATGTAGAGTGGGTAATGTTTGTTGGAATATGGCGTCGATAAGAATTGCGCCTTATATTTTGCAAAGTTAAATAAAAAAATTGACTTGCACAATTTATAACGTGCAAAAGATGTGAAATGTTTGCGGCTTTAGTTATGATAATGGATTTTGTTATGAAAAAAAAGCATGTCCTCGTGTCGGGGACATGCTCTTTAAAGTACGGTGTGAAATATTCTGTGAGATACAGATTACTTGCCGAAGAAACGGTTGTAGAGACCTGCGAACCCTTGTCCGTGACGGGCCTCGTCTTTAGCCATCTCATGCACGGTGTCGTGGATAGCGTCGAGATTCTGTGCCTTGGCGTTCTTCGCGATGCGCATCTTGTCGGCATTTGCACCTGCCTCAGCGTGCATGCGCTTCTCAAGGTTGGTCTTGGTGTCCCAAACCATCTCACCGAGAAGTTCCGCGAACTTGGCGGCATGTTCAGCCTCTTCCCATGCGTAACGCTTGAATGCGTCAGCCACCTCGGGATACCCTTCACGGTCTGCCTGGCGAGACATCGCAAGATACATGCCAACCTCTGTGCACTCACCCATAAAGTGGTTGTTGAGGTCTTTCTTCATCTCGTCGTCAACGTCTTTGGCGACGCCGATTTCATGCTCTGTCACAAACTGGAGAAGGGCTTTTTGGTCAAGTTCCTTGAATTTTGATGCGGGGGCGCCACACTGAGGGCACTTTGCGGGAGCTTCCTCTCCCTCGGCTACATATCCGCACACTGTGCAGATCCATTCTTTTGCCATAGTCATTAATTGTTATTAGAGTTATTAATAGAATTGTCTTTGGGCTATCTTTCTGTTTCAAGTGTCATCAATTAAACAATGTCCATGCCGTTTTTGTTCAGTGGCATTTCCCAATTGACAGCACCGGTGTTTCAAATGCTTTTCGTGTGTGCAAAGTTAAATTTTTTTTTTAAATTCGCATCGAAGAAAAGTTATAAAAATGATTAATGAAGCGTGAATAGATGAAGCGGAGAAATAATCATATAGTTGAAAGGGTTGTCAGAGAGTCTCTTCGCAGCCACAGGTTTTCTAAGGTGGTGGCCACGGTGAGCGGCGGTGCTGACAGTGTGGCCTTGTTGTCTGTCTTGTCGGGATGTCGCGGATTGCGGCTTCTTGTGGCTCATTGCAATTTTCATTTGCGAGGGGAAGAGAGTATGCGCGACCAAAGGGTTGTGGAGTCGTTGTGCCGCAATCTTGGAGTCGAACTGTTGGTGAGAGATTTCGATGTTGACGGATATATATCAGGCCGACGTGGAGTTTCCGTGGAGATGGCATGCCGTGAACTAAGATATGAATGGTTCCGGAGCCTTATGCGGGAGCATGGAGCCGACAGGATTGCAACTGGGCATAATGCCGATGACAATATCGAGACCCTGTTCCTTAATCTTATGAGAGGTTCCGGCACGTCAGGACTCAAAGGGATGACGGATGATACAGGGGAGGTGTGGCGTCCTATGCTTGCTGTCCACCGTCGTGACATTGTCGCATATCTTGAGGAACGAGGGATTGGTTACATCACCGATTCAACGAATCTCGTCTCTGACTATCGGCGTAATTTTATCCGTAATGAGGTGCTCCCTCTTCTGCGTACCCGGTGGTTGGGGCTTGACACGGCACTCGACCGCACGTTGCGGCATCTGAGAGAGGAGAGCCTTGTGGTGGCGTATGCCGTGGAGGGAGTGTTGCCTGAAGAGGGGGAGCCGTTGACAAGGGAGAGAGTCTTGTCATTTCCGAGTCCGGAGTTGCTTGTGAGGCGTTTCATTGAGAATGCCGGCCCCTTCACTACCACTGCGGGGGAAGTGGTGGCCGCCATGAGGGCAGACAAGTCGGATGTGAGGCGATGGAGACTATCCGCAGGGACGCTCGAACTTCGCGGAGGAAGGCTTTATGTGATGCCGGATGCCTGAAAACTCTGTCGTGTGAGATTTGAAACTTTTACAGACGTTTTGTAAATAAATGCAGAAAATGATATTTTGAATATATTTGATTATTAGTGTGTTGTGGTGTTGGTTGCAGATATTTTGTAAATAATTTGAGAAAATTACTGAAAACTCGAAGATGGGTGTATTTATTGGGCTGTTGAAAATCAATAAGTTGCACTTGGGGGCGTAAAAGTTGCTGTCGAAAGTGCCTCCGGGTGGTGTGTTGAACGGCAGGTTGCAGATGTCTTGGAAAGAATGTCGATAGAAAATGGTTAAAAATGGGTACTGATAATCAGGTGTATATAAATTGCGCGATAGAAATAGAAAGAAAATGGGAGATACGATGGTGCGCTTTGGAGGTTTTTTCGATGTGGGTGTGTCAGTGGTGAAAACGAGAGTGAACGATTTGGATACATAAATTGAACGATTTGTGCATGTCGATAAGAAATCAGTTTGCTAATTTTGTCGGGAAATGATGGAACGGATAAAACATATCGGCCTTCATCGGGTGTGTGTAAAGGTGTGGAAGTCGCTCAGGAAAGCATATGATGTCACTTTTTGGGTGGTGACGGCTTTTGCGGCGCTCTATCTTCTGAAGGTATTTTTACTATTCACCACATACGACACATTCCATACTCCTACGGATTCCATGACACCGACTATATTGCCTGGTGACAGGGGATACATCAATAAATGGAAACTTGGAGGAAGGGTGTTTGATGTTTATGCGGCGGCAGAGGGCAGGCCGTTCACTGTGAGACGCCTGCCTGGGTATGGGAAGCTTGATCGCGGCGACGTGATTGTTTTCAATGCACCGTTCATTGGGAAATGGGACAGCATAGCCATGAACATGCGTCTGTATTATTGCAAAAGAGCGGTGGCTGTGGCTGGCGACACCCTTGAAATCAGAGGCGGGTTCTATAGGGTGAGGGGAGACGGCCGTGTTTTCGGCAATCCCTATGAACAGGCAAGTATGGAGAGGATTGTAAATGACATGATACTCACAGCCCCGGATTCGGTAGGGCCTCCGCGTTGGGTCACTGTTTCGCCACGGGATTCCCTCATCAAGTGGACTATCCTTGAGATGGGGCCCCTTGTGATTCCTAAAGAGGGTATGAGAGTAAAGCTTGACAGACGCAACTATCTTCTCTATAGGAAATATATAGACTGGGAGACAGGGATGAGGACTGAGTGGAGAGACAAGACTGCGTGGATTGGCGACAGGAGACTTCTGAGCTATACGTTTAAGGAGAACTATTGTTTCGCGGCCGGCGACCATACGATAAATTCACAGGATTCCCGCTATTGGGGACTTCTTCCTGAGAAGTTTATAGTGGGGGTGGCACCCTTTATCTTCAAGTCGAAGAAGGGTATGAGAAGGCTTCGTCCCGGATTAGAAAGACAGGAAAGGATTAAACGGACATCATCGCAGTGATGAGGAATGCTATGAAAGGTGTCAGAGTGATGAATGCGGTGGCCCTGTTGCTTGTCGCGGTTGGGTTGGTGGAATCTGTATGGGGCATTCTGCAGCTTGCCGGCATTTTGCCGTCGCGGCATGGCCTGTTTCCGTTGACAGGGTCTTTTTTCAATCCAGGCCCGTATGGATGCTTTCTCGCGATGTTGCTGCCGTTGGCGGTATATATGTCGATGGCAGGGGATAGGGTCACGCGATTCGCAGGTGTGGCTTATGTGCTGGCGGCGGTGTCACCGCTGTCGGCCTCCATGAGCAGGACAGGATGGATAGCAGGAGCCGCTGGATGCGGCCTTACGATATTATTACTCAACCAGAACTGGCTTACAACGGCGGGACGGCGTATCTTGTGTTTTATGAGACGTCGTCCCGTCATATCATTATTGTCGGGAGTTGTTGTGGTTGTGTTGGTTGCCATGGCTGTGTATGGCCTGTATGCCATGAAATCAGGCTCCGCTTCCGGACGTCTTCTGATGTGGAAAATCGGGGCGCAGGCGATGGCCGTGGTTCCCCTTTCCGGCGTGGGGTGGGACAATGTGGCGGGGACTTATGGCGAGGCGCAGGAGGCTTATTTCAGTCTGCATTCCGACTGCGGAGAGATTGCGGTGGCGGGTTCTCCGGAATATCTATTCAACGAATATCTGCAAATCGGCGTGGCATACGGAGCGCTGGCTTTTATGGCGTTCATATTGGTTCTTTGCATGGGTGTGTATCGTGGTATAAAGGGAAAGGCATACGGATTCGCCGGGTCTCTTCTGGCGTTTATGACGATAGCCTTCGCTTCCTATCCGTTACAGTTCACGTTGTTTTTGGTTTGTGTCTGTGCTGTGGTACTTTGCTGCTTTTGGAGCGTGCCATGCCGGCGGTTTTCCCCTTGGAGGTTTCTTAATTGTTTACTGACTGCGGGGGCGTGCATCCTGTGCTTTGCCGTAGCTGTCACAAGATATGAACGTGAAGCGGCAAGGGAGGAATGGGGGACGGGCGTGCGCCGGCTGTATCACAGCCGGGCATATCGGGCGGCTGCCGAGGGTTATGCCTCTTTCTACGACCGTCTGGACCACGATGCCTCCTTCCTCTTCGAATATGGCCATTCGCTTCATAAGGCAGGGGAATATGAAGAGTCTGTGCATATTCTTGAAAAGGCTGCGGAAGTCTGCTCGGATGCAATGGTTCTCAACATTATCGGAAAAAACCGGCAGGCCATGGGTGAATATGCGGAAGCCGAACGATGCTTTCGCCGCTCCTCCCGCCGGCAGCCGGCATTGCTCTATCCCCATTATCTTTTGATGAAGCTTTATGAAGAAACTGGTAATTCCGCAGGGATGGTAAGGGAGGCTCGTTATCTTATGAGTCATAAGGCGAAGGTGCCTTCGCCTGCTGAAAAGGAGATGCGCGATGAAGCTTGTCAAATACTCGAAAAATCGTTGACTTTGCATTCTGATGAGAAATAATCACATAAATCGTCGGTCGTTTTCATCTCAAAATGCGAGTTATGCGAAAAAAGCTAATTATTCCAACTCCATCATATCGAAGAACATCAAACGGGTATGGTCGCTCAAAATCTTCTCTGACAATATCTTGAAATCATTCTTTTGATAGAAATCGATGGCGGATAGATACGCATCAACTGTCAGGTAACGGAAAGCGGAGTAATTGGGATTCTCGTTGAGCATACCTTTTAGTAGGTTCATCAGGTCAGTGCCGATGCTACGACCTTTGTACTGTGACGATACTGCGAATCTGCCAATCTTAATAGCCGGATAACTTCCGAATTGCTTACGTTCAGGAAATCCTCCCTTTATCTTCTTCCATTGACTGTTCGTCACATCCTGACGGCTGATTTTGTCATTCAGGAGACAAAAATACGCAACGATATTGCCATCATCTTCCAGAATATAAGATGTGGCAATACGTTTGTCGAGGAAACCCTTGGCATCCTCGACAAGAAAATTATTCAAATCTTCATCACCGCAATCAAACCCTGCAAGTTCGGTATCGGGAGTAAG
>JAIDXM010000083.1 GCA_029058745.1 Muribaculaceae bacterium
TTTTTTAAGCTGCCAGAGAATACGATGAACTGAATACAGAGATTTTCTGAGAAATATCCAAAATATTCGATTCTCAGGACACATAATCCGATAAAAACGTAAAAACAGGCCGAATGGAGGTGTATTCCCGCCTTTTTTGGCGTGTTTTGTAATTTTTGAACACATTTTCTTTAGGTTGAAGGCAATGGCGAAGAAGGCAAAGTCCATTTTGACCTTGTCCATTCCGAAGTGGCGGAAGCGTTTGTATGCCATGTTGTATTTCATTTGTCCGAAAACGGCCTCGGGTTCTATGCACCTTCGCCCCCTGTGTCTGACACCATCTTCCGAAGTCAGCCGTTCGCGGGCTTTTCTTCGGTATTCGTTGAGTCTGTGGTTGACCTCGATGATTCTGTCACCTTTCGCCTTGAAGCAGCTTCCCCTTAGCGGGCAGCCCTCGCATCGCTGCGCCTTATATTGGGCGCTTTCGGTAACATAACCGCTTTCGGTCTTTGACCGGACTGTTCCGATTCGTTTCATATGCTGTCCCATCGGGCATACGTAATAGTCTCCGTCGGCATTGTAATATAGAGCCTGGGGAGAGAACGGATTCGGCTCATAGTGCATCCGCTGCTCGCGGTGGAACCAGTTGTACTTCACATAGGCTTCGATTCCTGCCCCGTCCATGAACCGGTAGTTCTCTTCCGACCCATATCCCGAGTCCGCGACTCCGGTCCCGGGCAGTCTGCCGTAACGGCTGAGGAAAGAATTGTAGAAAGGTATCATCGTCAATGTATCGCCGGGAGTCTGGAATAGTCCAAAGTCAAGTATGAACTGATTCTCCGTTCCAATCTGCAGGTTGTATCCCGGCTTTGTCTGGCCGTTGTTCATGGCGTCCTCCTTCATCCGCATGAACACGGCATCAGGATCTGTCTTGGAATACGAGTTGCGGTCACCAAGAATACGTAGTTTGTCGTCGTACTCTCCGAGTTTGTCAGCGTGTTCCTTCAACTGCTTTATCTGCTTCTTGCGCTCTTTATGCTTCTCTTTCTGTTCCTTTGTTTTGGGCTGCGGTTCAGACTCCAGGCTTCGGTTTAGTTCTTCGGCTATATTCTTCAAATCCTCCGTCGTGAAACCCTGACCGTTTTCCTCTCCGGCGTTCTCCTGTGCTATGGACTCGTCAATCTGCGCAAGAAGAGCATTTATCTTGTTGATGAGTTTTGCCCTGTTCTTCTCTGTTGACTTGCGCCATACAAAGGTATACTTGTTGGCTTTGGACTCAATCTTGGTGCCGTCGATGTATTCCACATCCAGTGTGATGAAGCCTTTCTCGGCAAGCACAATCACCAACTGGGTGAAAACCTGATTGATCTCTTCTTTGACTCGGTTGCGGAAACGATTGATAGTATTGAAGTCAGGCTGTTCGTAGCCTGCAAGCCATATAAAGTGTATGTCTCGCTTAAGGGCTGTCGCAATCTTGCGACACGAATAAAGGTTGTTCATGTAGCCGTAGATGACCGCCTTCAACATCATCTTGGGATGATATGGACTGCGACCACGCTCCTTGTACAGCTTCTTGAAATTATCCAGCCGCAGATTGTCGATTACAGTGTCTACGACCCTGACCGGGTCATTTTCCGCAATATCTTTATCAAGACGCTGCGGAAAAAGTATCATTTGTTTGGGATTGTAATCCCGAAAGTGTATCTTTGTGGACATTTATTTTGTTTTATACCACAAAGATACTAAAACTTTGTGATATGACAAAGCCCCGGCTTGTGAAAGTCAGGGCTTTGTTTTATGTTTTACAGCAGTTTATGAAAAGAGGGCGCATCTTAATTTTGATACACCCTC
>JAIDXM010000084.1 GCA_029058745.1 Muribaculaceae bacterium
CTCTGTATTCAGTTCATCGTATTCTCTGGCAGCTTAAAAAAGGAGGGTGTGCCAAAAACTTAATTTTGACACACCCCGATTCTATTTTTCAATCTGGTCTTAATATCAGAACCAGCGTGTGTAAGCAAAATCCATACGGTGTGGCAACGCCGGATTATTCGGATACATGCGGAGAGCATAGCGGAATGTGCCGGCATCGGTTGCGGTAGCCTTTACCTCATAAGTAAGCACATCGCCATCTTTCTTCACAACCTTAAGCGGTTCAGTACCCATGAACTCGCTCTGCCCATCGTGTTCACGATACTTTACAAGCTCTACCCCGATTGACTCTCCGAGACCTTTCGTGTCAATGGAACATTTCACATCGACAGTGTTGCCGGTGCTGATGGCAGCCTTTCCTGCAGTACCGTCAACTATATCCACATTGAGCACATCAATCTGGTTCCACTTAGATGCAACCTCCTCTTTCCATTCAACAATGGAACGAGCCATCGCATAGTTATTCTTCTTAAGCTCTGCAGAACGCTTGGACTCCGGAACGTAAAGACGATCGATATAGTCGTCAAGCTGACGCTTCATTGTGAAATGAGGAGCTATATGGCCAATCGAACGCTTGATGCGGTCAATCCATTCCGGGCTGTAGCCTTTGTAGTTCTTATTGAAATACATCGGGACAATCTCATTCTCAAGCATAGAATAGATGGTTGCGGCATCAAGGCGGTCCTGCTGACCCTGGTCGGTATAGGTGCGCTTCTCAGTGAGTGCCCAACCAGCCATCTGGTCAAACTTATAACCCTCATACCACCATCCGTCGAGCACAGAGAAGTTGAGGACACCGTTCATCTCAGCCTTCTCACCGGATGTGCCGGACGCTTCAAGAGGACGGGTCGGGGTGTTAAGCCAGATATCCACGCCGGTGACAAGTCGCTTGGCTACAATCATGTTGTAGTCTTCAAGGAAGATAATCTTCCCGAGGAACTGTGGCATTCTTGAGATTTCCACGATTCTCTTGATAAGGCCCTGGCCTGCACCATCGGCGGGATGCGCCTTTCCGGAGAATATGAACTGCACTGGATACTTCTCATTATTGACAATCTTTGCAAGACGGTCAAGGTCGGTGAAAAGAAGGTGCGCGCGTTTGTATGTCGCGAATCGACGTGCGAAACCGATAATCAGAGCGTTGGGGTTAATCTTCTCAAGGATGCTCATCACCGCTCCGGGATCGCCCTGGTTCTTAAGCCATTTCTCTTTGAAATCACGGCGTACAAAATCGATGAACTTATTTTTCAAAGTCATACGCATGTTCCAGATAGCCTCATCCGGCACATCGAAGATTCCCTTCCATGCCTCCGGATTGCTCTGCTCCTCAAACATTTTCTCGCCAAGGTTGTCCATGTAGAATTTCTTCCACTCTGAGGCAGCCCAAGTGGGCATGTGAACGCCATTGGTCACATATTTAACATGCGACTCCTCCGGTGCGTATCCTTTCCAGATTCCTGCAAACATTTTCTTAGACACCTCTCCATGAAGCCAGCTCACGCCATTCGCCTCCTGGCAGGTGTTGAGCGCAAACACACTCATTGAGAAACGTTCCGGAGTATCGGGATTTTCGCGGCCCATGTTGATGAGGTCGTTCCAGGAGATTCCAAGTTTCGCGGGATATTCTCCAAGGTACTTGCCAAGCAAGCTCTCCTCGAAATAGTCATGACCGGCAGGAACCGGGGTATGCACAGTATAGAGTGAACTTGCCCTTACAACCTCCAGAGCTACATTGAACGACAGGCCGTCCTTTTGCACATAATCCACAAGACGCTGAAGATTGAGAAGCGCGGCATGACCCTCATTCGCATGATAGAGGTCGGTCTGGATGCCAAGCCTGTTGAGCATATAGATTCCTCCGATGCCAAGCAGATACTCCTGTTTCATTCGGTTCTCCCAATCGCCGCCATAAAGCTTGTGGGTAATAGGACGGTCATACTCCGAGTTCATATCGAAATCGGTGTCAAGCAGATAAAGTTTCATCCTGCCCACATTGACACGCCATACATGGCAATAAATGATTCGGCCTGGATATGGCACCTCAAGAATCATCGGCTGTCCGTCTTCTCCAAGAACCGGCTCAATCGGAAGCTGGTCGAAATTCTGAGGCTCATAGTTGGCTATCTGCTGTCCGTCGATTGAAAGAGACTGCGAGAAATAGCCGTAACGATAAAGGAATCCCACAGCAGTCATGGGCACACGGCTGTCGGATGCCTGCTTGATATAGTCGCCGGCAAGAACGCCAAGGCCACCTGAATATATCTTGAGGCAGTTGCAGAGACCGTACTCCATCGAGAAATATGATACCGACGGTATGTCATCGCGCATCGGTTTGCTCATATAATCCTGGAATTCAGCATATACTCCGTTCACTCGCTCCATCATACGCTCATCGGCTATAACCTCCTGAAGACGGTCATAGCTGATTTGCTGAAGAAGCATAACAGGGTTTTCTCCCACCTTACGCCATAAATCGTGGTCAAGGTCACGGAACAGGTTTTTCGCCTCGCTGTTCCATACCCACCAGAGGTTTTTTGAAAGTTCCTCAAGCGGCTTGAGCTGTTTCGGCAACTCTGCACTTACAGTAAGGTTGCGCCATACAGGCTCATTTGTGTTACTAACCTGAAGTTTCATTGATTTTTAGAAATTATTTAGTTTAGTTGTTTTTAATTTATTCTTGCGTCGCGACGCCGTGTCGCCACTTCAAAAGCCTCGTCATACCATTTTATGAAACAGCTCCAGTCTGCTTGCCTTGATGTCGCGGTGGCCGCAGACGAAGCGTCTCGTCTTTCTGACGCAGATGACATGGCATACTCATACAACTGATGGGCTATTTCAGACGATGCCTCCTGATAATTGGAATCTGTACGCCCGATTACCTTTACTCCGCATGCATATATGGAATTGACAAAACTGGAAAGAATCCACTGTCCGAATCCACTTTTGTCGGTAGTCACTGTAGGCACTCCGAATGCCACACTCTCAAGCGGAGTATAACCCCAAGGCTCATAGTATGACGGGAACACTGTAATATCCAGTGCCGGCAGTATGTCATAATATGAAATATTGACTATCCCGTCGTTAGCGTCAAGATAGCATGGCACATATATTACACTGACATTGCCCGTAAGCTTCCCTTCCCGTTCAAGCGATGCTATGCGGGTTGCCACGGAATCACTCTCCTCATTATTCAATCGGTGGGTAAGATAGTCGGGTCCCTCGCTGACAGGAGTCCCTTCTGCAAGCCCTGCGAGAAGTGGAGCCGAAGGAGCCTTGACCCATGCGGGGACAAGGACAAGCGCCAGAACAGGAATCCCGGGGGTTCTATCCTCCAAGGCAACCAATGAGTCAAGGAAAAGGTCGAGGCCCTTATTGCGATACTCATTACGCCCGGATGTGGCAACAATCATAGTATTGTCATCAAATTTCCTCCCTTTCAGGGCAGACGCAATCGACAGGAGTCTCTCTCGTCCTGACTTACGCAATCTCCCGTATTTTGCTTCTCCCGGGACAAAGTCCGGTTCAAATCCATTGGGAGTCACTACCTGCGGACGTATTCCGAGCAATTGCTCACACTCTCTTGCAGTTATCTCACTGACAGCAGTGAAGCAATCTGCCTGATGCGCGGCGGTCTTTTCGAGTGAATGCTTGGCTTCCATATTAAGCTCACGAGCCATCTGGTCGCCGTCATATCCGGTGAAATAATCATATAGGGCTTTACCGTTGCCGCATATGCTTCTTCCTATGCTGGTGGCATGGGTAGTGAACACTGTCCTGGCCGACGGTGAAATCATTTTCAGATACAACAGACCCATCGCGGTAGTCCATTCATTGAAGTGCGCTATGACGTTATCCGAACCGACTTTCAGATGTCGTGACAGAGCATCCATCACAATCGCAGATGCCACTGCAAACGCACATCCTTCATCGTAATCCCCATATGCATGTATCGAATTCACGCCATAAAGTTCCCACATCTTTCCGAATATCTCATTGAGATGCTCATACACGCCGTCAAACTTCACCAACAACACTTGGGGAGAACCGGGTATATTCCACCGGCCGGCCCTGACACTGATGCCAAAAGGGAGTTTCATGCGCGTTGCGCATGATTTCATTAAAGTCTTGCGTTCTATGAAATATGGCGAAGGAGTCTCTGGTGCCCACACATCCGGTCCGATGAACACAAGTCGCTCTCCGAATTGCTCTTGAAGTACGCGGGCTTTTGTAGATAATACCGTATAAATGCCACCTATTTTATTGCAAACCTCCCAACTCGTCTCCAAAAGGAGGCCTGTCTTGTCGCGATTCAATCGCATTTGTTTCTGCATACTGTCTATAATCTTTCTTACCTTACAAAGGCTCTAAAAAAACTCGGATGTCCATACTCTGCCGATGAACACCCTATCGTCCGCAAAATTAACACTTTTTATCGACATAACCAAATTATTGCACATAAATTCGCCTACACACAACTTTACTTGAATGCAAAATGCCAGTAGCCGGATAGGCGTACTGGCATTTTGGCATATATCACGAATTCCTGTAGTAGTTATGAGTAATCAGAAGGGCAAATCCTCATCCGCATTGGCAGGAACCGAATCAAACGTCGGTGCCGGCCCGGCAGCAACTCCACCGAACTGAGGTGCCGGCGACTGTTGGAAACCGGCCTGCGGCTGCGAGTAGCCACCCTGTGATTCCGCTCCATAAGCAGGATAACCGCCCTGAGCACCTTGCGCCTGAACGAAATCGCGCGCGGCATACACATTGACATCCGTGTACCATCTTCCGTTGAATTCTCGGCTCTCAAGGTCGAATGAGAGTACGTAGTCTCTACCTAATTCAAGACGGATATTGTCAACACGATCTCCAAAAACATGAAACTTCACCTTTCGCGGATAGTTGCCGAATGTCTCAAGCACCCATTCTTTCTTTTTCCACGGATTGCCTGCCTTTGACGTGCCTGACTGTAGTGGAAGGTCTTGTATTATTCTTCCTTCTATTTCCATATTTGATATTGCTGTTGAATTGATTAGTCTTATGTTTTTCACATCGACATTGCATCATTTTTGAACGATACCTCATCGATGCCTCCCGCTCTGACGGTTTGCGAAATTACAAATTTATAGCCGTTCCACCAAATTTTAAGCCCAATAGTTTTCGCGCTCATAAACTTTTCCTTAAATTTGCATACTAATATCGTTTGTTATGACAGATTTGATTTCTCATTATTTTCCCTCGCTTTGCGTTTCCCAAAAGACACAGTTCCTTCAGCTAACGAAACTGTATCCCGAATGGAATGAAAAAATCAATGTCATATCCAGAAAGGATATCGACAATATCGAAGTGAATCATATTCTTCATTCTCTGGCAATCGCCAAATTCATAAACTTCTCTTCCGGTTCCCACGTGCTTGATTTCGGATCAGGGGGTGGACTACCCGGAATCCCGCTTGCCGTCTTTTTCCCGGACGTTCATTTTCATCTGATCGATAGAATCGGGAAAAAAATCAGGGTCGCGAAAGAGATTGCCAAGGAGATAGGTCTTGACAACATCAGTTTTCAGCATGGCGATTCGGGTGAATGCCACGATAAATTCGACTTTGTTGTCAGCCGTGCGGTGATGCCCCAACCCGACCTCGTCAAGCTGGCGAGAAAAAATGTGGCTTCTATTCAAAGAAACGCGATTCCAAACGGCATCATCACACTAAAGGGTGGCGACCTGAACGCAGAGCTAAGGTCTGTTAAAGAAAGCTCTGAAGTGGTTGACATCGCCCAATATTTCAAAGAGCCGTTTTTCACCACGAAGAAAATTGTTTATACAATAGTTTAGCGTCTGATGCAAGGGATAATGCATATGACACAACCAGATTGAAGATTTGCATCCCGACCAGACACTTCAGGCTATTTCCAATTATGGATCTAAAGAATCTAATCAAAATATAATAAAGCATTATTATGAAAATACATATCTTCAACTTCAGCCTGTTCGGAATCAACACATATGTGGTCTCTGACCCTGACACAAGGCAATGTGCCATAATAGACCCCGGCATGATTGACCGGGAAGAAGAGCGCGTGATGGATGACTTTTTAAAACGGAACAATCTTAAAGTCACAAACATTATCAACACACATCTCCATATTGACCACGCAGTGGGTGACTCTTACCTTAAAAATAAATATGGGGTTCCGGTCAGCGCGAACGCTCTCGATCTTCCGTTGGGCGACCGAATGCAACAGCAAGCCGCCATGTTCGGAATTCAAGGGGCTTTCGATGAAGTCGTAATAGACTCGTTTCTGAACGATGGAGATGTCGTGAATATCGGCAATGGCAGTCTCCTTGTGATACAGGTGCCTGGACATTCTCAAGGCAGTATCGCCCTTTATGACCAAAAGGATGGTTTTGTCATCGTCGGTGACGCTCTGTTTCAAGGAAGTATCGGACGAACCGACCTCCCTGGCGGCGACTTTGACACCTTGATTTCAAGTATCAAAAACGGTCTTCTATCTCTTCCTGATTCAACGGTGGTATATCCGGGACATGGCGCCCCAACCACCATCGGAGATGAAAAGAAGTATAATCCTTTTTTATAATGCCACTATACACCCTAAGTCAGTGTGGGCATGGATATGTTCCGGCTCACACTGACTTAGGGTATGTAGTAACATTTCACTTGTCCCACCGGGAGACTGCCAACGACCTGAAGCGGCACATGACTTGAATCGGATGATATCCAGGCATCGATGTCATCGCTCGATTTCTTCTTTCCCTCTGTCGTGAAACGGAACTTGATGTGATACGCCTCCCTATGCGACTTGTCCCTAAGCTTCAGATTCTCTTTTCCGACACACCTTATCGTCAGGAGTTCTGTTTTAGACCCCGAAAACACCGTCGCCTTGACTACACCCCCCTTCAATAATTTAGAATAATCAATAGTTCTCAGGAAATAGAACACACTCAGCATATCGAAAGTGGCTCCTTCGGCTGTCAGACGCTTGTCACTGTGCGTAACGTTCCCCTTCTTGTCCACCCTGGTACGTCTCGCGTGTCCATCCACCTTATCCCCAGAATAGGTGTAGGTTATATCATCACGCCGATATTTGCCATCCTCATGCGCGATTTTCGTATATGATTGCGGCCTGAATCCTTTCTTACGCACAGTCCCCAACAGAGTGTCGCGCACCTGGTAAAACTTGTCGGCCCAAGGTTTTGTCTTCCCTACAAGTCTTATATTATAGTCATCTCCGCGATTGCTCAATTCAAGTGTGGCGGTTCCCGCATCCTTATGTATCAATCCCCATTTATAAGATATGACATAATCCAGCTTCTCGTTGCTGAAACCAGACGCAACCATCTCCGGCACTCCTGACAACATGGACATGACGAATATTGCAATTGATATGATTTTTTTCATTTTAAACGTCTATTTATATAATGACAATATATGGCTCTTTCGGTTTAACAATCCTCACAACCATGAACCAATATAAACAACACATCCGGACCCGTTTTCACGGATCCGGATATGCCCCTTCCCACAATAAAGAGAATTTTAGGTTTAATAATACTGAGACAGTGTCTCCTCAAGCGACGATGCCGATTGCACGCCGGAGGTCCTCCACTCGAGCTTACCATTCTTGAATATCATGAACGTCGGCACGCTCCTCACATTATATATGGCCGCAAGCTGTTCATTCTTGTCTATGTCTATCTTGATGATTCTGGCCTTGTCGCCTATTTTAGAGTGCAATTCCTCCAACACCGGATGCATCATTTTGCATGGACCACACCATGTAGCAAAGAAATCCACAAGGACTGGAACATCGGATTTAATGATATCTTCAAAATTTTCCATAATGATTTCAAATTGGGTTTGTCTTATTAACGTTTTCCCGGTCATCATTGTTTATCACTCAACGTGTCCTCCTTCACCCATATTCACGTGTAAATAAACTTTCTCATCTTTTCAGAGCAATCCATAGCGACCGGCTTTTGCTTGAACTGATATGACATTAGTCCAGGCAACGAATTCTTTTACGCTTTTTCTTTTTTTATCGTTACAAGGAACTTTCCCGACATAATTGCAACTAACTTTGTAAAGAAAACAGATGATGAACGACTCTGATTATAATAATACCTTTACCGCAATGGTAGGACGACATGAAAAGATAATTTTCAGTGTCTGCTTCTTCTATGCTTCAAACGAACTGCCGTTTGATGACATCAGACAAGAGGTCTTGATTTCGTTATTTAAGGGGTATCGTAATTATCGGAAGGAGAGTTCAGAGTCAACTTGGGTATATAAGGTATGTATCAATACCTGTCTGTTTTCATTAAGAAAACTCTCATCTCAACCTAAAACGATTTCTTTTGATAAACTTCCTGAAGTCCATTTTCAAGATGACAGTGATAATGAAACAAAAGAAAAATTAGAATTGCTTTACTCTTTAATTGCTCAACTCAATCCGATGGAAAAGGCCTTGATATTAATGTGGCTCGATGAGTTGAGTTATGAAGAAATCGCCTTGAATATGGGAATTCCGAGAAATACGGTTGCTTCCCGCTTACATCGAATAAAAGAAAAGATTTCATCAAGAAAGGAGGTATGATTATGGAACTTGAAGAATTAAAGAATATATGGCAATCAGTTAAGCCTAATATTGATTCGCACATCAACAATGATGATGCAAACAAAATTATTGTTAAGAAAAACGATATAAAAACAAGGATTTTGATAAGAGCTATATGGGAAGGCATAGCTACAACGATTTGCCTTATTCTTATGGCCACCTCCCCTGTATGGGCGCCTATAAAATTTCCATATTGGTGGCTTTCAATTTTTTGTCTTACCGTGTTCATCGCCAATATATATGGGATAAGAATATACCGCTTAATCAAGGCAATCAACCTCTCTAAAGATACGAACCAAGAAATTCTAATGTCGATTATATCAATCAAAAAGACGTATCGTAATATTGAGCTCGCAACTGCAGCAGTCATTATCCCATTATTAATATGGTTCTCTCTGACCCCGTTGTTCATAAATAGCTGGAGAATGTTCTTTACATGGGGGCTTACGATAGTGGGATTTACTCTTGAATACCTATGGTACAGGAGCAACATTAAGCAATTTAATAATCTGACAAATTGGGAAAAGGAATAATGGGTATGAGATTTATTCTTTCGCGCACAAATGACCGTGAAGTACATTCCAAAAGATGGATTGTGGGATATGGTCTTTTGTTTTGGTTGATTTCACGTGTAGTATCCATGATTCTGATTATTGGATGTGTGGCTGTTTATAATATCTACGACATAAATCCAGAGAATCTTACAAAGTTTACAGGGAATCCTGAAACCGCAAAAGACATCGGTTCAACAACTTATACATTACTCACGGTTGGTCTGATTGCTCCATTGCTTGAAGAATGCATATTCCGTCTTGGATTATCATTCAAAAGATGGCAGATAGCACTTGCGGTAGCATCAATACCAGCATACCTGCTCTGGCAACATTTTAACCACCTGACAGCGACATCAGCTGTAATCTATTGTGCAGGAATAATTCTATCGTTTACCGTGATATACGGCCTTACGACCAATTCTTTCTGGTTGAGACAAAAAGAGTGTTACTTCAAGTCTGCGGTATGGCTATCTGCGATTGCTTTCGGAATAATTCATGTGATCGCCTTTTCATATTACAGTATCATGCTCTTGCCGTATATATTATGCGTAATATCCGTGCCTTTTTTCGCCGGATGCGCCATAACATATTATCGCATTAATCTTGGTTTCTGGTGGGCAGTCGGATTACATGTTTTTAATAACCTGCCCGGAATAATCATGATGATTTCACAATAATACTACATCATATGAAAACAAGTCAATTTTATAATCTGATTGCAAGTCTTGTTTGCATTCTTGCCGTTGCTTGCAAGACCAACCCTGACGTTCCCACAAAAATCGATGTGGATAAAGACATCATAGTCACAATCTACGCGACTACTGACAACGGGGGTGTGACTGATACTATTCCTCCTTGTCTTTTGAAGGAAACAGCACACGTATCAGTGTTGCTTCATTATCCCTGCGATAAGGGAGTTACCATGCCATTCAATATTTCGGATACAACCAAGTATGCAGAGATTACTTCTAACAATCTTTATAAAAGAATCGCAATAGCGATTGATGGTCAGGTTGTATCCACTCCAGTTGTGAAAACGAAATTAGATAATGGAGCGTGCTCTGTAGTTCTTGATGACACACAAGTAGCCAAACTTTTCCCGAATGTCAATATAAAGTAGTTCAAATCTACATATCAATAAATCTTGAAAATAAAATGACTGAATTCTTACCGATAAGGTTTGTCTCCTGTTGTACTTTTCGATAACTGGAACAGGTGAATGCAGGCAACTGACGGCAATAAATAATCCAGACATGGATTAAAAGCAGATTTGCCCAAATAAGAAAAATTTAATAAATTTGTAACAACGGATGCCGTAAATCCGTAGGTGTCCTATTGGACATATAGTTTTTCCCAATACTATCTTAACCCTTATCAAATCTATGAATCTCAATCCAAACAAGGTGGTTGCTTTCTTGAAAAAACAACCTTCCGAATTTACAAAAGCCGACCTCATCCGCTACGTCAAGGAAAACGGAATACGAATGGTGAATTTCATGTATCCCGCCGATGACGCAAGGCTAAAGACATTGAATTTCGTTATCAATTCCGAGGCATATCTCGACTCCATCCTCACATATGGAGAAAGGGTTGACGGCTCAAGCCTTTTCCCCTTTATAGAAGCTGGCAACAGCGACCTCTATGTGATTCCTCGCTACTCTACGGCATTCCTCGACCCATTCGCAGAGATTCCTACGCTCACCATGCTCGCTTCATTCTTTGACAAGGAAGGTGAACCATTGCATGCGTCACCGGAATACACCCTCCGAAAGGCTTGCGAGGAATTCTCCAAGACCACTTCCATGGAATTCTATGCCATGGGAGAACTTGAGTATTATGTGATAGCTCCTGACTCAGGACTGTATCATGCCGTTGACCAGAAAGGGTATCATGAATCCGCCCCCTACGCAAAGTTCAATGACTTCAGGGTGGAATGCATGGAACTGATCGCACAGGCCGGAGGGCAAATTAAATATGGACACAATGAAGTGGGAAACTTCACTCTTGATGGGATGGTGTATGAACAGAACGAAATTGAATTCCTGCCGATTCCCGCGCCTCAGGCAGCCGACAACCTCATGATTGCAAAATGGATTATCAGGACACTTGGCGCGAAAAAGGGATATGACGTGACTTTCGCTCCCAAAATCACTGCCGGGAAAGCGGGAAGCGGACTACATATCCATTTCAAAATAATGAAAGATGGTCTCAATATGATGACCGAAAACGGCAATCTCAGCGTCATTGCCAAGAAAGCAATCGCTGGAATCCTCGAATATGCAGATGCCATTACCGCAATGGGTAACAAAGTACCCACAAGCTATTTCCGCCTTGTGCCACATCAGGAAGCTCCCACTTCCATATGCTGGGGCGACCGAAACCGGTCTGTCCTTGTCAGGGTGCCGCTCGGTTGGACAGGAAAGACGGATATGTGTGCAATTGCCAATCCTAATGAAGTATCAAACTCCAACTCTCATCCTCAAAAACAGACCGCTGAGCTGAGAAGCGCCGACGGCTCCGCCGACATCTATCAGCTTATCGCCGCGATAGTGGTGGCGGCCCGAAAAGGTATTGAGCAGAAAGATTCTCTGAAAAAGGCGGAAGAGACGTACGTCAGCGTAAACATCCATAACGATGAAAACAAAGAAAAGCTTGCGCAACTGAAGTCTCTGCCAGATTGTTGTGCGGCTTCCGCTGATGCTCTCGAACGCCATAGGGTTGTGTTTGAGCAGGCTGGAGTGTTCTCTCCTCAGCTTATTGACGGAATAATCGGAAAACTCCGAAGCTATCATGATTCCGAACTCCGCAAGAAAACCGAAGGAAGTCACAATGAGATGATGAAAGTGGTCCGCAAATACTGGCATTGCGGATAAACAAACGTTTTCCACCAAAAATAATGAGGGTGTATCAAAATTAAGATGCGCCCTCTTTTCATAAACTGCTGTAAAACATAAAACAAAGCCCTGACTTTC
>JAIDXM010000085.1 GCA_029058745.1 Muribaculaceae bacterium
CAGGGACTTTTGCAAATTTAATCGACTGAAAATTAAGTGTTTAACAGCATAAATTTAATTTTTGTCATCTACTAAAAGTCCATTTATAATTTTTACGCACATATACAGCCGTCGCGTTGTAATAGTCGCCTCCGAGGTAGAGCCTCTCCTCAAAGGCAGTTGTGGATGTGCTTTTATAGACAGACTCGAAATTTCCGCCTGAATAGTGTGTCGTGGTAGTCACTCCTGAGGCGGTTGGTGTCAACGACATTTTGACTCGGTCGTGATTCGCATTATACCGGAATTCCGCAACGACACCGTCTTCCTCGATTCTGGCGGGACGGGAGAAGGATGTGTAGCTGATTTCCTGAGTAGAGCGGGGGACAATACCCGACCTTGTGTTCACCCCGGTAAGGGCGTAAGGCTTTGTTCCAGACCCGTAACTGAACGTGCCTATCTCGGAACGCGACAGCAGATTCCCCTTGATGTCGTATGTGGCCGTATTCCCGCCATACCCCTTGAGGCGGTTGAGTGCGTCATATGTGAATCTCTCCGTTATATCGCTTTTCCTGTCGGTACGCGAAACCAGATTCGAGGACGCCGCGTCAAAAGAGGATGCGAGGTCAAGCAATGTGTCGCCATTGGCCGTCACAGTCCGCCTGCTTTCAAAAATCGGGCCGGAATATGAGAAAACCCGTCTTATCGCCCCCGTGGTTATTTGCTGGGGCTGTCCGAAAGGCGTTTCCTTATCCAGTCTGTATATTAACTTGGAATCATTGAGGGTAATTTCCGAGAGATGCCCGTTGGAATATGTGAAACTCTCCTTTCCCAAGGTCCTGAACGGGGAGCCGGCGAGTACGGAGTATCTGATGCTCGCGACATTGCCTGACGAATAGGAATATTCCTTGCGGAAACTGTATCTTGATGCGGCCACCTCAATCTCCCTGATGACCCTGCCGAATCCGTCGTACGTGTATGAGACGGAAGTCTGGTTTGTGGACGTCTTGCCGTTCAACGCGCCGTAGGAGTCGTAGGAGTATGTCGTGGAAAACTCAGGGGTGACACATTTCGCAAGACGGTTATAGGAGTCGTAGGAATATGAGATTGTCCTTCCGTTGGCATCCGTCTCCTCAGAAATATTCCCGGCAACGTCGTATGACCAAGATCGGGAGCCTTGGCTCGGGTCCGCCATTGATTTGCGTCTGCGGAAACCGTCATACGTGAATGTTGTCCTGACATTGCCGGGAGCGGTAATGGTGCGGGGATTCCCTGTGGCGTCCAGGTCATATGTCAGGGAACCTGACGGGTCCGACTGTTTTATGAGATGCTTTTGTGAGTCGTAGGTTTTGACGGTGGATATCCCACGTTCCTTGACGGTGACTGTGGCTCCGGAATAACTCCAGGTGGTTTCCATGGCTCCGGGGCCGGAGCATTTCAGAGGGCGGTCATATTCGTCGTATGTCCATTTTGTGCCATATGATGTAGTCCCGGTGGTGGTGTAAGGCACCGACTCGAACGTCACATTGCCGAAATTGTCGTAATTCCGGTAAACATACAGGCGTGAGCCGTCGAACCTTTTCTCGCTGTTCCATGTGCAACGACCCATCGCGTCGAAGACGTTTTCGGTCTGCGGCCGTCCAGTCTCTGTCCTCGTGACGGAAA
This sequence comes from Muribaculaceae bacterium, assembly GCA_029058745.1. Classification (GTDB taxonomy): domain Bacteria; phylum Bacteroidota; class Bacteroidia; order Bacteroidales; family Muribaculaceae; genus Lepagella. The sequence continues at coordinate 1,642 of JAIDXM010000085.1, forward strand.
AGACACCATACTTATTCCCTTTCAGCCATTTGTAATCCTCCTTGACTTCGGTACTGTCGGGGCGGATTGATGATGATTGTCTTCCTCCGGCGTCGTAGGTGTATCTGGTTACGCCTCCCCGGATGTCCTTCTTGTCGATTATTCTCCCCTTCGTGTCGTAGGTATATTCAGTCTTCAGACCAAGTTCGTCAGTCTCCGATGTCAGAAGTCCGTAGGCGTCATATCCGAACTCTTTCTTGAGTGCGAGGGAAGAACTGTAGGGGGTGGAGGTCTCCGAAGTCTTAAGCCCGTTGCCGTCGTAAGTATATCCCTTTTTCACTACCGCCTGCCCGTCAATCATAACCGTTTCCGAGAGAGGCAGCCCATTGTTGAATTCCGTCACCGAACGGGTGTCGGTGGTCGCGGCATAGCCTGTCTTGGAATGCGATACCGCACGTTTCTTAATTAGCCCCAGCAAATATCCTTTCCCAACGGATGCGGCATGGGAGTAAGTGTTCGTGACGGTTTTCTTTATCCCGTCAGACCATTCCTCCGACTCTGTGAGCGGGAAACCGTATGAATCGTATGTATATGAGGAAGTGACGTCATAACCGCTCAACAGGTCTTTTTCAGTTTTCCTGTCGAGATTGAACTGCCTTGTTTTATCGGCGGCAGTCTTCACTGAAAAAGAGAAAGAGACCTGGGCGGTCGGCGATGAAGCGCTCTTAGGCAATCCGAAGCGGTATGGCTCGAATTCATTCACCGTGTTCCTGTTCCTGGCATCGACTTTCCGCACGGTTTGAAAACCGGCAAATCCGAGTCCCTGCCGATGCATCACGGCGTTTGTGTAGGAATAGTGATCCCTTCCCAAGGATATTCCGGACAGGAAGAATTCGGTGGCCCCCACCACGGGAATAGGTTCCAGGAGGTTGACGTATGGGAATACGGCATCCTGTAGCGGCATGTAGATTTGCTCCCCGTTGATAACCTCGAGTTTGTCGGTGCGGGTATAATAGGTTTTCTCCACCGTGCCGAGACTGCCGGCAAGTCCGGAAAGTAGGGTCTCGGTATGCTCGTCTGTATTCCATCTGAGCTTGAACACCTTGTCGTTTCTGAGACACAGTACCTGTCCGAGCGTGTTGCGGGTGTTGGCATCGGCGGCCACTGTCGCGCAATACATCACTGGGACTTGGTATTCGACCCCCTCCGCTTCCGAGATATATCCGTTTTTGCACAGATATGCGGTCAGTTTTCCGTTGCTGCATTTAAGGATATCCGTCATGCCGTCGCCGTTAATATCCTGAGCGAGGAAGTCAGTCTTGTCATCGTGCGGGGAGTCTATGACTACGCTGTATCTGTCAAAGCGTCCGTTCCCCATCGACAGATATGTGGTGTTGTAGCTCGGATATGTGGAAGAGTCGTACGACGGGGTTATGAACAAGTCGGCGCAACCGTCGCCGTTGAAATCACCTGCCAGTATCCTGCGGTCGTGGAGGTGTGAGGTCTTCAAGCCCGAATACCATCCCACCTCACGTGGAGAGAACGTTGTGCCGGAAATATCGAATGTATATACATCTGTGCTTCCTTCGTTGATATGCACGAGGTCGGTTTTCCCGTCGCCGTCAATATCCATGGCCACGAGTTTGTCCGACCGGTTTTCCGCGTCGTTCTCTGTGCACGAGAGACTATAAAAAACTTTCTTCAACTGAAGGAAACTGCCTTTGTATAGTATCCTGTTCCCCTCAAGGTCGAATATATAGCACACCGAGGGTCTTGAGGTGTCTCCGAACGGTTCATGCGCCGACATGGCGAGTATTTCCATTTTGCCGTCCCCGTTGAAGTCTCCCGTATAATAGAACTTAGGCTGGATGCTCTTGTTCCCTTTGGGATCGGTAAGGACAGTCGGAAATCTGAACGTGCGTGTGTGGCGTTTGGAGAGTCCTGTCACTGCGTTGGCATGGTAGGTTGTGAAAGTCACCTTGTCGCTACCCGCATCCACCGTGTTGTTGACCTTTATGATAAACTCCTCCTGTTGTCCGAGCAGGTCGGCGCACAGGATATCCACAAATCCGGTTTCCGTTTTCAACTCAGGCATGATACCTCCACCGGAGGATACAAGATTTGAATGGATGAGTATCACTTCATCTCCGGCATAATGATTATCAAATCTGTTTTCCGAATGGTTGAAGCTGCCCGCATTTTTGTGGAGGTGATAATATGACGGGCGGTAGGGGAGGGTTATAAGTCCATCCACTCCGTTAAGATAGTCGAATCTTCCCCGTTGTACCCTTACACTGGTCGTCCCGTCAACGATATAGGCCCTGGCAAGCTGTGTCTGGGTATTTGTCCATCCCTCCCCGGCTTGTCCGGAGCCGTAATAGAGTTCAATGGGATTATATCTGCCACCCTGCCCGTTTTCCCTTGAAATCCGGGTTAGAAGCGGTGCCGCCCCGTGGTCTGTATAAGAGAACAGGTATTTGTCGGTTATCTCGCTCCCGATTTTGGCTGTGATACTTCCGAGTGTGTATTGCTGCGACACTTTGGTGCCTGCGACAAATTTCAATGTTGGCACTTTTCGGGAGGCATATGTGAAATTGATGCTTGCGTTACCGTTATACGTTATGCGTTCAATGTTGCAGATGTCGTTGCTGATGAATGTCTCGTATGCATAACTGATTGTATTGCCGTGAAGGTCCGACAGTTCTGTCAGCGGATACGAGATACGGTTGGCGTTATTATCCTTGAAACCGAATACCGCCATATTCCCGTCGGGGTAAAACACCTCGAAATATTGCGTTATATTTCCCGAAAAATATTGTTTCGCCGCGATATTGCCGTGTTCGCTCTTGTATGTGTAAGGGGAAGCTGTTCCCGCTGTTTTTATGAGTCTTATACCGTCGAGAAAGAAGGCGTCGGCTGCGGACATCGATATCGCCGACGTGTTTCCGTCATGGTAAACGGATTTGGACCCGCGAGTAATTGAGGAAAGTCCCGAGATGTACCAGCCGGCCCCCATGACTGAATTTGGAGACTGGCTGTTGTAGCATATGGCGATTTTAGGTTGCATGCCGTTGACGCCGGGAAAGACATCGAGAGGTATCTCATAAGTGCGGGCGCCGGTCTGCGACACTCCAGAAGTCACCGGGATGTCGCCCACTATGCATGACGTGTCGATATCCCGGGAATCTGGGATATGCGCGTATCCGTAAAGCACATCAGAAGATACCGCCGAGGGAGCCTTGTTGATGCCGGATTTTACGGAATCCGGATTAATCTCAATAATGGCCGGCATAGGGAAATGCGCATTCACCAGCGAGTCCTCATATTCCTTAAGACGCTGGTCTGACCATCCGTCATAAAAAAATGTACCTTCCTGACCTACGTATTCGTTTATTGTTGTATCGGATACAAGCTCGCTTGCATTTCCGGATGTCGAGGCATTGGAATAGAGAGGCAGTATGCCGAGAAGGAATGTGGATATAATGGCGAGTAATGGTTTCATGATATGTCGGTTTGAGGTTATTTCTTAATGATTTTCCAGGAAGTCTGTTTGCTGTTGACATCGATGCTAAGTATATACATGCCGTTAGGTTTGCCGGTTATGTCCAGACGTGTGAGGGGAGAATCTGCATTGGTTGATAGGATCATGCTTCCCGACATATCGTAAATCCGGAAGGTACATCTGTCGCAGTCCTCATATCCTGTTATTTCCACCGACAAGTCTCCGTTTGTAGGATTGGGATAAATCCTGATTTCTTTTTCGGAAATGGTTTCGGAATAAAAGGGGGTGTCCCAGTCATTTTTTTCCAGAGACCTTGTTTCGGGTTCGTCAACGGCTTGGGTATCGATTATAATCTCTCTCTTGATACGGTTCCCGGCGTTGTCGTAGGCATACCCGATCTGTTCGGCTGACACCGAAATGGAAGGCAGGAATATGAGTGACAGCAGGGCGTATATAAGTTTCATGGTTAATCAGGTTAAAAATTACAGTTTATAATTATGTGGAAAAAAGTATTCCTCGTTGATGTGTGAAACCTTGGGGTTACATATGCAAATTTAGGAATTAATAAACCAACATACAAATAAATCACTGAGTATTTTGGTATATTATAGAAATATTATTGAAAAGTTGCAGAGGCGGGAGTGCTTGCGACAGGAAGCGTGTGCGGAAGGGCAGGTATGATATGCCGGGCATATATGGCTGAGGCGAGAGGGAGTTCCGGAGGGACGATGCCGGTGGAGGACGACGCGGATGGAAAGTCGATTAAAAAAAACTTTTTGAATAAAAATTTGTTTTTATTGATAAAAGTTTATAATTTTGCAGTCGTAAAACAGAAATGATATGAATAGTTGCATTAATATACAGAATTGGTGGCGCATCGGCAATGATTTCCGATGGCGTTTCTCTGTGTGAGTATGCATTCCTCATTTGCTTCTACAGGTTAATACATATATCAAAAGCCATCGGAATTATAATCCGGTGGCTTTTCTCGTTATTGACCTTAACGGAATGGAGAGAATAGAAGATAGGCTCTTAAGCATTTCAGGTGCCAGTCCTTGCAAATAGAAAAAACTCCATACCCTAAACATTTAACCATCAACCCCACATCCAAACAATACAATTATGAGATATAATCTTACAGACCCTTTCCTTCCTGTTGATGAAGACGGTTTCTATGGAACATTCGGAGGGGCATTTATTCCGGAGATTCTCCACAGTAACATAGAAAAACTGAAAGAGGCGTATTCCCAATGTGTCGATGACCCGGTTTTTAACGCGGAGTTCGAGCAGTTGCTCCATGATTATGTGGGGCGTCCAACCCCCCTTTATCATGCCAGGAGGCTTTCTGCCCACTATGGGACGAATATATTCCTGAAACGGGAGGACCTTTGCCACACCGGGGCACACAAAATCAACAATGCCATAGGGTCGGTATTGCTTGCTAAGAGGATGGGTAAGACACGAATAATCGCCGAGACGGGCGCCGGACAACATGGAGTGGCTGTTGCCACTGTGTGTGCCCTCATGGGATTGAAATGTGTGGTGTATATGGGAGCCACGGATGTGGAGCGTCAGAAACCGAACGTAGATAGAATCCGGATGCTCGGGGCTGAGGTTGTGGCCGTGACGTCGGGCAACAAGACGCTTAAGGATGCCACCAACGAAGCCATACGCGACTGGTGCTGCAATCCGGAGGATACGTTCTATGTTATCGGAAGCACTGTGGGTCCGCATCCATATCCGATGATGGTGGCACGTTTCCAGTCAGTTATAAGCAAGGAGATTCGCAAGCAGCTGAAGGAGCAGACCGGGCGTGAGAATCCCGATTATGTGATAGCGTGCATAGGGGGCGGAAGCAATGCGGCGGGAGCGTTTTATCATTTCCTTAAAGAACCTTCGGTGAGGCTTGTGGCGGTGGAGGCCGCAGGGCTTGGTGTTGACAGCGGCGAGTCAGCGGCGACCATGCGTCTCGGAAAGGAAGGAATCATCCACGGCTCACGGACGTTGGTGATGCAGACGGAAGACGGACAGATAACGGAGCCTTACTCCATTTCAGCAGGATTGGATTATCCGGGCGTGGGGCCGCTTCATGCCTATCTCGCGACAGAGGGGCGTTCGGAAGTGCTTGCCGCCACCGACAGCGAGGCACTTGAGGCCGCCTATCTTCTGACTCGTATGGAAGGGATAATCCCGGCTCTCGAGTCATCGCATGCATTGGCGGCACTCGCACAAAAGAAGTTCGGAAAAGACGACGTGGTGGTGGTAAATGTCTCCGGGCGCGGCGACAAGGATATGGCCACTTACCTGGGCAATGTGAAAGGCGTTATGCCTTAATGATAGTCAAGAGTGTAATCAAATGGAGAATGAAAATGCATGACAGCCTTCCGGTCAAAGAAAAGTGACGTCGGATTTATCAGAAGAGAGGGGTTATGCGAATAAATTGAGAATAAACTGATTGATATGAGACTGAACCAGAAAATAACGGTAGTTTCAGCCGACCTTGAGACACCGGTCGGCCTGTACCTCAAGATACGGGACCTTTTCCCAAGCTCGGCGCTTCTTGAAAGTTCCGACTATCACACGTCGCAGAATTCGGTTTCGCTTGTGGGTGTGGATCCTATAGGGTCGTTCACAGTCAGCGATGGGACTGTAGAGACAAATTATCCGGACGGCACATCCTTGACCGCGCCTGCCGATGACTTGATGGCGGCTCTTGGAGAGTATATACACTCATTCGAGACCGATGAAATCGACAAGTCCCTGTTCAATGGTCTGCTGGGATTCACGTCATACGATGCAGTCCGGTATTTTGAACCCACCGTGGCTGTCGGGGGGAAGGAAACCGGATTTCAGGATATCCCGGACATGCGTTATATCCTATATCGGTTTATACTTCAAGTCAATCATTTCCGCAATGAGATGACGATAATAGAGAATATTCCCGAAGGGGAAGAAAGCCGCACCGGGGAACTGATGTCAATAATCAGAAACAACAATGTGGCGGTGTATCCATTCCGGGCGAAGGATGATATAGAATCGCCGGTGACAGACAGCGAATATGAGAGGATGGTGGAGAAAGGGATTGCCCATGCCAGAAGGGGAGATGTTTTCCAGATTGTCATATCACGCAGATTCTCGCAGGGATTCACAGGAGATGAGTTCAATGTATATAGGGCATTGCGGTCGGTCAATCCTTCCCCTTATCTGTTTTTCTTTGACTTCGGGGGATTCAAGGTTTTCGGTTCCTCGCCTGAGACCCATCTGCGGGTCACATCGGAAGGGATGGCCTACATCGACCCGATTGCGGGTACATTCCGACGCACGGGCGATGACGTGCGCGACCACGAACTCGCGGCGGAACTTCTCGAGGACCCCAAGGAGAACGCAGAGCACATAATGCTTGTTGACCTTGCCCGCAACGACCTGAGCCGGAGCGGCGGCAGTGTTGAGGTGGAATATCTGAAGCAGATTCAATATTATTCACATGTGATACATATGGTAAGCCGAGTGAGGGCACGTCTTCCAGAGGGAGCTGACCCGTACCGCCTGTTCGCCGCCACTTTCCCTGCCGGCACCTTGAGTGGCGCTCCCAAGGTCAGGGCCATGCAACTGATAGGGGAGATAGAGCCAGCGGATAGGATGACCTATGGAGGATGTATCGGCACATTCGGTTTCGATGGCTCCATCAACCAGGCAATCACCATAAGGAGTTTCCTGAGCCATGGAGGCAGGCTGTATTCACAGGCCGGAGCCGGGGTTGTGGCCCGTTCCGATCCTCATGGTGAACTGTGTGAGACCAACAACAAACTCGGGGCCTTGGTAAGGGCTGTTGCCAAAGCCGAAACTTTCAACCCTTAATCGACGTAAGTTATGAAACTACTTATACTTGACAATTACGACTCCTTTACATATAACATAGTTCATGCCGTCAGAGAGGCCGGGGTGGAACCGGAGGTGGCGAGAAATGACATGATTACGCTTGAAGATGTCGCGAGGTTCGACAAGATAATCATATCTCCGGGACCGGGAATACCGTCGCAGGCGGGGATTCTACCGGAATTGCTCAGGACTTATTCGGGAAGTAAGCCGATTCTCGGGATTTGTCTGGGACATCAGGCCATCGGGGAATGCTTCGGAGCCACATTGGAGAATCTTGAGGAGGTGTATCACGGGGTTCAGACAGACACCATGGTGACAGCGGAGGATTACATACTCGAAGGTATGGGCGACAGATTCCCGGTGGGCCGTTATCATTCATGGGTGGTTGGGGAGAAAGGGTTCCCCGACACTCTTGAGGTGACCTCACGAGACGCCTCCGGGAGGATAATGTCGATGCGCCATAAGACTCTTGACATACATGGAGTGCAGTTTCATCCGGAGTCATTGCTGACCCCGGGAGGGAATGTGATAATAGAGAACTTTTTAAGACACTGACAAAATATGAACCGCATATTATCCAATCTATTCGAGCATAAGAGTCTGTCGCGGGAGGAAGCCCGCGACATCATGCTCAACATTGCCGATGGAATGTACAACGACAATCAGCTGTCGGCATTCATGACAGTGTTTCTGATGCGCAGTATAACGCCGGATGAACTTACCGGTTTCCGCGACGCCATCCTTCAGAGACGAGTGGCGGTTGACCTTGGTGTTGATGATGCCATCGACATCGTAGGGACGGGAGGAGACGGCAAGAACACCTTCAATATCTCTACGGCATCCTGTTTTGTGGTGGCCGGAGCGGGGAGGAAAGTGGTGAAACACGGCAATTATGGGGCAAGTTCCGTGTCGGGTGCTTCCAATGTGCTTGAACAGCACGGGGTGCGATTCACGGCAGACAGCGAGAAGCTGAGGCGTTCGCTCGAAGAGTGTGGGGTTTGCTTCCTTCACGCCCCATATTTCAGTCCGGCGCTTAAAAGTGTGGGGCCGGTGAGACGGTCTCTGAGGATGCGGACATTCTTCAATATGCTTGGGCCTCTGGTGAATCCGACATTGCCGAAGAACCAGTTGCTTGGGGTGTATAACCTCAAACTTATGCGTCTTTACCGCTACATAGCCCAAAGCGAGCGAATCAACTGCACGATAGTCCATTCCCTCGACGGTTATGATGAGATTTCTCTGACATCTCCATTCAAGGTGGCCACCAACAGTTCGGAGCGGGTCATGAATGCCGGCGACCTTGGTCTTGCCGCAGTAAAGCCGGAAGACCTCTATGGCGGGGCTACCGTGGAAGAGGCGTCGTCAGTTTTCGATGCAGTCCTGGCAGGAGATGCGTCTGATTCGAAAAAGGATTGTGTGATAGCCAACGCCGCGTTTGCCCTGACTACCCTTGACCCGACGCTCTCTTTGGAGGATGCGGTGAGAGAGGCGAGGGAGTCGCTTGAGAGCGGTGCGGCACTCGACCGGTTCCGACTATTCGTGGAATTAAACAGCTGAAAAGATGACCAATATACTTGACAGGATAGCCCGCGCGAAGCGGCAGGAGGTGGAGGCGTTGAAGACTATGGTTTCCGCAGAAAAGATGATGCGGATGGCATATTCCGCAGAACGAGAGGTCATATCGATGAAGGATTCGATAAAGAGCAGGGATGTTGCCGTGATAGCGGAGCATAAAAGGCGGTCGCCGTCAAGAGGGGAGATGGCGCCTATGAGCAGTGTCGCCGCCGTCGCGGAGGAATATGCCTCCAACGGAGCCGCCGCGATGTCGGTGCTGACCGACACTCCTTTTTTCGGAGGGAGTCTCACAGACCTTGCAGTGGCACGTGCCACTGCACCATGGCTTCCGATGCTCAGGAAGGAGTTCATAGTCGATGATTATCAGGTTTGTCAGGCGAGGGTGTATGGAGCTGATGCGATACTTCTGATAGCCGCTATGATAGATTCCGACACATTGTGTCGGCTCAATAATCTGGCGCATGAGCTGGGGATGCAGACATTGGTGGAGTTGCATAGCGAGGGAGAGCTTGCGAGCCTTCCTGCGGATGCTGACATGGTCGGGGTCAACAACCGTGATCTGACATCATTTAAGACCGATATCTCAAATTGCGCACGCCTTGTTGATTCGCTCCCGGCGGATATGGTGAAGATTGCAGAAAGCGGCATAAAGACACCGGAAGACTTGCGGCGGCTTAAATCGATAGGATTCGACGGATTCCTGATAGGGGAGGCGCTTATGTCGTGCAAGGATTCCGGTGGACGTCTCCGTGATTTCATAATAATCAATCCATGACTATGGGACGACGATTGTCAGTGAAGGTGTGTGGCATGCGGGAGCCTTCCAATATCGTGGAAGTGGCTAATCTGGCGCCTGATTATATGGGATTCATATTCTATCCGCAATCTCCACGCTATTGTGGCTTTGTCGAGAAAAGGAGACGGGTATGTCTGCCGGACGGCATTGTGCCGGTGGCAGTGACTGTCAATATGCCGGAGTCGGAATTGCTCAGGGTTTCAGAGATATGCGGCATAACCACATTCCAGCTTCACGGTGATGAGTCTCCGGAATACTGCCGGTGGATGAAGGAACGCGGATTCACGATATGGAAGGCATTCCGTATAGACTCGGCCGACACCCTTTCCGGCATCGTGGCCTATGATGGATATGTGGATATGGTTCTTCTTGACACATCCACTGTCGGTTATGGCGGATCGGGGAGGAAATTTGACTGGGGGTTGCTTGAAAAATACAGGTCGAACTCCGGATTTATGCTTAGCGGAGGAATCGGGGAGGAGGATGCCGGGATAATCAAAGAACTTAATCATCCGCAGCTCACAGGAGTGGATCTTAACAGCAGATTCGAGTCGAAGCCGGGGGTTAAGGATGCCGTGAGGCTGTCGAGATTCGTTGATGCGATAAGGAATAATAATGAACCAAAAAAATAAACAGATATGAATAGACTGTCATCCCTTTTTGAGAATAAGAGAGAGAACTTGTTGTCGGTATATTTCACTGCGGGTTTCCCTCAGTTGGATTCAACCTCAGGGATAATCGATGAACTGTGCAACGCCGGGGCAGATATGATAGAGGTAGGGATACCGTTTTCCGACCCTATGGCCGACGGGCCGGTGATACAGCATAGCGGAAGTGTGGCTCTCCGCAATGGAATGACACTCCGCCTTCTGCTTGACCAGGTGGAGAAGGCCCGTGAGAAAAATCCGGGGACTCCGATTATAGCCATGGGTTATCTTAATCCAATCATGCAGATGGGTGCCGAGACTTTTTTCAGCCGCGCCAAACAAGCCGGAATAGACGGTGTCATCATACCCGACCTGCCATTCTCCACGTATATGTCGGAATATAAGGAACTCAGCGACAAGTATGACATACCGGTGATAATGCTAATCACACCGGAAACTTCTGAGGAACGGATACGTCTTATAGACTCCCATTGCGAGGGATTCATCTATATGGTGTCGGCTGCCTCCACTACCGGGGCCCGCGACAGTTTCACAGAGTCACAGCTCGCATATTTCAGAAGGATTGACAGTATGGGCCTGAGACATCCGCGACTGATAGGTTTCGGAATTTCCAATAAGGCTACTTATGATGAGGCATGCCGCTATAGCGCAGGAGCGATCATAGGCTCGCAATTCATAAAGTTGCTGGAAACGGAACCGGGGCCTGCGGAGGCGGTGGCTGCTTTATTCACCAAAATTGGGAGGACGCGCTGACTCTGTTATTCCCGGTAATATACCCTTTTTACGCGGGGGGATACAGAAGTCAGGATTTCGTAGGGGATTGTGTCGAGCACGTCGGCGAGCCTCTGCACAGAGGCTTGCTCACCGAAAATCTCAACAGCGTCACCCACCTTGCAGTCAATGCCGGTGACGTCGATCATGCACGCGTCCATACAGATGTTTCCTACGGTGGGAGCGTCTTGCCCGTTTACCTTGACACAAATGTTGCCTCTTCCGAAATGGCGGTTCATCCCGTCGGCATATCCGATTGGGATTGTAGCGATTCTGGATTTGCGCGTGAGCACCCCATTCCGTCCATATCCGATTGTCTCTCCCGTTTCCCATTCGCGTATGGCTATTATGACAGTGCGCAGGGTGGAGACCACCGCCAGCGGTTTCTCCACATCCGGCGGCAGTGTGTTTGCCCCGTAAAGTCCGATGCCGAGGCGTGCCATGTCGTAGTGATGTTCCGGGAATCGCAGAATCCCGGCAGAATTGAGCACATGCCGTTTCACCGGGTACGGGATACGCGTCAGCATATATTCCGTCATCTCTTTGAATCTGGATAGTTGCAACTCGGTATAGTCATCCATATCGACGCAATCGGATGTGGCGAGATGCGAGAACATCGAAGACAACCTTACGGTGTCTTGCGACAGGATAATGTCGGCCACCTCGGGCAACTCATGAGAGAGAAACCCTGTGCGATGCATCCCCGTGTCGAGTTTAAGATGTATGGGATAGTCCTTTATATTATTTTTTGCCCCTTCCCGGATTACGTCGTGCAACATCTCGAAGCTGTAGATTTCCGGTTCGAGACGGTTGGAGAACATCGAGCGATAGTTGACGACTTTTGGGTTCATCACCATAATAGGCATCCTTATGCCGTTGCGTCTGAGGTCGATTCCTTCATCGAGGACAGCCACCGCGAGATATGCGGCCCCGCAGTCCTGTAGGGTTTTTGCAATCTCATAGCTTCCGGCTCCATATCCGGAGGCTTTCACCATGGCCACTATTCCGGTGCCGGAGGGGAGCTGGCGACGGAAATAATTGTAATTATCGACAATGGCGTCGAGATTCACTTCCAGCACTGTCTCATGCTTTCGAGCTTCGAGCATCTCGTTGATTCTGTCGAATTCAAAATCAGGCGCCCCTTTCAGAAGTATTATTTCCGACTCGAAGTCGGATGGGGAGAGTTTGTCGAGGAGAATGTCAGTGGAATCGAAGAAGACAGATTCATCCGGAAAAAGGTGGCGATGGGCCTTCAGATTGGGACCCACTCCTATAAAGCGGCTTACCCCAGATTCTTTCACGGTTCTTGCTATGGCCTGATAAATCTCTGTGCCTTCAGAAGTCTCATGAAGGATGTCGCTGAGTATCAATGTCGGTTTCTGACCCGGCATGGCACGCCGCAACATGAAGTCGATTGCCGGACGCAAAGAAGAGAAATCGCTGGTATAAGAGTCGTGGATAATTGAACAGGAGTTCACGCCCTCGCATACGTTAAGGCGAGTGCCGATTTTATGTAGCGAGAGGAATCTTTCCGCAATTGTCTGATGGCTCAATCCTTTCAGTATCATGAAGGCTATGGCGGATGCGGTGTTCTCAAGGTCCTTTCTGTCGGCAACCGGGGCTTTCAGGGTGTGACTCTCCCCTTTATATTTATAATTCACTTCGGCAAGACCTTTCCCGACCGGACATTCGCATGAGACCTGTATGTCGGCGTCTTCTCCGTCAACAGACCAGGTAATCACATGCCTCCCGTCAAGATAAGGCGACAATGCGTCGTTAAGGATATTGGAACCGGCATTGTATATTATGTTTGCGGAAGATTTTCCTGAAGCGAGAATGGCTTTCTCCCTTGCTTTCTCTTCAATTGAGTCAAATCCTTCTGCATGCGCGTCGCCGATGTTTGTGAAAATAACTGTTTCGGGTTGTATGCAATCAGCCAGGGCTTTCATTTCTCCCTTTTTTGAGATGCCGGCCTCTATGATTGCAAGGTCGGTGGATGGTTCGATTTCCCATAGGGAAAGGGGAACTCCAATCTGGGAGTTGAAGCTTCGCGGAGAGCGGGCAATCTCGCAGAGCGGTTCCATGAGTTGGAAGATCCATTCCTTCAGGGTAGTCTTTCCACGGCTACCTGTTATCGCGACTATGTCGGCTTTCATCTCAGACGTTGTGGCGGCAACGGACTGGAGTGCTTTTACTGTATTGTCAACAATTATGAATTGCGCGTCATCCACTGCCTTCATTTCTTCCGGCACATGATTGACGACGAAATGGCGTACTCCACGGTCGTAGAGCTGTTTTATATAGTTGTGTCCGTCATGCCCTCCGGTGGTGTTTATAGCGAAAAACAGGGAAGATGCGGGACGACGCAGGTTTCTTGAGTCAGTGAGGAGTGTGTCGATAATGTCGGAAGACGCTGAATATACGTTCAGGCGGCGTGCTATCTCGGCGAATGAAGCTTTCATATTGGTTGTTTCGAAAATCAGTTCAAAATTACTACAATCTTCAATAATAACAATAAGGAAGTGAAAAATTTTTCGGACATACTAAAATGAGGCATCATAGGTCAGTCGTAATCTGGATGCATGCCATGGATTTGTCTTTGGGGAAGAACGCCCGAACCTCTGTCAGAAATTAACGAATGGGACTTCAGGATAGTAAAGGACAGCCGTGTAATGACACATGGGGGAACCATCAAAAAAACAGGCGCATATCACTACGCACCTGTTTTTTTACAAAACTCTTCGATCACTCGAAAAGAAATGAAAGTCCTAATCCTAATTTTAACTATTAATCCATAACTTATTAATGCAACAATATGATTATAAATGAAACGATTAAGCTTGTAAAAGTGCCATTTCGTCAAGATATGAATTTTTGAATCATGATACCTATGGCGTAATGACTTTTGAGATGCAAAGTTAGCAATAATATTTAGATATGTCATAAAAATTTGATTAAAATTAAGTTAGAAACATGTAAAAATGTAGTTTTGATGTGGCGATTTACAGATTGATTTGTTTTATTGTTTTGATATACAGATGATTAATGGTTTTATTGCCGTTAAGGGTATGGCTGACAGTGAGTTTTTTAGTCAAAAATCTGTAATTTTTACGTGTGTGCGCAAAATGGTTGCGCAGTGTGATGTGAACTTTGTGGCGTGAATTCAAGTTTAGTAGTATGGAGGAGAGCCGAGAACCGACAGGATATTGTTTTTCCGCCTTTTAGGTAGTCGGTTTCCATTATCCGCGACGTTGCGGCCTGCTCAATCCCGCTATTGACAAATCTTGCTTATTATGAAAAAGGATATGATATTTTTCTCGGAAGACGGGAAAGGACTGACCTCCACGTCTGCCAATTATGTCGCGAATCTCGCTAAGGAGATGATTCGTGACATAGAGACCACTCTTTCAGAATTGAAACTCTACTCTACAACAGTCACCCTGATAAATGGAGAGCGTCCGAATGTGCTTAACGAGGGGTCGGACGACGACGATGTGGAGTCGGTGGTTTCACTTCTTCATCGGTCGGCGGAGGCCAAGTCGCTGATTGCGTGGTTGCGAGAGGCAATCAAGGCCAAGGAGCGTCTGTTGCAGGAAGCCAAATCACAGACTCTTGCGGAATATGCCAAGGAAAACGGTATAGAGTTGCGGGAAGAGCCGAAGAAGGGAGAGGTGCTCACCGAGGATGAGTATTATGCATCGAAATCAATTGACGAGAGATGCCGTTATTATTCGCTTGAGACGCTTGCCGCGACACTTGGGAAGGCAATCCATCCTGGCGGTGAGTTCGCGGATGCCCGCAAGGAGTTGCAGTCGAAAGGGAAGAAGCCGCATGATGTGGAGGGAACAGGTCGTGATACCCTTATTTATACATATACACCCACAGCCAGTGAGGAAGTGGTGGAAGATGTTTATTTCCGGTTGCAGCAACAATACCGTGACGTGCAGTCACGGTTGAATTCAATGAAATTCGAGTGTGAGAAAGCTATCAAGGAGTCGGAAGTGGCCGTCAGCACGGAACACGCCAAAGCCCTTGCCGAATGGACCAACGAGCGGCGGTTGCTTGATGTCCGTCTCGCCGAGTATATAAACAGGCGCACCAAAGAGCTGGCTTCTCTGAGAATCAGGATTCCACAGTCGCTTGAGGAAATCTATGAGAAGGTGTCGGGACTCGGCAAAAAGAATTGAAAGAGATAGCGTATTGTCTGGCTGCGGCTTCCGGATTATGGGGCCGTATGCCTCAGGAGGCAGGTTGCCGTGTCATATCGGACATTATTAGAGATGCACGAATCTGTGGCATCAAATCTTTAGCAGCCCTTGGTGAGAACCAAGGATATATGACCGGGTCGCCAATGTTTTTTAGCCGTTGATGACTTGATTGTTCGGAGGTTGATTTTGTTTTCGACAGGAGGTCCGGGCTTTTGTTATAGCTGTCGGTATCGTTCTTTTGACACGGTTCAACACCTCGCTTTACGCAGGAAGATACGTCAAAGACGGAATGCCAAGTATTCCGTCTTCAGCGTATCTTCCTTTTTTATGTAAATGACCAATGACTAAAGACTGACGACTAAAGATTTATGTGCGTAACTTGTAGTCAGGGATATGTGCGGTCCGGTCGAGAGCGGTGGGCACGATAGAGACTATGCCATGGGCGAGGAGCCATTCGTCGGTGTCGGTATTGTCGGGCTCGTCATTCACGAATCGTCCGGTTAGCCAATAAAAAGGTTTGCCGTTAGGGTCGGTATATTCCTGATATTCGTCGGTCCATTTTCCCCGGGCGGCTTTGGTGACACGCATTTCCGTGGGAGCCGGATTGGAATATGGAATGTTTACGTTGAGGCATATCCCATCGGGGAGTCCGGATGCAAGCACATCCTCCACAATCTTGTCAACAAAAGGGAGGCTTCCTGAGAAATCGGCATCCGGATTGTGGGACGTAAGGGAGAATCCTATGGCCGGAATCTTGCATGCGCAGGCTTCGAAAGCTGCACCCATCGTGCCGGAATACACCACATTGACGGCCGCGTTCGAACCATGGTTTATGCCGGATACCATAAGGTCAGGTTTTCGCTCAGCTATGCAATGCATCGCTATTTTCACGCAATCCACCGGCGTGCCGTTCACACTGTACATCCTGGCGCCGTTGTAGTCGTCATGCCTGTGGATGCGCAACGGAGAGTTGACGGTTATGGCCATTGACTGTCCCGATCTGGGAGAATCAGGGCATACGCATAACACGTCGCCGAATTTTACAAGGCGATTGATGAGACAGTGGACTCCTTTAGCGTCGATTCCGTCATCGTTGCTGACGAGAATAAGGGGTTTTGTCATTATATTTTTCAGTTTTTCCGTAATTTGCTATTTCTTTTTTCCGAGTAGGTATCGGTCTATCACAATCCAACGCTTCGCTCCGGGCAGGGTGGATAGCGAGTCAGTGGCCGTGTCAGAGTCATACTCCTTCCTCATTCTCCTGAAATCGTTGTGGGCCTTCAATATCGCCCGCGCGTTTGCGAAATCGAATTTCATAAGAAACATCCCGAACGCCAGAGTGTCGGCGAGGCGTCGGAAGAAGAGTATCCTTTTCCCCTTCGCGGCAGGGAGATTCTTGTGAAGGAGCAGCAGGTTGTTCCTGAAGTTGAGATATGTCTTTTGTGGATTGCCTTGATTGAGTGAGGCGCCACCGACATGGAACACTTCCGAATCAGATATCGCACAAACCCTCGCTCCTGCCGCATGCATTCGGCAACAGAGGTCGATTTCTTCCATGTGTGCGAAAAACTTCGGGTCGAGTCCACCAAGCCGCAGATAGAGTCCGGTCCTGACAATCAAGGCCGCCCCCGATGCCCAGCATACATCTACGGGAGGAGTGTCGTATTGACCTTCATCCTTCTCAATACAGTCGAAGAGTCTTCCCCTGCAATAAGGATAGCCGAGTCGGTCGAGAAATCCTCCGGCCGCTCCGGCATATTCGAAATATTCCTTATCCTTGAAGCTTTTTATCTTAGGCTGAGCCGCACCGACATCAGGATTCTCCTCCATGAATCTCAGCAATGGGCGCCACCATCCCTCCGTCACCTCCACATCACTGTTGAGGAGAATAGTGTAGGGATATCGAGTGGCTTTGATGGCACGGTTATACCCTTCTGCAAATCCGTAGTTCTTCTCAAATGGAATCACATTCACCTCCGGATAATTGGCACGCAACCATTCCAGCGATCCGTCGGACGAACCGTTGTCTGCCACAAATAGGTCAGCCTCATCGCCTACAGTAAACCTTGAAGCCGCAGGAATAAACTGCTTCAGCAGAGCCATGCCATTCCAGTTAAGAATGATTACAGCGAGTTTCTTCATCAGACAATCATTATTTTTACAATCAGATGTGTGTGGCGGTCATGATTTCCGGTTCGGTGGGATGAACGGAATCAAGGCGAGCCATGCTGATCCTGTTTATAAGTCCGGGATTAAGAGGGGCCTCGACACGTATGTAGTTGTCGGTCAGTCCATGCATCATGTCGTCGCCCGACGGTTGCTCCCAGAGCACCGGTCTCACAGAAGAACGGGAATTCAACATGAAAGCCTCCATTTTCCTGTCGGAAAGGGCAGTGAGCATAGACACCCTTCTATGTTTTTCCTCCTGTGTCACAGCGTCGCCGAGAAGAAGGGCTTTTGTTCCCGGTCTTTCGGAATAAGGGAACACGTGATATCTTGTTATGTCAAGGCTTTCGGCAAATTCAAGACTGCGTTCCCATTCCAAGGGGGTCTCTCCTCTGGCTCCGGCTATTATGTCAACTCCGATGAATGCATCCGGCATCAGTTCCCTGATTGTGCCGATTCTGGACCTGAACAGAGACGTGTCATAGCGCCTGTTCATCAGACGCAGCACCTCGTCGGAGCCTGACTGCAACGGGATATGGAAATGCGGCATGAACGCCCTTGCCCCGGAGGCGATCCATTCGATGATTTCTTCCGTAATAAGGTTGGGCTCGATGGAAGAGATTCTGAAACGCTCAATGCCATTCACATCGTCAAGTCTTCTCAGCAGGTCGAAAAGAGACTGTCCGTTGTCTTTACCGAATTCACCTATGTTGACACCGGTGATAACAATTTCTTTTCCACCTTCACGAGCGGCCTGGGCGGCCATCTCCACGAGGTCATCGATGCGTCCTGAACGTGAGCGTCCTCGGGCAAACGGGATGGTGCAATATGTGCAGAAATAATCACATCCGTCTTGAACTTTCAGGAAGAAACGAGTCCGGTCGCCTTTCTCGCAGGAAGGGGAGAACTCGGTAATGTCGCGGAAAGGGGTCACGGCCACTCTTTTTCGTCGGTCGGCCATCCATTCGTCGATATACTGCGCCATCCTGAGTTTCTCGTTGGAGCCTATCACGATATCAACACCAGATATGCCGGCCACCTCCTCAGGTTTTAATTGTGCATAACATCCAGTCACGGCGATGGTGGCGTCGGGGTATCTTGTAGATAGGCTTCTGATCAGCCTCCGTCCCTTTTTGTCGGCCACCTCAGTCACCGAACAGGTGTTGACAATGCAGATGTCAGGCGTTTCCCCTTTGGCCGCCCTTGATATGCCGCGTTGCGCGAGCATCTTCCCGATAGAAGAAGTCTCGGCGAAATTAAGTTTGCAGCCCAGGGTGAAATAGGCTGCCTTAAGGAATTGCGAATTATCGGTCATGATGCAAAATTAATAAAAATCCAAGAACCGAAACGGGTGACGGCTGTTATAAATCATGTGAAAAAACAAAAGATTAATCATAAAATAAAAATAAATATGTGAAAAAATGAAAAAAGAGACATAAAAGATTGACAATGGGGGTATGAATTTATTAACTTTGCAAACAATACCGGCATCTGGATTACGTTGCTGAGACACTCGACGTTGCCGAATGCCTTGAATGCATGTGCGGGACACATGAAAATATCCAGAGGATATGAAACATAACAAAGAGATAAAGATCTCATATTGGGCCGCCCATCTCACCACAATCGTGAGTGTGACGCTTGTGCTCATCATCATAGGAATAATAGCGCTGATTACCGTAAGCGCCGCTATTGAGACACGCCGGCTGAAGGAACGTCTTCAGGTGAATGTGGTGATGGCGGACAGTGTCGGCAACAAAGGCGCGGAGGCATTGGCCGGAGAATTGGCCGGAAGTCCGTTCGCGTTGTCGGTAGAGGTGGTGACAAAAGAGGCCGCGCTTGCCAATTGGAAGAAAGACACCGGAGAGGATCTTGAGTCATTGTTCGGTGTCAATCCGTTGTCTCCTGAGGTTTCCTTTACAGTAAAGGCCGACCATGCCTCTCCTGTCGCGCTCAAGAAGATAGAAACCCAATTGAAAGGGAAACCGGGTGTCGAGGCAGTGGCTCTGCCGGATTCGACCATGGTGGAGAATATGAACCGTAATATAGAGACTTTCACCATTATCTTGGGAGCGATAGCCCTCGTGATGATAGTGATATCGTTTGTGCTCATCAACAATACCGTGCATCTGGCAGTGTATGCCCGACGGTTTACAATCCACACCATGCAGCTTGTGGGCGCGACAAACGGATTCATACGCCGTCCATTCATACTGAACAACATGCTTTCCGGACTTATTTCCGGCCTGGTGGCCTCCGGCGTTATGGCGGCGGCGCTCATGGCCGCTCCTACGGGCGGATTCACGGATGTCGCCTCCTATATAAGCTGGGAGGTGTTTGGCATAGTGGCCGCCGGCATGGTGGGCGCCGGCCTGCTTCTGTGTGGCGTGGCGGCATATATGGCCACAACCCGCTACCTTCGTCAGGATTACGAGGAATTGTTCAAATAAAGTGGCGTGATAAACCGTC
Organism: Muribaculaceae bacterium; assembly: GCA_029058745.1. GTDB lineage: Bacteria > Bacteroidota > Bacteroidia > Bacteroidales > Muribaculaceae > Lepagella. The sequence continues at coordinate 21,655 of JAIDXM010000085.1, forward strand.
AATAAGCTTAATGTAGCGCAGTAAGAAACTAATAAAACAGATATGGCATTAAACATCAGCATCGAGCGGCCGGACCCCCAGGGTCTTGACAGGCTCAAACCTAAAGACCGTCCTTTCTCAAAAGAGAACTATTATATGATGGGGGGATGTCTTGCTCTGATTATCATTGGCTTCATTCTCATGAGCGGAGGAGGAAGCACTGAAGAGAACGGCTTCAATCCGGAAATATTCAGTACGCGCCGCATAGTTGTGGGGCCGATGTTGTCTTTCCTTGGCTTCCTTCTTATGGGATTCGCCATTGTCTGCAACCCGGTTGTCAGGATAAAGAAGAAAAAGAATGTCAATGACGAGGAGGCCGACTCTATGCCGGTAAATCCTGAGGACAATTGACATAATATATCCACATGAACCTGGCATGAGCCAGAAAAATCTAAATAATCAGACTTAGACTATGGAATGGTTAGACGCTCTCATCCTCGGAATCGTACAGGGCCTCGCCGAGTATCTCCCCATCAGCTCAAGCGGACATCTTGAGATTTTCCGCGAGATTCTGGGGATTGACCTCCCCTCAGACAAGATACTTCAGTTTGATCTCATTCTCCATGCCGCTACGGTATGTTCGACAATCGTGGTGCTTTGGCCGATGTTCTCGAAGCTGTGCAGCAGCTTCTTCTGCTTCAAGCGTGATAATGATTTCTACTATGTGTGCAAGATATTGCTGTCTTGTATTCCTGTTGGCATTGTCGGCATTTTCTTCAAGGATTTTGTGGAAAGCTTTTTCGGAGGCGGCCTGACGGTGGTAGGCATCTGTCTGCTTGTGACAGCGATGCTTCTGACATTCGCCCATTGGAGCGGCAAACGAGACGACGGACACGGGCTTGTCAAGGCCGACAAAGGGCGCGACATAACTTGGCTTGACGCGTTTATCATAGGATGTGCGCAGGCTGTGGCTGTATTGCCGGGTCTTAGTCGTTCCGGCACCACAATCGCCACCGGTATCCTGCTTGGCGACAAGCGCGACAAGGTGGCTGCCTTTTCATTCCTTATGGTTATTATCCCGATTCTCGGAGAGGCGCTTCTTGATGTCAAGGAGATGGTATCGTCACCTGTGCAACAGGGAGAAAACGCGGTAGGGGCGATGGCTCTTGTCATAGGGTTTGCGGCATCTTTCATAGTAGGATGCTGTGCATGCAAATGGATGCTCAATCTTGTCAAGAAAGGGAAACTGGTATGGTTTGCCGGATATTGCGTGATAATGGGTATAATATGTCTCCTTTGGAGATAATCATCACTACAACATGTTACCGAAGATGATATGGATTTTATAAGCGGAGAGATTCTTGGGATAGACAAGCCACTGGGATGGACATCGTTTGATGCGGTAAAGCGTGTGAGGGGAGCCATACAGCGGAGGATGCATGTCAGGAAATTCAAGGTCGGTCATGCAGGCACACTCGATCCGCTTGCCACCGGAGTCCTGATAGTATGCACCGGAAGGGCCACCAGGAAAATCGATGAGCTCCAGCGAGGTGATAAGGAGTATGTGGCGACAATTCGATTGGGGGCTACCACTCCAAGTTACGACCTGGAGACAGAGGTGGATAAGGAATATGCATGGGAGCACATCACTCCGGACATGATTTCCGACACGTTGCCTCGTTTCACGGGGAGCATAATGCAGGTGCCTCCGGTATTCTCTGCGGTAAAGGTTGACGGCAAGCGAGCCTATAATCTCGCGAGAAAGGGTAAGGAGGTGAGCCTCAAGCCGAAACTTCTCGAGATAAAGGAGATGGAAATGCTCGAATGTGCCCTCCCGGAAGTCACTTTGAGGATAGTGTGCAGCAAGGGGACATACATAAGGGCCATAGCCCGCGACCTCGGTGAGGCTTTGGGCAGCGGGGCGCATCTTGTCGGTTTGCGACGCACGAGGGTTGGTAGCGTAAGGGTGGAAGAGTGTCTCACGGTGGAGGAGGCAGTGGAAAAGATAGAAAATGCGGAAATCACATATCCCGATGATTTCCGGCTTCCGGTGGAAGTCGAGGAAAAGGGACCTGAAAGAGATGTCGCGGCATCTCTTGGAGAATGTGTGGATTCTGACAAAAATAAGACAATAAACGAACAAGCGAATACAACGGAATGAAACTCTCACAGTTCAAGTTCAAACTTCCTGACAATCTGATTGCCCAGTATCCGTCAGAAAATCGTGACGAATGCCGTCTGATGGTGGTTGACGCCAAGACGGGAAACATATCACACCATATCTTCAAGGATATCCTCAATTTCTTTGAAGATGGAGATGTTATGATATTTAATGACACGAAGGTGTTCCCGGCTCGTCTATACGGAAATAAGGAGAAGACAGGCGCGTGCATAGAGGTTTTTCTTCTCAGGGAACTCAATATGGAGCAGAAATTCTGGGATGTGCTTGTGGAGCCGGCCCGTAAGATACGAATAGGCAACAAGCTCTATTTCGGAGAAGATGATTCGATGGTGGCCGAGGTCATTGACAACACCACATCTCGGGGGCGTACCTTGAGATTCCTCTACGATGGACCTCACGATGAATTTAAGGAAACCCTCTATTCTCTTGGCGAGACTCCGTTGCCGGAATACATCACGAGAAAAGTGGAAGACTGGGATGCCGAACGCTATCAGTGTATCTTCGCGAAAAACGAGGGTGCGGTGATGGCTCCTGCCGCTGGACTCCATTTCAGCCGTGAGTTGCTCAAGAGGCTGGAGATAAAAGGGGTGGAGCGCGGCTTCCTTACCCTTCACAGCGGACGGGGTAATTTCAAGGATATAGATGTGGAGGATCTCACCAAACATCGCATGGACAGTGAAGAGATGTTTGTCAATGAGGAACTGGTGGAGATGGTGAACGCTGCAAAAGACCGCAATTCAAGCGTATGCGCTGTTGGCACATCTGTGCTTAGGGCAGTGGCCAGCGCCGTGTGTATGAATGGTCATCTGATGACATACGAAGGGTGGACAAACAAGTTTATTTTCCCTCCATATGATTTCACGGTATGCAACTCACTTGTGTCGAATTTCCATATGCCCTTGAGCACCATGCTTATGATGGTGGCGGCATTCGGAGGATATGACACTGTGATGAAGGCTTATGAGGTGGCTGTGAAAGAGAAGTATCAGTTCGGAGCCTATGGCGATGCCATGTTGATTCTTCGCTAAGATGCCGTATTGATTTGGATTTTTTGAAAAAAGGTGTCCGGAATCTTGAGTGTTCCGGACACCTTTTTAATGTTCAATTATCGTCTTTAATGTTCAATTATCGTCGAAACAGAAAGTGTTTGTGCATTTCCGAGTGTAGGGACATTCCTTTGGCATGTAGGATTCGCATAGGCGTAAAATGCACATTTATTTTGTGTGCTGACTAAAGTTGAAGAATCATTCAGTTGAAAATGTCATGAATCACCTGGATGGATTTTAGATTTGAGGCTCCGGGGAAGTGGATGCCGTAGTATTTAAGGAGATTGTCGAGTATCCGATATCTAAGGTTACGGTTCAGTCTGAGCGCTCTCATATTGGAGAAGTCAACGCGGCATAGTTTCGCGGCGAAAGCCGCCTCGTCCCCTTTCAGGAAATCGCGGTGAAGCGGAATTTTGGAAGAGAATGAACCGGCCTGCATGTCAAGGATGTAACCGTCGGAATATTCGTCAGGGTCAGGTTGGATTCCGGCGAAAGGGAGTAGGGAAGAAAGAAAAACGATGTGAAAATCAGATATGCGATCTTTCATTACGTCAAACAGATGAAGAGAGCTGTGGATGTAGTCCCAGAGGTTTGTGTCGGGCATTGATGCCTTAAGGAGCCTGTTCAGAAACTCAGAGAGGAACATGGCAATCATCTGTTTTATTGGATTGAAATATATGTCGGCCCATACGTCGTGGAGCGAGAATGCTCCGAGTTTCTGCAACTCTGAATTTGGCCGGAAGTTGTAGTCCCCCTCAATAACGGAAAGAGGCTGCAGTCTTGCCTGCCTTATTTTTCCGGCTTTCCCTCCTGCCGCAGATGATATGAAAGACACCCTGCCGCGAGAGCGGGTGTATAATGTCACGACATTATATCTGTCGGAATGCCGTGTGACATCGAGTACGATGCCGATGAATTTCTCAGTCATGTCACGAAGTTAGGAATTATTTTTCAAAAGAGGGCAACATGAGCTATAATTTTGAGCGTGTGTCTGTGTGAGATAACAGGAGAGAATCTCCTGACAGGATGCGTCGGTCCAAACAAATCCTGGAATATATTGTTGAAATAATAGACGAACCAATAAAATAAAAAATACTATGTCAGACACGAAAAGTATAAAAGGCACCAAGACAGAGCAGAATCTTGCCAATTCTTATGTCGCGGAGTCATGTGCCTATTCACGCTACACTTTTTTTGCTCAGACAGCACAGAAGGAGTCTTATTTCCAATATGCGGATATCTTTAATGAGACGGCTGCGAATGAGCTTCATCATGCCAAAATTTATCTGAAGCTTCTCAAGGATGGAGGCGTCACTACCGCGCCTATACCCATCGATCCCGGTGTCCTAACTCCGACAGTCGATAATCTGAAGGTTGCCGCTGAAGAGGAGAAGAATGAGGGAGTGGCTCTCTATAAGGAATATGCAAAGGTAGCCGAGAAGGAGGGATTCCCCGATATCGCGAAAGTCTTTCTTGCCATCGCCACAGTGGAGCAACGTCATGAGGATCGGTTCAATCTTATGCGTCAGCGAATTATTGACGGCACGGTGTGGAAGCGGGAGAAACCAATCAAATGGCAATGCCAGGTGTGCGGCTACATCTTCGAGGGGAAAGAACCTCCAGAGAAGTGTCCGGCATGTGCCCATCCTTATCAGCATTTTATGCCGGAGGAAGACAATTATTGATAAATTCAGATTTATGACTCATTGTCTATTGCGAGCATAGGGGGATGATGACATAAAGAGGAAAAGGGATTCACTTAGAATCCCTTTTTTTAGTATGACGGGCATGTCAAACATCTGTGGTGAAAGTCCACGCAGGGGCGTAGTTGCCGACGAACCCCAGA
>JAIDXM010000086.1 GCA_029058745.1 Muribaculaceae bacterium
GAATAGGCCCGCTGACCACCGCACCTGTCGATTTTACCGTCTTCACGCTCTTCTCAGCCGACTTATCGACAAGATTATGATCGTAAGATTTGAGTTTGATTCTGATTTTCTGATTCATATTATGAATTTTCTTTATTATTTCAATAGATCAACTCTGCCCTGGCATTCGGTGAGCACATTCTTTGCGATTGAATTGCTTACCTCTGCGTAGTGGCTGAACGACATTGTGCTTGTGGCACGGCCTGAAGTGATGGTACGCAACGCGGTGACATAGCCGAACATCTCCGCAAGGGGAGCTTTGGCCTTAACGATACGGGCGCCGCTGCGGCTTGTCTCCATACCTTCCACCTGGCCACGACGCTTGTTAAGGTCTCCAATCACGTCGCCCATCGACTCCTCCGGTGTCACAACCTCTATCTTCATGATAGGCTCCATAAGCACCGGACCTGCCTTCTCCGAACCCTTCTTGAACGCCTGGATGGCGCAAAGCTCGAACGACAGCTGGTCAGAATCGACCGGATGGAAGCTACCGTCAAGAAGCGTAACTTTCAGACGCTCTACAGGATAACCAGCGAGAACACCATTCTTCATCGCTGTCTGGAAACCTTTCTGCACTGAAGGGATATACTCCTTGGGCACGTTACCACCCTTAACCTCGTCGATAAACTGGAGGCTTCCGTCGAAATCATCATCTGCAGGCTCAATGCGCACGATAATGTCTGCAAACTTACCGCGACCACCGGTCTGCTTCTTGAACACCTCACGAAGTTCAACAGGCTTGGTGATTGCCTCCTTGTAAGTAACCTGCGGACGGCCCTGATTGCACTCTACCTTGAACTCGCGACGCAGACGGTCGATGATGATGTCGAGATGGAGCTCACCCATACCGCTGATGACAGTCTGGCCAGTCTCCTCGTTTGTCTCAACACGGAATGTCGGGTCCTCCTCTGCAAGCTTCTGAAGACCAACGCCAAGTTTGTCAAGGTCCTTCTGGGTCTTCGGCTCAACCGCGATACCGATAACGGGATCGGGGAACTCCATCGCCTCAAGCACGATGGGAGCGTTCTCATCGCAAAGAGTGTCGCCAGTGCGGATATCCTTGAAACCAACGCCTGCACCGATATCACCGCAACCGATCATCTCTTTCGGATTCTGCTTGTTGGAGTGCATCTGGAAAAGACGTGAGATTCTCTCCTTCTTGCCGGAACGGCTGTTGAGCACGTAGCTTCCGGCCTGGACATCGCCTGAATACACACGGAAGAAGCAAAGACGTCCCACATAGGGATCGGTGGCAATCTTGAATGCCAAAGCACACATGGGAGCCTCGGGGGTCGGGTCGCGATGCTCAATCTCATCGGGGTCGCCCACTGCGTGTCCCTCCACTGCACCCGCATCCTGGGGAGAAGGAAGGTAAGCGCACACAGCATCAAGAAGAGTCTGAACACCCTTATTCTTGAATGAAGAGCCGCAAATCATAGGATTCACCTCCATAGCGAGAGTGGCCTTGCGGATTGCGGCCTTTATTTCTTCCACTGTGATTGTCGAGGGATCGTCGAAATACTTCTCCATCAGAGTCTCGTCTGACTCCGCGAGGGTCTCAAGCATCTTGTCTCTCCATTCCTCTGCCTCCTCAACGAGATTGGCGGGAATATCCTCGACACTATACTCAGCGCCCATAGTCTCATCGTGCCAGAAGATAGCCTTCATCTGCACGAGATCGACAACGCCCTTGAATGTCTCCTCCGCACCGATTGGAATCTGGATGGGAAGAGGAGTGGCCCCAAGCACCTCACGCACCTGGCGTACCACCTCGAAGAAGTTCGCGCCGGAACGGTCCATCTTGTTGACATAACCGATACGCGGCACATTATATTTGTCAGCCTGACGCCATACAGTCTCCGACTGGGGCTCAACGCCGCCCACTGCACAGAATGCAGCGACAGCACCGTCAAGCACACGCAAAGAACGCTCCACCTCAACAGTGAAGTCAACGTGTCCCGGAGTGTCAATCAGGTTGATTTTATATTTATTGTCGTTATATTTCCAGAAAGTTGTGGTGGCGGCGGATGTGATGGTGATGCCTCGCTCCTGCTCCTGCTCCATCCAGTCCATGGTGGCCGCTCCGTCGTGCACCTCACCAATCTTATGCGTAAGTCCGGTATAGAACAGGATACGCTCCGACGTGGTGGTCTTTCCGGCATCGATGTGAGCCATGATGCCGATGTTTCTGGTCAAATTAAGTTCGTCGTGTTTAGCCATTTTAAATATCGATATTAAAATCTGAAGTGTGCGAACGCGCGGTTAGCCTCAGCCATACGGTGCATATCCTCTTTCCTCTTGAAAGCGCCACCCTGGTCGTTGAAAGCATCGACAATCTCTGCGGCAAGCTTGTCAGCCATTGTCTTTCCTCCACGTTTGCGCGCGAAGATGATAAGATTCTTCATTGATATCGACTCCTTACGGTCGGCTCTGATTTCCGTAGGAACCTGGAAGGTGGCACCGCCCACACGGCGTGACTTCACCTCCACCTGGGGAGTTACATTCTCAAGCGCCTTTTTCCAAATCTCAAGTGCGCTCTTCTCCTCGTTCGGCAACTTGGCCTTCACGGTCTCGAGTGCCGTATAGAAAATAGTATATGCCGTGTTCTTCTTGCCATCATACATAAGATGGTTCACGAACTTGGTCACTCTGACATCGTGAAACACGGGATCGGGCAATGTCACCCTTTTCTTCGGTTTTGCTTTTCTCATTTTTGTTGTTTAATTAATGTTTGCGGTTGTTTTAATCCTTCAACGCCGGCTCTCTTGCCGCCGTTTACTCAACCTTGCGCCGCCATGAACGCGCCCATGCGCGACACAGGACAGCAACTGCCATTCGAATATTTATTTCTTGGCAGCCTTGGGACGCTTGGCTCCATATTTGGAACGACGCTGTGTACGGCCCTGAACCCCGGCGGTATCAAGAGTACCACGCACTATGTGATAACGCACACCCGGAAGGTCTTTAACACGACCGCCGCGAACCATCACGATAGAGTGTTCCTGAAGATTGTGACCCTCACCAGGAATATAGGAGTTGACCTCCTTGCCGTTGGTGAGACGCACACGAGCCACTTTACGCATAGCCGAGTTAGGCTTCTTGGGAGTCGTCGTATATACACGAACGCAAACTCCACGGCGCTGCGGACATGAATCCAAGGCAGGCGACTTGCTCTTGTCTTTAAGAGCCACGCGTCCTTTTCTAACTAATTGCTGAATCGTTGGCATTCTTAGTCTCTGAATAATTAATATGTTTATATTGTTGTTTCCAAACCTATTCCCTCTCCATACAAAAAAAACAAATCAAACCATTGAAAACCAATCGCTTAATCCGACCATACAGAGAAAGGCGTTCCAAAAACTTTGCAAAGATAATGAAAATTAAGCTATTACACAAACTTCGCGCCATTTTTTTATGCCATCTTTAAAAAAATAACATTGCCATCTCATGCGCCGCCAAATTTAGCATTGATTAAAAGAGCCTGAAACACCCCTGCCCCTTCCGCAAAAAACATGTTCAACTGCATAAATTTAACACTCATTATTTGCCATTATGTCAAAAAAAGAGTACTTTTGCACATTATTGCAATTTGTGAGCAAAATAATCACACATAACCCACCCTCTCCAACCATAACTATGAACAACGACATCACCTCATACCTGTTCGACTCCACGGAAAGCCACGGAAACCTATTGCCCTTGAGCTTCACCCGTCCGGTGGCCGACTTCAGGGTCGGAATCACAACCATTAGAGAAAAATGGGAGGCCATGCGCCCGGCACCTTACAAATACCTCCCCACAGAATACCTGCACGAAAAGTTCGGAGACATCTCCGACCCTTCCGAAGAAGCGATATTCATATCCGGAGCGCTAATCCCTTCGCCCGGCATAATCTCTGAGATTGACAGTCTCAAACCGGGAGAGGCAATCCTGGACGGCGACTTCATCATCGCATTCCGAGGCACCTACGACCGCCTCATGAATCGCGACTTCATTGCAACTGAGTCAGCCGCATCCCCTATCCTGATACGCTACCACTTCGACGTTTTCATTCAAAACCCCTCTCAGATTGCAGAAGACTTCAAAAGGCTCACCAAGGGGAAGACATCCGTGGCGCCCGACAATTCAAACACGATAATAGGCGACACAACCGACAAAGAAGGCAACCCCACCCTGTTCATCGAAGAGGGCGCGACCGTAGCCGGAGCCACAATCAACCTTACCCGCGGGCCGGTATATATCGGGAAAAATGCGGAGGTGATGGAAGGAAGCTGCCTTAGAGGCCCACTGGCCCTATGCCATGACGCAAAAATCAGAATGGGCTCGAAGATATACGGCGGCTGCACCTTCGGCCCCTATTGCAAAGTGGGAGGAGAAATCGACAATTCCGTTTTTTTCGGCTTCAGCAACAAAGCCCACGACGGATACCTCGGCAACGCCGTTATCGGGGAATGGTGCAACATTGGAGCCGGCGTGAATGCCTCAAACCTCAAAAACGACTATTCGAAGATTAGGGTCTGGAACTACCATTCCCACTCCTTCATGCGCACACAGCTACAGTTCTGCGGCCCCATCATCGGCGACCACACAAAAATCGGAGTGAACTGCATGCTCAACACCGCAACGGTGCTTGGAGTGGGAGTCAACCTGCATGGAGCCGGATTCCCAAGAGCTTTCGTGCCGAGTTTCAGCGAAGGAAGTCCCTCCTCCGGGTTCACATCTGTGACAATGAAGAAATTCAGCGACATAGCCGAAAGGGTGATGTCAAGGCGCAATCTAAGCCTCAACGACACCGACCGCAAAATATTCGAGAAAGTCTATCAGGTGGCATCATCTTTCAAAGGATAAGCCTCAACACCCACACAGATAGCAACATTTGACGATACCACGGAATATGCAAGGACAAGACAGGATGTCCACGGCATATTCCGTTTTATACAACTGCCATGAAACGACATCATAAACAAAAACGGCAGACTGTTTCACAACATTCCGCCGTTCTGTGATTTTGTAGACTGTCATACTTTCACAAGCTTGAGTTGCCTAACTCAACCACTAACTTACAATTTATATCACTATTACTTAAAAAGCTTTTTGACTTGCCATTTTTCACTTCCGCAGAGCTAACCAAAGCCCTTGCGGTTAATTTCAGTGCAAAATTACAAATTAATTTTTACTCCACAAAATTTATTACTGTTTTTTTTACACTTGAAATGATTTTATACATAAAAGCACCCAAAACCAGCCTTCTATTCCCGATTTATACAGTCTTAATGCACTTTTCCACTTCCCGGCTCCCCTACTTTCCCTTTTTTATCAAATACAAACACAATCATGACATACCCTCACATAGGCACAATTTGGGAAGCCTTCATGGCGGCTGTCACGTTATTTAACATTTTTGCGGGCACATACCATCAAACGTCTCCTTGCATACTCCCGTTTTATTAGTTAACTTTACAACCTCATTTTATAAAAATTATAATAATGCAGAAGAAAAATCTTGAATATATAGAGCGTCTCCGCCAAGCCATGACAAAACACGGAATTGACGCTGTCATCATTTCCGGCACAGACCCCCATCAGTCCGAACTCCCGCCACTCCACTGGAGAGGCCGCGAATGGCTGACCGGGTTTCACAGCGTGAACGGCACGAACGGCACTGCTGTCGTCACGGCAGACAAAGCATTGTGCTGGACTGACTCAAGATACTTCATACAGGCCACCGAACAGCTTAAAGGGACCGGCTTCTCCATGATGAAGGAAGACGGGCCGGACGCCACTGACCTCATCGACTGGCTCGTAGAGAACCTTGACAAAGGACAAACCGTAGGAATCGACGGGATGACCTTCTCTATAGCATACGCACAGAGACTGCAACAGGAGCTCTCTGACAACGGGATTGCCCTCAACGACAATTTCCCTCAATTCGATTTCATATATCCCGAAAGGCCTCAGCGTCCGCAGAACAAGCTTTTTATACATGACGAAAAAATAGTAGGAGAGACTGTTGACTCGAAAATGGAGAGGATAATGACTGAGGTGAAGGCTGAACTCGCAAACGCGATACTCCTCTCATCTCTCGATGACATCGCCTGGGCAACAAACCTGCGCACGGCCGGAGACATCGCCTTCTCCCCCATCTTCGTGTCATATCTTTTCATCGGAGAGGAAGAGAGAACCCTCTTTATCGATGAAGGGAAAATCACTCCCGATGTGAGGAAACATCTTGAACTATATAATATAGGTGTAAGGAGCTACGACAGCGTGCTCGATTTCGTGGCTTCCCTCCCCAAAGACTGTCGCCTGCTCATCGACCCCGAAAAGACAGCGCGGGGAATATACGACAAAATCGGATGCACGCCGGTTTTCGGTGGCGCAGGTGTCGCGAAACTTAAAAGCGTTAAAAACGACACTATGCTGTCAAACCTCGCCACTGCCATGGAAAAAGACGGAGTGGCTCTCATCCGTTTCTTCATGATGGTGGAGAGAGAATACCCTTCAGGGAAACTCACTGAGGTGGAACTCGGGAAACGGCTCCGCTCTCTGCGTCTGGCCGACCCGGCCTGCGTGGACGAAAGCTTCGCGCCAATAATAGGATGGAACGGACACGGCGCGATTGTCCACTACGAAGCTACCGAGGAAACGGACGTTGCCATCGAAGGCGACGGGATACTGCTGGTAGATTCCGGAGGACAATACACATTCGGCACAACAGACATCACGCGCACTGTCGCCCTCGGAAAGCCATCCGATGAGCAACGCCGCGATTTCACCCTTGTCATGAAAGGCCATATAGCCCTCGCATCCATAAAATTCCCCAAAGGAACCCGGGGAGCACAGCTCGACGTGCTTGCCAGACAATTTCTGTGGAACGACGGAAAGGCTTATTACCACGGCACAGGACACGGCGTTGGATTCTTCATCAATTGCCATGAAGGCCCGCAGAGCATCAGGCTCAACGACAATCCGACTCCGATTGTCCCGGGCATGGTCACAAGCAACGAACCAGGACTATACATAGAAGGCAAGTACGGCATAAGATGTGAGAACCTCGTGGCGGCTGAAGAATGGAAGTCAACTGAATTCGGCACATTCCTCCAATTCAAGACCATGACACTGTTCCCGTTCGACCTCAACCTGTTCGACACCACAATCATGACAGACTCCGAGATTGAATGGGTCAACAGCTACCATCAGCATGTGAGGGAACGGCTCTCCCCTCTCCTATCTCAAGAAGAGGCGTCATGGCTTGACGACAAGACAAGAATACTTAAAAAATCATAATGATATGGCTATCATAAAATCAGTGAGGGGATTCACCCCTGTCATCGGACAGGGATGCTTCCTCGCCGAAAATGCCGTCATCATCGGAGACGTGGTGATGGGCGACGAATGCAGCGTTTGGTTCTCCACCGTGCTTAGAGGCGACGTGAACTCCATCCGAATCGGCAACCGCGTCAACATACAGGACGGCAGCGTGCTACACACCCTCTATCAGAAATCGACAATCGAAATCGGAGATGACGTCTCCATCGGCCACAACGTCGTGATTCACGGAGCCAAGATTCGCGACTATGCCCTCATTGGGATGGGAGCCGTCGTGATGGATGACGCTGAAGTCGGTGAGGGAGCCATCGTGGCGGCAGGCTCTGTCGTGCTCAGCAAGACAAAAATAGGCGCTCACGAGCTGTGGGCCGGGACTCCCGCGAAGTTCGTGAAAATGGTGGAACCGGCGAAAGCCAAGGAAATGAATGAGAAAATCGCCAGAAACTACCTGATGTATTCGAAATGGTATGACGAATAAACCCGACAGGGCATATTCCGCAACCGGCATTGACGGCAAAGAGTCTGCCGGAATCATAAAACTGCCATGCTTTCACGACCACCGTGGCTCGCTCACGGTGGTCGAACAGCTACGCGCCGTCCCTTTCCGCATAGAAAGGGCCTTCTGGATTTTCGGTGTGCCATCGGGGCGTGGGCGTGGCGGACATGCCCACCGCAAATACACCCAACTGCTTGTGGCAGTAAGCGGCAGTTTCACCGTGATTCTTGATGACGGTGAGGATTCCCGACAATTCCATCTCGACAGCCCTTCCGAAGGTCTGCTTGTGCCTCCGGGTGTCTGGAACATTCTCGAAAACTTTTCCGATGGCGCCGTATGCCTCGTACTCGTGTCCGGCCCCTACGAGGAAAGCGAATATATCCGGGAATATGATGATTTCAGATTGTTCAATTCCTCCAAAAATTGATTCCCGCAATTATGTCCGTGTTAAGAATCATTCCGTATAATCCAGGACTACGCCAGGAATGGGACAGTTTTATCGACCGTTCGAAAAACGCCACATTCCTTTTCAAACGTGCATACATGGACTACCATGCCGACCGTTTCGCCGACCACTCCCTGCTCTTCTTGCGTGACGGAAGGACGGCCGCCCTTCTCCCGGCTTCTGCCAAAGGGGATGTAGTGACATCCCACGGGGGACTCACATACGGAGGCCTCCTCACCGACCGCAAGACCACAGGGGCTGAAACGGTGGAAATGATGTCGATGCTAAAATGTTTCCTGCTTGAAGAAGGTTTCAGACAACTTATCTACAAGCCAGTGCCGCATATCTACCATGAAATACCCTCCGAAGAAGACCTATATGCCCTTTTCCGCATCGGAGCCTCACTTAATGCAAGGCTGATTTCATGCGTAATCAGGCAATCCGACAGGATAAAATTCCGCGACATCAGGAAATCCGGAATCAGAAAAGCCCGGAAACTCGGAATCATGGTAAGCGAGACCGCCGACTTCTCCGGATTCTGGAAGATTCTTGAACAGAACCTCATGTCGAGATATTCGGCGACCCCGGTCCATACGCTTGATGAAATCTCTCGCCTCGCGGAAGCATTTCCAGCCAACATCCGCCTTCATGTGGCACACGCCGGCGAAGAAATCCTTGCCGGCGTCGTAATCTACCACTGCCGCAATGTCGCGCACACACAATACATCTCTGCATCTTGTCCCGGCAAAGAGACAGGAGCGCTCGACCTAATCTTCGACTCTCTTATAAACGAGACCTATAAAGATACGGAGTACTTCGACTTCGGGACATCAAACGAAAACTCAGGCCTGATTCTCAATGAGACACTTCTCTACCAGAAAGAAGGATTCGGAGGAAGGGCCATATGCTATGACACCTATACGGCAAACCTGAAAACAGACTGAAGATGATAAAATTTCTTGACCTCGGAAAAGTGACAGCCATGCATGCAGGCGAGATTGATGCCGCCGTGGCACACACGATTAAATCAGGATGGTATCTGCTCGGCAATGAGACCAAGGCTTTTGAGGAAGAGTATGCCGCCTACATAGGAACTCGCCATGCCATAGGATGCGGCAACGGCCTTGACGCTCTCACCCTGATTCTGCGTGCATACATGGAGATGAACGTGATGAGTCCGGGAGATGAGATAATAGTACCCTCCAACACATACATAGCCTCCATTTTGGCGATATCTCGCAACGGACTCACTCCGGTGCTCGCGGAGCCCGACCTGGAATCGTGTCAGATTTCTCCCGACGAAATCGAGCGACACATCTCATCACGCACCCGTGCAGTCATGATTGTCCACCTCTACGGCAGATGCGCATACTCTGAAAAAATCGGTGAGATATGCCGACGGCACAACCTCAGACTGATTGAAGACAACGCCCAAGCCCATGGATGCGTCTTCAACGGGAAACACACCGGAAGCCTTGGAGACGCGGCCGGCCATAGTTTCTATCCCGGCAAGAATCTCGGAGCCTTAGGCGACGGAGGCGCCGTCACCACAGATGACTCCAGGCTTGCAGACACAATAAGGGCTCTCGCCAATTACGGGTCTGAGAAAAAATATGTGTTCCGCTATCGCGGAATAAACTCACGTCTCGACGAAATCCAGGCCGCAGTCCTGAGAGTGAAGCTACGCCATCTCGACACCGACAACCTCCGTCGCAAGGAGATTGCACGTCATTATATCGACGGAATTACAAATACCGCAATCAAACTCCCGGCTTCCGGAAACATGGACTCCAACGTATTCCATATATTCCCCGTCTTCACCCCTCATAGAGACGAATTGCAGCGACATCTCTCCGCCAACGGAATACAGACTCTCATACACTATCCAATACCGCCTCATCGCCAGGAATGCTACAAGGAATGGAATGACCTTTCCTTTCCTATAAGCGAACAAATACACGCCACAGAACTCTCTCTACCCATATCCCCGTGCATGGAAGAGTCTGATGTCAGAAAAGTAATCGAAACCATCAACCGCTGGTGTCCACAAGACAGCCACATCCCTAAATCATAGTAGCAAAACCGCACACCCCATTTTTTACACACACTTCTGCCACACGAATTTCCCGACGATTCACTATAACATATACATCGTTGGTTTTCAGGCCAACACTGTTTTCCGAAGCCAATTTATACTCCCATACACATCATAAAATCTCAAAGCAACGGAGACAAAGATACAATCGTCTCTCCACTGTCTGCCGCCAATGACACTTTCGAATACTTCTCGCTCCCGTTAGGAAACTCCACATTCCACATGAGAGTCATTCTCCCCAAAAATGGAGTGTCGCTCTCTCAGGCCACCGAACTGATTGACGGAAAACTCATAAGTCTTCTCAAAAAGGAATCGGAGTATGTGACGCTAACTCTCGACTTCCCGAAATTCAACACAGAAGAGAGCTATTCCCTTTCCGACATGTTCGACAAGATTGGACCGAAGTATCTCTCGTCAGAATCCAAACTCACTATGTTCAATTCCGAAACCATCGGAGATGTCACATTCCATCAAGCCACATCTTTCAATGTTGACGAGAAAGGCGCAGAAATGGCGGCTGTCTCCTCCGGAGAAATATATGACTCGGCTGCGGTTGCTCAAAAAGCCGTCTCCGTAAAGGCCGACAGACCATTCTTCTTCTTCATAGAAGAGTTCAGCACAGGGGCTTGTATTCTCTCCGGAAGAATCGCAGACTTATGAGGCAACCGATTCCTGACCGTGGCTGACACCGCAATAAAAAATTATCCATTGAGAAAGCCGTGGACTTTCTCAATGGATTAGACCCTTAATTTATGAAACAGAATAGAGATCAATGGAAAATCATAAAATAAAACTTGCAAATATTGAATAGTATAGCTACCTTTGCGCTTGAAGTCAAGTATATCTATAATATAGGAAACGACTTTGCACAAACAAGGTATCAATCCACTTATATTTAGACAGGACTTGTGTGTAAGTAAAATTACGAAATCAAACTACAAGGCTGTGTATATGGATTTTCCCAATCAGCCAAAAAGATTTATCTCCGCCATTCAATATTTTCAAAATATAAATTTAATCTTTAACATTATGAAGAGTTTCCATATTCCTCTTTTTCTTGCCTTATCCATCATTTCCGGATGTCAAAATGACATTCAAACCCTTGACATGGATTCCCACAAATTGAATATCGAAGAATTCACTGGAATTCAATATGACATCGCCATAAATATCCTTACATCCAGATTCGGCGGTTATCAAAAAGGGCAGCCATCCACACGGTCTTTCAACCAAGTCTCACTAACGCCATACATTGAACATGGGGATACCGTTTTTTTTATAGCGCAATATGCAGACGGATGGGAAATCTATTCCGCCAGTCAAGCAACGAACATGATCCTTTTTTCATCAGAGCATGGTTCACTAAACCTTTGCGATCCAAATCTCCCTGCCGCCCTTAAAGAAATAATATCATCCAACGCTGATGCCATACATAATCTGAAAAATGACAGTGTGCCTCTTGTTGATGCTTCCTGGGGTGCCATAGCCTTGACAGAAGAAGACTTCCTTTCAGGAGAAATAACAGAACTAACAGAATCCGGAAATCGAGCCAAAGTTGCCGGGAAAGACATTCCCGAAGGTCGTTGGATACTGTTGGAAAGTGAGGAAATTGGACGGGACACATACACATCTCCCAAATTAACGAAAACCGAATGGCATCAAACAAGCCCATGGAATAATTATATCCGTCTATTACCGGTACCCGGCACAGGAGAATTCCAGCATGCACCTGCAGGCTGTACGACAATAGCACTGTCCCAATATCTATATTATACCCATTTCAAAGACAATGTCCCTGAGTACACACATTCATGTGCATCCCTTAGTCAAGACAATATGAACTACATTTTTTTTGGATTTTGGCCAACCACATGGAACCAGATGGCTATAAATTCATATTGCACCACAGGATTTGAAGAAGCGGCAATATTCATCGGATCGATAGCCAAGCAACTGAACAATGAATATTCCTTATCCGGCACATCCCACAAAGTAAACGAGATAACTCCTTTCCTTAACTCTATATACAGAGGGAGTTCTTTCAACATGACAGATTTCTCCTTCGATTATATAGAAACATCCATCGACAATAAATACCCGATAATAACAAGTGCCGGTACTAATAAAAACAGTGCCGGAGATCCAATCAAAGAAACCGGACATACTTTTCTCATTGACCAATATAAAAAAGAGATAATTACAAGAAGACAATTATTCGGCCTTGAAAGATATCCGTTAAAACACGGTGAAATTGACAGATGGATGGCTGACATGACTGATGAGAATGGAAATATTATAAAATATGCATATACAAATGAGGTTATTACCCAATCAACCCAATCGGGAATATCCATGAACTGGGGAACAGACATCAAATATTACAATGATGTCTTTTACTCTCCAAACAGCGATTGGACTGTCTTGGGATATAATTTCAATCTCAGGCATGAGATTGTCACACGAACAGAAAATTAACATGTCAAAAATTATCAATTTCCACATTATATTAATTTCCACATTAAAAACATCTATAATATGAAGACCAAAACACTTTTAATCAACCTTTCAATGTCGATTGTCATCATTCTCGTGGCAATCTCTTGTAATTCCGAAGAGAAAGAAGATTTCAAAAAGGGTATCCAAGCTTCCGAGAAATCAGAAATATCCCTGTCGCCGTCCACACGCTCGGTGGCAAACAATCTCCGTGATTTCTATTTCAGATTCACAACCGACATGGCTAAATATGTTGACGCGGATGCAAGAATCGATTCCAAGAATGTAATTGCCTCGCCAATTTCCACGTCGATGACTCTTGGCATGATTGCCAATGGTTTGAATCAAGAAAGCCAGAATGAAATCTGTGGATACCTTGGAGTGGATGACTTAAAATCCCTGAACGACTTGTGCAAGACCCTTGTCTCCGAACTTCCAAAGGCTGACAACACAGCAACTTTCAACCTTGCCAATTCAATATGGACAGCCAGCGACCATCATCTCACCGACTCCTTCAGTTCCATATCATCGGATTTCTTCAATGCATATATAAACCATCAAAACTTCAGCGACAATCCGACAAAAGCAAAAGACGCCATAAACACATGGTGTTCACAACACACCCAAGGAATCATTCCCCATTTCATCGACAACATAGATCCAGCAACCATAATATCCTTGATGAACGCCATCTGTTTCAACGCGCCATGGCATTCAAATCCATTCATGGAGGAGAACACCACCACCTCATTATTTCATGGAAGCAAAGGGGATTCAAAGGTGAGAATGATGAAATCAAACGAATCCGACAGATTTGTCGCCGCTGACGATGATTTTGAATATTTCTTTCTACCGTTAGGGAACTCCGCATTCAACATTCATTTCTTAGTACCTAACAAAGACATTTCCCTTGAGGAGGCCACACAAAAAGTCTCAATCGACAGATTCTCGAGTCTTATAAAAAAAGCGGTCTTATGCCCGTTGACAGTGCATCTGCCAAAATTCAAACTGGAAGGGAAATACGACATTACAGATGTTCTCTCTGCCGCCGGACTCTCCATCCTGCAAAACAATCCGGAACTCCCGATGTTTGAGAATCCCGTGTCAGGTTCAATCGTTTTCAACCAGGCGGCTTCGTTCTCCATAGATGAATCCGGAGTTACAGCCGCAGCCGTGACATCCGGAGATATTGTAAACACTCTTCTGCCGACAGAAGGACAGCCTTACACAGTAACGGTTGACCACCCGTTCTTTTTCTTCATTACTGAATTCAGCACAGGGGCTTGTATTCTCTCCGGAAGAATCGCAGACTTATGAGGCAACCGGTTCCTGACCGTGGCTGACACCGCAATAAAAATTATCCATTGAGAAAGCCGTGGACTTTCTCAATGGATATGGTCGTGATGACAGAAGAATACCAAAAACACTCTAAAAAAAGTGAGATTAGCAAATAATTTGACGCAAAATTTTGTCAAACAAATAACTTTCACTAATTTTGCAACCGCAAACCCCCTTCCGGCCCGTCCGCGAGGGGCGAAGCATAATAATAACTCTGAAAAAATTAACAACAAAGTAACTCATAACAAATGATTATCGTACAAGTAAAAGAGGGCGAGAACATTGAGAAAGCACTCAAGAAATTCAAACGTAAATTTGAAAGAACCGGCATCGTTAAGGAATTGCGTAGCCGTCAGGCATTCGAGAAGCCTTCTGTCACCAACCGCAAGAAGATGATCAAGGCAGCCTACGTTCAGCAGCTCCGTCAGGCCGAACAGTAATCAAGCCTTCCCGACACTTCGTCGCAATCAGATCAATCTCACGCGTAGGCCATAAAGGTTTCCGCCGACAGACAACACGGCTCCCGTCAATTCAGACCGGAGCCGTTTTTTTGACAAATATGATTATCGATGACTTCGTTTCATATCTCAGGTATGAGCGCAACCGCTCGCCCCACACCATAGAAGCTTACGAGCGCGACCTGCGCCAGTTTGCCAACTGGCTCACATGCTTCCATCCCGAAAAATTCATCCCCTCTGAGGTCACTCTCAACGACATCAGGACCTGGCTCGCATCCCTGGCCAGAACAGACAACTCGCCCCGCACATTGCGAAGAAAAGCACAGAGCCTAAGGGCATTCTTCCATCTTCTCCTGAAAAAGGGACTCATTTCCTCAAACCCGGCATCCGACCTCTCCCTGCCGAAAATCCCGAAAAATCTGCCGGACATAGTCAGACAGGATGAAATGGAAGAGATTCTCACACGAGAAAACGAAGCCGTGGCAGACAACCCTGACAATGAGACCGTCCGGCGCGACGAACTAATCATCGACATGCTGTATTCCCTGGGTATAAGACGTGCCGAACTTATGGCCATAAGCGACTGCGATATCAGCGTGTCGGCCGGCGAAATCAAAATCACCGGAAAAAGATCGAAACAAAGGGTCGTGCCTGTCCCCTCGGAGCTTATGAGAAAAATAACCGAATGGCAACGTCTCCGCGACTCTATATGGCCACACCTCCCCTCTCCCACTCCTCTAATCGTGGTGAAAGGGGAAAGGATTTCACCCAACCAGATATACCGTTCCGTCAAGAAAAACCTCTCATCTTCCTCGGCCCGAAAGAAAAGTCCCCACGCCTTGCGACATTCTTTCGCAACCGCGATGCTCAACGAAGGAGCCGACATTAATTCCGTAAAGGAGTTTCTGGGACACGCCTCGCTTTCCACAACTCAGATTTACACACACATATCATTTGCCGAAATGAAAAAGGCATATCAGTCAGCACACCCGCGTGTAAGAAAATTTGACAAGGAGTAATATTTTTTTCATCAATCTGAGCAATTCTTCCAATTTTATTGTTTATCTTTGTAAATGAGTAATCACTCACTCTGAGGAGAGTCTCTCCCGGCATGACGCCAACAGACAGACTGACTGCCGCTCCGCGACAACTCTTCATATAACCCATAAAACTCTAAGATTATGGAAGTACAGATCAAAGCGATTCATTTCGACATCTCCGAAAAACTCGTTGCTTTTGTCAACAAGAAAATCGACAAACTCACACGACGCTACGACGTCATCACCGACGCGGAAGTCAACCTGCGATTGATCAAACCGGAAACCGCCAACAACAAGGAAGCCGGTATTAAATTATCTGTCCCCGGATCTCCCGACCTGTTCGCATCGAAAACCGCAGATTCCTTCGAAGAAGCCATCGATCTCTCTCTCGCAGCCCTTGAACCTCAGCTTGAGAAGGTAAAAGACAAAAACCGCGCCATCTGACAAATCAAAAAACACATTCTTCCGCCCGTCTTCCCCATTCAACACCGGAAGACGGGCTATATTTACCCCCTTCGACCGATATGCCGACAAAGAAAAAAGCTGTCATCATATTCTCCTCTCTGGCCCTCGCGTTTCTCCTGGCTGCATTCTTCTTCCTTCCACTACTTTTAAAAGAAGCTCCGAATGACGCTATAATACGAATCCCGGCCAACGCTTCCACAAAAACAGTATGCGATTCCATCGCGAGGTATCTCGGTGACGACTACGCCAGTCTCGTGATGAGAATGGCCAAAATCAACCGCTCTGACTTCACGAAAAGACACGGCGCCTACCTAATTCCGGAAGGGACTTCTCCGGCAAGAGCGGAAAGGAAGCTTTCCAAAGGCGCGCAACATCCTCTGACTTTGACCGTCAACGGATTCCGCACAATGCCTCTGCTGGCTGACAGGATATCTCGAAAAATGGACTTCACATCTTCCGATTTCATGAAAGCCGCATCCGATTCTTCAATCCTCAAGGAATACGGACTCTCGCCACAGCAAGCCATAGCACTTTTCCTCGACGACTCATACCAGGTGTATTGGTCGGCTTCTCCTGAATCTGTAGTGAAGAAAATTGGTGACAACTATAACCGGGTATGGAATACTGAACGAAAAA
The DNA here is from genome assembly GCA_029058745.1 of Muribaculaceae bacterium. Taxonomy (GTDB): domain Bacteria; phylum Bacteroidota; class Bacteroidia; order Bacteroidales; family Muribaculaceae; genus Lepagella. Next base: position 16,835 of record JAIDXM010000086.1, read on the forward strand.
AGAAAGCCGCAGAGATAGGGCTGACTCCGGCACAAATCATGACCCTGTGTTCGATTGTCGATGAGGAAAGCAACAAACTTGACGAGAAAGGTAAAATAGGACGGCTCTACATCAACAGACTGAAAAAGGGGATGCCGCTTCAGGCTGACCCGACAATAAGGTTCGCACTCGACGACTTCTCGATCAGACGTGTGAAAGGGAACCACCTAAAGGCGGACTCCCCCTACAACACATATATCAACCGTGGACTCCCCCCCGGGCCAATCCGCACCACAAGCGTGGCAACACTTGACGCGGTGCTCGACTCGCAGCCTTCCGACCATCTGTATATGTGCGCGAGCGATGACTTCTCAGGACATCACAACTTCGCGGCATCCTATCAGCAACACCTCGAAAACGCGCGGCGCTACCGTAAAGCCCTTGACGCACGTGGAATTAAATGACATAGTATCAATAATCCTATATTTCGGACAATAACTCCGAAAAGGGAAATCTTGGAATGCCACACAAAGGGAAACCGCGCACAGATTTTCACGTTTTCCCTTTTTTGCTTATATTTGCACACACTATCCCAAAACACGCATGACATCCCGAAGATTCCTATCGGCCATATTGCTCCTCCTCCCCCTTCTGACATCGGCATCAACCACGGATGCCGCAATCTCCCCGCACACCTATGCCGGAAAAATGGAATCCTCTATAATATTGAGCGAGCCGGAGATTGCCGTTGCCGCACATATGCCACGCGATGTGGCCATCAAACCAATCGAAAAGACGAGGGAGCAGCGATGGTGGTGGAACCAGCTTGTATATCAACGCTCCCTGAACCTCCAGGACACAAGCATACTATATCCGAAATTCATAAAATTCTGCGTGGATGCATATAATTGGGGCGACCGTTTTTTCAACTCCTATGACCCTGAATTCGTGGTAGGCACCGGGAAACGATGGAAAGCACGCATTGTCAACGACAACTGGGTGGATAGCTATGTGATGACATTGCCTTCCAAACTCCAGGCCAACATGCTCAGCAACCTATATGCCAACCTCGGTGGATACATCCAATATATGGCTGTCAGCGTGGGTTACACTATCGACGTAGGGAAATACTTCGGAAATAATCCACTGAACCACAAGAAATGGGAATTCGGTTTCAACTGCGCCCGCTTCAACGCTGAGATTTATTATCAGGAAAACACCGGAGGCACATATCTCAGGCAGTTCGGGAAATACAACAACGGACGGCTCTTCAAGCAGGAATTCCCTGGGCTCGAGATGTATAATTTCGGACTCCAGGCCGTCTATTTCATCAACAACCGGCGCTATTCACACGGAGCAGCCTACAACTTCTCCAAAATCCAGAAACAGACACAAGGGTCGCTTATCGCCGGCCTGTCATACTCCAACATCAAGCTGAGATTCGACTTCTCAAAACTGCCCGCCGACCTCCTCCCCTATCTCACCATCCCTGCCGAGTCATACCTCTTTCATTACAACTCATATGCGGCGGTTGTCGGCTATGGGTTCAACTGGGTAATCAATCCACGCCTGCTGTACAATGTCACCGTCATGCCAGCTTTCGGTGTCGCCCATTGTTTCGAGGATTCCCTGGAAGGTGAGAAATACATGTTTGCCATGAATATGGATGCCCGCATGTCGTTCACATATAATCTCGGCAACTGGTTTTTCAGCCTTATAGGAAAATTGAACGGACACTGGTATAAGAGCGGCACATACTCCCTTTTCAGTTCTGTAGAGAATTTCTCCGCCAACATCGGCATAAGGTTCTGACCGTAAGAGCAACTTCGATACTGAGAAAAATCAAGGCGGCCTTCCAGAATTGGAAAGCCGCCTTGATTTTATTGACAAGGATATTTAATCCATCGACTCGTCATTGTGGTTGCGGGGAGTGAAACGACGCTGTCCGCCATTGTCGCCATCACGACGGGGGCCATTGAATCCGCCATCACGACGGGGACGGTTATCGCCACCCTCACGACGGAACTCACGGCGCGGGCCACGGTCGCCACCCTCACGGCGAGGGCCTCTGTCGTTACCTTCGCGGCGAGGACGAGCCTCACGTTCCACATAACCCTCCGGCTTCTCCATAAGAGCCTTCATTGAAAGACGGTATTTTCCGGTCTTCTTGTCAATCTCTATCAGCTTGACCCTTACCTTGTCGCCTTCCTTGATGCCGCTCTGGTCCATCGACTCAAGACGGTTCCAGGAAATCTCGCTGATGTGGAGCAGACCATCGCGACCCGGCATAAACTCGACAAACGCACCGAAGTCAAGTATGGAGCGTACGGTTCCGTCATACTCTTCGCCCTCCTCAGGCTGAGCCACAATGGCCTTCACCTTTGCGAGAGCGGCGTCTATGCTGGCCTTATCCTTGGAAGCTATCTCCACACGCCCTATGCCAAGCTTCTCATCCTCATCGATAGAGATTGTGGAGCCGGTCTCCTCCTGGATGCCCTGGATAACCTTACCCTGAGGACCGATGACAGCCCCGATAAGCTCCTTGGGAATCTCGATGGTGACAATACGGGGCACCTGAGGCTTATAGTCCTCACGCGGTCCGGGGATAGTCTCCTTTATAACATTAAGGATATGGAGACGGCCCTGACGTGCCTGCTCAAGAGCCTTCTCAAGTATCTCGTAGCTCAGTCCGTCACACTTGATATCCATCTGGGTAGCGGTGATACCGTTCTCAGTACCCGTCACCTTGAAGTCCATGTCGCCGAGATGGTCCTCGTCGCCAAGGATGTCTGAAAGTACCGCATATTTCACAGCCCCCTCGTCGGAAATAAGACCCATCGCCACACCGGCCACAGGACGTTTCATCTGAACGCCGGCGTCAAGAAGCGCGAGTGTGCCGCCGCAGACAGTGGCCATCGACGATGAGCCGTTGCTCTCGAGGATGTCGCTGACTATACGGCAGGTGTAGGGGAAATTATCCGGGAACATTCTCTTGAGGGCACGGTGGGCGAGATTGCCATGACCGATTTCACGACGGCCCACCCCACGCTGGGGACGCGCCTCTCCCGTAGAGAACGGGGGGAAATTATAATGAAGAAGGAAACGCTCCTTGCTCTGGTTGAGCACATCGTCTATAATCTTTTCGTCGAGGGTAGTGCCAAGTGTCGCGGTCACAAGGGCCTGTGTCTCGCCTCTCGTGAATATCGCGGCCCCGTGAGGGCCGGGCAGATAATCCACCTCACACCATATGGGACGAATCTCCGTGGTCTTGCGGCCATCGAGACGGATTCCCTCGTCGAGCACACAGCGGCGCATGGCCTCCTTCTCAACGTCATGATAGTAACGCTTCACCATGGCCACGCGCTGTTCCGGTGTGTAGAGCGCGAGTTGCTCCTCGGTCATCTCCGGAAGATTGAGTATATACTCCTCTATGATAGCCTTGAAGCTCTCATTGCGCCACTGCTTGTCGGCGCTTCCGGTGCGGGCGATGGCATAAGCCTTGTCATAACATTTCGCCTCCACATCCTTGCGGAGCTCTTCATCGTTGACTTCATGGTTATATTCGCGCTTCACTTCCTTGCCGGCTTCCTTCATAAGCTCAAGCTGGGCCAAGCAATGCTTCTTGATTTCATCGTGGGCAACTTTCAAAGCCTCAAGAAGCTCCGCTTCCGACACCTCGTCCATCTCGCCTTCCACCATCATGATATTGTCGTAGGTGGCACCCACCATAAGCTCGATATCGGCACGTTCCATCTGGTCGAAAGTCGGGTTGATTACCCATTCTCCGTCAACCCTGGCCACTCTCACTTCCGAGATGGGACCCTGGAAAGGTATGTCGCTACACATAAGGGCGGCAGAGGCCGCTATGCCGGCAAGAGCGTCGGGAGCGTCGTTCTCATCGGCCGAATATAAGGTCACGTTTACAAAAGTCTCTGCATGGTAGTTGTCAGGGAACAACGGGCGGAGGACACGGTCAACAAGGCGAGACGTGAGAATCTCATAATCGCTTGCGCGACCCTCTCTCTTGAGGAATCCACCCGGATAGCGGCCTATGGAGGAATACTTCTCTTTATACTCTACTGTGAGGGGCATGAAATCCACGCCCTCGTTAGCCTCCTTGGCAGAGCAGACAGTGGCCAAAAGCATGGTGTTGCCCATGCGCACTTCCACTGCGCCATCCGCTTGCTTGGCAAGCTTGCCCGTCTCTATCGTAATCTGACGGCCGTCGCCAAGCTCGATGGTCTTCTTAATTGGCTTTAACATAAATTTCTTTCTTGTTTTTCTTCGCTGGGTAAAATTTGCGCAAAGTTAACATTTTTTTCTGTAAAAACCACGGATTCTTACTATATTTGCACCCCAAAATAGTATTTGAACACATGAAACCCTTTTTTTCATACCTATCGGGAGCATGCCTGACCGCAGCCGCAGCTTCCTGTCTGCTTCTCGCTTCCTGCGGTGAGCCTCATTTCAAAATCAAAGGTGAGATATATGGCGCCGAAGACATGTCTGTGGTGCTTGAGAAGTCTGACTTCCACGGCAGATGGGTGGCTATCGATTCCACCAGGACTTCTTCGACAGGTTCTTTCTCCATCTCCCGGCCCGCCCCGGCTGCCCCTGAGGTGTTCCGTCTGGAACTCGGAGGTCGCTATATCTATTTCCCTATTGACTCCGTGGAAACAGTCACCGTCTCGACTTCTTCGAAAGACTTCGGGACACAATATACCCTCTCCGGGACTCCGAAAGCGGAGGCTATGGAACGCTTCGACAAGGAAGTGATGGCTCTCCCTGCCGACATCTCAGTTGATTCTCTTGAGTCTTTCAAGAAAAACGTTTTCTCAAAATACATGAAAGACGCGCAGGGTTCAATAGTGAGTTACTACGCCTTGACTAAAACCATAGGAGACAAACCTCTGTTCAACCCGGAAGACGACTACAAATATTTCGCGGCAGTAGCCACGGGATTCAAGGAGAAAAGGCCCTCAGACCCTCACACCGCACTGCTGGAACAGACATCCCTCAACTCTCTGAAACGACGCAACTCAAGTCTGGGCACCCATCTGCAGATTGAGGCCACCGAGCTGAAAGTGATTGACATCGAGTTGCCAGACGAGAACGGGACAATGCGGAAGCTCTCCGATTATGTCGGCAAAGGGAAACCGGTGGTGGTGATGTTCTCCGTTCTCACCCATCCTGACGCACCGGCCCTGAACATCGAACTCTCAAAGCTATATTCGTCACGCGGCGGGGACGCCGAGTTCTATCAGGTGTCGCTCGACCCCGACCAATATTCCTGGAGAGACGCGGCACGCAATCTCCCCTGGGTGACGGTTTTCGACCCGGACGGCTCATACTCTAAAGCCGCAAGGTCGTACAATGTCTCCGACATACCGACTTTCTTCATCTATGACCGCAACGGGGAACTGACCGCGAGAGCCGCCACCTTCGCAGAGCTCAAACGGCTACTGACTTCAATGTGATACCGACATGAGAAAAATACTGTCAACCTTTCTCCTCCTGATTCCGTTTTCAATATCCGCCGATGACAAGCCGGAATTCAAAGTCGCCCCTTCGGGAAGGCTCCTGATTGACGGAGCCTTATACGCCTCCCCCCAAAAGGGGAAGTTTCCTGACGGAATGGCCATTCCGGAGGTTCGACTCGGAGCCAGGATGAGTTATGGCAAATGGACTTCCAACATTGACGTATGCTACTCTTACGCGAAGATTGGCCTCCGCAATATGTGGGTGGAATATGGCTTCGACAAACAGAATTCATTGAGATTCGGAAGCTTCATACATCAGTATGGACTACAGTCAACATCCGCGTCTCTGAAAGCCACATATGAGCAACCCACGGCTTCAGCCTTATACACCCCGGGACTTCAGCTTGGAGCCATGTACGTGCATTACTCGCCGCGATTTTATGCGGCGGCAAGCGCACACGTGGAGAGCAGTGCCCTGACTCAGGTAATCAACGAGCCTCTTTTCAACCAGCAAGGCTATGGACTTCTCTCTCGCCTCATCTACCGGCATGTCTCACAGGATTCTCCGATATGGCATGTGGGAATAAGCGGTGGATTCGCCTCTCCTCAAAGGAGAGTGGAAAACAACACCGACATACACGACGGATTCACCTTATCCGCCAATTTCCCCACAAAAGTGGCACAGGTGTCGGCAATCGGCACTACCGTTGACAAGGCGATGAACCTTTTCAAGTTCACTCCGGAGGTGGTGTTGGCAAAAGACAGGTTTGCGTTTGAAGGACAGTATTTCTTCCAACAGATCAACCGCCGGCAAAATCTCCAAGCCTTCCGCTCGCAAAGCGGCTACGCCACTGCGAGAGTATTGCTTACGGGTGGCAAATACTCATACGTCTCCTCCACGGCCCAACTCGCGAACCCCAAGTCAAACACTCTCGAATGTGTGTTGAACTACAACTACTCCACCCTCGTTGACTCCCGCGCGGCAATCTTCGGAGGCCGTAGCAACGTAATGTCGGTAACATTCAACTATTATTTCAATCCATACATCACCGCACGTCTGAACTACTTCTACGCCCACACGTGGGATCGCCAGGACTACGACCCGATGTCTTTGAACGGGTTTCAGGCGCGCCTTATGGTTTTCTTCTGACAATATGGCATCTGACTGGAAAGACGCACTCAGCGCACTCAGAGACTCCGGGACACTCCCGGACGGTGGCTCCTCCGCGAACGACGGGCAAGACTCCGACAAATCCTCCGGCTTCAAGAAATCGCCTCTGCATGTCGTGGTGGAACGGAAAGGGCGTGGCGGAAAAACCGCCACCATTATTGAAGGATTCGACGGCCCTGACAACGAACTTGAGGAACTCGCCCGTATCCTCAAGCAAAAACTTGGCGCAGGCGGGTCTGCCAGAGGAGGGGAAATACTCATACAAGGCAATCGGAAAGACGATGTGAAAGAAATACTCAAATCATTAGGCTACAAGACAAAAGGCTGACATGCTACAACTTCAACGCGCTTCTGCCGGCTCCGGCAAGACATATACTCTCGCAAAAAAATTCCTGTGGTATCTCCTCGCCATCAGAGAACCCGGGAAACACTGGAGACTCCGCACATCACGTGAAATCGCCGACGGACTCCCGAGGATTCTTGCCATAACCTTCACCAACAAGGCCACAAACGAGATGAAACAACGTATTGTGGAAAAACTTGCCGACATAGCAAGCGCCGATGGCTCACAAACATTGGATGACAGCCAAATCAACAGAATCGCTTACCTTTCGGAATTTGCCGAGAATCTCTCCACCGACCGTGTGTCTGTCGCGAGGTCGGCCCGCACTGCCCTGTCGGTCTTGCTTAACGAGTATTCTGACTTCAAGGTTTCCACAATCGACTCCTTCTTTCAGACAATTCTCCGCACATTTGCCTATGAGGCGAATCTAAACGACTCATATCAAGTGGAAATCGACACGGATTTCCTTGCCTCTGCGGCCATTGACGCTACGCTCGACGACATCAACAATTCCCCGGAGTCGTCATATGCATCCTTCTGGATGACCGAAATAATGCAGGAACAGGCCGACGCCGGGAAGACAACCTGGAACGTGTTCCAGAAAAGCGCCCGCGACGACTCAATTTACACACGTCTCCGGAAGGCTTTGCTCAGGCTTGAAAACGAGGATTTCAAGGAAATACGCGATTTCCTTGACGACTATTTCGACACCCCCGATGGTTCTGACCCTCTGAAAAAGGCATATGAGAATATCCGCGAGAATGTGAAGGCTCCTATCAGCGACGCTCTGTCGGAGGCACAGACATATGCCAAGGAAGTCAAAAAACTATTCAGCCGTTTCGGTCTTGACATCTCGGAACATGGACACCGCTATCTGAAAGGGCATCTCCTGAAACTGAGGCAACTCCGTTTCGACCAGACCTCCAAGACAAACATCTTCTCTCCGCTCCGTCTCGACGGGAAAGATTCCATTCTCAAGAAAGGCGTATCTTCCGATGGCCTCGCGCAAATCACCGAAACCGCGTCACTCATGTATGAGGCTTATTCAAGATGGCTTGAACTGCGCGAGAGTCCGAAATGGATTCATTGGTCGCTGTATGCCCCTCTCGTGCCGTTTCTCGGGATACTCGGTGAAACCAGACGCAAAATGAGGGAGTATCTTGAATCGAACAATACGATTCAGCTTGGGGAAACAAACTCCATGCTTCAGCGAATAATCGGAAAAGACGACGCCCCTTTCATATACGAACGCATAGGCACCGCCATCAACCACTATCTGATTGACGAATTTCAGGACACATCGAGATTGCAATGGAATAATCTCCTCCCTCTCCTGCGCGAAAGCGAAAGCCGGGGAGAAGACAACCTGATAATCGGAGACGCCAAGCAAAGTATCTACCGGTTCCGGAACGCCGACCCCTCGCTTATCACGACAAGCGTGCCTGATGAATTCCCGAACCGTATCGACGCGGGAATGTCGAAAGCCGACAACACCAACTGGAGATCTGACCGGACTGTAGTTGAATTCAACAATTACTTCTTCCGGTCTCTTGTCGATGAATTGGCCGACGAATCCCAAGGCACAATCGACCTCTCCGACCTATATGGGAATGTCGAGCAATTTCCGAGTCATCGCAATCGAGAAGGGTATGTGGAGCTTAATTTCCTGTCTCTTCCCGATGATATTGAACAAGACTCTCCGGAAGAGAAAATTCCGAAAGAAGAGAGACTCCGGCTCCTCGCATTGTCGAAAATAGGCCCGTTGACGGCATCTCTTATCAGACGAGGCTACAGACAGCGCGACATAGCCCTGCTCGTAGGCACCAATCAACTCGCCAAAGAGGTAATCGCCGCCTTTGTCGCCTACAATTCATCCCTGCCTCCAGGAGAGCCACGCATTGAATTCATAAGCGAGGAATCACTTCTCGTGTCATCATCCGAAGCAGTAGGGATAATCGTCAGTGTCCTTGAGAAGATGACTGCCGGATCTGTGAGAGCCACGCGGAATACAGGACAGGAGAACCCAGAAGACACGGAAACAGATGCGAAGGGGAAGACTGTATGGTCTGACATAAAATGCAACTTCAGTTTCTATGCCCTCCGACATCCGGAGTTGTCGGTGGCCACACAGGTGAAGGGATTCCTGGAAGAGGACTCTCCCGACGATTCCATCAACGCTATGCTCTCAGGGATGCAGACAGTGGCACTCCCGGCCTTGGTGGAAGCAATAACGGAGAATTTCGTCCCTGTGGAACTGCGTCAGAGCCAGGCGGTGTTTATCGCCGCCCTTCAGGATATGGTACTGGAATACTGCGACCGTTATGCGGCGGATGTCTCGTCGTTCCTGTCGTGGTGGAAATCGAAAGGGGTCCTTAAATCAATATCATCCCCGGAGGGGACAGACGCTGTGCAGGTCATGACCATTCACAAATCTAAAGGATTGGAGTTCAAATGCGTCATACTTCCATTCGCCAACACATCCATGCTACCGTCGGGCGCAAAGTCTGAATGGAAATGGGTAAAACCGGCAACCTGTCTCTCGGATTCGGGGCTCCCCCCTTTCATGCCTGTCACCACAACGTCTGCATTGAAAGGTTCGGAACATGAAGAGGTTTGGACAAAGTATTTCGATCTCTACATGATGGACTGTCTGAACTCTTGCTATGTGGCGTTCACGAGGGCCGTCAGCGAACTTTATGTCTTCACCGGACTTCCGGAAAAAAGCAATTCAAAGAAACTGGGGGCTTATTTATATTCAATATGCAACGAGGCCGGCACACGCCTTGACGACATGTCGGGCACTGAGAAAGGCCAATTCATGCCGCCGGTGGAAATCATGGAATGGAACAGCACTCATGACACCGTCACATTCGGAGCTCCTGTAAATAATCCTGTCAACGAGAATCCAATCAATGATTTGGGAGAACCGGCCCGCGTGCTGAGTGAATATGGCGTTGACAGCAGTCCTGCCATACTAAAATATGTGGAAGGGGACGACGATTCGGGAGACACCCTTCTTCCTGACGCCTACGACACAGACCCGCGTTCGGAAGGGAATCTCCTTCATGCGGCCATGTCTGACATAAAAGTGACTGATGATATCCCACGGGCTCTTACTTCCCTTAAGATGAGAGGGCTGATTACATCCTCTCAGTGGGAAGAGTGGCTGGGCATGCTCTCTGAAGCCCTGTCACGCCAACCGGTGTGCGGATGGTTCCACCCCTCCTGGACAGTACTCAATGAACGGGCCATATTGTTTCCCCATTCCGGCAACCTGCGCCCTGACAGAATCATCATCTCGCCCGACCGCAAGACAGCTGTAATCATCGACTACAAATTCGGGACGGAACCTGCGGGCAACTCCCATATAAAGCAAGTGGCTGAATATGTGAAGGCATTCTCTGAAGCCTCGGGCATTAAAAATGTGTCGGGATTCGTATGGTATGTCAGGAGCGGCAAAATCATATCCGTATTTTAATTTGCATGATTCATGCTTATTCACTAACTTTGCATCAGTAAACCAACACTCTATAATTTTGGACACAGACCCTTTACCATCTCCCTCACCTACAGTCTCGCTTCTGATATTGCTTTCACAGGCCATCGAATTCATCGCTCCGCCCAACTGGGCTTCGTGGGCAACTATTATCGTGATAGCCCTATGCTGTCTGCTTATTTCCGCATTCGTGTCTGGAAGCGAGATTGCCTATTTCGGCCTTTCCCGTACAGATATCGAAGACCTTAGCGAAGACAACGACCCGTCCAGCCGCAAGGCTTGCCATCTGCTCGCCAACACGGAACGGTTGCTTGCCACAATCCTCATATCCAACAACCTGGTCAACATCACAATGGTCGTGCTCCTCTCCTTCGCGTTCAACCAGGTGCTGAGATTCAACAGCGCGGCCCTCGACTTCCTTTTCCAGACCGTGTTGCTGACATTCCTGCTTCTCCTGTTCGGCGAGATTTTTCCTAAACTCGTGGCTCGGGGAAGAACCGTGAAGTGGGTGAAAATGGCCGCAGGTCCTATGGGGATGCTTTACACCCTGACAGCCCCTCTCGCCAAGCTCCTCGTGCGTTCCACCTCCCTTGTCAACAAGGTGGTGACAAAGAAAAACGAACAGCTCTCGACAGATGAGCTTGAGAAAGCCCTCCAGATTTCCGACATCAAGGAAGGGCAAGACAAGGAAATGCTTGAGGGTATCCTCTCTTTCGGTGAGAAAGAGGTGAGCGAGATTATGATTTCAAGAGTTGACATTACCGCGATAGAGTATCACGACTCCTGGAGCCAGGCGATGGACGTAATCCTGAAATCGGGATTCTCGAGGATTCCTGTATATGACACATCCCAAGACACCATACGTGGCATCCTCTATTCCAAAGACCTACTCCCTTATATTGGCAAACAGGGGGATTCTTTCCGATGGCAGACTCTGCTCAGGGAACCATATTTCGTGCCGGAGTCCAGGATGATCGACGACCTTCTCGAAGACTTCCGCAAAAAGAAAATCCACATCGCGATTGTGGTGGATGAATACGGCGGCACGCAGGGAATGGTGACTCTCGAAGACATCATAGAGGAAATCGTTGGTGAGATTGACGACGAATACGACGAGCAGACCACTTTCTACAAAAAGTTGAACGCCAATACATACATCTTCGACGCAAAAGTATCGCTGGGCGATTTCTGCCATGCGATAGACATCGAGGAGGAGGAACTCGGCGACACCGGTGAGGCGGAGACTCTCGCGGGGCTCCTTCTTGAGATAAAAGGGGATTTCCCTTCAATGAAGGAGACTCTTCAACGTGGCCCTTGCCGCTTTCAGGTGGTGAAGCAGGAGCGCCACCGCATCACCAAAGTGAAAGTCACAATGACATCTGCCGCAACAGAATCAGACGCTTGAATATGGAAAACGAATTCATATATTGGCCCCATCCCACCCCGATTGGCATCCGGGTGGAAGAGGTGTCGGGCATGGAGTCCAAATCTGGAAATTTATGGCGCGAGATGGCGCTACAGATATATTGCGAAAACGGTCGCGACGGTTATCGAGATACAGGTCACTTCCCGAATGGCGCGCCTTTCCTTTTCGGAATGCCGACGCGCATATCTGTCACACACACGGGACATCTTCTGGCCGTGGCTTCCCTGCCTAAAACTCCGGAGGCCGACCTCGCGAAGTTCAACACCCGCACAGCGCTTGGCATCGATGCAGAACCTCTCTCCCGTGAGCAGGTGCTCAAAGTGCGCGACCGATTCCTTTCTGAAGATGAGAAAAAAATGGTTGACGAGAATTGCCTCGAAGCCAACATAGTGGCCTGGACCGCCAAGGAAGCCCTCTACAAGGCGGCCTTGACGGAAGGTCTTGACCTCAGAAACGGAATTATAATCGACTCTCTCCCGGCCATTGACCGTAAGATGAACCTTCCCGGCGCCCCGGCTCCGGTAATCGGGAAAGCTCGTATCATGATTCCTGAAGAACATCTGATGGAACTATACAGTTATGAGAGCGACGGATATTGCGTCACCATCGCCTACTCACCGAAATGCGCGAAGTTCTCGCGCCGACTATAAACGCAACTTTCCCTTCCGTATAAAAAGCGATTTCCGGTCTATATCTCCGGGAATCGCTTTCATGGTTGAGCCAGGTAGCTCCTGAATAATGGCAAGTTATCTCTTGACAGGCTGAAGACATGCCTCAACCCATGTATCTTCGAAGCAGTACTGTTTCTTTCCTTAAACAAAGAAACCGACATACTGGTAATCCAATATGCCGGTGATAATCAGGTTCGTCTTATTGAATTACAACTCACTGTTCCTCAAAATACTTTAAGGACAGAAGCTTAATTCTGCAAGACGGGACGCAGGTATGTCGTGTTTGGAATCAGGAGAAGAGCCGTCCCACCACTTTCCGGTCATTGCCCGGAATTGCCAAGGTGATGTAATCTCCCGTGAAACTGATGTCAGTTTCATTTGCACCGCAAATATATACAAAATTCCTCAACCTGACAAACCTTCTATAAGATTTCTTCCCGTTTCGACCCGGCCTTCGGCTCATTCATGCAGGTTGAAATCTTTCGGCAATCATCTCCCGTCACCCTATGATGCTGCGGAGCTGCAATGCCGCGATGGCAAATCCGATACAATAGATAACCCAGACTCCAAGCCGCTCGGCGGCTGTCGGGTTGTCTTTCCTCTTGGTAGTGTTCATAATCTGGCTTTTGTTGAATGTTGTTGTTTTGGCGACGTCTGACGGCTCTCCGGATTAGCCATCATCCTAATCACACCGCAAAATTACCATCACGCACTGCCATATACTTGCATCAAAAGGTTAACAATTGCAAATTCCATTCCATGCCATTTTTCTTCAACACCGATAACGAACTCAGACATATTAAACCATCTCCATTGGCTTGTTGGATGTGCCGGGGTGCATCCGCCTGTTGGCCGCATCAAATCTCGTAGTTAAGAGCCATGATGATAATCCCGATTATTAATCAATGACTCGAGAAGATGCTATTGAAGAATAAATCATACTGTAATCATCATACGGAATATGATTTTAACGATTGGGATGACATTAATGAACGCTTAGGATTTGAGTTTCATAAACCTCGGTAATATATCTCGGTATTCACCACCGCATACAGCAACTGGCGCATGGCCTGTACAATTCTTCCGACAAGACACGAAGGCCTTCGTCGAGTCTCACAAACGGCTCTTCTAAATCATGACCTGCGTTTTCCGCCGTATGATGCACGATGACATGAAGGTGCCGGTACGCTCGTTCGTGTGTAAAAAAGCCCCCAGATCCCCTGACACGTATGGAGAGGGTCTGGAGCTTCACACATCGTTTCCGCGACATCCGCAATCGAATAATATCAGATTCTTACCGCTGTAGGACAATTCGCCTATCTACGGAGCGACGGCATATGGATAGTTCCCACATCTTGCCTGAAAGACTAATCTTACCCACCCAACAACCAAGAGCCCCCCTTACAAACCAAACCATTGAACGCGCCGAGTGACAGCCAACCATATCAACATTAGAAAAATAAGTAAAAAAGGTTGCAACACAAACCATTGCAACCTTTTATAAAGAACATATTCTCCACTTCCCAACGCCTTCCACTCGTTGTCGCATCGTCAGAGGGGACGTAACGCTCCGGTAGTGGAATCCATGATGTAGCCGCGAACCACCACGTCCTTCGCCATAAGAGGATGGTTGCGCACAAGGTCAACGGTCTCGCTGATGGCATCCTCGGTGCTGTCGAAGCCGTGAAGCCAGCTGTCAAGGTCTATGCCGCAATGCTTCATCAGATTGATATTGCTCTCAGGGATACCTCTCTCTTTCATGGCATGCTGCATCTCACGGCTGTCCATACCCTGCACTCCACATCCCGTATGCCCTACAATCATTATCTCCTCCACACCAAGTTCATAGACAGCCACGAGAAGACTGCGCATGGTGCTGTCAAAAGGATTTGTTATAGTGGCCCCCGCGTTCTTTATTATCTTCACGTCGCCGTTTCTGAATCCCAACGCCGCAGGGAGCAGCTCCACAAGACGAGTGTCCATACACGTCACTATAGCGATTTTCTTATTCGGATATTTGTCAGTCAGAAAACGCTCATACCCCTTCTCCTCTACAAATCTCCTGTTGAATTCAAGTATCTCGTTTATCATATCTTTAGTTGTCTGTTATCTGTTGCCTATTATCAGTTATATATTGTCGGTTGTCTGCATCATGCCGCCTGTGTTTTCGCAAAGCCGACAAAAGAAAAATCCCGGTCCCGCCGTAAAGCAAGACCGGGACATATATTCCTGTCAACCAACCCTATCAGTCCCTGTTGCCTCCGAATATACGCAGAAGGAAAAGGAAGAGGTTGATGAAGTCGAGATAAAGATTGAAAGCTCCCATCGTGGCAAGCTTGTCGGCAAGCTGAGGTTCGAAATTGCCGGCCGCCATACGCTTGATCTGCTGGGTGTCCCATGCGGTGAGACCCGTGAAAATCAGCACTCCCACAATTGAGATAATCCACTCCATAGCACTGCTCTTCAGGAAAATATTCACCACACTGGCGATGATAAGTCCCAAAAGCGCCATCATCAGGTAGGAGCCCATCTTCGAAAGGTCAGACTTCGTGAAATAGCCATACACAGACATGGCCCCGAACGTACCCGCAGTGATGAAGAAAGTATAGACAATCGTGCCGAGTCGGTAAGCTATGAAGATAGGCGCGAGCCACACTCCCATCAACGCGGAGAACACGCAGAAAAGCGCGAGACACGTGGTGGTTGACATCTTCATCAGTCGAGCCGGAATCATAATGGCCATGGCTATCATTGCAATGGGGATTCCCCAGAACACCAACTGGTTGCCGAAGATGAACTGCATGGCCGGCACACTCGATGCCACGCCAAGCGCACAGAAAGCTGAGATAAGAAGACCCACAAACATGCGGATATATACCCTCTTGAGCACAGCGTTGGTCTGGTTGACAATAGTCCCCGTCCCGTAATAAGGAGGTGGGGTCATGTTTTGATTCTTGTAATCCATATTATTAATGTTTTGATGTTATTCCTTACATTCCAGAGCAGGACGAAGCTCATACACACTCCTGGAAACAGCATCTGTTATTAGAGACAACAAATTCCATGCCAGGTTTATTACATCCTCTCAGGCATTTCCATACCGAGAAGACCAACTCCGGCCTTCAGAGTGCGTGCCACAACGGCAGACAACAACAGTCGGAGCCCCTTGACATTATCGTTTTCCTCCTTCAGAATAGAATAGTCATGGTAGAACTGGTTATACTCCTTGGCGAGATCATAGCAATAGTTTGCTATCAAAGCCGGGGAATAAGTGCGTCCCGCCTCCTCCACCACTCCAGGGAAATCAGCCACCTTCTGGATGAGTGTGGATTCCTTCTCATTGGGGATGGCATCAGGGGTGGATGCCATGTCAACGCCGCCGGCCTTACGAACCACCGACTGGATACGAGCATAGGTGTATTGCAGGAACGGGCCCGTATTGCCGTTGAAATCAATCGACTCCTTAGGATTGAAAAGCATGTTCTTCTTCGGGTCAACCTTCAGAAGGAAATACTTCAACGCGCCGAGTCCCACCATTCTCGCCACTTCGGCGGCCTCTTCGGCCGGCATGTCGGCGAATCGGTCCGCACTCATTTCGCGGGCATCCTCCACCATCTTGTCGAGAAGGTCGTCGGCGTCAACCACTGTCCCCTCTCTCGATTTCATCTTCCCTTCAGGGAGTTCCACCATACCGTATGAGAAATGGGTGAGGTCTTTGCCCCACTTGAATCCGAGCTTGTCAAGGAGCAACGAGAGCACCTGGAAATGATAGTTCTGCTCGTTTCCCACCACATACACCATCTTATCGATGGGGAAATCCTGATAACGCAGTTTGGCGGTACCTATGTCCTGGGTCATATAGACTGAGGTGCCGTCGGCTCGCAGAAGCAGCTTATGGTCGAGGCCGTCGCCGGTGAGGTCGGCCCATACGGAGCCATCCTCCTTGCGATACATTATCCCCTTCTCTATACCACCGAGCACGAGGTCTTTCCCCTCGAGGTATGTGTCTGACTCGTAATAAATCTTGTCGAAATCCACGCCAAGACGCTTGTAGGTCTCGTCGAATCCCTCATATACCCATCCGTTCATGGTCTTCCAAAGCTCCCGCACCTCCGGGTCTCCGGCCTCCCATTTGCGGAGCATCTCGCGGGCCTCAAGCATAAGCGGAGCCTGAGCCTTGGCTTCTTCCTCACCCATGCCCTGCTCCACAAGCTGTTTCACCTCCTCACGGTAGTGCTTGTCGAAAGCCACATAGAAATCACCGATAAGATGGTCGCCCTTCTTGCCAGACGACTCCGGAGTGGCCCCATCGCCCCATTTCTGCCACGCCAGCATCGACTTGCAGATATGGATGCCACGGTCGTTGACGATATTGGTCTTGACAACCTTATGTCCGTTGGCCGCGAGTATGCATGAAAGCGAGTAGCCGAGAAGGTTGTTGCGCACATGTCCGAGATGGAGCGGCTTGTTTGTGTTGGGCGATGAATATTCCACCATGACAAGGTCGGAATCCTCATCAGCCTTGCGGAATCCATAGTCCGGGCAGGAAGCTATCGAGTGAAGGATGTCGAGCCAGAACGCAGGATTGACCGTGAGATTCAGGAAGCCCTTCACGACATTGAACTTGCTCACGGCAGGCTCGTTTGCCACAAGCCATTCCCCTATTTCCGTGGCGGTAGCCTCAGGACTCTTGTGCGACGCCTTCAGATAAGGGAACACCACGATTGTCAGATTTCCCTCGAATTCCTTGCGTGTCTG
The DNA here is from genome assembly GCA_029058745.1 of Muribaculaceae bacterium. Classification (GTDB taxonomy): domain Bacteria; phylum Bacteroidota; class Bacteroidia; order Bacteroidales; family Muribaculaceae; genus Lepagella. The sequence goes on from JAIDXM010000086.1 coordinate 34,159, forward strand.
CTGCGGAACTATCGAGTCGGGGGCAACACTCGTTGCGTACAACTTTTCCAGAGCCGCGCTGACGGCTCCCGCGATAATAGATTCTATTGCCATTGCTATTGTCATTTCTTATTACCCGCAAATTTAACAAAAAAAAGCCATAAATAAAAATCGTCGCCAACCTCTGACAAAAACAAACCAAAAGGGAGCGTCAACAACTTATGCGACGCTCCCCCCTTTTCCTTCTTCTCCGCTTCAGGTCATTTCCCGAGGTCTGCCGCAGGTTTGAACTTCACAGCCTTGCGTGCGGGGACAACGATTTTCTGCTTCGTGAGAGGATTGACACCCGTGCGCTCCGGCTTCTCCACCACAGAGAATGTGCCGAACCCTATCAGCTGCACCTTGTCGTCATTGGCGAGAGCCTGGCTGATTGATTCGAGACATGCGTCCAGGGCGGCCTTTGCAGCCACCTTGTTCAACGCCGCTTTCGCGGCGATTTCATTAACGAGTTCTGACTTGGTCATAATTTAGAATTTGATTCGTTTTTATATTTTTAACAATTTAAGGCAAATATACGACTTTCTTTATGTTTCAACAACATTTATGCCCTATTTTCTTTCCGGGGTCTCATTTTTTTTGTTATTCCGGTCGTTTTTAGCGTTATTTATATGATAATTGTTAATTTTGCACCATGTTTCGAAATTTAAGCGGTTTCGCGGCGTCAATTCCGCCCGTCACCAAAAATATCATCATCATCAACCTCATAATATGGGTGGTGGAGGCAATTTTCCCGAGGTTCGCGGACACAATCGTGAATGTGCTCGGCCTACATTACTTCAGCGCGGGACGCTTCAATCCCTCGCAAGTCCTCACATACCTTTTCGTCCATGACCCGTCATCCCCGGCCCATGTGTTCTTCAACATGTTCACGCTTTGGATGTTCGGCAGCCTCCTTGAAAGGCTGTGGGGGTCGAAAAGATTCTTCATATTCTATTTCGTATGTGGAATCGGGGCGGCAATTGTCCAGGAGGCAGTATGGTCGCTGACCTGGATGAACGAATATATCAGCGGCATCGCACAGCTGAACGGAATCACAGTGCCGCATATGAAGGAGATTGTGGAGAAAGCCATCGCTTCCGGCGACCACGATTTCATGGCGGCAATAGCCTCCTTCAAGAACCAGATGGTCACAATCGGAGCTTCCGGAGCGGTGTTCGGGATAATTCTCGGATTCGCGTTCGTATTTCCCGACCGTCCGATCTATCTGTTTTTCATCCCAATCCCCATAAAAGCGAAATACATGATGATTGGATACGGGGTTATCGAGTTCTTTCTTGGCGTGGCCGGCAAAGACATGGTGGCTCATTTCGCGCATCTCGGCGGAATGTTGTTCGGCATCATCATATTGTTGTATTGGAAAAAGAAAGGCATTTTAAGAGGTGGGAGCTTTTATTGATTATTACACACGGCTTTGCGGGTCAAAGACTCTCGCTTGTCTCATCGGGATAAACATCCTGGTTTTCCTGACAGTGTGGATTGCCACATTCACAAGCGACACGTCTGCCGTGCACGACAACTTCACGAAGTTATGGCTTTGCGTGTCTTCAAACCCGCAAGAGGCCCTGTGCCGCCCCTGGACATTGGCCACATACATGGTGACACACTATGATTTCTTTCATATATTGTTCAACATGCTTTGGCTTTACTGGTTCAGCGTCATGCGCTACCCCTACAATGGCAAGGATATTCTATGGCTTTACATTGGTGGAGGACTGGCAGGAGGGCTGGCATATCTTGGAGCCACTGCTCTGTGGCCGTCGCTGTCAATCCCGGGAGCATATCTCTGCGGGGCCTCGGCGTCGGTGCTTTCAGTAATGACAGCCTTAGCCGTGAAATGTCCCGACAGAAGAATAAATCTCTTCCTGATAGGGTCTGTTAAGCTAAAATGGGTCACAATAGCATGTATAGCCCTCACATTCCTTGGAATCGGAGGAGGAAACCAAGGCGCGCAAAGCGCACATCTGGGCGGGGTGGCTTTCGGGCTGGCATACGCGTTCTGCGGGAAATCGCTCTTCCGGAGGAAAAACACGGCAGACAACCTATCAGACAGAAACCGGCACGCAGATAAAATAAGGAGCCCCTTTGCCGGGAAACGGAGCTACGTGAAAAGAGATGGCAAGGCTGTGGCAAAGGCCGCGTCAGGCCGCCTATCCGATTCCGCACGCCTCGACCAGCTCCTTGACAAAATAAGACATTCGGGATTCCCGTCACTGACCAAAGGTGAAGTCAACGAACTCAATGAGCTATCCCGAAGAATCGACAAAATGCAATAACCTGTATGACGGGAAAACGCCTGTCATGCATATAAAAGAATAATCATATGCTGTCTATCCCTATAGTGAGTCCGATGTTCAGGATGGTGATGAGAATCATATCGATTGTTGTCTGGGCACTCACCGCGCTATCGGCTTTCGGAGGAAAATTCAACCCCGAATTCTTTACCATACCGGCGGTGCTTTGTCTTGCCCTCCCCTATCTTGGGATTCTGTCGATAATCCTGACAATCTTCTGGGCCGTCACAGGACGTTTCTTCTTCACAGCGTTAGGCGTGTTAGCCATCATAGCCTGCATAGGGCCTATGAGCCAGGCAATGCCTATAAGTTTCCCCAAAAAGGCCGACGACGGGCAACAGACGTTCAAGATTATGTCTTGGAACGTGCTTCACAATCAAGACCTTCGCAAACCCGACTATCCCGGCAACAGGCCGCTGGAATATATGATTGACTCAGAGGCAGACATAATATGCCTCGCGGAAGTCAACAACTTCGGACGGGAAGAGATGGGGAACGCTCCGCAACAGACCATCGACTCCCTGTTCAGGATTTATCCTTACAGGGCAGGACAAACATACTCCGACATAAAGATTCTCTCAAAATACCCTGTGGAAAGAATCGAGACTGGAAGACAAAAATCGGGCGGCCAACCCAGATTTGACATTTTTAAAGTCAACATGCCGGGTCATATATTGACAGTGGCCATGGTGCATCTCTATTCCTACGACCTCTCTGAGGAGGAGCGGCAGGTAGTCACCGAAATCAAGTCTGTCAATACCGCGAAATCAAGCGTAAAGGAGTTGAAAGGCTCCATCCTTTCCAAACTCCGGAACGCCTTCCGGATGAGAGCGCAGAACGCCCAAGACCTCAGGGAGGCCATCGGCAACATCACAGGGCCTCTGATTGTATGCGGCGACTTCAACGATGTGCCGACGTCATGGACCTACAACATCGTAAAGGGCGACGATATGCATGACGCATATGCGGAGACTAATTTCGGCCCCACATTCACCTACAACCTCCATGCATTCTATTTCCATATAGACCAGATGCTATACCGGGGGCCGATTGAAGCCCTTGACCTGGAAGTGGGAAAAATCAACTCCTCCGACCATTATCCGCTTATCGGGGAATTCGCTTTCACAAAATAAACACCTTTTAACCGATTAGTAAAGATAACGAAACTCAAACAACCGAATATATGAGACAACTGTTTTTTAAACTTGCGGCAGCGGCTCTAATCTGCTCCGCCTCTAATCCAGGAATTATGGCAGAAAACCATAAAAACCCGTTTCTGACCCCCTATACCACCAAATACCAGATTCCCCCTTTCGAGGAAATCCGTATTTCTGATTTCATCCCGGCAATAAAAGCCGGAATCGAGGAGCAGAAACAGAACATGTTCAGCATCACGGTGAACCGTGCCGTTCCCGACTTCGACAATACTATTCTGCCTCTTGAGAACCTTTCTCCGATTCTCGACAGGGTGGCGGGCGTATTCTACCACTACGACAACGCCCTGTCAACAGAGGAATTCGCCACCATGGCGGAAGAGGCTATACCACTCCTTAATGAAGCCGCAAATCAGCTAAACCTCAATGAATTGTTATTCCAGAAGATTCAGGACGTGTATAACAGACGCGACAAAATGGGACTCTCCAAGGTGCAACAGCGTGTCGTGGAGAAATACTACAGGGAGTTCGCTGAGCGTGGCGCGGCCCTTCCGGCTGAAAAGAAGAGTGAGCTGATTCAGGTGAACGATGAACTGTCCAAGCTCTTCATCCAATACAACAAGAATCTCCTTAACGCTACAAACTCATTTTTTGTGACGGTATATGACAAAGAAGACCTCGCCGGACTTCCCGAATCGTCAATAGCACAGGCAGCAAAAGAGGCATCCGACCGTGGTCTCGACGGGCTGTGGGTGTTCACCCTGCATGCGCCGAGCAGGCTCCCGGTGCTCCAGAGTGCGGAAAACCGTGGCCTACGCGAAGCAATATATAAGGGTTACACGAATCTCGCCTCTTACGGAGAGTTCAACAACTATCCTGTCATCGAGAAGATTGTGAAACTTCGCGCCCGAAAGGCAAAAATAATGGGCTTCGACAATTTCGCCCAGATGATGACCTCCAGGGTGATGGCAAAGACTCCGGAAGCGGCCTCCAACCTGCTCCTTCAGGTGTTCGAGCCGGCAGTGAAACGCAGTGCAGAGGAAGTTGCCGACATGCAGGCCATTGTGGATGCTGAAAAAGGCGGTTTCAAAATCGCTCCATGGGACTATTATTACTATGCCGGCAAGGTGAAGAAACAGAAATATGACCTCGACGAGGCGGAAGTGCGCCCGTATTTCTCGCTCGAGAATGTACTCCAGGGCCTCTTCTCCGCCGCAGAACGGCTTTACGGAATTAAAATGGTGGAGATGCCGGATGCTCCCAAATACATGGACGAAGTGACAGTCTATGAGGTGCAAGACGCGAAAACGGGGGAACATATCGCCGTGTTTATGACTGACTATTTCCCGCGTGCCACAAAACGTCAGGGGGCTTGGATGGAGCAGCTTCAGAGTTGCGGGATATATGAAGACGGCAACCGCCGACCAATCGTATATAATGTGGGCAACTTCACCCGCCCCACCGCAGACACTCCCGCCCTTCTCACCATAGATGAGGTGGAGACCACATTCCATGAATTCGGACATGCGCTGCAGGCAATACTCTCACAGGCCCCCTACCGCTCAATTGCAGGAACCAACGTTGACCGCGACTATGTGGAGATGTGTTCCCAAATCAATGAACACTGGGCATTCGCTCCGGAACTGCTCAAGACATATGCCCGTCACTACAAGACCGGCGAGACAATCCCTGACGAGCTGGTGAAAAAACTTAACGAGTCATCTAAATTCAATCAAGGTTTCGTCACCACAGAATTGGCCGGAGCCGCTCTTCTCGACCTGGCCTGGGGACAGACCGACGGCGAGGGTGTCGAGGTGTCTTCTTTCGAAAACAAGGTGGCTAAGGAAATCGGCATGCCTGAAGAGATTACCTTCCGCTATCGCTCTCCATATTTCAAGCATATATTCGGCGATGACGGGTATGCCTCTGGCTATTACACCTACCTTTGGGCTCAGGTGCTTGAGGCTGACGCTTGGGAGAAATTCGTGAAAAACGGCATATTCGACAAGAAGACCGCTCAGTCTTTCAAGAAAAACATACTTGAAAGTGGCGACACCGAAGACCCCATGGTGCTCTTCGAACGTTTCAGAGGCCATAAACCAGACCCCAGCGCACTCCTTCGTCTCCGTGGATTTGAATAATTACGATATGGACAATACATACATGCGACGCGCCCTTCAACTCGCCCATGGCGGCGAAGGGCGCGTCGCTCCGAATCCGATGGTGGGAGCTGTGGTAGTGGCTCGCGGACGTATCATAGGTGAAGGATTCCACCGCACATTCGGGGGCCCGCATGCCGAGGTCAACGCGATAGCATCAGTAAACGAGACCGACAGACCCCTTCTGAAAGAGGCGACGATATATGTCACTCTCGAACCGTGTTCTCACTATGGCAAAACGCCCCCATGCGCCCGTCTTATCATTGACTCCGGGATTCCACGCGTGGTGACCGGAGCCCCAGACCCGAATCCGCTTGTGGCAGGACGTGGCATCAGGATGCTCCGCGAAGCCGGGATAGAAGTCACTGAGGGGGTGCTTCTCAAGGAGTGTCTCGACATCAACAGGAGGTTCATGACCGCCCACACCTGCGGCCGGCCTTGGATACAGCTGAAATGGGCGCAAAGCGCCGACGGATTCATGGCGGCAACCGACATGAATGGCAACCCGCTCCCGGTAAGATTCTCGAATCCCCTATCGGCGGTATGGATGCACCGTGAACGGGCCATGGCGGAAGCAATTATGGTGGGGGCCAACACTGCCGCCATCGACAAGCCCCGACTTGACGTAAGGCTCTGGAGCGGACGCAATCCCCGGATAATAGAATGCACCCACCGGATGGACCTCCACGCTCTCTTGGAAAGACTCCACTCAGAGGGAATCTCCTCTCTGATGGTGGAGGGAGGGCCCACCCTGCTCTCAAGTTTCATAAGAGAGGGGCTATTTGATGAAATAAGGATTGAGACGGCATCTCGCGCTCTCGGTTCCGGACTCCCGGCCCCTGACATCAACAGGCAGCTGTCATTCCCGTTGAAACAAGCTTTCTCATTTAAATGCAGAGGGAATGATATTACGGTTTTTAGACGTTAAAAAGCCTAAAAAAACGCTTAATAGTTAAAATCAACGACTTTTCTGCCTATTATTTCCACAAGAAATACTAATTTTGCAGATTGTAACAAGTGCGTCATGTAAGCCGCGAACAATCGCAAGGCCCCACATGACACCAATAACCAATGACATCAATAGTGAAAAAGTCACTCTTCCGCCGTAACACAATGCTACTCCCTGCATTCCTTGCAATCATGGGAGTGGCGGCTTCGTGCAACTCAAAAGAGACATCTTCCGACGACGTGGCAGTAACCATATCCACTGTCGCCATAAAGAATTTCAACCTCAAAGCCGACACCAAGGTGATTGACAAGCTGGACTCTGTGTTCTTCTCAATCGACCTCGACCATGGTGTCATCTTCAACGCCGACTCGCTTCCTAAGGGGACAAGTATCGACAAGCTTATCCCTGTAATAACATTCTCCACCGGAATGTCTAAAGCGGAAATCGTCATGAGCGGAGGCTCGGAAGAGGAGAAGAAAGTGGACTATCTGGAAAACCCGAATGACACAATCGACTTCACACGCGACGTGACTCTCAATGTCACCGCAGCTGACGGTGTCAATAACTATACTTACCGGATTAAGGTAAATGTACACGAACAAGAGCCGGACTCTCTGATGTGGGACAAAATGGCGGTGGCGAAGCTTCCGTCAAGACTCCCGTCTCCCATCTCCCAAAAAAGCGTGGAAATGGGCGGCAAAGCATATTCTGTGATACGCGAAAGCGACAACTCCCTCACTCTTTCTGTCTCCGACGACCTCTTCAAAGGAGTCTGGACAAAACAACAGCTCTCCATCGGGGCAAATCCGGACATCTCCTCCCTGGAAGCCACCGACGGCCATCTTTGGATTCTCGATGCGGATGGGAACCTGCTGACGTCATCCGACGGCCTCCAATGGAACGCCACCGGTGAGAAATGGGTTTCCATAATTGGCCCGTATCTCGACTGTGTGCTCGGAATCAAGGACACACCCTCCGGGCTCGTGCATTGCCACTACCCCAAGATAGCCGGAATAAATGACCCGGAAGTTGACCCTGAGTTCCCCCTGTCGGGAAGAAGCGCCTTCAAGACCGTAGAGAATGAATGGACCTCACGGCCCACGGCTTTCTTCATAGGCGGCAAAACTCCTTCCGGCGACTTCTCCTCTGCCACCTGGGCATTCGACGGCAATTCATGGGTCACTCTCAACGAAGGAGAGCTCCCGGAATTGAATGGCGTCATGCTTGTGAAATACGTTACTTACAAAGGTGCCGGAATCATGAGCCTTGGAGAAGCCTACAATATCTGGCTCGCGATAGGCGGACAACTTTCCGACATGTCGGGCAATCCTGTGGCTTACATATCCCCTGACAATGGAGTGACATGGAAACCTGGGTCGGTGTCCGTACAGCTTCCTGACTATTTCCCGGCTCTGTATGGCTCGGATGCCATCGTGATGGGCACATCGCTTGATGCTGATCTCTCCGACGCCTGGACACGCACTGCCACAAGAAGCGACAACTGGCTGAAGCCTTCATATACAATCGATGGTGACGAGATTTCCTGGATATGCCCATATATCTACATAATCGGAGGCTATGACTCAAACGGCCACCTGTCAGACTCGATATGGCGCGGTGTGCTCGCACGTATGGCTTTCACCCCCATAATCTGACATCATTGAATATGCTATCTCTCTGACACTTCAAGACACCCCGACAAGTTGGATTTTATAAGACATCTCATAATTTCAATATCGATGATTGCCGCCGCATCAGGATGCCTCACTGCAAAAGCTCAGGAAGACTTCCGATTTGACGCAGGGGGAGGAATCGGCATGACAGGGTATCTGGGCGACGCCAACACATCAAACCTTTGGAGCTCCCCTTCATGGGACCTTGAGTGTCTCTTCAGATATATCGTCAATCCAAGGTGGGCCTTGAAGTCGAACCTTTATATAGGCAACCTGAATGGCGACTCCTCGAAAATGACCAACATTTTCCCTTCCGATGAGACGTACAGATTCTCCACCACATTCTATGAGCTGGGAGAAATGGCTGAATTCAATTTCTTCAACTATGGAATGGGGGAATATTACAGAAAACTGAAACGCTTCTCTCCATACATCACGGCGGGTCTGGGAATCACACTTTGGTCTGTGGAAGGGAAAACAGGTGCGGCACTCTCCATCCCTTTGGGAATAGGATTCAAATATAAACCATCCCGGCGTCTCAACCTCGGACTGGAGTTCCTTATGAAAAAGACTTTCACCGACCGTCTTGACGGTCCCGCGCTCGACGACCCAATCGGCATTGAAAGCTCTTTTATGAAGAACACCGACTGGTATTCTACCCTCACGTTCACCGTGAGCTACGAATTCAGCAAACGTTGCGCCGTATGTAACTATAAAGATTGACAACAACATGGACGACCTTCAAAAAAAAATAGATTCTCTCGACAAGGAACGCATACCCGTCCACGTGGCTATGATTATGGACGGCAACGGACGCTGGGCTAAGAAAAAAGGGTTTATCCGTAGCGACGGACATGCCGAAGGAATCTCTACTGTCCACCGCGTCACCAAGATGTCGTCGGATTTGGGCGTGAAATACCTGACCCTATACGCTTTCTCGACAGAAAACTGGAACCGTCCATCCGACGAGGTGGCTACATTGATGTATCTTATCGGATGGGCCATCGAACGCGAATTGCCGGAGCTCCTGCGCAATAACGTGCACATCCATCTGCTCGGAGACATCGACAGGATTCCTGAAGAACCACGGCAACGTCTATTCTACGCACGCGACGCTTCCGCGCATTGCACAGGGATGCAACTCAACATATGCCTTAGCTATTCTTCCCGGTGGGAAATAACCGAAGCCGCCAGGAAACTCGCGAGGAAAGTGGCAGCCGGAGAGATTTCTCCCGAAGACATATCGGAAGAGGACATCTCCTCAAATCTCACCACTTCTGGCATCCCGGACCCCGACCTGCTTATCCGCACCGGCGGAGAGCAACGTGTGTCGAACTATCTCCTGTGGCAGATAGCATATAGCGAGCTGTATTTCACCCCGGTGCTTTGGCCCGACTTCTCTAACGAGGAGTATCTCGATGCCATCATTGATTTCCAGAACCGCGAACGCAGATTCGGGAAGACGAGTGAACAAGTCCAGAATAACGAATAATTCCACTTTTAGAATGAAAGATCTGCTGAAGATTTCATTAATCTCCATAATGCTCACCGGCGCGGCCTCCGCCAGTGCCGATGTCCCCGCCCCGGCTCTCCAGGGCGACACAATATTCAACCCCGACGTGATTTACTCCCCGATTCCCCGTTCCTACGAAATCGCCGGCATCAATGTCGAAGGCATCAACCATGTAGATGATTACGTGATTATCGCAAACTCCGGATTGTCGCTTGGTGAACGGGTTGACATTCCCGGCGACGCCATTACCAATGCCACCAAACGCCTGTGGCGTCAGGGTCTTTATTCCAGAGTGAACATAACCGCCGACAAGATTTTAGGCGACAAGGTGTGGTTGACAATACATCTGCTGCAACAGCCGAGAATGTCGGAGATGCGCTTCGAGGGAGTTAAGGGAGGCGAGAAAAAAGACATCTCAGAAAGGCTCTCGATGGTGCCGGGACAGCAGATCACTCCCAACATCGTGGCAAGGGCCACCCAAATTATAAAGGACTATTATGGCGCGAAAGGGTTCAAGAACGCCGTTGTCAACATCAAGCAGGTCCCTGACCTTTCAAAAGACAATCAGGTGTTTCTTGATGTCAACGTTGACCGTCACAACAAGGTGAAAGTCCATAAGATTTATGTAGATGGCAATGAAGTGCTCTCCGACCGCAAAGTCAAAGGGGCAATGAAGAAAACCAATGAGAACGGCAACATCCTCAACCTCTTCAAGCAGAAAAAATTCGTTGACTCCGACTATAAGGACGACAAGAAACGAATCATCGACAAATATAACGAGCTTGGCTATCGCGACGCAAGGATTGTCAAAGACAGTGTGGTGAGATATGACGACAAGACGGTCGATGTATTCCTTGAAGTGGAGGAAGGAAAGAAATACTACATCAGCGACATCCGATGGGTTGGAAACACGATATATCCCACAGACTACCTCAGCAATGTGCTCGGTATTTATCCTGGCGATGTCTATAACCAGAAACTCCTCGAAAAACGTACAAGAGAGGATGACGACGCTGTCAGCAACATATATCTCGACAACGGCTATCTCTTCTTCAACCTCGTGCCCATCGAGGAAAATATCTCCGGAGACAGCATTGCACTCCAGATGAGGGTCATCGAGGGTCCGCAGGCTAAAATCAACAAAGTCGTGATTAACGGCAACGACCAGCTGTTCGAAAAGGTGATACGCCGTGAGTTACGTGTGCGTCCGGGCGACCTGTTCTCAAAAAGCGACCTCGTGCGTTCGGTACGTGAGATTGCCGCTTCCGGACATTTCAACCCCGAGACTATTGACCCGCAGGTGGAACCGAATGAAAGCGACGGAACCGTTGACCTCGTCCTCAACCTTGAGAGCAAGGCCAACGACAAGGTGCAGCTCTCTTTCGGATGGGGACAGACCGGCGTGACCGGCCAGGTGGCCCTATCTTTCTCCAATTTCTCAATCAAGAATCTCTTCAACCCTGGTTCCTACCGTGGCATAATCCCGCGTGGCGACGGTCAGACTTTCTCCATCTCTGCACAGACCAACGCCAAATATTACCAGAGCTACAGCATCTCCTTCTTCGACCCCTGGCTTGGAGGAAAACGCCCCAACTCATTCTCCGTGAGTCTTGACTACAGCCGCTCCACTGGCATCAACTCCGCGTTCTACAATCAGTCATGGATGAACAACGGCTACCTCAACGGACTCTACAATTATTATGGTTCGTATGGCTACAACAACTCATCCTACTACTACCAGAACGCCTACGACCCCAACAAGGTGTTGCAGATGGCAGGTGTCAGCGTAGGCTTCGGCACACGCCTCACATGGCCCGATGACTATTTCCAGTTCCAGGCATCGCTTGCCTACCGCTGGTATTACCTCAAGAACTGGGAGTATCTGTATTATATGAACAATGGCATCTCCAACTCTCTGACACTCGGCCTGTCGCTCTCAAGGTCGAGTATCGACCAGCCGATTTATCCGCGTCGTGGTTCACAGTTCACTGTCAACCTGACCATGACACCCCCGGCATCCCTATTCTCTAAAAACAAGAACTGGGCAGAGCTCGCACGCCTCTCCTCCCGTTCCAACACAAACACGGAACAGCGTGAAGCCGCGTCAAAGGAACTGTACAAATGGATTGAATATTACAAGATTAAATTCAACAGTAAGACCTATACCCCCCTCACAAATCCGGACGGACAATGGACTCTCGTATTGATGACCCGCGCCGACTTCGGTCTTCTTGGTTCCTGGAACAAAAATATCAAGACTCCATTCGAGACCTTCTATTTCGGAGGCGACGGTATGTCGGGAAGCTACACATACGCTACTGAGACTATCGCGATGCGCGGTTACGAGAACGGACAGTTCACCCCTTGGGGATATGAAGGATACGCATATGGACGCTTCGGCATGGAGCTACACTTCCCTTTCATGCTACAGCCGGCAACAACCATATACGCCCTCGCATTCGCAGAAGCGGGAAACTGCTGGACCTCCGTAAAAGACTTCTCCCCGTTCAACCTCAAGAGAAGCGCCGGTGTCGGCATACGTCTCTATCTCTCGATGCTCGGATTCCTCGGCATCGACTGGGGTTACGGTTTCGACAAGGTGTGGGGCACACGAGGCGGAAGCCAGCTTCACTTTGTGCTCGGACAGGAATTCTAATGAACTTATTCTCCGCGACTTTCGTTTAAATCATGTCTGAAGTTAAAATCTGTTGCCCTCCCTCCCGGTGTCGGCTCAGATTTTAACTTCAATTGACAAAAACCGATTTAAACTATAACCGCCGGCTACGGTCAAAATGTAAATTTAACAGACGAGAATATGAAAAAGATAATACTTTCATTGTTTTTGGCGGTCTGCGCGTTCACAATGGCGTCCGCACAAAAATTCGCCCTTGTGGATATGGACTATATCCTCCGCAATGTGCCAGCCTATGAGATGGCAAACGAACAGCTAAACCAAGCCTCTCAGCGATGGGAAAAGGAGGTGAACCAGCTTTCTCAGCAGGCTGAGAACATGTATAAGAACTATCAGAGCGAAATGGTGTTCCTCACCGACGACCAGAAAAAGAAACGTGAGGAGGAGATTGTGACAAAAGAGAAACAGGTCACCGACACCCGCTACAAATATTTCGGACCTGAAGGGGAACTTTTCAAGATGCGGCAGTCTCTTATGAAGCCAATCCAGGAGGATGTATATAACGCAGTGAAAGCCGTAGCCGAAGAGAAAGGATACCAGACCATTTTCGACCGGGCTTCATCGCAAAGCATCGTATTCGCGTCTCCCCGCATAGATGTCAGCAATGAAGTGCTTGCAAAATTGGGTTATTCCAAATAATTTAAGTAACTTTGCATGCAGAAGGGCATCCCTCTCCTCTTTCCCTGATTTTTAGCAATTAATTTTGAACAAAAATAACAAACCGACAGCAATGTTTAAGAAAATTTTGTTAGTGGCGGCTCTGCTCATTCCGATGCTGGCTTCCGCACAGTCCCTTAAAATCGGACTCGTTGACCAGAACGAAATCATCTCGAAAATGCCTGAAACCACCGAGGCCGGAAAAAAAGTGGACGAGATTTCTAAGAAGTATGAGAGCGAATACATGAAACTCAACGATGAGATGAAACGCCTCTACGATGAAATCAGCAATATGAAGGAGGATGAACTCCCTGCAATCCGCGAGCGTAAGACACGCGACTTCACAGACCACCAGGTAAAGGTGCAGCAGTTCCAGGAAACTGCGATGCAGGAGATTCAGAGAATGCAACAGGAGCTCATGGCCCCCATCGTGCAGAAAGTGCGCAGCGCAATCGAGTCTGTTGGCAAAGAGGGCGGATTCTCTCTCGTGCAGGACAAAAACCCGCAAATCACGATTTATTTCGACGCTCCAGTCATCGACATCACAAACGATGTGAAAGCTAAATTGGGAATCAAATAATATCCAATACATCCACACATAAAAGCGGGTCCTATGGTCCCGCTTTTATTATTGTCACAATTATGTCTATAGGAATTTTTGACTCCGGATACGGAGGACTCACCATTCTCAAGGAAATCCGCAAACGACTGCCTGAATACGACTACATCTATCTCGGCGACAACGCAAGGGCACCTTATGGCTCCCGCTCTTTCGATATAGTCTATGACTTCACGCTGCAGGCCGTAAAGGAACTCTTCGCACGCGGATGCCACCTCGTGATTCTTGCCTGCAACACTGCTTCGGCCAAAGCCTTGAGATCAATACAGCAGAACGACCTCCCCGCAATCGACCCTGCAAGACGTGTGCTCGGAGTGATTCGCCCCACGGTTGAGGCACTCCCTTCAATGTCAAAATCCGGACATATAGGACTGTTCGGGACTCCGGGGACTGTCGCAAGCCATTCCTACGACATGGAACTGACAAAAATGAACCCTGAGATGACCCTTACGGAACAGGCGTGCCCGATGTGGGTGCCTCTCGTGGAGAACAATGAGGCTTCTTCTCCGGGAGCCGACTACTTCGTAAAGAAATATATCGACATGTTGCTCGAAGCCGATCCGTCGATAGACACTGTCGTGCTCGGATGCACCCACTATCCTATACTGATGCCGAAAATTAGGGAACACGTCCCGGCAGAAATAAATGTGGTGGCTCAGGGAAATCTTGTGGCTGAAAGCCTGGCTGACTATCTTAGAAGACATCCCGAAATGGAATGCAGATGCGAGAAGAACGCTTCGATACAGTACCTTACCACTGAAAGTCCTGAAAAATTCGACGCACTCGCCTCCCTGTTCATCGGTGAGAAAGTGATTTCCTCCCGCGTAAACCTGCCCAACTAAAAACAAAATGAAAATCGAAGACATCAAAAAGCTCCCTGCTGAAGAGGCCGTGGCCGCTCTCGACCAATATATCTCCATCAATCCACAGAGCGATGAGGCTTTTTTTATCAGAGGAATGAGACACTGGGCCTTGTCGCACAGGTCGCTGGCAATCAACGACTATCTCGCGGCAATCCGAATCAACCCCGAAAGTCCTGCCGTAGAAGCCCTACGGAATGCCAACGACATTCTCGACTACTACAACCCAGACCTCATCAATCCGTGAGATTACTTAATGGGTCTCCCAAGGGAATGTCGTATGGGGACGCGAGCTGAGAAATGCTGCGGATGCCGACACACTGTGCAACTTCAAATCGGCGGATGCCGTTCGAGATGAGACACGTTCCGGCATCGAGCTATAGAGCATCAGCGGACGCTCTCGACTCCAACCTTTGTTGTGGTTGCGCACATATAGCTTTGCAAGCCCTCTGCGTCCGTATGTGAGGTGACGCAACTCCCCGATGACCTCCGACAGGCTTGACACCTGACTTGTCATGAACTCCGCAAGCGTCTCGCCTCCCATCGTCAAACGGGCAAAGATACGGTCGCCATATTCAATATGGTTTCTCATCCCTTCAAGTTCCCCCATGATTCCTGCGGCATGGCGTTTCCCTACTACGCCGGCAGCCTCGAATTTTCTAATCTCATCCATAGCTTTTCATAATTTTAATGCAAATTTACCATCTTGCACTGCCAATCAATTGCACTAAAATGTTAAAATAGATTTAATCAACCGTTATAACGGATAAATCAGCTATCTTTGCAAAAAGAAAACAGCGTTCCATCCGAAGGATAACCGCTATAGTGAGTTGCAGGAATGGTGGAATGGTAGACACGAAGGACTTAAAATCCTTTGGCCTTTACCGGCTGTGTGGGTTCGAGTCCCACTTCCTGTACGAAATAAGGGGTGGCAATCATGATGATTGCCACCCCTTATTTCGTACAGGACAATATGTCAGAACGACAACGACACTCCTATGGAGCCGACAAGCGCATGAAGCCTGTAGTCGGCAGTGAAAGTCTCTGGCTGTCCGGTCAGTATGTTGACTGATGTATATGATGCGTTATCTTCGCCTGTGCCTGCTATATACATGAAACCCGCATTTATGCCGAGGTTCGGCAGTGGACGGAATGTAAACCCGACCGTAGGCTCAATCTTTGTCATCCCAGGAGTCTCCGGATTGTAATATTCCTTATCGCATGGAGAGAAATCGACTGCCAGACCCGCACGCACATCGAAACGAGGCGTCAGCTTCCATTCCACACCTCCCTTCAAAAGCCAGGAATCATGGTAATTTTTCTCAAGATGCTGGTCGAACTGCGACGCGCCCTTGAAGGATATGTCAAGATTCTTATAAGCGCTCCAGAATGTAAACTGGGCATCCACGGTGGCCGTGACACGGTCATTGTGCCATGCTCCTCCGAATCCGAACACCGCAGGACACGGCATCTCTGCCGAGAACTCTGTCTTGGAGATTCCGTCAAGTTTCGACGACAGGAGACCGAGAATCACCGGGTCAGAAGTGGCATAGCTCACCTCTGTCTTCCCAGCCTTGACCTTTAGCATGCTCTTCGAACGGAAATTAACTCCGGCTGTCACATGCTCGGATATGTCATACATAGCGCCAAGATTGACTCCGAACGCAACTCCGGCCTTTCCGTCAAGCACTACCGAGGCGGGAGTTATCTCTCCGAACCTCACATCACTTCCCATAGCGCCAAGCATCCCGTCGAGTTGCGTGCCTGTAATCAGCCCTTTATGGAGATTCACCGTACCCCACGTCATCGTCAACCCTGCGCCGACTGACAATCCCGGCAATACTCTCCACGACAATGTGGGCTGCACAGTAAACGCGGCGAGCTTCACACTCTGGTTCAATGTCGCGCCAGGCCAGTTGTCCGTCCAGTTTATCGAACTTCCGGCAGGTGTATATACTCCGATACCGGCCTTCAGATTATCCAAGATACGGTAAGCCCCGAAAACTCCGAACGGAGTCGATACATCATTGTCTGTCTTATATTCCTTCCCTCCAATCCGGGCATATGCCGTGGGAGAAATCGCGTTGAATGACCCGGACGCTTCTACACGGCTCTCCATAAAAGCCATTCCGGCAGGATTGAAAAACTGGCTCTCGGCACCAAGCTTCAAAGCGAAACCCGTGTGTCCCATGCCAAGCTGACGGCTGCTGATTGTATTCACCTGATAACCCTCTGCCATAACTGCGGCAGAGAAAAACAGCAACGCTGCCGCAAGCACTCCGCCTCTTGTGGAAATTCTCATATTGTCTTTGTTGTTTTAACTTCTTCGCCGACAAAGTTAACACTATTCCGACAAATATCCAAATTCTTCTTTTTAGTTGTTCTATTTTTCCTATTTTACATTCTATCCTTACTTTATAAAAGACAAGACGACATTAGCGTTGTAATTTTGCGAGATGAATCAGGCTATAACGGAACTTTTAAGACAACGCGCACTCCTTTCATTGGAATACGAATCGGAGAAAACAGCATTCTCTCTTGCCTCAGAAAGAATAGGCATATCCCGGCTTGCAGAACGAGGCAATGCCTGGTGGCCTGTAAGATTTGGCCGTTGCTACTACAATTCCATCAACCAGAGAGTCGTCGAAATAATACGAGAAGAGGATACCGATGCCGACCACAATTTCGAATTCGGACGCCCAGTCGCATTCTTCACGATTGACCAACGCGACGGTGACAAACCTGTGTTCCCTTTCACCGGCAGTGTAAGTTTCGTTGACGGCAACCGCATGGTGGCAACCATACCCGACGGAGCAGACATATCCAGACTTGCATCCGCAGAAACAGCCGGAGTCATGCTGTCGTTCGACGAGACATCCTACCGAGTGATGTTCGAGGCTCTCGACCATGCCATGAAAGCTAAAGGGAGATCTGCCGAGTTGCGCGATCTTTTCTATTCAAAGCGTAAAGCCGGGGAACTCTCATTCACCCCGATGCATTTCCCCTATCTCAACAAGACTCAGGAAGAGGCCGTGAATAAGGTTTTGTATGCCAAGGATGTGGCGATAGTACACGGCCCTCCAGGCACAGGCAAGACCACAACCCTCGTAGAAGCCATCAACGAGACTCTGAGGAGGGAAAGCCAGGTGCTTGTATGTGCCCAAAGCAACATGGCAGTCGATTGGATTTCCGAGAAACTCGTTGACCGGGGAATCCATGTACTGCGTCTTGGAAATCCATCCCGGGTGAACGACAAGATGCTGTCGTTCACCTATGAGCGACGGTTCGAATCACATCCGGCCTACCCCGACCTTTGGAGCTTACGCAAAGCCATCAGGGAGCTTCAGGGTGCGCGAAGACATGCCACAGAACAATGGCATCAGAAGATGGACCGTCTCAAAAGCCGCGCCACGGAACTGGAAATAAGAATCAACAATGATCTCTTCAACACCGCCCACGTTATAGCCTCAACCCTCGTGGGGAGCGCAAGCCGGCTGCTTGAGGGGATGAGGTTCCCAACTCTGTTCATTGATGAAGGGGCACAAGCCCTTGAGGCGGCATGCTGGATTCCGATGAGACGCGCCGGACGAGTGATTCTCGCAGGCGACCACTGCCAGCTTCCGCCAACAGTGAAATGTCATGAAGCCCTTAAAGGGGGACTCGGAAAATCATTGATGGAACGCCTCGTGGAAAACCATCCGGAATCTGTTTCACTGCTTGACACCCAATACCGTATGAATGAGGAAATCATGAGGTTCTCAAGCGACTGTTTCTACAACGGTGCGATGAAAGCGGCTCCTGAAGTAAAGTTCCGGGGAATACTCGATTATGACACCCCTATCGAATGGATTGACACAGCAGAGACGAGCCTCGGCTACGACAACCCTGAAGAGCCGTCGTCAGAACCGGACATCTCTTTCCGGGAAACCCTGGCAGGAAACTCATTCGGTCGTCTCAACAAAGACGAGGCTATCCTCACCCTTCTCACTCTCCAGAAATATATTGAAAGGATAGGAAGACAACGGTTTCTCGACGAGAGAATAGACGTAGGGGTAATATCCCCTTACCGCGCACAAGTGCAATACCTAAGGAGACTGATTAAAAACACACCTTTTTTCCGTCAGTTCCGCAGTGCAATTTCCATTGACACCGTCGATGGGTTTCAAGGACAGGAGCGTGATGTGATACTGATTTCACTGGTGAGAAGCAACGACAGTGGCAATATCGGATTCCTGCGCGACCTCAGGCGTATGAACGTGGCCATGACACGTGCCCGCATGAAGCTAATCATTATAGGGTCGGCCGCCACCCTCGCCAGGCATCCGTTCTATCGCCAACTGCTCTCATATGTCAGGTCTTTATGACATGATTATGTCCGAAAACATACACGCATCGGAACAAAACGTATTTTTATCACATTTTTACAAACAAATACTTGCATATTCTTTCCTTTTTAAATAAATTTGCAACAGAATGAACAGTGTTCAATTCACTCCGTTATAGTTTTTACAGGTCTTAAATCAGGTCCGGCAAATCACGGGCCACAAAAACAATAAAACAATGCTCACCATCGCCATACAAAACAAGGGGCGTCTCAACGAAGACACGGTTGCCCTGATGGCAGATGCCGGAATATCAGCGTCTGCCAGCCATCGTAAACTAATTTCCGATGCAAAGGGTTTCCCACTTCATGTGCTTTATCTGCGCGATGACGACATACCGCAGGCTGTGGCCATGGGTGTGGCCGACATCGGGATTGTCGGACTCAACGAAGTGCTGGAGAAGGAACAGGATGTCGATGTCCGCATGAAACTCGGATTCGGCGCCTGCCGCCTGTCGCTCGCAGTGCCAAACTCTATAGACTATACCGGCATCAAATGGTTTGAAGGGAAAAGAGTGGCAACTTCATATCCGGTAATATTACGTAACTTCTTCAGTGAAAACGGCATCCATGCGTTTGTGCATGAAATCGCGGGGTCTGTGGAAGTGGCTCCTGCCGTCGGTATGGCCGATGCGATTTTCGACATTGTCTCCTCCGGAGGAACGCTTATCCAAAACGGCCTTACGGAAGAGGAGACTGTGATACAATCAGAGGCTGTACTCATATCTCATCCTCATCTTCCAAGTGAGAAGGAGCAGGAAATAGAGAAACTCATGTTCCGGTTCCGTTCCACAATTGATAGCAAAGGGATGAAATATGTCCTGATGAACATTCCGAAATCTGCTGTCGAGAATGCCGTGGCCATACTTCCGGGCATGAAAAGCCCAACCATCATGCCTCTTGCCGACAATGACTGGGTTTCGCTACATGTAGTGCTTCATGAGGATGACCTTTGGGAGAAAATCGAACAACTCAAAAACATTGGAGCCTCCGACATACTCGTCCTGGCTCTTGAAAACGTGATAAGATGATTGAGATTATCGACAATCCTCCAAGACAGTCCTGGCACGCCCTCTGCGAACGCAACGTCCCCGATGATCTGAAAATCCAACAGGCTGTAGAGGAAATCATCGCAAATGTGCGGGAGAGAGGGGATGCGGCCTTATTGGAATATGCCGCAAAGTTCGACGGATTCAGCGGGGATTCGCTGATTGTCAGCGATAGGGAAATCGACACGGCCGCCGGATTGGTAAGACCGGAAGTGGCCTCCGCAATAGAGAAAGCGGCCGACAACATCCGTAAATTTCATGAGGCGCAGATGCCAACCCCTGTAGATGTCGAGACCGCACCGGGAGTGAGATGCCTTCAACGTGCCGTCCCGATACAGCGCGTAGGACTATACATCCCGGGCGGACGGGCGCCACTTTTCTCCACTGTGCTGATGCTGGCTATCCCGGCAATAACAGCCGGATGCCGCGAAGTGATACTTTGCACCCCGGAGAATGGGATGACCGGCATCGCGCCTGAAATTTTATTCGCCGCCCGCCTGTGTGGCATACACAAAGTGTTCAGAATAGGTGGCGCACAAGCGATTGCCGCCATGGCTTTCGGCACCCAGTCAATTCCGGCTGTTGATAAGATTTTCGGTCCAGGCAACCGTTTTGTCACCAAAGCCAAACAGATGGTGAGCCGCCACACCGCCATCGACATGCCGGCAGGACCCAGTGAGGTGATGGTACTCGCCGACAGCTCGGCGAATCCGGAATTCGTGGCCGCCGACATGCTGTCGCAGGCGGAACACGGACCTGACAGCCAGGCCATCGCCGTTTGCGATTCCAGGCATCTCGCGGAAAGCATCGCAAGAGAGGTGGAACTTCTCGCGTCCTCCCTTCCGCGCAGGGAATCCATCGACGGTTCCCTGTCACACAGTCGCATAATAATAATGGACGACACGGCAGACATGGTGGATTTCGCCAACGAATATGCGGCGGAACATCTAATCATATCCATGCGCGAACCATGGGAAAAAGCGTCCGCCATAACTGCGGCGGGAAGCGTGTTCATCGGCAATTATTCTCCAGAAAGCGCAGGCGACTATGCGTCCGGCACCAACCACACACTGCCGACTTCCTCATGGGCACGCTCTTTCAGCGGTGTCAACATTGACAGTTTCATGCATAAGATTACCTATCAGGAGCTGACCAGGGAAGGACTCTCTCTGCTGTCGCCTGTAATCACAGCCATGGCACATGCCGAAGGGCTCGACGCGCATGCATTGGCTGTTGATGTCAGGCTCCGACCACAATGACAACCAGACAAAAATGAATATTTCTCAACTTATACGTAAAAACATCCGGGCTCTAAAGCCATACTCCACAGCCCGCGACGAATTCAAGGGGGGAGACATTTCCGTGTGGCTCGATGCCAACGAATCGCCATATCCCAACGGGGTCAACAGATACCCTGACCCCCATCAGAAGAGGGTGAAACGTCTCATCGCATCTCTCTTCGGGGTGGCTCCGGAGGCTATATTCCTGGGTGGAGCGGGGAGCGATGAGGCAATCGACATCACCTTCCGCATATTCTGCGAACCCGGAAATGACAATGTCGTGGCGATAACCCCAAGCTATGGGGTATATAAGGTGGCGGCAGACATCAATGACGTGGAGATAAGAGAAGTGGAACTAAACAGCGACTTCTCGCTCCCTGTAGCCCGTATGCTCGAAGCCTCCGACTCCCACACCAAACTCATATGGATATGCAGCCCCAACAACCCCACAGGAAACGCATTCCCGAAAGAGGAGGTTCTGAAACTTTCCGAATCATTCCACGGGATTGTTGTAGTTGACGAGGCATATGCCGACTTCTCCGGAGAAGGCTCCCTCCTCCCCGAGATTCAATCCCATCCCAACATCATAGTCCTGCGCACATTCTCTAAAGCATGGGGATTGGCAGGGATGCGTTGCGGAATGGCATTTGCCGTGCCTGAAATCACTGAATACTATAACCGTGTGAAATATCCATATAACATGAGCTCCCTGATTCAGGAGGAACTCGCAAGAAGAATCGTCGAAGGCACGGGTAATCACATAGAGGAGATAATCCGCGAGAGGGAACATATGGCCAGCAAGCTCTCTGAGGCAGCCTGCGTGGAGAAAGTGTATCCTTCCGACGCTAATTTCCTGCTTGTGAAAGTATCAGACGCTGATGCCATTTATGATTATCTTATAGCCAATGGAGTCATCGTGAGAAACCGCTCACGGATGCCGCTATGCGATGGAACCCTGAGAATCACAATCGGCACTCCGGAGGAAAACGCAAAAACCCTTACCCTTTTAAACAACTACCGATAGATGGGAAATCTGAAGAAAGCGATATTCATCGACCGCGACGGCACAATCATCAAGGAACCTGCCGACGAGCAAATAGACTCCCTGGAGAAACTGGAATTTGTACCCGGAGTCATTTCTGCGCTCCGCTCTTTGGCGGGGAAAGGGTATGAGCTTGTGATGGTGTCGAACCAAGATGGGCTCGGCACGCCTTCTTTCCCTTGGGAGACTTTCTATCCGGCACACGAGAAAATGCTCTCTACCCTTGCCGGGGAAGGAATCACCTTCGACGCGCAGCTAATTGACCGCAGCTTCCCGCATGAGAACCTTCCTACCCGGAAACCCGCCACCGGGATGCTATCCGCATACATGGACGGCAGCTACGATCTCGCGTCTTCCTTCGTCATTGGCGACCGGCTCACCGACATCATGCTTGCGAAAAACCTCGGAGCCAAGGGAATTCTCATCTCTGAGACCGAGGGTAGCCAACTTCCGGAAGGGTGTGTGCTCGCCTCAACCGACTGGCAGGAGATTGCCAGCCACATTCTCTCGCAGGGACGTTCTGCGGTGATGGACAGAATCACTTCGGAAACCAAGATACATGTGGAGATTGACCTTGACGGCAACGCCTACTCTGAAATCGATACCGGCCTTAAATTTTTCGACCACATGCTATGGCAGATTCCTCACCACGCGGGAATATCGGCCGTAGTGAGATGCGAGGGCGACCTTGAGGTTGACGAACACCACACGATGGAGGACGTCGCTATCACACTTGGAGAAGCCATCGCAAGGGCACTCGGTGACAAACGTGGGATAGACAGGTATGGCTTCGTGCTGCCTATGGATGAAAGCCGCGCATTAGCTCTCATCGATTTCGGAGGCCGGATAGAATTCCAATGGGACGTGACCTTCACACGCGAATATGTGGGCGACACCCCTACAGAAATGTTCCGCCATTTCTTCCAATCGCTGTGCCATGCCATGAGATGCAATCTTCACATCGAAGCCAAAGGGGAAAACAATCACCACCTGATCGAAGGGGTCTTCAAGGCGTTCGCCCGGGCCCTGCGCATGGCGATACACAGGAATCCTTTCAACTATGACCTCCCGACAAGCAAGGGAGTGCTGTAATCAAGCAAATTATGATAGCGATAATAGACTACAATATGGGCAACATCCGCTCTCTCGGCAACGCTCTCGCACGCCTGGGCGCGGAATGGACACTTACTTCCGACCCTGCCATAATCGAACGTGCAAGCCATGTGATTCTCCCCGGTGTGGGCAACGCCGCACAGGCTATGGACAACCTCAAACGGCTGAACCTTCCGGAGACTATCTGGAAACTGCGACATCCCGTGCTCGGAATTTGCGTCGGTATGCAGGTGATGTGCCGCACATCAGAAGAGGGAAACGCGGAATGCATGGGTATTTTCGACGCTCACGTGAAAAGATTCAGGGAACAGCAGGGTATCAAAGTGCCTCATATGGGATGGAGCAGACTGTCAAATCTCGAAAGCAAACTATTCAAAGGAATCGACAGCGATGAATCCGTTTACTTTGTCCACAGCTATTATGCCCCTCTATGCCCTGACACCATAGCCACAGCGCGTCATCCGGAGATGTTCTCGGCCGCCCTTAAATATGAGAATTTCTACGGTACACAGTTCCATCCGGAAAAAAGCGGAGACGTAGGCCACCGTATCCTCGAGAATTTTCTACACATCTGACACTTGTCAATCTGATGTCCAAAGCAAGCATGTCCCATTCTTGACATAGGCCAACTTGCAACGGGTGTCCACATTTATTTTCCATCCCAGCAAATATGATCCAGATAATCCCTGCCATCGACATAATCGACGGAAAATGCGTAAGACTCTCCCAAGGTGACTATAACCGCCTCACAACCTACACCCCCACCCCTGCCGACATGGCAAAGGCATACGCCGATGCGGGCGTAACACGTCTTCATCTCGTTGACCTTGACGGAGCCAAAGCCGGACATCCTTGCAATCTGCCCGCTCTCGAAGAAATAGCTTCGCTCGGACTTATCGACATCGAATGGGGAGGGGGCATAAAAGACAGAAATGGACTTGAAAACGTGCTTGACGCAGGTGCCGGACATGCCATAATCGGCAGCCTCGCCGTAAGGCAACCAGAAATAATGGAGGAATGGCTGGAGGAGTTTGGTGGCGACAAAATCATCCTCGGAGCTGACCTCAGGGATGGCAGAGTCTCAGTAGGCGGTTGGCTGGAAGATTCATCACTCACTATCCACGACCTCATGGAGCGTTTCCTACCCCACGGTCTCACGGAAGTAATAACCACCGACATCTCGAAAGACGGCATGCTGTCCGGACCTTCCACTGACTTGTATATTGGCCTCACTAAGCGTTATCCCGGCGTGACGTTCACCGTCTCCGGCGGAATCTCCTCTATGGAAGACATCTACGAGCTCGACCGTCTCGACCTCTCTCGCGTCATTGTCGGAAAAGCGATATATGAAGGGAGAATCACTCTCAGAGAGATTACTGATTTCATCAGCGACCGCACCTAATCGCGAAACGGTTCTCCATCCACATAACGCACATGGGGAATAAACTCAGGCGACAATACGTCACGGGTGGCGTCATACATCCTATAAGAGGAGCCTGTCAAGGTGAGCATCATATTGATGAGTCCGGATGTCGAGAACGGCAGTTTCTCCGCAGCCCTGAGTCTGCCAGCCATATCCGGATTATCCTCCCTATATGCCTTATTGGCGTAGATAAAGAAAGGAACTCTGACGAATTTAGGGTCTCTTCCTTGAAAATCGCGGTCGTCATAGACGTTTTCACCATGGTCTGACAAATAAACCATAACAGACGGATCTTGCAGGCGGGATAATTCTTTCACAACCTCACCGAGAATGCTGTCCGTGTAGGCTATGGAATTATCGTATTCCGCCACTTTCTGTGCTTTCCCTGCGTCAAGCCAACTCCTTTTTGAAGTCTTCTTCAAAACATCGGATGCCGAGAACCGAGCCATGTCTTTCGGATAACGTTCGTTATAAGCAATGTGTGAGCCCATAAGATGCAGGCAAATGAAACGTAGGGAATCTCCGCCCGCCAAACTTTTTCTAAATTCAGGCAACAAAACTTCGTCGTAACGGTCAGTGAGATGGTCTTCCGAATCAACGCTCCCAAGATACCCCACCTCATCGGCATCCGATGAAAGAATGCCGGAAAGGTTCGACCAGTCGCCTGTCCGCTCCTGATTGGAAAGCCACGTCGTGGAATATCCGTAAGCCTTTAACAGATTCATGACCGTAGGATATTCATACCATTCACCTTGTCCAGGCTCACAATTCATAAAGGAAAGTATGCGTGGCAGATTCTCTGCAGTGCTGGTAGATGAAGCCACTGCGTCATTGAAAACAAACAAAGAATCGCGACGGGAATCCATCGCAGGAGTGGTAGGCAAAGGGTAGCCGTAAAGTGAAAGATGGTCGCGCGATGCCGACTCTCCTATTATAAGTATCATATTTTCCGCCAGACGCCGGGATATGGCGCTATCCCGATAAGGGAGCGGACGTCGTTTTGATGAAAGGTCGCGAATCATGGAGGTGCTTTTGACCACACTTCTGACGGCCACGGCGCTACGTGCAATCATGAGATGGTTCGTTTTTCCCCATCTTGCAGTGGCCGCAAACCATATGATATATACCATCCCCGACAAACAGAAAACCCATATTGCATTCCAGAACCATCGCTTGGGAATCACCGGGAGGACAAACCACGCCGCAACAAAAATGCATACTTCCAAAAGAATCTGCCATGAAAACAGCAACGAGAATATATTCCCAATCATTCCGGGTAAAAACTGGCGAACCTCTTCGCTGTTAGTTTCATATAATATTGTGACGAGCTTCCGCGACACTCCGAATCCATATAAAGAATACGACACTGCATTCGCGATACTTAACAGAATGAAAATCGACACCAATGCCCAGCCTATACAATACAATATGCGATGTTTACGCACCAAACCAAGCAGCAGTGTTATCACGGTCGCTTTCAAGACAGCGTAACCCCTCACACCCCACTCGACCCAGAACCCCATGTCATGGGCGGCATAATAGCCTGAAATATCCATGACGGAAAATGCCGACGCCACCAGAAGCACAAGCCATACGCGCCGCGATATTTCCATATTCTTTAAATCCATACTGCAAAAATAATACTTTTACATCACATTTCTTTGTTCCCGCCCCTAATAACGTTAAGAGCGCGCTCTTAAACAGACACGACTCCGGACCTTGCCTGCGATTAGACGGAAACATAGTAACCAAGCCTCGAACTTTGATATAAAAGCAATGAGGCTGCGCCGAATTGATTTCACGGCGCAGCCTCAATGCATGCTATCTGAATATGTTTTTTTTATTTTACGGCAATTTTTCTGACGGTGTTCCCTTGTCGGACAACATAGATTCCTTTTGCAAGACTGCCGACAGAATCGCCAACCTTGACACCCTGCAGGTCGAATACCTCTACGGGGTCGGAAGAGAACCGGTCGGCCTCTACTTCCTCTACAGCGGACTCATAATCCTCGGTCATACCATAAACTATGCTTTTAAATTTCTTCCATTCAAAATTAAAATCTTGATATCGATCCTTACAACCGTACTGAACATGGAGATACGCGGAATAGTCAGAGAACGCGGCATAACATTCCGGGGGCAGAATTGGATAGACATTGATATTGCTGAATTTGCATTGGAGAAAAGCGCCATCATTGATTTTTTTCACCGATGGAGGAATAGTAAGCGTCGTTGCCCCGGTGCAACCGACAAACGCATTTTGTTTTATTTCCTCAATTCCGTTGGGTATCGAAATTGAAGTCATCAATTTGTCACCGACGTAAAGCCTATGTGCATAATAGAGAGGATTGGAGTCGTAATCCTTGAATTCGATATCGTACCAAGTCATTATGTCGGCGACAGACACCGAGTACAGTCTGTCACATCCATAGAAAGCATCCCAATCTATTGTTTTTACCGATTTGCCCATCTCCAGTGAAGACATTCCTTTGCATCCGTAAAAAGCATTGGCGCCGATTGAAGTCACCGAGTCCGGTATTTTCACAGATTCCAAACCCTCACACATGTAAAATGCATCATTACCAATTGAATTCACCGAATTGGGTATTTTCACCGATTTCAAGTTTGTGCAGTGGCCAAATACGTATGATTTCAATGTTTGTATCCCCTCTGGAATGACAATATGCTCCGCCAGCTCTCCATTCAGGTAAAGATTGTGCGCATGATAGATAGGATTGTCTATAAAAAACTCAAAATCGATATTGCACCATGACTCCAGATCGGATATAAACACTCTGTTCAGACGGTCACAATTCTGGAAAGCAAAATCTCTGATTTCAACAACCGAGGCAGGGATTGACACCGACTCCAGTTTCTTACATTCGGAAAATGCACCGCTACCGATTGAGGTCACTGCATATTCGACTCCTTCATACGCCACTTTTGACGGGATGTTCGCCTCCAAAAGATTCTTATTCGAGGCATATACAGCCAATCCATTGTCGGCCTCGACAGTATAATATAAGTCGCCGATTATAAATACCTTCTTATCCTCCGCCTCTCCGTATGAAAACTCATTATCAATATTCTCAAAATCACCCCAAATTGCTGCTTCCCTATATTTGGATTCACTCTCTTGAGGCACATGAACCACCGCTCTATCATAAAGATAGAGAAATGTCTCCGCAACAATTATCGGGGGGTCCGGATTCAACACATTTATATCCCTCAACTCATGACAACCGCCAAAAGCATAGTTGCCGATAGAGGAAACCGACTTTCCGATTGTAAGATTATTCAATTTTTTGCAATTCCCGAAAGCAGAATCGGAGATTGTGGTTGTAGAGTCCGGAATAACCACCGATGTCAGCTCATTGCACGAATGAAACGCATAGGACCCTATTTCAATTAGCGAGCTACCTAACGTCAGCGAAACCAACCTTGTGCAACCAGAGAAAGCCCCATCCCCAATAGAAATTACAGAATCCGGTATTTTCAAATTATAAAAACCGCAATACTTAAAAGAAGAATTACCTATAAAAGTCACCGACTT
This sequence comes from Muribaculaceae bacterium, assembly GCA_029058745.1. GTDB lineage: Bacteria > Bacteroidota > Bacteroidia > Bacteroidales > Muribaculaceae > Lepagella. Next base: position 62,606 of record JAIDXM010000086.1, read on the forward strand.
GCCTAAAGTCAAAGATATCATATCACGACAATCATAAAAAGCCCCGTCGCCAATTGTGGTCACCAAATCGGGGATTGTCATTGTCAACAGGCCACTGCATCCACTGAAAGCACGATTGCCGATTGTCGTCAGCGAGTCAGGGAGCGTCACCGATTCCAGGCTCGCACATCCGTAAAAAGCCTCGTCGCCGATTGTCGTTATAGATTTACCGATTTCCGCAGACTTCAAGTGGCCACAGTTATAAAAAGCTCTTTCGCCTATTGATGTTACAAGGTCGGGAATAACAATCGAACTCAATCCCTCGCATTCATAAAATGCATAGTCTCCTATTGTAGAAACGGATTCTGGAATTTCCAGCGACCCCAGAGTTGCACAGTTACCGAATGCTCGGTAGCCGATTTCCGTCAACGAGGCCGGAAGTGTCACATTTTTCAGTCTTGTGCATTTGAAAAATGCATCCGACCCGATTGAAGTTATAGAATCCGGCAGCTTCACCGATGTCAGATTTATGCAGCCACTGAATGTGAGCTTTTCAATCTTCTTAACCCCGTCAGGAATCGTCAACGACCCCAGCATCGCGCAGTTACGGAAAGCTCCCTCCCCGATTGCTGTTATGCCGGCGGGAAGTTCCACAGATTCCAGGCTCGTGCAGCCACTGAATAAGCTCCTTTCAATCGTCGTAACACCGTCGGGAATTTCCATAGATTCCAGACTCGTGCAATCACTGAAAGCTCCGGAGCTAATTTCAGTTACAGTTTTGGGGATTCTCACATATTTCAATTTAGTGCAATTATCGAAAGCTCCGCTTCCGATTGCAGTCACCGTATATGTGTATTTTCCATAGGTGACTTTTTCGGGAATATCCGCCGAAGACATATCCTTGCGATTTGCGTAAACCGTCGCCGTCTTGCCGGCACCGAAATACTTGAAATCTCCCACAACAAAATTCTGTGCCTTCGATTCCCGGCAAAGAGGGAGCAGCAATGCCATGAAGAGAAGTCTGCATAGCCATTGGCGATGAACGCCGAATCTCACGTTACAACTCTCTGATTTCATAAACTCGATTTCTAATTTGATGTTATTATTGTTTTTGCATTTTCTCATGAATCATGCATCATAAAAGGATATAAAAAAAGCATCCGTTTTCCGGATAACCGGAAACAGATGCCGTGATACTATGATGTGCCTGCCCCGAATTATCCAAGAATCCACTTCAAGATTGCTCTCGAATGGATGTCGATAATTCTGCAGACGGGACACAGATTTTATGTAGTCGTTACCGGGAAAGAGCCGTCCCATCACTTTCAATTGCCATCCGGCAATCGAATTGCGCCGATGCCATGAGGAACACGTATATCCCTCCTTGACATACCGATGATGTAATTCCCGCAGGAGTCTCCTCCTGTTTGCATCACAAATTTATATTCTTTAACAGTAATATGCAAATCCAAACAACAAAACAGACTCTAATTTAACAGAATTTAATACTTAAAAATATGTACTACGTTGATATATTCTCCATTGGAGACCGTAAAGAATCTGCCAATCAAAATAAAAATGGAATTTAAATTTGGCAATATGATGCATCTTTTATAATTTTACATTCTAATTTTAAATCAAAATGCCAGCCAAAAGAATCATACCCTGTCTTGACGTCAAGAACGGAAGAACAGTGAAAGGAATTAACTTCGAATGGCTCGCCGATGTCGGCGACCCTGTCGAACTCGGCGCGCGCTATGCCGCGGAAGGGGCAGACGAACTCGTTTACCTCGACATCAGCGCTTCCAAGGAAGACAGGAACACATTCACCGAACTCGTGGCAAGAATAGCCGACCGTATAAACATACCCTTTACAGTGGGAGGCGGCATATCGTCGCTCGACGACGCATCGCGTCTGCTCGATGCGGGTGCCGATAAAATTACAATAAACAGCGCGGCTGTGGCAAATCCGGCGCTCATCACGGAAATCGCAACCCGCTACGGACGTCAGTTCGTGGTGGTGGCAATCGATGCCAAACGCGTTGAGGGCGTCTGGAGAGTAACAACCCACGGAGGATCGAGACTCTCCGACAAGGAACTCTTTACATGGGCAAAAGAAGTGGAGGTGCGAGGCGCAGGTGAGATAATGTTCACATCGATGGACCATGACGGAACTCGCAGCGGGTACCCTTGCGAAACATTCGCCAGATTATGCGAATCCCTGTCAATACCTGTAATCGCTTCGGGCGGGGCCGGAAGTGTCGATGACATCGCGGAAGTGCTGAGTTACGGAAAAGCCGACGCCGCCCTGGCCGCAAGTATTTTCCACTATGGCGATATTACAGTGAAATCACTCAAGGAAAAACTTAACGAGAAAGGAATAGACGTAAGATTATGAATAATATTGCATTTGATGACTTCAATCTTGAGAAATGCAGCGACAGGCTGCTTCCCGTGATAATCCAGGATGCAGTGTCGCTAAGAGTGCTCATGCTCGGATATATGGACCGTGAAGCTTTCAACATGACTGTCTCCTCCGGCAAAGTCACCTTCTTCAGCCGGACTCGGAACAAACTATGGACAAAAGGGGAGACAAGCGGCAACTTCCTAAATGTAGTGGAGATGTACCCGGACTGCGACAACGACACCCTGCTGATTATGGCAAACCCTGTGGGCCCGACGTGCCACAGAGGGACCGTATCTTGCTTCGACACTCCGGACTCAGAAGGATTCGTAAGGAAGCTGTCGGCCCTAATAAAGAGAAGGCATGCCGAGATGCCTGAAAACTCCTACACTACACGACTCTTCATCAAAGGCGTGAAGAAAATCGCCCAGAAAGTAGGTGAAGAAGCCGTGGAATCGGCGATAGAGGCCGTGGACGGCAACCGACCTCGGTTCATCTATGAAGCCGCCGACCTGATGTACCATTACCTTGTACTCCTCGAACAAATGGGATGCGACATCTCCGACATCGAGACGGAACTCCTGTTCCGTCATTCATGACCCTCCACGCCACATGTAGAGCGAACTGTAAACGAGGCCGGAATCTCATGAGATTCCGGCCTCGCATGTAAAGAGGAAAGTGCCTGAATGACTGTCAGAGGAAAAGCGGAGCCACATAGCGTGCCAACGCCCAACCGCCAACAAGAAGCCATACATATAGTAGGAATGCAAGGATAAACGGCTTCGCGCCAGCCTTCTTGAACTTATCTATACTTGTCTCGGCTCCCAAAGCCACCATAGCCATGGTCAGAAGGAATGTGTCGATATAATTGATTGTATCCACCACTGCCACCGGAAGAAGGTCAAACGAATTGAACCCAATCACCACAAGGAAGCCCAACGCGAACCAAGGAATCGCCACCTTTCCGGAAGCTCCTGCCGTTCCGTTGCGGCGTGCCTGCTGTGCAACCCAGTAGCCAAGCACAAGAAGCACCGGCACAAGCATCATGACCCTTATCATCTTGACAATGATACAGACATTCGAGACTTCAACGCCCATCGCGTTTCCGGCCCCTACGGCATGCGCCACCTCATGCAATGTGGCCCCGGAATAGATGCCCATCTCCTGGGGTGTCAGCTGCAGGAATCCGGCCCGATACGCTATCGGATAGATAAACATGGATATCGTACCGAATATCACGACTGTCGCAACCGCCACAGCCGTCTTGTATGGCTTGGTCTGCATGGTGGACTCCGCACCGAGCACAGCCGCCGCTCCACATATGCCGCTCCCGATAGATGTCAACAGGGCTATATCCTTATCCATCTTCAAAAGCTTTCCGAGCCATACACCGCCAAGAATCGTGACCACCACGACTATCGCGTCTATCGTGATTCCAGCGACTCCGACATTCATTACCTCCTGGAACGTGAGTCTAAAACCGTAAAGGATGATGCCAAGACGCAGAATCTTCTTCGAACAGAACTGTATTCCAGGAACCCATGTCTCCGGAAGATGATTGCGCAATGAATTGGCATAGAGCATACCCAAGACAATACCTATAATCATCGGACTGAACGACAGGTCCTTGAAAAATTTTGCGTCTCCAATGTAGAAAGCCGCACATGAAAATAATCCTATCAACAGGATTCCGTGCAACATACTGCTTCTTTTCTCAGTCAGCATATAAAAAATATTTAGGGAATTTGATACATCAGTTTTCCTATCGCAAGAAGTTGCAACCGCGCCCTCGTCAAGATGCGCTTCGCAACTTCTTTACAAATATAACACCTTTCCACCGCATCACATCATCAGGCAATGTCAAATAATCTTAACACAACACTATTTAACCATGCCCCATGTCTATGTTTACAGGATGTTAAAAGAAATATCACAGATATTTTTCATGAATTAAGGGCCTCAAGACATTTCTTCACCTCCTGGTCGGTGGTGTGTAGTTTCTCCTTACAGTATTTCAGGAGCTCAAGGGCCCGCGAGGTATATCCCGCGAGGTGGTCTATATCACATGTGTCTGATTGCATTTTCGCCACAATCGATTCAAGTTCGGCAACTGCCTTGCCGTAAGTCATCTCCTCATTCATATCATTTATCCTTTATCGTGTCTTCTATTATCTCCGATTCAACCTTGCCATTGAAGAACTGAGTCTCTATCCTTGCTCCTTTTTTCAACGTCGCCGCATCTGTGACCGCCTTTCCGCCGACTCTTGTTATGGAATAGCCCCTTCGCAATGTGTTCGACGGACTCAGCACCTCCACCATTCCTGAAAGCGATTCAAGTGTGGCCGATGTCCTTTTCAAGAATGAGTCTGCGGCTATCGCGATACGCTCCGACATATTCACTATGTTCTCATGCGACTGCCGTACCTTGCTGTCAGCAAGCACCCCGAGCATCCGCCCTATGGCATCTATCCTACTGCCGGACTCCGACAGCCGAGCCGACACAAGCACCGGAATTCTCGTCACCTCTCGTTCGAGCAATGCTCTCGCTCCTGATAATCTCGCCTCTGCAAGCGCCGGTATCATTCCCTCGCAATTCGACAGGCGACGCGACTCTCCGAGAAGACGGTCAGTGCAATAACGCGCTATCCAGTCAACCATACCTGCCGTCCTGTCGGATGCCGCACGCAAAGTGTCTATAAAGAATGACGCGACTGCTGTCGGGGTCTTCTGACGCGTGTGGGCGATTTCATCCAACACGGTACGGTCGCGTTCATGCCCTATTCCCACCACTACAGGCAACGGGAAAACCGCCACACTGCGGGCCAGTTCATAGTCATCAAAACCGTTGAGGTCGGTTGTCGCCCCTCCCCCTCTCACTATCGCCACGCAATCCCACATCTCACGGCTTTCATACACACGTTCCAATGCTGACCTCACTGAGGAGGAAGTCTTGTCGCCCTGCATCACCGCAGGAAACAGATGAGGATAAAACACGAAACCGTAGGCGTTGCCCATAAGCTGATTTATGAAATCGCCATAACCTGCCGCACCTTCTGCCGATATCACAGCTATACGCTGTGGGGCTATTGGCATGACGCGTTCCTTGTTTCTGGTCAGCACTCCCTCCCTGTGAAGCCGCATGAGAATCTCCCGCCTGAGACGCTCTATGTCGCCAAGGGTATAGGACGGGTCAATATCATTGACAGCGAATGAAAGTCCATAGACAGGATGATGGGCGGCGGTGCCGTTGAGCATAACCTTCATCCCGGTCATCACCTCTCGCCCAGTGGCCGACATGAATTTCTGACGTATATACTGGAAACGCGATTGCCATATGGTGGCACGCAACTTAGCCACAGTCTGCCCGGAATCGTTTTTCTCGACGAGTTCCATATAGCAATGGCCGCCATTCACCCTCACATCACTGAGTTCGGCAACCACCCATGCCCCCTGAAGCACCGGCGACATGCGCACCGCGTTGCCGATGGCGGTGGTGAGCTGCAGCAGCGTCATCGCCTGCGGTCCCTGGGGAAAAAGACCGGGAGAGTTCATTCCTTGGGAAAATCTTTCATCGACCCTATCTCCTTCAGCCCTCCTGTCGCGGGGTCAAACACGGCATACGACGGATCCTTCTTATCGCTGAACAAGTCGGGATTCAAACCGAACACAACTCCGAACTGCGACATGTCATACTCCTTGGAAAATAAGTTCTTGCCTTTATGTGATATTGACAAGGAGGCTGTCCCGGGCAGACAATACGCCACCGCGTCCTTCGGCATCTTCTTCACCTCCCCTTTGGCATCGACAGGAAGTGTGGCCTCGCTGACCACTTTTACATTCACATATACAGGCTCTCCGGAATAATCATCAGGAGACACGAACCCGGCGAAATCACTCATCCGGAACAAGACCTCACGGCCATCCTCCTCCGGCACGAATGAATAATTCCTGACTACGGTCTCTTTCGTCACATTCCCAAGAAAAGCGGCCGTTATGGCAGCCTCCTGATGTCGAAGGGAATTGAGCATCAACTCAAGCTGTTTCCCGTCGGTGGGCATAGCGTCAGCAGTGCCGCGTGTCAGCGAAATCTTGGCGTCACGAATCTCCATGAGACTCTCGGCAAGCATCTGCGCCTGCTTGGCCGATGACTGTGAGGCTATGAAATCCTCATCTACATATTGAAGATATTCCCGGTCAGAGAGAATCTCTCCCTCCATTGTCCCGGCTGTCGTCGGTGAAGACGCTGTCTCATTCTCCGGAGGACAGTTTATCGACAAAAGCATCCCGTCGGACGCAACGCCGATATAGGCCGTAGCCCCGGCCTTGAGTTGCATGAGGTAGCGGGAACCATCATCGGCAACTCCATATGGACGCACCTTCACAGATTCTATTGTCCAAATCTCGGCGTCCTCCTTGACCACGACATCTGTGCCCACATACTTCTTCGCATACTGATAATAGGGACCGGCCTTACGCACCTCACGGGTGGCCGTCACCTCGATATCGAAGGCTGTCAGCGGAAGGGAATACACCAATCCATATTCATTATGTTTGTCGGCTGTCAGGATTTTCGTCTGTTGCGCGGAAACCGGTGACAAAGAAGCCACCATCAGCACAGCGGCCGCAAAGGCTTTATGTTTTTTCATATCTGTTTCGTATTATTGTCAAATCTTCTCGCGGTTGATTATCGCCCTTATGGCACGACCGCAATATGCGGCTATGTCAGATGCCACCATACCGAACTCTCCGAGTTGGGCGGCGGCCATGTCGCCGGCAAGGCCATGCACATACACGGCTATCGTGGCGGCATGCTCAGGACGGTAGCCTTGGGCAATAAACGCCGCAATCACTCCCGTCAACACATCTCCGGCTCCGGCAGTGGCCATCCCGGGATTTCCCGTAGAGTTGAAATACACTCTCCCCGTGGGACGCACCGTGGCCGTATAATGCCCTTTCAATACAATGATTATATTGTAGTATTTGGCCATGTCTATAGCCTTCTTGAGACGCTCCTCAGAATTCGGATGCTCCCCGAACAGACGGTCGAACTCTCCGATATGCGGCGTGATGACAGTATGGGCGGGTAGTATCTCAAGCAATGACGGACGTTTCGCGATGCAGTTCAAGGCATCCGCATCAAGGACCAACGGCGACTTCACACTCTTCAGGACCGCCTCCAGGGCATCCACAGTGCGGTCGTTGGTGCCAATTCCCGGACCGATCGCCACTGCCTGATGGCCGTGATGGATGGTCATGTCGGATATATAGTTCTCATTGCGGTCAGGTTCGAACATCGCCTCCGGCACGGATGCCTGGACAACCTGCATACCCACCTTGGCGCTATGGACTGTCACAAGACCCGCCCCGCTTTTGAGGCATGCCTTGGCCGCCATGACCGCAGCCCCCATCATTCCTATGCTGCCGGCCATGAGCAGAGCCGACCCATAGTTGCGTTTCCCGGTAAATTTCCGACGGGGGCGCAGCAATGGTCTGACACTTGCGGCCTCCACAAGCATGAAGTCACAGTTCAGTTCCCTCATCTTGTCTTCATCGAGGTCTATGTCGAGAAGTTTCCACTCCCCTATGACATCCGCATTCTCTTCAAAAAGAAACGCAAGACGCGGAGTATGGAACGTCAGGGTCAGATTGGCATGCACCATGTCGCGATGGCTGACATTCTCATTCCATTCCCCGAACAGACCGGAAGGCACATCTATCGACACGACATATGCCCCCGAATCATTGATATAGCGGGCAAGCATGACAAAACCTCCCTGAAGTGGCTGTCGCAATCCGGATCCGAAAAGGCCATCCACCACAACATCGTTTTCCCCGAGGTATGGAGGTGAGAAATCACGCTTCACTTCCGTGAAGTCGATTCCATCCATCGTGATAAGCTTCTTTCGCTCTTCATCGCAGTCATGGCTGAGCTTGCCGACAACATTGAAAAGGAAAACCTCTACTTTCTTGTATCCCTGCTCAAAAAGCATCCTCGCTACAGCAAGAGCGTCGCCTCCGTTATTTCCCGGACCGGCGACAACCACTATCCTCTGGCTTGGAAGAAAACGGGATATTATCTCACAACTCACGGCACCCGCAGCCCGCTCCATCAAATCGATGGAGTTGATGTTCTGCGCCTCACACGTGGCGTTGTCTATTTCTCGTATAACGTTAGATGCAAATATCTTCATATGGGTCGATTATTCAAGACGGCAATGACTGACTGCCACTCAAATCAGCGACATGACATCATCGGCCTGTCTTAGCATCAATATGACAACAAAGATTTGCCAATAATATCTCATACGCCATGAATCGCATGTCGCCTCTACGGCCATTGCCTTTGGGAATTCGGAATCACTTCCGTATTGTTTTGCAAAATTAACGCTAAATGACTTATTATCCAAATCAAAAACACTCCTGACGTACTATATTTCACGTCATGCAGCAACCCTCCCGCTTCGCGGCATCCCATTCAGGCAATCGACGATTTGATGCATTCCACTATATAGCGGACATTTTCGTCGCTGACATAAGGGCCTGCCGGAAGGCATATTCCTCTGCGGAACAGTGAATCGCTCACTCCGTTGACATAGGCCGGAGAATCCTTATAGACAGGTTGCCTGTGCATCGGTTTCCACAATGGACGGGCCTCGACATTGGCCGAATCGAGCCAAACCCTCAACGCCTCGACATTGGCCGAGGGCTGGCAGTCGGTGGAAGCGGATGTCGCGGCATGCACCACTCCGGATGCTCCGCCCACAGCCCCTGTCACGACAGCTCCATAAGCCTTGTCTTCTCCCTTGATTCTCAGCGCAGGGTCAAGAGTGGCCGCGCAAAGCCAGAAATTCGATTCGATTTCCAAGGACGGATTGCAATGCATCTCAATCCCTTCCACATCATCGAGCAATTCGCAATACAAGGCCTGGACATGACGGTGATGCGAAATATGCTCATCGAGCACCTCCATCTGCCCTCTCCCTATTCCGGCGCAAATATTGCTCATGCGATAATTGTAGCCTATCTTCTCATGCTGATAGTAGGGATAACCCTCCCGTGCCTGGGTGGCATAGAACAGCATCTCGTCCTTGGCTTCCTTGCCGGAACATATCAACGCGCCGCCTCCCGATGTAGTTATCATCTTGTTGCCATTGAAACTTAATACGCCGTATCTGCCGAACGTCCCGAGCACCTGACCTCCGAAACGGGAACCGAATCCCTCCGCGGCATCCTCTATCACAGGAATTCCATATCTGTCGGCAACATCCATTATCCTGTCGATACGGTAAGGCATCCCATAGAGTGCCACCGGAATTATGGCCTTGGGTTTCCGGCCTGTCACTGCAATACGGTCGCGTATGGCCTCCTCAAGAAGTTCCGGATCCATATTCCAGGTCTCCTTCTCCGAATCCACAAACACGGGCACAGCCCCGAGATATGTCACCGGATGACTTGACGCACAGAACGTGAACGACTGCACAATAACCTCATCGCCAAGCCCGACTCCACACCCTATCAAGGCAAGATGTACAGCGGCCGTCCCGGAACTCAGGCATGCCACCCTCCGGTCGAGCGGCGCGGCACCTGGACGTCCGTTCACGAATCGCTCGAGGTCTTCCTCGAATCCGTTGACGTTCGGCCCCATCGGCACCACCCAATTACTGTCGAATGCCTCCCTTATATAATCCATCTCCCTGCCTCCCATATGGGCAAGACAGAGATAAATACGCTCTTTCCTCATCACTTGGATTTTGATATGTTTTCCTTTATCCGGCAAGGATTGCCGTATGCTGTCACTCCATCGGGTATATCATTCACAACCACCGACCCGGCTCCTATCATGCAGTTCTTACCGATTCTTATCCCCTGCCTAACCACCGACCCGGCTCCTATCCACGACCCTTCCCCTATCTCAACTCCTCCGCAGACCGTGGCTCCGGAAGCCACATGCACGTAATCTCCCAGACGGACATCATGCTCCACGACCGAACGGGTGTTGACAATGCAGTGCCTCCCTATGCGGGCATCCGGCTGGACTATCGCGCCCGCACAAACCACACTGCCCTCTCCTATCACGACTCCGGGCGCCACTATCGCGTGAGGATGAACAGCCGTAAAAAATGACTCCACCGCGACACTTTCAGCAATCCGTCTCCTTATCCCGCAATTACCTATGGTGACAATAAGCGGGCCGGATGTCTGCGCTGTCCTCACCACGGGGATACCTCGGTAAGAGTCACAACGCGGATTATCATCAACGATACACTCCACCTCAACACCCCGGCTTCTGAGAATCTCCACCACTACCTTACAGTGGCCGCCTCCGCCGTAAAGAGTCACCTTTTCACTGTCGCTCTTTCCCATTTCACAATCATTTATCAATTGGTTCCGTCAAACGGCTCTACAGTTGCCTGTCCTTCCGCTGATATCCCCTCCCGTTTTACAACCTTCATCACTGTCATCAACAATATCCGCATATCAAGGGAAAATGACATATGGTCAACATACCAGACATCATATTCAAACTTGCTTTTCCACGAAATTGCGTTACGGCCATGCACCTGGGCCCATCCTGTCACTCCCGGACGGACATCATGACGCCGCGACTGCTCGACTGTGTAAAGAGGAAGATAAGAAGTCAACAGCGGACGTGGCCCTATCAGGCTCATATCTCCCTTGAGCACGTTCCACAATTGGGGAAGCTCATCGATAGAGGTTGACCTCACGAAACGCCCTACCCTGGTAAGACGTTCCGAATCAGGCAAAAGGTTGCCATCGCTGTCCCGCTTGTCGTTCATGGTCTTGAACTTGACCACCTTAAATATCCTGCCTTTCAGTCCGGGACGCTCCTGAAAAAAAAAGACACCCGCACCTTTATTGGCAAAATGCAGCCACAAGGAAACCACACCTAAAACCGGAGAAAGAGCCAACAGACCTATCCCCGCCGCCGCCATATCGGCGATACGCTTGAAAAAACAGCCGTACAGTCTCATCACCTCTGCGTTACCCTTAGTTTATAAATCATCCCGGACACTGTCAGCACGACCTGTCGAGCGCCTCATATTTCGACTGATGGCTCTTGAACTCCGGCACTATACGCTTCATCTTGGCCACAATCCCCATATCGTCCATCGTGGCGGCACATTCTATGAGTTCATCTATGGCTCGCGACACCTCGTCAAACCCATATTCCCTCACTTTGGCTATCTTTATCTTGGGATGGAATGTGGGGAGTGTGGTCTCATCGCTTGTGAGCACCTCCTCATAGAGTTTCTCACCGTCCCTCAGGCCGGTGAACCTTATCTCCACATCCTTTGCCCCGCTCAACCTTATCATGCGTTGCGCGAGTTCAACAATTTTCACCGGCTGTCCCATGTCGAACACAAATATCTCACCCCCTTTTCCCATAGTGCCTGCCTCTATCACAAGTTTGCAGGCCTCCGGAATCAGCATGAAATACCTTATTATATCGGGATGTGTCACCGTCACAGGCCCACCGTTCCTTATCTGCTCCTGAAAAAGGGGTATGACCGAACCGTTGGACCCAAGAACATTCCCGAACCTTGTGGTCACGAACTGAGTGCCACCTTCAACCGCCCCGTCTTTTATAGCCCTGTCGAGACTCTGTACGTAAATCTCGCAGATACGTTTCGAACACCCCATCACGTTGGTGGGATTAACGGCCTTGTCCGTAGATACCATAACAAACTTCTTTGTGGAATACTTAACGGCAAGGTCGGCTATTATCTTTGTCCCTTTTATGTTATTGACTACACTTTCATATGGATTGTCTTCCATCATCGGCACATGCTTATAGGCCGCCGCATGAAACACATATTCCGGTCTGTACATCCTGAAAAGACGTTCCATGTATATATCGTCAGCGATATTGCCCACTATCGTCTCCGCCGCGATTTCCGGACACGTGCGGCGCAGCATAAGCCGTATATCATGCATCGGAGTCTCCGCCTGGTCGATTAGCACCATGCGCGATGGTTTGAAACGGGCAATCTGACCCACCATCTCCGACCCTATGCTCCCGGCCGCACCGGTAATCATCACCGTATGGCCTTCGATAAGCTCGCTTGCCGACTGAAGGTCTATACATATTTTCTCTCGCGGCAGAAGGTCCTCTACATTAATCGGATGAAGGTCACTGATGTTAAAGCCATTACCTCTGTTCCATTCCCTGGCGTCTGGCATCACAAGAACCTTTACTCCGGAATCCGCGAGCACATCCACAATCCGCTCGTTCGCCCTAAGCGCATTCATAAACTGGGGGGGCACCACAAGAGTCTTCGACCCCTCCTTGAGCATATTATCCGGCAATGTCTCGTCGAAACTATACACCTTCATACCCATTAGCCTACGGCGTGTCAGCCCGACGCTCTCCGTGACGAATCCGCACACCTCAAAACGGGAACTCTCTGACGAATTTATGTTCTTGGCCAACGCGACACCTTCGTTGATTCCGAAAATGAATGTCCTGGTACGGTTGGCCGGATGGCTGAACTTCTCATAGAGCGTCTTGACCCATACCCTCGCCATGGTCATACACACCACGACCACCAACGCCATCAATACAATCTCAAGTATTCCGAACACAAGCACGGCCCCGGCCATTGACGCGGCAAACTGGAATATGAATATAAGAGCCAACGCCACAAGCACCGCCTCGCTTACTCTCATGAGGTCACGGAACGACGAGTAACGTATCACCCCGTCATAGGTATGGAACACGCGGAACGATATGACATAGCAAATCAGGAACACACACAAAGTGCACGACAGCGATGAAAAAACAGTCATCGTCTCATTCACTCCATGCATGGCCATATATATGCTGAAGCCGGCAAGCATCACTATAATACAATCAAGAAGGAGGATGCCCCAGTACGGAAGAGCAGCCTTCGAGAAATACCATTTCGCCAGACTTTTTATAGACTTCATAAATCACACAATTCTAAAATCCTCTTTTGGGTCAATTATAATGTACGTGTGGCAAATTCAGCACACTCGGGAAAAAGGAGAACATGCCATAATCTTAATGTCATATTCAAAGACCCCTATTCCTATTACAAACGCACCCGACACCTCTTTTAGTATCACAATGATTCGACGAATGACATGCCGACACCATTATTTCCATAATCCTTAAACTAATATGCCATCGAAAGCACTTTTATAATGCATGGAATTTTGTCATAACAATCATTTTTTGTATTTTTGCATCAAAATGCGCACAGCGCACAAAAGTTTAGACAAATCATGGTAGATTACAAAAAACTTGGCCTTGTAAACACAAAAGAGATGTTTGCCAAGGCAGTGCATGGCGGTTATGCCATCCCCGCTTTCAACTTCAACAACATGGAGCAGCTCCAGGCTATCATCAAAGCCGCTGCCGACACTAAATCCCCGGTCATCCTCCAGGTTTCAAAAGGCGCCCGCAACTACGCCAACCCTATCCTTCTCCGCTACATGGCGCAGGGGGCTGTGGAGTATGCGAAATCTCTCGGCTGGGAAAAGCCCGAAATCGTGCTCCATCTCGACCACGGCGACTCTTTTGAGCTCTGCAAGGACTGCATCGACAACGGCTTCTCTTCAGTGATGATCGACGGCAGCCACCTCCCCTACGAGGAGAACGTGGCCCTCACAAAGAAAGTCGTGGAATATGCCCACCAGCACGACGTGACCGTGGAAGGTGAGCTCGGCGTGCTCGCCGGCGTGGAAGACGAGGTAAGCTCTGACCACCACACCTACACCAACCCCGAAGAGGTAATCGATTTCGTGACCCGCACCGGATGCGACAGCCTCGCAATCTCTATCGGCACATCACACGGAGCTTACAAGTTCACTCCCGAACAGTGTACCCGCGACCCGAAAACCGGTCTTCTCGTTCCGCCGCCGCTCGCATTCGACGTGCTTGAAGGCGTTGAGGCGAAACTCCCCGACTTCCCAATCGTGCTCCACGGCTCTTCTTCCGTGCCCCAGGAATACGTGAAAATCATCAACGAGAACGGTGGCAAGCTCCCCGACGCTATCGGCATCCCCGAGGAACAGCTCCGCAAGGCCGCCAAGATGGACGTATGCAAAATCAACATCGACTCCGACAGCCGTCTCGCAATGACCGCCGCTGTGCGCAAGGTATTCGCTGAGAAACCCGCAGAGTTCGACCCCCGCAAATATCTCGGCCCGGCCCGCGATGAAATGGAGAAACTCTACAAGCACAAAATCATCAACGTGCTCGGCTCCGACGGCAAGGCTGAATAATCGCCATCCCGGATTCTCCATCCGGAGAATCTCTTACGAGACTCCAAAGAGGTGTCTGCCATTGCAGACACCTCTTTTTTCAGCCTCAAAATCCCAATATTATGATATAACAATACGTTTATTAAGGTATGCGAGCAATAAACACCATCATCTGGAGCGGAATATCTATTTTCGGGCAATCAGGGATTGCATTCCTTTCCACCATCATATTGGCACGTATGCTTACTCCCGACGACTTTGGACTCATCGGGATTGTAACACTATTCATAGCATTCTCCCAGATGATGGTCGATTCCGAAATGGGAGGGGCGCTTCTAAAGAAAAAGACCGTTGACAACACGGATTACTCCACTCTCTTCTATTACAATCTTGCCGCGAGCCTTGTGCTCTATGTCATTCTCTATGCCTCAGCACCTCTTATCGCAGACTTTTACGACAGACAGGAACTTACCGACATCATAAGGATAATCAGCTTCACTATAATAATACACGCTTTCAGGGTGGTGCAACGCATCATGATATTCCGGTCGCTGAACTTCAAGGCTTACGCGCTTATCAACATGGCCAGCGGAATCATATCTCTCGCAGCCGCTCTATGGATTGCAAAAGCCGGATACGGATACTGGGCGCTCGTATGGCAACAGATAGTCCTGGCATTCGCAAATGTGGTTTTCCTACAGCTCTACAACAGGTTTATACCATCTCTCTGTTTCTCAAAAGAATCGTTCCGCTATCAGTTCTCTTTTGGAATCTCCCTTCTCGGAGCCGACACTGTCAAGACCATAGCGAATAACATCTCCACCAATATTATAGGCAAGATATCATCTCTTGATTTCACCGGCTGCTATTCACAGGCGAGCAGAGTGTCCGGATTCTGCCAGACATTCCTCACCGGACTTATGGACCAGACCATCTTCCCGATGATGGTAAAGATTGATGATATGACACGTCTGAAATCCATATATCACAAAACCCTCATATACATGACCCTCTCCTTATCTGTGGTCACGGTCTTGTTCGTGACACTGGCCACTCCTATTATACATTATCTTTTAGGTGAGGAATGGATACAAGCTTCCGGAATCTTCCAGATTCTTTCCCTCACAATACTTCCAGCATCCGTACAGGTATTATGCAGAAATATAATCAAAACACTCGGGGATACAAAAAGAGTCCTGTATCTGGAAACAATAAAGTCTTCAATTTTGATATCTTTCCTTCTGGCGGCTTCTTTGGCCGGGAATTATTATGTGGTATGGTCGCTTGCAGTCTCTCAGACTGTTTGCTGCTTCATATGGCTTTACGAGACTGAGGCACGTCTAAACATACGCATTCGTATGCAAGCTGACACTCTAATAAACCGATAACAATGGAATATCTGATAGCATTCATATTAGCGGCTGCCGGAATGGTTGTCAACAAGCGAATGACATCCACTCCACGCAAGATATATCTGGGTATCATATGTATATATGTAATCATTATCGTCGGGCTTCGATATAGGGTAGGTGTTGACACGATATCCTACATGGCAAGTTTCAAACAAATCAGAGACCTCGACCATATATTCGACAGCGACATCTTTTCATATCGTTACGAACCCGGATACCTTCTGCTCAACTCCCTTGTAAAGACATTCACAAAAGAGTTCTGGGTGATGCAGATGATTGTGGGGGCAATCGTCAACGGATGCATATTTGTTTTCCTCTACCGGTATTGCAAGAATGTATTTGTCGGCGTAATGATATTTCTTTTCATGCAATGGTTCTATTTTTCCATGGAAATCATGAGAGAAAGCATTGCCATAAGCATCTTTCTGCTGAACTATCGTAATCTTGAAAAAAACAACTGGACCAGATACTACCTTGTATCCCTCATCTATATCCCGTTTCACTACTCTTCCGTCGTGACATGGCTTTTCCCTTTGGCCAAGATGCTAAAACCGAATATGGCATTCGTAATCTTCTGTATCGCGGCATTGGCTATCACGCCTGTCATTGAACGTCTCTACGAACTTATTCCGTTCCTGTCTTTGGCCAACCGTCTTGACCAGTATGTAACGAATGCCGCAGGACTTAACCTCAATTGGAAATTAGCAGAACTCATGAGAACCGGAGTCCCGGCCATGGCTGTAGTCATGGCATATCGCATGGCTAAAATAAGATGCACTCAGGAAAAGATGCTACTCCTGCAAATCCTTTTCTGTATGGGAGCATTTGCTATTCCGATGATTTTCTCTCGGTTCACTAACTACACCACTATGTTTGTGACAGTCGGAGCCGCAAATTTCCTTTGTGACATTGAATCGTCAAGAAAACTCCGTGTCGCATTGCTGGGAATAATCCTGCTATCCCAAGGATTCTATTATTACTCCATGTATCCGAGATGGTTCCCTTACGTCTCCATATTCAACCCTCATCAGGTGCATGAGAGAGAACAGATATGGAAACACGACTTCATAACCTGGAGATAGAATCTGTCATCACACCGGTCTCCATAATAATCCTTGTGTCTCGGAGTTTTATGATTTCGTTAAAATTTATTTAACATTTCATTAATATTTATCCAAGTTTTTACGTTTATAAAACAGGAATCCCATCCCTATTGAAAAAATATATGGAGAAAGCGATTGTTATAATGTCAACCTACAACGGTGAACACTATATCCGTGAGCAGATTGACACAATACTGAATCAAAAGGATGTAAATGTATCGCTTATTGTCAGAGATGACGGGTCATCCGACAATACACCGGCAATATTAAGAGAATACTCATCAAGATTCAACAACATAACACCTATATTCCAACAGAATACAGGTTGTAAGAAGAGCTTCTTCCTCGCCGCCAAGGCCGCATCTGCACTTGACGGCGGTTATTTTGCATTCTCCGACCAAGATGACTTCTGGATGCCGGACAAACTGTCAACAGCAATCGACCGGATCAAACAAGCGGAACTCTCCAACCATTCGATACCCCTACTCTATTTCTGTGCCCCTGAAATAGTTGACAAGGACCTCAACCCTATTGGAAAAACTTGGAACAATTCACATTATCTGTCTTTTGAAGAGGCTCTGATGGCACAACCATGCGCAGGGTGCACGATGGTGTTCAACAGGAAGGCCCTTGAACTCTTCCTGCTTGGCAACCCAGACAAGATGTCGATGCACGATAGCTGGATGTACAAGACTGTCCTCGCATGTTCCGGGAAAGTAATTGAAGACCCGGCGCCTCACATAAAATACAGGCAACACGGACATAACGTCATAGGCACTGGTTCTTTCGCTTCAAGATGGAAACGGCGGTTCCTGAATTTCACCGGCAACAGCTGCTATCGCTCGGGTCAGGCAGGTGCCATACTTGAAACATACAGTGACATGATGCCTGAAAATACAAGAGAGACTGCCTACGCCCTCAGCCACTACAAAAAACTCGGAGTCTCAAATAAACTGAAGGTTATGTTAAATCCATCCTTCAAGACTAAAAGCGTCATACACAACCTCCTATTCAGGACAGCTATACTTTTCAACAGATTTTAAAGAGACAACCGATGTTGAGGACAAAAAACATATATGCGCAGATATGCAACTCTAATAAAGCGGGACATCAGCTTTCTGACAGTGAGCTATGTCAATTGCAAAGCCACCTCATGGCTATGTACAAGGAAATTGAAGCCGTCTGCGAACGCCACAATCTGCAAATGTCGCTTGCATATGGAAACGTAATCGGTGTAATGCGCCACAATGGATGGATTCCATGGGACGATGACCTCGATATAATGATGCCGCGTGAAGACTATGACCGTCTGCTTTCAGAATTCATAGGAGAGCTGCCGGAGAAATATAAAGCCTACTCTGTCCACACCAATGACGGACCCTATGAAAGATTTGCGAAAATCGTTGATACAGAAACAGAATATGTCGAAATCATGGGTGGATACAAGCATCACGAAGGTGTGTTCGTAGATATTTTCCCAATCGATAATTTCAACCCTCACAAACGATTTCTGAAGCTGAGAAAAATCGGGATGATGTTCATGATGTACACTGCCACTTCCGTGAAACAATATCTTGTTAAAAACGAATTCTACAGGAAGCTCATGTGCTCTACCCTTGACGGAAAACGCAACTATAGGATACGAAATATCTGGGGTATTGTGTTCTCCTTCATAAAACCTGAGAAATGGTATAAATGGATTGACTCGGCTTCTAAAGAGAAGAAGCATACAGGATTGCTTCATGTCCCTATCGGACAGGCTCTTTTCTACGACGGTAAAGACGAAAGCATATTTTTTCCTCCCCGGAAAACAAAACTTGCCGACGGCTCATACGTCTATATTCCGAACAAGCCGGAAAAGTACCTGGACATTATTTATAAAAACTGGAGAGTGATTCCGGAAGACACTGAACGTTGGCACCATTTCGTAAGAAAGTTCTCTCTTGGGAAAAAAGAAATTTCAACCATCAAATAAATCTGATCATGCAAGCTATAATATTGGCCGCCGGTATGGGGCGCAGACTTGGAGAATATACCGCCGACAACACTAAATGCATGCTGGAAGTCAATGGCATAAGACTTATCGACCGCATGCTCGCACAACTATTCGACCTTGAACTCGAAAGAGTGGTGATAGTAGTAGGCTATGAAGGCGATAAACTTAAAAATTATATTCTGCAGAATTACCCCGGCAAACCGATTGTATTTGTCGAGAACAAGGTATATGACAAGACAAACAATATATATTCTCTCTGGCTTGCAAGGGAATATATGGCTGAGTCCGACACAATACTCCTTGAGTCAGATCTTATTTTTGAAGACAATGTACTGAAATCTGCTTTAACATGCAAAGACAGAAATGTCGCCCTCATCTCAAAATATGAAAATTGGATGGACGGGACTATGGTGAAAATCGATGAAAACCGTAACATTATCAATTTTGTGCCGAAAGCTGACTTCAAATACAGTGACACTGAATCATACTATAAAACCGTAAACATTTATAAGTTCAGCAAGGATTTTATTGTAAGCCATTACCTTCCATTCCTGGATGCCTACATTCGCGCTCTCGGTGAGAACGAGTATTACGAACAAGTGCTAAGAGTGCTGACAATCATTGACAAGTTCGGGCTCAAAGCACTCCCTATCACCGGCATGAACTGGTATGAAATCGATGATGTGCAGGATCTTAGAATCGCTGAAACAATTTTCGCCTCTCCAGAAGAACGTCTGAAAAAAATCCAGAACAGCTATGGGGGATATTGGCGTTATCCGAAACTCCTGGATTTCTGCTATCTTGTCAATCCATATTTCCCACGTCAAAGGATGATTGATGAAATGAAGGCGAATTTCGAAACTCTTCTACGCGAATACCCGTCCGGAATGGGAATAAACTCGCTCCTTGCCGGAAAGTATTTCGGTGTAAGACAAAAATATATCGTAGTCGGAAACGGTGCCGCAGAGCTGATAAAGAGCCTCATGGAAAACCATAACGGAAAAATCGGGGTGATTTATCCCACCTTCGAGGAGTATCCCAATCGCCATGACAAGACCGAACTTGTGGTTTTTACCCCGGACAATCCCGACTTCAAATATTCCGCAGACGATGTCATGCGCTTTTTCGAGGGGAAACAGATAAAGTCTCTCATAATTGTAAATCCGGACAATCCTTCCGGGAATTTCATAAGTGTCAACGACATAACAAATCTCGCAAGATGGGCGGAAAACAATGGAGTCAGGCTTATTGTTGATGAATCTTTTGTGGGCTTCTCCGACAATGGAGAGCTCAATTCCCTGCTCGACAACAAGATATTGGAGAGGTTCAGAACTATGTGTGTGATGAAAAGCATTTCAAAATCCTACGGTGTCCCGGGACTGCGCTTAGGCATATTGGCTTCCGCTGATGTGGATTTCATAAATGCCATGAAGAAAGATGTGGCGATTTGGAACATAAATTCTTTCGCGGAATTCTACATGCAGATTTTCGGGAAATATGAGGGTGACTACATCATGGCTTGTGATAAATTCAGAGAGGAGAGAGCCATTTTCAAGAAAGAACTTGGTGAAATCCCTTTTCTGAGAGTCATACCCTCTCAGGCGAACTATTTCCTTTGTGAAGTGACCGGAGACATTTCTTCTCATGAACTGACCCTGAATCTACTGACCGACCACAATATCCTAATCAAGGATTGCACTTCAAAAAAAGGATTTAAATCCGACCGACAATATGTGAGAATCGCCATACGCGACCGGCAAGACAACAGTAGGCTATGCGAGGCTCTTAAAGGATACTGTCAAGGTCAATCCTCTCCGATTGTAAAATAATCTGTCACTAAAAGAATCTGCTGCAATGAGAATAATAAGCGACAATGATATTCGCACGCTCGGAATCGAGCCAAGACAATGTGTGGAATGGGTGCGTGAGGCGTTCCTTATGAAGGATAGATGCCAGCTTCCTCCCAAGATATCCCTTCATCCGCAAGGAAGCGATTTCATCAACACCATGCCATGTCTCCTCCCTGAAGAATACCATCGCTTCGGATGCAAGGTCGTGTCTCGTATAAAAGGGACAAAACCTGCCTTAAAGAGCGAAATGATGATAGTGGATTCCTTGACGGGAGAGACAGTCGCGGTTATGAATTGCGACTGGATAACAGCCATGAGAACCGGAGCCGTGGCCGCTTTGGCTATTTCATGTCTGCGCAACTCCAACGCCAGGATATATTCTTTTGTCGGACTCGGAGTAATCGGACACACCACCCTTGAATGCCTCCTCCCCATGATTGCCGACTCTGGGTGTGTGGTAAGGTTGAAACGCTACGAAGACCATGCGGAGAAAACCGCAGTTGCGTTTGCCGAGCGTTTCCCCGGTATTACATTTGAAATCTGCGACACGATGGAATGTCTCGTCGCAGATGCGGACGTGGTTGTGTCATGCATCACAGATGCCGATGGCCTGCTGGTTGAAGATGTCTCCCTGTTCAAGCCGGGGGTACTTGTAGTGCCGGTCCACACACGTGGATTCCAGAATTGCGACAAAATCTTCGACCGTGTTTTCGCTGATGATGAAGGACATGTGAGAGGATTCCGTTATTTCAATGAGTTTAAAGGATTCGCTGAATTATCGCAAGTTCTCGACGGTTCAGACCCGGGGCGTGAGAACGATTGCCAAAGAATCCTCAGCTATAATATAGGCCTTGGCCTACACGACATCCTTTTCGGAACGAAAATCCTTGAAATAATTGGATAGACGTGAATCAATAACTATATCCCGTTGTCGATAACTGCCATCATATGAAAGCCATTTTCTGTAACAATTACCTTCCCGGACAAATTCACTTCCGGGGCGATGTGATGAACCACTTCCACCGTAACGGATGGGAAATAGTGGTGGTGGTGCCCGAAAACACCGCCACTGAAGCTATGCTCTCATGCCTTGACCAATCATGGAAAAGGTATCTACTGAAGACCGACTGCAACTCTATGAACCCAATCAACGATTTGAGGTATCTTAATGAATTGAGGAAGATTTATCGGAAGGAGCGTCCTGACATCGTTTTCCATTACACTATAAAACCCAATATCTATGGGACAATAGCGGCACGTATGGCTGGAGTCAGGAATGTCGCGATGGTGGCAGGTCTCGGATATATGTTCGACGGTAACTCCATGGCAAAATGCCTCGGCAGAGCGTTATACAGATTTGGTCTCGGGAAAGCCGACCGTGTATTTGCCTTGAACGAATCAAACTGCAAGACGCTTCTTGAAGGGAATTACGTAAAGCAGGAAAATCTGATTCACCTTAAAGGTGGGGAAGGCGTAAACCTTTCCACATATCCCTTCCGCCCCATGCATTTCAACACCACGCGTTTCCTAATGGTGGCCCGCGTTCTCTACGACAAGGGATACTCTGAATATGTGGAGGCTGCCAGAATCGTAAAACAAAAGTATCCTGAAGTTAATATAGAACTACTCGGGCCATTGGCATCCGACAGCCCTATGGGCGTACCCGAAGAGGTGGTGATGCGCGACCACGAAAATGGCGCCATCTCTTATCTTGGCGAAACAGACGATGTGCAATCATTCGTATTGCGAGATGGTGTCGTCGTGGTTGTGGTAAGCAAATACCTTGAAGGCCTCAACCGTTCTCTGATGGAAGCATGTGCTATGGGAAGGCCAATAATCACCACAACCAACCCGGGGTGTAAGGAAACCGTCGATAATGGTGTCAATGGATTTCTTGTCGCACCGGAAAATGCCAGGCAACTTGCCGACGCCATGATACGCTTCATTGAACTTCCCGCTGAAGATAAAATAAGAATGTCGGAAGCCTCCCACAGAAAAGCCGTGGAAATATTCGACGTAAAAAATGTAATCCGCTCATTCTCCGAGGTTACAGAGACATTGACCGGCAAGACCTTCTCCTGTGGAAACGACGATGCCGCAACAACTGCCACGACACAGTCTAATTCGCCATCCTGAGTATGAGATAGCCTCCCGGAGGAAGCGTGAATGAGTATGTCCTGCCGTTCCCGACAAGCACCTTGCCATCTGACATCGACTTGACAGCGGTTCCTTTGCGCAAGCCGAATGTTATATTCTGGGCATGCTCCACATCATGGCTCACCACCACATAGTAACTCTGCCTCCCGTTTCTTAGATTTGACACCAGGACTCCGGAATCTCCACTGGAGAAGTTGCTTAATGGTCCAAATCCGGAATCCGGCATCCTACGGGTTGAACTATACAGTCTTTTTCCAGTATGCACCACATCTACAAGTTGCGCGCCCAGGAAGACATCGCTATACCTGTTAATCTCTTCATTCACTTTTTTTGCGGCATACCAAACTTTTGTCTTATTCCCGTTTATGTCTATCGGCCCGTCAAGATACTCGAAATCTACTGATGGCACGTCACGGCATTGACGGTACGTCCAGTAAATCAAACCCTGCGCGCCATAAGCCAACGCGGAAAACGCCTCAAACCTCAGATATTCCTCTTTCGGAATTGGCTTACAGATACGTCCCTGTCGGAAACCCACTCCTTGACAGTAGGCCCAGAAAGGTCGGCCGGTCTTCCTTGCCATATTGGAAAATGCTTCGAAATCTGAATAGAAGATATCGTAATCCACTATAAGCTTACCGTTATTATCCAATATTTTCAACGGGTACATATCATACGACCATACTCCCGGCGCAAACTTGGCCTGAAGAGTGTCAAGATATGCCGACATATCCGGGGTCTCGGGTCCCACAAATGCCTTCTCCATCGTACCCACCACGTTGAGATGTATCATATGATGCGGATCAGTCTCCGTCATAACATCAAATATACCCTCATACATATCCAAATCCGCGAATTTCGGCTCATCACGGAACTCCCAGCCACACACCACAGGATTATCCTTATAGCGTTCCATGAACTCACGGCATTTTTCTTTCGACGGTCCTCGCAACGCATTTGCCGATGGGAATAGCCTTACCCCACTCCCCTCAAGCATTGCCACGAGGGAATCATATAATTCCTCCGAATTGTCCTGTATAAGCACATCAAACCCGCAATCCCTGAATTCCTGTATCTCTTTTGATGTCGGCAGGGTTCCGTACAAACAAAGAGAGGATGCCATGATTGGAATCTTCCCGGCCACAGGAGAAATGTAAGGCCGGTTGACACTGCCTGCCTCTACATCCTCAACAACCGTCACCGCTCCTCTGATATTGAAGACGGAGACACCCATACATACACTAAGCAAAAGCTTGCCTACACAACCTAAAGTGTCTTTCATAATAAAATCTGCTTCTAATCAAATTCACTCATAATGCAATCCTACAAACCGAGATTTATAATAACGCGTCCGACACTTTCTCAAGCATAACATACAACCCCATTGAAGATGGGCTCTCATCCACTGCACGCCTTAATGTGTCGAGGCGGTGTACATCGCTGCCAGCAACATTTATCATCCCGTTTTTCAACAGCCACTCAGCTTTCTTCTGTGCCGTCTCGCCGTATCCTCCGACAAGCGACATATAGTTAAGTTGAAACAATACACCCGCGTCTCTGAGCCGTTTGTAATCATCCTTATCCATATACCGGTATCGTTCGGGATGTGCCAGCACCGGAAAGTAACCGGCCGATGTTATCCTCGAAAGCATATCCTCCATACCCATAGGCGGGGTATAGTAGGAAGTCTCGACAAGCAGATGCCGTCCCTCCTCTCCTATTGGCAGAAAATCATCTCTCTTCAAACGTTCTTCAAACAAGGAGTCAAGCATATTCTCCGCCGCAAGACACAGCACAACCCCTCCATTCCAGGTATCTTTCAACTCCTCGAAACGGCTTTTAAGGAATGATGTCTCATTTGGATAGTCCTCCATTATATGAGGTGTGAGCCATACCTTCTTGACGCCGAGATTCTCAAGCTCACGCAACACCTGGAGCGACTCCTCCATGGTCTTCACGCCGTCATCGACACCAGGAAGAATGTGGGAATGCCAGTCGGTCATACCAGACAGTACTCCCGACTCCCTTATATTTTTCACCTTACTCTTGAAAGGCCACATAATAAGCTATAGTTAGATATGAAATATTATAAAACCGGGCATCCGGTCATTATTAACAAAACATCCGGAATCCGGCTTATGTTCAAGACCGGAATCCGGATGAATGGATATTTGTCAGTCGGCAAAACTCTGATAGTTTCCGTATGTATAGTATCGGCTGTGGACAGTGTCGGTTCCATTTAGAATCAATGCGATGTTGCGGAACCGCTTCTCGTCGTAGAGCTCATTGAGTTCCGGAATGGCACTCTTCTCGAGAAGTCCCGCCCTCACCACAAACATCGTGGCATCGGCATAGGGAGCCACTATCTGAGTATCGACCACTATATTCACCGGAGGGCAGTCAAGGAACACATAATCATATTCCTTACGGGCATCCTCTATCAGGCTCCTAAGCCTTTCTCCTTCCAGCAATTCCGCAGGATTCGGCGGTATCTTTCCGATAGGCATTATCGACAGATTGGAGTTGGCCGGAGAAGCGCTCAACAGCTGTTG
This sequence comes from Muribaculaceae bacterium, assembly GCA_029058745.1. Classification (GTDB taxonomy): domain Bacteria; phylum Bacteroidota; class Bacteroidia; order Bacteroidales; family Muribaculaceae; genus Lepagella. Next base: position 88,308 of record JAIDXM010000086.1, read on the forward strand.
CCAAGCATCGGTATGGCCAGAAAGGTAGTCGGTGATGCCTTTCTTAGGCATACCCACATACATTGACGATGAACCATGGCGAAGGTCACAGTCAATCAGAAGCACTCTCTTCTGCTTGAGCGCGAAACTGAGCGCAAGGTTATAAGATATGAACGACTTTCCACTGCCGGGATTAAAAGATGTGAACATTATCACATGAGAACCTTGGTTTCTGCCGGCCATGAAATCAATGTTACTCCTGATGACACGAAACGCCTCGTTGACCACATCTCGCTTACCCTCCTCCACAACTGCCATTGGCGCCTTTTCGTCCTTTAGGCTACCGCGCTTCTTGTTGGCATTCGTCCTGAGCCTGCCACGTTTTCCAACTTGCGGAATCTCGCCGGCAAAAGGAATACGGACGCGCTCAAGATCCTTCTTGCCATGCACCTTGGTGTCGCAGATAATGAACATATACACACATGCCAATGGAATAAGCACAGACATTATCAAGGCAAACAACAGAATCAGCATCTTTCGTGGCGACACCGGTTTAAGAGACCCCATCGGAGGCGTAATCACCCTTATATTGTCGGCCGTGAACTGCTGTCCGATTTCAGTCTCCTCCCTTTTCTGCAGAAGGAATATATACAGACTCTCTTTCACCTTCTGCTGGCGTTCCTCCGACAGCAACGGCAAAACCTTGGATGGGGTGGAAAGCATTTTACCCTCTGCCTTCGACCTCTCCGAAACGGCACTCTTGATAAGAGAGCGCAGATTTTTGATATGTGACGATATACTGCTCAGCAATGACTGCCTCATGCCTCCGAGACGGCTATCTAAATCCTCGACAATAGGATTCTGTTCAGATGAATTTTCCAGAATATTGTTTCTTGTCAGCAACAAGTCATTGTACTGAGCCACCTGAGTTTCTATCCCTTCGCTGCCCAATCCTATATTGAGTGGCACAACATTATAACGATTCTCCGGTTTCGATATATGCTCAAGCATACTCTCCGACATACTCAACTGGTTGCCATAGCCGACAATCCTGTCCTCAAGCTCTGCCTCCTTATGAAGCGAAAGGTTGGCCGTGGCACTTAGATTAGTGGTGCCTGTTGACTCCTGATAACGGGCTATGCTCAAATCCACATCCCCAAGTTCTGCCTGAATCACCTTCAACCTTTCATCAATAAACCTTGATGTGGCCAATGCAAGTTTATTCTTGTCCTTAATCCATTCTTCGTTATACACCACTATAATCATGTTGAGGATGTCCTCTGCTCGCTGCACGCTTGTGTCACGAATTGAAAGGTCTATGACATCCGCCTCCCTATCGGCCAACTCCCCGTTTAACTGACGGCCATAATTCTCCACAGCCTTCTGCATGGGTACCTTCGACACCTCTATATCAACAACCTGCTCTTCCTTTTTTCCGATATAATCCGGATTAGGAGTGACAATGACTTTCCCGACAGGAGTCGAAACTTCCTGCTGCCCTTTCTTCATCACCACTTCTCCATCCAATTTCTCTGTCCCCTCCTCTGTAGAGCGCGTGAATTTCCTCAACACGATTTCTCCATCAGGATTCAACCGCATATCAAACGATGCGGATTTCTGTTCCTCAACGTCAGCCATCTTCACCTTGACAGGCAGACTCTCGCCATACAAAGTGACAGGATGCATCTTGCCTTTCCTATTATAGCTCATATCAAGATCAAGACGTCTCACCACCTCATACATGACTGCTGGTGAGGTCATGGCTATCATCTCATTATAGACTCCGGCATTTCCGGATCCCATACCGAATGAAGAGAATGCGCCGGAAATGGCTCCCATGGCCCCCCCCGACTCGCCATCCTTTACAAGCACTTGCTCACTACGCTCATATAATGGCTCCTGACGTTTAACATATAGTATGGCCAAGCCTACAAACACAACCACCGAAACAGCAAACCAAGGCCAGCGTCTAAGGCAGGCATCTACATACTCTCTGAAAGAGAACACTACCTCCTCAGCACGACCATCGCTTTTTTTGGACACAGATTCCATTATCAGTCTATTCTTGTTTCCGTTATATTCTTTTATTTATTCAGATTTTGCCTATCAATGAATTGACATGTCATTTCACTATAAGGACCGCTATCGAGGTAAGCAACGACGCAACCGACACCCAGAAACCCCATGACAACACGTTATTGCCGTTGACTGTAGTCTGGCGTTTCTTCACATCGTTTGGCTCTACATATACCACATCATCCTGTCTTATGTAATAGGCGGGTGATTGGACAAGCTCCCCCATGTTTGTCAAGTCCAGACGGTATGTATGCACTCCGTCATCCTCCTGACGAATCACCGTGATGTTGTCTCTTCTCCCTTGGATGTCAAGGTCGCCCGCGAGTGAGAGGGCCTCAAGAATTGTGATGCGGTCCTTGGTGATAGGAATCCTCCCCGGCTGCTTCACCTCTCCCATTGCTGAGAAGGAGGCGTTCATCAGCTCCACGCTCACTACGGCGTCGCGCACGTGGCCGGCCCTGAGTTCCCCGGTGATGAATCCGGCAAGCTCGCTACGGGTCATTCCCGCCACCTTCAGCGTGCCAAGCACCGGGAAATCAATCGTCCCGTCTTTGCTGACTATATAACTCGACATCCCCTCCGGTGATGACACGGCTGTACCCAACCTATTGGTATTGACCGTAAGATTATACAAATCAGCGAGTGCCGGGTCTTTCGACTTGACTATCACGCTTACCCTGTCGCCTGGCTCTATCTTTATCAAGCCATCTCCCGCGACAACTGGCAAAACAGTCTCCTTGACATCCTGGAAATAGGTGACATCCTTTGGTGTAGAACAACTTGCAACAAGAAACAAGCCGCCCATCAGCACCGTGGCGCGGGCGAACCTCTTTATTACGTAATTCATTCTTTCTTCTTATATTGGGTTAATCCGTTTGTTTAAAGCCTGTTGCAAAACCGTTTGAACATTCCTTTCCAATCCGGGACGCTGCATGGAGGCTCTTTTCCCTAACCTACAAACGTTTTTTATTACAATTTATTGAGGATACCGATATTTAATATTAACTTTGCGTTGTTATAATATCGGGCAGCGGATTCACCGCTCTTATATTAGTCAATTTGTTTTCTCCCCTCCGTTTATGTATGTTGAACATTTTCAAGAATGCTTGCATTTTGTCTTGGCTGGCTGCATTGCCATTAACAGCCTTTCCTAAAGACCCTCAACGGCAGGAGTCTGATTCCGTCAGATTCCTGGCTGAGTCAAGAGTCACATTTTCCGCCGGCAGCCACACTCCACTATGGCTTGTCAGCAATATCCAGGGGCTTGGCTCCATCAAGAAAAACAACGGTTTCGTACGTGCCGCCCTTTTCAAGGACATTGACTCTGAAAAGAGATTCTCCTGGGGGGCCGGGGCCGACATTGTCGCGGGATGGAACCTTACCGCACCTTTCTCCATACATCAGCTTTACGGTGAGGTGAAATACCGATGTCTCGACGCAATGCTCGGAAGCAAGGAAATATGGGGTGAGTTCAACAACCCGAAACTTTCATCAGGCAACCTTTTCTATTCCGGAAATGCCACCCCGATTCCACAGTTGCGCGTCGGCATATTCGACTATGCTGATTTCTGGGGGACAAAAGGATGGTTTGCCGTGAAAGGATACATCTCATACGGGATGTTCACCGACGACGCATGGCAGAAATCATGGGTGGCCAAAGATGAGAAACGAACCGAAGATGTCCTGTTCCACTCCAAAGGTCTTTGGCTCAGAGGCGGCAACACCGATGTGTTTCCCCTACAGGGAGAAATAGGAATCGAAATGGCCACACAATTCGGCGGAAAATCATACATGGACGGAAAGATGGTCAGCATGCCTCACGGTTTCAAAGACTGGCTGAAAGCGTTCTTTCCCACCTATGGCAAACGCGACACCTTCAACGGAGAGCAGGTCACAATCGAAGGGAACATGCTCGGAGCATACAACATCGCACTCTCCTGGCTCCCGAAGAAAGACTGGAGCGTCAGGGCCTATTATGAACACTTCTTCGAGGACCAGTCGCAGATGACTTTCGAATATGGTTGGAAAGATGGCCTGTACGGAATCGAAGCCTCTTTCCCCAAAAATCCGTTCGTGTCTTCTTTTGTCTATGAATACCTCTACACTAAAGACCAGACCGGAGCCGTGAACCATGATTCCACCCCTTCACTACCGGAGCAGGTGAGCGGACGTGACAACTACTACAACCATTCGGTATATACGGGATGGCAACACTGGGGACTCGGAATCGGGAATCCTCTCGTGCTCTCTCCAATATACAACGACCATACCCTCTATTTCAGGACCACACGGGTGGAGGCCCACCATTTCGGCTTCTCCGGCAACCCCACTCCAGAGATTGACTACCGCTTCATTATGTCTTATTCGAGAAACTGGGGAACATACGCCAATCCTCTCCCTGAAATAGAAGACAATCTCAACGCCCTGATTGAAGTGTCATGGAGGCCCTCCCGCATGAAGAGATGGTTCCTGAAAGCCGCTGTGGCATTCGATTCCGGCGACCTTATCGGGAAAAGCTTCGGAGGGATGATAACCATAGGGAAAACCGGAGGATTCCACCTTAAAAAGAAATGACAACAAAATGAAAAAAACATTCTTCCCATATCTGATGTCCATCATTCTTCTGGTGGCGTGCCAAGTCCTTTCAGTGTCCTGCCAGAAAAGTCCGATAAACGGAGACCTTGACGGCCAATGGCAGGTGATGTCTGTAGAGCCGCAACCGGAGGAGCCTGACCAGATGTTCGACACAAGGCTATATTATTGTTTCTCCCTACATGTATGCCAGCTCTCAATCCCGGGTGGAGTATGGCTGAGCGGGAGACTCTCGTTCAATGGCGATGAGATAGCTCTTGAATTCCCGGAATCCCTGAACATCCTGGAGAAAAGAGCCCTCCTTCAATATGGCATCAACCATAATCCGGTCACGTTCCGGGTCGAGACCCTCGACAAAAGCCGGCTTGTTATGCGTGATGGAGAAACGGTCGTCACCCTCAGGAAGTTCTGACAGCGACGACCGCGATATCCGGGATATTATACAGTCCGGAGAGCTACATCTCATCCGATTCCGGCTTCCCTGACTCTTTTCCGGATGCCTGCTCTCCCTTCCCCGTCAGGTCGGCTGTCAGCGCGGGCAACGGGGTGTCGGGGTCTGAAATCTTCACATTCATCTTTGTCCACAAGGCATTCGGTATGTTGCGCCATGCACCTACCAATGCATTCCAGCGCCAGTCGATGACCGACACCCGTTCCTTTCTCACGATTGCCTTTATTATATATGGCACCACATAATCCACACTCATCTCCATCGGGAATTTCCTGTCGTCGGGCACAAGCGGCGTCCTCACCCATCCCGGACGAATGTCTGTGAACGATACATCCGCTCCTTCCTCATGGGCAAGCTGCTCCAAAGCCACGAGGTAAGTCTGTCCGAACTTCTTGCTCGCCGAATAGGCCGACAGCCTCCCTATCCCTTTGGTGCCCGCCACCGACGTTATGGCGGCTATCTGACCTTTTATGCGGTTGTCGCGGAAATACCTGTAGGCACAACATATCATACGAGAGAATCCCACAGCGTTGGTTTTGATAATCTCCACCTCTCGCTCCAGATCGAGCGTCAGATTCTCATAACCGATTCCCGCGACGTGGAAATAGATATCCATTCCACCCAGCTTATCTATCAGGGTTCCAAGTTTCGACTTGGCGTCACTCTTCGTTACATCAATTTTCTCATACTCCACAAAATCGGGGTACTTCTCTTTAAGTTCCAGCAAAGTATGCGTGTGGCGGGCCGCCAGTCCTACTTTGACTCCCCTCGAAGCCAACGCCTCCGCCACAGCATAACCCATGCCGGAAGAGGCTCCCATGATTACGACTTTCTTCATAATTCACAATAGATTTAATGTCTTATAAACAATTCCGACCACGCTTTTGTTAAGGCAGATATTATCTGGCGCGATTATGAACTCCGGCCCCATGCGATTTTTCATGGTTCCTTTGGCGATTTCATCCAATCTTGCTAACTTTGCAATGTCCTTCCTCCTCGTAAAAAGATTACCTCAAAACGGCATATCCCTCAGAAAATAGAGTTATATAAGTGTAATATAAGAAACCAATCTTTATTTTACCATGCAGACACTCCCACAATCCAACATAGCGACATTCTCTCCTGCCAGAATAGAGGCCGACAGACGTGTTCTCGAACTGCTGTCGCAGAATTTCGGCAACATTTCGGCCGCCGCCACCGAAATAATAAACCTCGAGGCTATCCTCAACCTCCCTAAAGGCACTGAACACTATATCGCCGACATACACGGCGAGGCTGAGGCATTCCGACACATTCTGAAAAACGCGTCGGGAAATATCAAACGGAAAGTGAATGAAATCTTCTCCACAAGCCTGCGGGAAGACGACATCCGGCAACTATGCTCCCTCATTTATTATCCGGAGAGAAAACTCGCTCTGATACGTTCCTCGGAGAAAGACCTCGAGAATTTCTACCAGATTACCCTCCACCAGCTTATAAAGGTGCTCCAGGCGGTCTCTTCAAAATATTCGAGGTCGAAAGTGAGAAAAAGCCTCCCCCCGGAATTCGCCTACATAATAGAGGAACTCCTGCATGAATCCCCTTCCGAGGAAAACAAGCAGCCATACTACAACCGTATCATAGAGTCGATAATATCCACCGGCCAGGCCGAGGAATTCATAAGCGCGATATCCCACGTGATACAGCACCTGAGCATCGACCAGCTTCATCTGCTGGGCGACATCTTCGACCGTGGCGACGGGGCTCACATCGTGCTCGACACGTTACTGGCCTACAGCGATTTCGACATCCAGTGGGGCAACCACGATGTCCTCTGGATGGGGGCGGCCAGCGGGAATGAATGCTGTATTGCGAACGTGCTGCGAATATCTCTGAGATATGGCAACATGACCACTCTCGAAGACGGATACGGAATAAATCTCGTGCCTCTGGCAACATTCGCAATGGAGACATACCGTGATGACCCTTGCGAAATATTCATGCCCAAAGACTCGTCTGAAGATGAGCCGCTGTCTGACAAGAACCGACAGCTAATCGCGAAAATGCACAAGGCGATTACCGTGATTCAATTCAAGCTGGAAGGACAGATGATTGCCCGCCATCCAGAATGGGGGATGGATGACCGCCGACTCCTGCACCGCATCGACCGCGACTCGGCTTCCGTGGAAATAGACGGAAAGACATATCCCCTGAAGGACTCCAATTTCCCGACAATCGACCCCTCCGACCCATACGCACTTTCTGAGGAGGAGAAGACCCTTATGGACAAGATTGTACATTCATTCACGGTTAGCGACAAACTCAAATCCCACATCGGGATATTCTATTCCCACGGCAGCCTCTACGCAGTCCACAATTCCAACCTGCTGTTTCATGCCTCCATGCCGCTTGACAAGGACGGAAACCTGAAAGAGGTGATGCTCAACGGAAAGTCTTACAAAGGGAAGGAGCTCCTGCAACGTATCGAGTTGCTGATGCGCTCCGCCATCAACAGCGACACCCCGGAACATGAAAGGAAAAACGCCGTCGATTACTACCTCTACGCCTGGTGTGGGCCGGACTCCCCTCTTTTCGACAAATCGAAAATGGCCACATTCGAACGCTACCTTATCGAGGACAAGGCCACTCATCATGAAGAAAAAGGGTTCTATTATCATCTGCGCGACAATGAGGAAGTCTGCGACATGATTCTCGACTCGTTCGATGTGACAGGCGAACACCGACACATTATCAACGGGCACGTCCCTGTAAAGGCCGGCAGCGGGGAGAATCCGGTAAAAGCCAACGGAAAGCTAATGGTCATCGACGGTGGATTCTCAAAAGCTTATCACACCACCACCGGCATAGCCGGATATACTCTCGTGTATCACAGCCGGGGATTCGAACTCGTTCAACACGAGCCTTTCACATCTGCCGACGAGGCTGTCCGCAACGGCACTGACATCATCTCCATCAACCGGCTTGTGGAATTGAACTCACAGAGAGTTCGCGTGCGCGACACTGACCGTGGGAAAGAGCTCCTGGGACAGATAGAAGAACTCCGGGAACTCCTATACGCATACCGACACGGATTCATAAAGGAACGGAAGTAAGCCGTAACCGTCTCACTTCGCATACCAACACGGGACCACCCCATCATCCTTTGATGATGGGGTGGTCCCGTGTTGGTATCTCCAGACACATTGCCCGGATTTATTCTCAGTTATTATCAGTTTCCTTCAGTCCCTGCGAACTCCATCAGATAAGCCTTGATGAAAGCGTCGATGTCGCCATCCATCACACCGTTCACATCGGATGTCTGATAGTTGGTCCTGTGGTCTTTCACACGGCGGTCGTCAAACACATAGCTGCGTATCTGGCTTCCCCACTCTATCTTCTTTTTTCCGGCCTCTATCTTTGCCTGTTCCTCCATCCTGTGGTTAAGCTCCTTCTCATAGAGAATCGACTTCAACTGGCGCATGGCGTTCTCCTTGTTCTTTGGCTGGTCGCGGGTCTCCGTGTTCTCGATAAGGATTTCCTCCTCCTCCCCGGTGTATGGGTCCTTATACTGATAGCGGAGACGCACTCCCGACTCCACCTTGTTGACATTCTGGCCGCCGGCGCCACCCGAACGGAAAGTGTCCCACGACACTCTCGCGGTCTCGACATTGATTTCTATGGTGTCATCCACAAGCGGAGTCACGAACACCGACGCGAACGACGTCATGCGCTTTCCCTGTGCGTTATACGGACTTACCCTCACCAGACGGTGAACTCCGTTCTCGCTCTTCAGGAATCCGTAGGCATAGTCACCCTCTATGTTAACCGTCACCGACTTTATACCCGCGTCATCACCCTCCAGCAACTGTGCTATAGAGGTCTTATAACCATGCTTCTCGGCATATCTCAGATATAGGCGCATAAGCATCTGCGCCCAGTCCTGGCTCTCTGTGCCGCCGGCCCCGGAGTTGATTTTGAGCACCACCCCGAGCTTATCTTCCTCACGGCGGAGCATATTGCGGAGTTCAAGTTTCTCAAGCGATTCCACAACCTTAGAATACTGGGAGTCAACCTCCTCCTCTGTCACGAGTTCCTCCTTGACGAAATCGAATGCGAGACGCAACTCCTCCACCTGCTTCTCAAGCTCGGTGTAGGAATCTATCCAGAAATGAAGCTCCTTAATCTTACGCATCTGTGCCTCCGCCTTCTCCCGGTCATCCCAGAAATCGGCCACATGGGTGCGCAATTCCTCCTCTTCCACCTCTATCTTCTTGCTCTCTATGTCGAGATAACGCTTGAGCGCCTCCTGACGTTCGGCGGTCTCCTTTAGCTGTTCCTGTGTTATCATTTTAAGTTGCCTGTCAGATTAAAAATTCATTTTTCCCTTTTCAATAGGCATACATCGCCTCTATCTCGCGGGCATAGCGACGAGCCACTATAGGACGGCGCACCTTCATTGTGTTGGTCACCTCTCCGTTCATTATCGAGAAATGATGCGGAAGCAACGTGATGCGCTTTATCTTCTCATATTCGGCAAGGCCGCCCTGAACCCCGTTGACCTGCTCCATCATGAAAGCCACAACTTCCGGAAGAGCCACAAACCTTACCGTGTCGGAATAGTCAATGCCCTTCTCCTCCGCCCAACGGCGCAACTGAGAGAGATTGGGGACTATCAGCGCGGTGACAAACTTCCGCTGGTCGCCTATCACTGCCGCCTCATCTATGTATTTGTTCTCGGCAAGACGGCTTTCAAGCATCTGAGGGGCGATATATTTACCGTTGGATGTCTTGAAAAGGTCTTTCACCCTCTCCGTGAGCACAAGGGCACCGTTCTTGGTGAAGTAGCCGGCATCGCCGGTCCTGAAGAACCCGTCTTCCGTGAATGCCGCCGCATTCGCCTCCGGATTCTTATAATAACCGGGGGTAACTGTCGGGCCTTTCACAAGTATCTCCCCATTCTTGTCTATCTTAACCTCTACTCCCGGAAGCGGCACTCCCACAGTGCCTATCTCATAATCCACGGGAGGGTAGAAGCTTACTGTGGCGGTGGTCTCGCTGAGTCCATATCCGATCACCACCTCTATCCCTACCGAACGCAGAAACTCCACGATACGGTCGCTCAGCGGAGCCCCGGCAGTCGGGAACATGTTCGGATTAGGAATCCCGATAGCCTCTTTCAGCTTCTGAAATATACGCTTTTCCCAGAATCGGTATTCCTTCTCGACGAGCCAAGGAACTTTCTTCCCTATGCGTAAATAATCAAGATTGCGACGCTTGCCGACATGCACCGCTCGCCTCACGAGCATCTGTTGCGTCTTACTCATGCCGGCTATCTTCTCCTTGACCCCGGCATACACCTTCTCCCAGAATCGAGGCACACAACACATTATGCTGGGATGGACAGTATGGATTGTGTCCTGGATTATCCTCGGATCATAGTTGACGGCTATGGCTATCCCCCTGAAAAGGCAGAAAAAGCTCCAGGCCTTCTCAAGGATATGGCTCATCGGAAGAAAAGCCATCGAAAGGTCGGTGTCATCCACCTGTTCCAGCAGCTCCATATGCTTCTCAATCGCAGCATCGTAGTTAGAATGGGTTATAACGACTCCCTTAGGCTCGCCAGTAGTGCCTGAGGTATATATCAGGGTGGCGGTATCCTCCGGCAACCCCTCTGAAGACCGCCTCCTCACCTCATCGGCCACCTCCTCCGAGGCTTCCATGCCGAGGCGCACGAAATCGTCCCAGAATATGGTCACGTCATCGTCCGCCTCCAGATCGAATCCGTCATTCTTGAAAACCACTATCCTCTCCACCGCGTCCCTGTGGCGCTTCCAATAGCTGTAGGCAAGGGGATACTGATGGGAATCTCCGACAAACAGAATCTTGGCCCCGCCGTTTGACACTATATAGTCAAACTGGTCCTGCGATGAACTTGAATAGAGGGGTATCGAGGCAAGACGGTTCTGGAACGCACCCAATTCCGTGATGAGAATCTGAGGTGTGTTCGGGGAGCATATCGCGATGGCGTCCTTCTCCTGGAGTCCGAGACGTGCGAGCGATTTTCCGGCCACATCAACCTGCGCCCTGAATTCCTTCCACGATGTAGATTGCCACTCTCCATCCTTGCGCCAGCAGAATCGGTATGCCTCACGGTCGCCGTATCGCTCTGCCTGCGCGGGTATTATATCTACTAATCTATTTGCCATGATTTTCCGGATTTCAAGTTTATTAGAGCCCTTTCGTATAAAATATGAAACAATACGGACAGTCTGTCTTTTGGCCCTCACATGGAAATCGGTTGTAAAGTTAACAATTTTTTATCTAATAATCACCTCATGCACCCCTAAATATGCCAATGCGCCGCCATTCGATGCCTCCTCTCTCCCCCAGTCCTCCGAATCTGGAACCCCGCTACAAAAAAACTCCTGCGGAAACAAAATTCCGCAGGAGTCTTTCTCTATCGCTTACCAACCCTGACGTGGGCATATGCGGCAAGACTGCATTTATCAGATCATTACCTTCAGGCTCTTGACATTCCCATCGTTGTCATATGCCCTGACGAGTGCCACTCCGGAACCTAAGTCTTGAAGTGACAGGCTCTCTATTCCGGCTCCTGACGACTTCTGCAAAGTGCCATTGATGCCATACACCTCGATTCCGGCAATTCCTGATTCTGATGTCGCCGTCACCACCTTGGCATCGGAATCAAAACCGAGCGACAGCAAATCCTCCCCTTCGACCGCATCAACGCCTGAGCTGGAGGCGACTATACGGAAATAGGTGTAAGGGCCACTGATAGGATAGAGTTGCTGGCCATAGCCATAACCCATCATTATGCAATACAGATTACCGGGTTCCCCATTGCTGAAGTTCAGGTTTGTGCTGAATCTTTTCCTGACTCCGGTCTCTGTGATATACATGTTTGTGCCTGCATACGTCTCAAGTGCAACCTGTCCGTCGCTGTCCTGGCCCGTCTTGGCCACACATGCATAGACCGGATAGTTGCAATACCCGGCGTCGAGTCCTATATAGGCCGACACCTGTATGTCGCTCTTATCGGCCACATGATACACAATCTGCTTCTTGCCGTCGATTATCTCCTTTATAGCAGTGGCATTCGAGATTTTAGGTCCCACTCCTGCCCAGCAGCTCAACGAGGGAGGTCCGGGATTGGCCTTCATTGTCACTACTTGCTGGAAATCTTCCGCGTCGATGTTGTAGCTCATCTCATCAAAGAATGTGAAAATCACTTCCGTGTCTGCGGATATATCAGGCGCGCCCTGCATGGCATACACCTGGGTGCTCCATTCCCTCTCCACACTTGAATGCGGGGGAACAGTCACCATGATGCTCTCTCCGAGGAAACATAGCGTGCCGTTATACGCGAACGCAGGAGCCACTCCACGAGTCAGCTCTATGTCATAATCATTTGTTATCGTCGCCTTCACAGTGAGGGTACACCCGTAATAGAAGTCGCCGATTATCTCGGCCGACGAGATGCCGGCCCCGGCCACGTCATACACCATCACCTCATATTTGTCGCCTGTCTTGCGAAGCACGATATGGTCATAATACTGATAGTAGGTTCTGACCGGCACCCATTCCGGATTCTCCGCCTCTGCATCAAATGTCACGAATGTGACGTCATACACGCCATCATCAAGGCCAAGCTCTGCGAGTTCCACTCGCGGCACGAGATGCTCCGGGTCTGTGCCGTAGCCTGACTGTATGCTGTATCGCTTATCGCTGACAAGCGCATACACAGGCTCCTCGTTCACCGAGCCCTGGCGTTTGAAAACAGCCCCGAAACCTACCTTCAGTGTCTCGGGATTATAGTTCACCCACATGGCACCCGACTCCGCGAAGAGGTCGAAATAAAGGAACCCGTCCTCGATATAACCGGCGAGGGAACCTGTCTGAACCATATAGAGTGGGCGATGCTCCTCCGGCTCTCCTGTCGGAGGCTGTATGCCGAACACCGCGTCCTGGGTGAAATTGTAGCCGCCGCCTGAACCGCCGCCTGTGCCGAGACTCGAAGGATTCAGAGCGTCAAGCGAGAAATATCCGTTCGACATTCCTGTCCATCCCCAGTTGAAATGGAAATAGCCGTTGCCGTCATATCCGTCACACACAAACGAGTGACCGCCGCCAAGCATCGACGCGCCGCCATAGAGCAACGGTCCGACATTCTTGAGATTGTCATATATCTTCTGGCTCCAGTCGGTCGCGGAATAAAACTGACGCAACTCATAAGCTATGTTGGGATCATATTTGAAGTAGCGTTTCAATGCTCCGGCGATATTCATTGCGAGAGCGCCGGAAGAGTCGGTGCCATAATCCATCTTCACAGCATAGCCGCAAGCCTTCATAAGATACGCCACGGCATCCGCTTCCTCGTCGCTGTATTGCCCGTCGGCGTAGATGTCAAGCATCTTGTCCCACTCGAACTTTCGTGTCGCGAAATTCATAGAGAGACGTTTGCCGATTGACGTAGATTCATAGCCCACCTGTCCGGTGCCTACCTCAGGATACTGCCAATAATTCATCACCTGGGCCATGGCCGTCGCCACACACCCGGTGAAGGTGCGGTCAACGCCTACCAGGGGACACTGGTTGTAGTAGGGAGCGCCCTGGTCCCATTCGGTCTTGACCATTGGGGCGATAGGCTCAAGCCCGGCTCTCGTGGAGGGCATTGTGAAGCCTGTGCCTGAAATTCCCTTCGAGGTGGCATATTCTATCTGGCGGGCATATTCCTCAAGCCACCATTCCATGGCAGGAGTCATGTCGGCTTCCGTGAAAGAGCCGTTGTCGGAATATCCGAGCACAGGATATGCGATGTCATCGGCACTCAGCACATAATATCCTCCGGCCTCCGCGTCATTGAATACATAGACGGCGGGAGTGCCTCCCTCTCCGTTACGCACCATCGAAAGTTCCAGTTTCCCGGCACCCCTTGTCGATGGCTTCTTCAATCCGGATTCTTCAAGGCGCGCAAGTGCCTGCTCCGGGGAAATGATACTTGCGTATGCTCCCGATGCAAGCAGCAGAGAAATCGCAGATGCAAATATTTTCCTTGTCATTACTGTTGTTGGTTCTTTTTCTTATTTAATCAAAAAAAATGAGTGTCGCGCTCTTTGGCGCCTTAAAACAGCGGGATGTGGGGAGGCCACGAGCCCACCCCACATCTCTGCTGAGAATTATTATCGGATAGTATGTTTCTTACCGTTGATTACATAGATACCTTTCGCAAGGGTGTCGAGCACTGACGCCGGGGCATCCTTGTGAAGGAGCACGCCTCCGAGAGTATAGACAGTCACTGTAGAACCGGCCTCAATGCCAGCCACGCCGCTGTTCTCGTCGAGCGTATATTCCACATCGATTGTAGGCGATTCCTGTGCGCCGTCGAGGGTGAATGTGCCCATGAAGAGTGAGAGGGTATATTTGCCGTTCTTCGTGGGTGCGTCGCCGAAGGTAATCTTGAAAGTCGCATGCTCAGCGTTCTCCACAGCCTCTATCGATGTCGGCTTGGACATTGAGCTGTAGTCGTTGGCTCGAAGCGTGATGAAGTTCTCGTTGAACAGTTCGCCTGTCTTTGCTTCGGGGAACTCTATGGTGATTTCCGACAACGATGCCACAGTGGAACCTGCCGCAGGATTCAGGACATATGTGTATTCCTTGACACCAACCACATTCCAGGTGAAGCTGATGGCGGGCAATTCCTCGCCTGACACTGTGATGCATCCCTCCGGAATCTCAACTTTCAGTTCTCCCTCAAGGCTCTTGTCGCAGAATCTATCGGAATACAGGTTGACAAGAAGCTTGAAGCCCTCCGACACCATGAACTCACACTCTGACGCAGGAACTGTCTCCCCTGCGAACGTAACCACGGCATTGCCGATATTAGCCCTGTCTATTCTTACAGACTCATACTCGTTGAACACAAACGCAGCATATATGCCATAACCGGCATTCACGATTGTCTTTTCTGGTGACGCTGTCCAGGTGAGGTCAACCTCGCCGTCGCGGAGCACATTCCAGTATGAAGTGATTTCCTCAGAACGCACATCCCCGTCAATCGTAAAGGTACCCTTGTCAATCGTAAGGCTCGCGGCGCCTCCTGTCGGAGCGGCGATGTCCTCGATATTGTCATAGTGGATGATGAATGTCGGGTATTCCGCGCCCTCGACAGCTGTTATCTCGGGAGTCTGGTTCGGATAAACCGCACCGGGAAGACGCAACACCACGAATTTCTCATCTTCGTTCACAACCGCGCTCTTCGCCTCGGGGAAAGACACGGTGATGGCCTTCAAGTCGCTGAGTGAAACCTCTGTCTCAGGAGCCGGCGACACTACGGCCTCATAGCTCTTCACTTCTCCGAAGCTGCAGCTGTATGCAATTGCCGGGGAAGCCTTGCCGTTAACGGTAAACGCGCCCTCGTCCGCATTGATCTCAAGCTTGCCGGGTTGCGCTATGACTCCTCTGTCAATTGCGATAACAAACTCTCCGTTACCCGCGCTCTTGGCATAAGACTGCGAAGAGACGCTCTCGCCGTCATAAGACACACGGATAGTGGAAATCTCTCCTTCAATTGGGAATTCCTCCACACTCACCTCATACGGGTCATCCCACATGTCAAAGAACGAGAAGGTCACATTGACTGTCTCTTCACCCTCTGCCGGCATTGCCATAGTGATGCCATTCTCAGGGGATACGACATACGACATGTTGTTGACCATATACACCATGTAGTTGAGTTCGGGCGACGGGTTGCCGTCGATTGTGAACGCGCCGGCTTCCGCCTTCACCTCAAGATACCCGGAATGGGTGAATACCTGGGTGGCATTGATGCTGAACGCCACGAAATCCTCGTCATAATTATCTCCTAACGCATATCCCTTCTCTGTCCTTACATTAGACACCTTGCTGAGTTCCTCTCCCGCGAATTTCACGGTGACAGCGGCATTCTCCACTGCAGGCTCATACGAAATGCTTGATGCGCCCTCACACGGAATCTCAAGCGTATATATGGCGTTCTCCGGGATATTAACACTATTCACGGCAGGATATACCCATTTATAGTCGGGGACAATATCCTTGCCAATGGTATAGGTAGCTGTGATTTCCTCGCTCACCTCGTTCTCATACGTGAACGCTCCGGCAGGGAAAACGAGAGTCCACTCTCCATCTTCTGTGATTTCCACGTCCTCTCCTTCGCCATCCACAATAAAGACATTAAACGACTTGCCTTCATATTCGCCGCTCCAGTCCATGCCTAAGAAAACTCCGTATTCGGTTGTGCCGTTTGAAATCACACACCCATCAGGATTCGCCTGAATCATGCTCGCCGGGCCATAAGAGTTGAAAATCAGCTTCAGCCCGGAAAGGGATGGAAGCTTGCTCCCGGAGGCGGGGATGAGTGTGTAGTCCATTATCGGGGACTTGGCTGACGCATCAACCGTGATGGTGATGGAGGCAGCCTCGTTCACACGCCCGTTCTCCACGAATGCATCCGCGCTGTTGTCCCACACGGCCTCATAGATCACTCCAGCCGGAACGCTCAATGTGTAAGTCCCGGACTCTGTTACCGGCTCTCCGAACGAAACCGGAAGCAGAAGAATATCTGGCTCTTTGAATCCGGGTTCATCGCTCGACACTGCCTTGACTGTTACGCCGGAAGCGGATGTGAGCGTTATCTCGGAGATTCGCTCCATATTGATCATGGGTTGGGCTTCTCCTTCCATCTTGACCCCGAGTCTGACTGTCTCTATCGATTTCACGACAGAACCGTCAGCTGGAGTGAACTCCACGATGGAGAATGTTGACTCCTGTCCCTCAGGAGTTCCTGACTCCTGGGCCACCGAATAGACTCCGGCAGACAGCAACGTTATAGTTGCCGCAGATAGTAAATATTTGTTCATATAACTTGTATTAGAGAAAACGGATTACCCGGCCGGAGCGAATCCGGCCGGGTTCCCGCTTCCGGTTGTTATTTCTTAATCACTTTCTTTCCATCCACAACATAGATTCCGGCGGGAAGCGACTCGAAGTCTCCCTTCATCTCTATGCCATGAATATTGTAGATTTTTCCGGTGAACACGGAGTCAGAGCCTATGGAATCGACTCCGCTCTCCCCTTCCTTGACAAGTTCCACAACGTGACGCGTCCTGGAGGTCATGAATGCGCACACTCCGTCGCCGTCGGGAGCCACTACAGCGCTGTCAACCATAACGGATGTCCCGTTTTCGGGAGTGATTTCCACAAGCGTCGCACCGATGCAGTCAAGGCTCTTGGGGATTGAGGCAAGGCTCTTCACCTTGTCATACATCACACTCGCGCCACAACCTTCTCCGACAATAAACCTCACTGTGTGAAGGTCGGGATTCTCACCCTCCTTGACAGAGAATACCTTCAACACGCTCCCGTCTCCGAGCTTCATGCCGGAATAAGCCATGTTGTCGTCGTCATAGCTGAGCTTCCTGCCGTCAAGATATGCCACAATCTCTCTGCCTGACTCTCCTCCGGCCTTTCCGGTTGAGAATGTCTTGTGGTAGGTCGGGTCGAAATAGATATCCGTATATCCGGCCTTGAGGTACATGTCTGCCACCCCATCCACAGGGATATGTCCGGCTATATTACCATTCTCTGCATAGAAACGGGCGGCATTTTCCTCCCCTTCATAATAAACCACGGCATGTGTTGTGGCCTCTATCTTTGACAATACCACGTACAGCGGTGCGTTCTCTACCGACACACCGGGACTCGCGTTAGTGTAGTCGGGGTCTTCCGGATTGGCGAGTATCGCCTTGTCAACCCAATAGCCGGGACGGGCGTCAAAGAAGAATTTCCTTGTCTTGCCGGGAGCGTTGACGATATACTTCTTCGCGGTCCCTCCCTTGATTACAAATGTCTTCCCGTTGGAATAGGTGAACGTCACATCTTCAGCGACATCCTCCCCTTCTCCGAGAGCGATTTCCTCATCGTCGTCAAAAGCGCCCTTGCGTATCACGAGGCCATCCCCGTTCACTGCATATATCACTGCCGGCACATCCTCATACACCTTGGCAACGGCATCGAATGTCAGAAGCGTATTCTCCTCTATAGTAAAACGATACACATCTCCCTCTGCGGGCACTGTCTCCTCGGTGCCATTCCTGTTGATAGACTTGATGATGAAATCCTCATTGAAATTGAACTGGATTGTCTGGCCCTTCTCCACGACAACCTTGCCAGAAGAAAGCAGTTCATCACCGATAAACTCATACATGCTCCGGTTATAAACCGATGTCACACAACCCTCGGAACCCTCGGTGAAAGCCACCGACAACTCCACGTCAACCATTTCCGGAGCCTCCTCATAGGCACGGATTTCTATCTTGTCGCCATCAGCCACAGGCAACGACACATATGATCCGGGATTAACCGACTCACCGTTTTTCTTGATTGAATAAAGCGACTTGAGATCCTTTGTGGGGCTTATCACAAGCACCTTGTCATAAGCAGTAAGGGCAACCTTCTGCACGCCGTCCGCGAGCTGGGGCTTGATATAGGTGGAATGTGCAATGTCTGAATTGTCGTTCAAGAAATAGGCCACAACCTTGCGAGCGCCATTCACGACATCTATCTCTATTTCACCTTCCTTGCTGAGTTTCTCGGTCACGATGTCATAGACATATCCGTTTTTCGATGAAAAGCAGCTCAACGAACAATACTGTCCTCCATACTGCTCACCTCCTGAAATTCTCTGCGACACGCCGTTCTGGTCTGTGACAGACTTGATGATATACCCGGCGGCAGGCCTGATGTAGGAAGACCCCTGCTCTGTAACCACATAACTCGTCGCCGCCCCGTCCATCTCCACAGGTGCGCTCGTGATGCTGCCCACGGCCACAGTCACCGCTCCGGGAGTGTCCCAGCGGAGAGTGTATGAAAACTCATCCTGTGCCGAAGCCACGAATGTTGCCACAAGGCACATCAAGGC
Organism: Muribaculaceae bacterium; assembly: GCA_029058745.1. Lineage (GTDB taxonomy): Bacteria > Bacteroidota > Bacteroidia > Bacteroidales > Muribaculaceae > Lepagella. The sequence goes on from JAIDXM010000086.1 coordinate 107,363, forward strand.
CGACAGCATCCTTAATGTCAGTCGTTTCATAATGTTTCTGTTTTATTTTTCCGGAAGGCGTCAGGCGCCATGCCCGACGCCTTCCATTAGTCTTAGTTTTAATTGCAATCGTTATTTCACAGCGATTCTCACGCCCTTTCCGTTGGCATACACCACATAGATGCCGGGGGTTAGACCCCTCACCGACACCCTGTCATTACCGCTGGCCACAAGTGCGCCGTTCACGCCGAACACTTTGATTTCATGACCGGCGAGGATGACTGCCGACCCGTCATAGACAAGGTCGCCGGCAACACCGTCGGCTACAGTGCCTACTGACGATTCTGCAAGCAGGGGAAGAAGGTAAGACTCCATGCATACGTTGTAGTCTGAGTCCCTGTATCCCACCATCATCATCGGCGTGTCGGTATTGAGATAAAGGCTTATGTTCGCGAGTGCGCCTTTCTCGTCATCCCCCGTGAGCAAAAGAAGCTGACGGCCATCGGGATACTCCGGATTGATAGCCTGTCCTATCACGAGTTCCTCCTTCTTGACATCGTTCTCATAACCCCTCTTGACAAGAATCATATACTCATGGTAATCGTCGGGCGCGAACAAATGGGGATCGAGTGAGGCATTATCTATGTAACACTGGGCATAATGCACATGCTTGCCCATGTTGATGTCGTCAGTGCGTATGAAACCGCCATCCTTGTCAAACCATATCACACGGAGTATGTCGTTGCCATCCTCATCCTGTGTGGGGGTACGCAACTCTCCGGCATATATATATGTGTCGCCGGAAACAACCCTGTCAATGTTGGATGTCACCCTCTCCGGATCGGAATAGGGGTCAATCTCAAACTTGTAGCTCTGCTCAAGCACAGTCTTTCCGGAATACAGGTCAACGAAATTGAAGACATAATCCCCTACCACATTCGTAGTGACGAACATCTCCTGTGGCTCATGGCCGGGAAGGTCCGTCATCGAGATATTAGACTCGGCATAATCGAATATCGACACCTTCTTCACACCCTCAGGGCTGTATATGCTGTAGCATTTGATGCTTGAGTCATCATTGCCGGCCTGATAATGCTTGTTGGTGACTATAAGGTCGGCCTTTCCGGTGGCGTCATTAAAGAGAATGTCCTCCCTGTAACGGAGATCGCCCACAGCAGTGTATGAGGCGATACACTTATTCACATTCGTATCGAGCCCCGTAGGGATATTGGTTGTCTGCACAAGCTGCAACTCATTCCCCTCCAATGTATATAGCTCCACCACGAGGTCATTGTCCTCCCTCATCGTTGACTCCTCCAGGAAATTGTAATAAGGGTTAAAGAACGAATCCTCGTAATGCGAGAACATGAAATAAGGTTTCCCGTTATGGGTGAGCGACATGAAGAACACTGAGTCCTGCTGGTCGCCGGCGACATCGCAAAGGCGGCAACGTTTCTGCCAAATCTTCGTGAGCTTTCCTGACGCATCCACCTTCCCATACACTTCAAGGCGCAACCCGTAGGATGTCAGGTTCTTCCAATAACCCATCGTATCAGGGTCACCTGGCTCCGGTTCCCAATCCTCGGGCACCTCCTCGTTGTCATCTTCCATGAACGTAATATAGAACTCCTCCTTCTCCGGAGTGGATGCATTGAGCACGTCTCCCACAAGCATATCTATCGACATCACCGGCACATCATATCCGTCTTTCTTTTCCCCTCCTATGCTATAGGCCACAGAATAGTTACGGTTGACAAAAGCAAGTGTATTTACAGTAAGGCTTATTATAACCTCATATTTGTCATCGTTATTGAAGAAGTTGCGGGTCAACACCGGAAGAATGTCGGAAGCGGCTATAGCAGTCTCATCCTCCTTGTAAGTCACCTTGTCCTTGATGGTTCCCACCAATTCCATATTGGAGTCATAGATGGTGTATTCGAACTCCCGCATCACTGGCTTCTTATAGCTTTCGCTAACCTCCACATAGTCATAGACGAAATTGGAAGTATAATACCATAGCTTGCCATCCGGGCCATCCAGATTGCCGATTCCATTGCTCTTGGGCAGGAAGCGGTCGGGGGTGGCCTGTTCCTCATCCACCACCACATCTCCGGCACGTGTCATCAGTTTTTCGGCGTGTTCCAGCTGAACGGCCCTCACTCCCTGGAAAGGAGCCGAAAACTGGCCCTTGTAGCGATAGGCAGAAAGGTCGAACGTCTTGAGATTCACAGGCATCGCATTTACTGCCATCGGCGCAATCAACGCTATGGCGGCGGAAAATGCTGTTTTGGTAAATCTTGTCATAAGCGTACTATAAAATATTGTTAAGTTGAATAATAAAACAATCATGAAGCAGGTTCGCCCCATACGGCCCTGACAGGCCTCGAGGCGGCAACAGTAGCACGGCATATGCCAATCCGGGGAGGGAGAGTCCATAAATGGCAATCATGTCCCGAAATGCCGTGTCAACTATTACATGCCAAAATTAATATTTTTTTTTTACATTTTGAATACCGCAACACTATTAATTGACTATCATTATTATTACAGATGCCACTTTCTCTTTTAAAAATAATATTTATATCACTAATTTTCAATATATTACACAACAACAGACAGAACACTGCCACAATGAGATATTTTTTTGCACAATCATCTTTTTTAATCATATTTTGCTGTTAAACCAATTTTTACTAACTTTGCGTTATCTTTACATAAAAAAATAGTATTTAACAGCCATGCAGGTTAATTGCCGAGAGGCAAAGACTACAGAAACGGCTGCCGGCGACAGTCTTTTGACCACATAAGACGGATTGATTTTCAAGCCATCTGAGCAAATGATTGCCGATTTTTATTCAACCAAACAAAATCAATTAATATTAAATAATTTAACTAATCGAAGCAATGAGAAAACTTTTTCTTATCCTGATGTCGCTGTTAGCGTGCGGACTGTCTGCTCTCGCCCAGACCGCAACCTACCACGGCACAGTGCTTGACGCTGAAACCAACGAACCACTTATCGGCGTCACGGTTATGCCGATTGGTGGAGGGCAAGGTGTCGCCACCGATCTCGACGGCAATTTCAAACTCACCGTGCCTAAGTCTGTAAAGCAGGTGAAGGTGAGCTATGTCGGAATGGAGACTGTGACAGTACCCTTGACCGACAACATGGTCGTGAAAATGAAAACAGCAGGCACCGACCTCTCCGACCTTGTGGTTATCGGCTACGGTTCTGCCCGTAAACTCGGTTCCGTGGTTGGCTCCGTGTCGGTGGTCGGCGACAAAGTCCTTGAGAACAGCCCGACAGCCACATTCATCGATGCCCTACAAGGCCAGGTGCCGGGTCTCAATATCTACTCCAACTCCGGAGACCCCTCTTCTGTTAGCAACTCAGTAAATATTCGCGGTATCAGTTCTCTGAACGCCGGCACAACACCGCTCTATATACTTGACGGTGCACCTATCTCACAGCAGATTTTCACCACCCTAAATCCCGACGACATCCAGAACATCACTGTCCTCAAGGATGCCGCGTCAGTGTCGATATATGGTTCACGCGCCGCGAACGGCGTCATCGTAATCACATCCAAGAAAGGAACTTTCGGAATGACTCCGAAACTCACCGTCCGTGCGAACTACGGATGGTCGCAGATGGTGGAAGACAACGTTGAGATGATGAACTCTGCCCAGTATATCGAATTCCGCAACAAAATCGGTTCTCCGGTGCCCGATGACGCAAGAGAAGCATGGGAAAAATACGGAATCTCAACAAACTGGCGCGATGTGACTTTCGACAGCAGTGCTCCGACATACTCCGTCAACGCGGCCCTCACTGGCGGCGGCGAAATGATGTCCTACTACATGTCGCTCGACCATTACGACGCAGAGGGTATCATCACATCCTCCGGTATGCGTCGCGAGACTCTGCGCGTAAACCTGAACGCCAAACTCAACGACTGGTTCCGCGTTGGCATTCAGTCAAACCTCGGCTATACAAAATATGATACAAATGCCGAAGCATCAGCTTCTGATGGCATTTATACAACCAACCCCATGGTATTCGCTCGTATCGCCTACCCTTATGACTCACCCTACTATTACACTATAGGAGATAACGGACAACCTGTATATGGAGACAAGGCGATGAAGCTTCGCTATTCCGAACTGACATCTCCGGATTTCAATACAAGCATACGCGACACAAAACGTACAAGAGTTACCGCAAACATAAACATGTTTGAACAGATCACTCCGATTCCGGGTCTGATAATCAAGGCTCAGCAGGCAGTTGACGCTTATGACTACAGACTCAGCAACAAGAATCTCCCATATTACACATTCAGCACTCCTATGGGTAGTGTTATCGGAAGCGGTCAAGTCGGAGCTCTCAATACTGGCACTTCACAGGAAACGTTTGAACGCTTCTACGCCTGGACATACACAAACACAGCAGAGTATTCCTTCAATCTGAAAGATATCCACAACTTCATTATCCTGGCAGGCCAGGAATCAATATTCCAACGCACAAACGGTTTCGGTGCATACTCCCAAGGACATACCGACCAGAGACTCATGTTGCTCAACCAAGGCACATCCGTCCTTCTTTCCAATTTGTCAGAGAGTATGATAACAACAACTTTCAATTCTTACTTCATCAAAGCAGAATACAACTTCGACAGCCGATATTTCTTGGAAGCTTCATTCCGTCGCGACGGAAGTTCCAAATTCGCACCCGGACACAGATGGTCTAACTTCTATTCGTTCGGAGGCATGTGGAACGCAAAGAATGAGAAATTTCTCAACGACGTGACTTGGCTTAACGAGGCCCAGATACATACCAGCTACGGCACCACCGGTAACACATCTATCGATGATTATATGTTCTTCGGTTCGGTAAGTGCGTATGCCGCCGGATATGGTCCCGATGATTTATCCTCCGCTACAACAATCTCACGAGCTCCCAATCATAGTCTGACATGGGAAACAGTTCGCTCCTTCGATTTGGGACTACGCCTGAGATTTATCGACCGCATCTTATTCGAACCCGGATTCTACCACAAGACCACGAAGGATATGCTAATGAATATACCTTGGAGCTTCACCACTGGATTCTCCGGCGGATGGGGTAATATCGGGTCTATGAATAACACCGGTTTTGATTTTAACCTTATTGCAGAAATAATCAAGAGCAAGGACTGGAACTGGACGGTACGTGCGAACTTCAACTACAACCACAACCGAATCACAGAACTCTTCAACGGTCGCGACAGCTATACTTTGGCAGGAACTGGCACACGCTATGAAGTTGGGCACTCAGCAGGAGAGTTCTACACGGTGCGTTATCTCGGTGTTGACCCCGCCGACGGAAAGCAGGTTTGGCTCGACAAGAACGATAACCCTACAAAAGTGTATAATGAGGAGGAAAACGCCGTGATGACAGGGAAAAGCCTCTACGCCCCTCTTACCGGCGGATTTGGCACAAACCTGTCGTGGAAAGGACTCGCTCTTCAGGTTGATTTCAACTGGGCGGCGAAGAAGTATATGACCAACAACGATGCATTCTTCCTCATGAACGCAGCCATGGGTGGCAGCCAGAACCAAGCTGTCGAAATGCTAAACGTATGGACAAAACCGGGTGATGTGACAATCTATCCTAACGCGACAGAGACAATCCAGTTTGACTCTCGCCTCCTTGAGGATGCATCGTTCCTCCGTCTCAAAGCCCTCACTCTGAGCTATGCGTTGCCTAAGAACATACTCGATAAAATTAATTTCAATAAAGTACTCCTCCATTTCACAGGACGCAACCTTTGGACACTCACAAAATTCAACGGATACGATCCAGAGCCGCAATACAACGTGATACAATTCCGATACCCCAACACGCGCCAGTATGAATTCGGAATTGAGGTGACAATCTAAAATGTTTTGACATCAATTATGAAAAAATTATATTTCTCCATATTGGCGGCTTCGTCTCTCTTCGCCTCTTGCGACATGAACCAGCTTCCGGTGGGTTCACTCAACGATGAGACCGCCATCATCGACAAACTCGATGCCCTGAAATACCGCAACGGTATCTACTATACCGTACGCGACATCACAAATTCTGACTATCTCTACGATATGGAGATCCAGGCAGATATGTTCGTGGGGACTCAGATTAACGACAACCGCCTTGGTGTAATCAGCAGCGGCAATATATATTCAAGCGATCAAGACCTTGAAGGATTATGGGCAGACCCTTATTTCTATATTGCGGCGGTCAACTATTTCCTCCCGAACGTTGAAAGACTGATTGCCAACGAGGAATACTCAGAAACAGACAGAATCGAGTTGCGCCGCTACCGTGGCGAGGCGAAATGGGCAAGAGCGTATTATTACTACTACCTCATCGACCATTTCTCGCCGGCTTACGCCCTCTGCAATCCCGATGATGAACTGACTGGAGTACCTATCGTACTGGAATACAGCCCTTCCGACCGATATGAGACTTATCCGGGACGTTCCTCTCTTAATGAGGTATATAAGGTTATCGACAAGGACCTTGAGGATGCCTACATCGACATTGAGGCTTATGAGAAATCCGGCATTAAGAATGCCACAGAAAACCTCGCGCCCAATGCCGCATACCTGAGCACCAACACCGTACTCGCGCTTCAGGCTCGCCTCGCACTCCTTCGTGAGGACTACGAGACTGCAATTTCCAAGGCTGAGGCTGTAATCGGCAGTGGCAAGTATTCCCTGACCGGAACCACCAACTACCCCCTGATCTGGACAAAAGACCAGGGCAGCGAGATTATTTTCCGTCCTTACGGCGACCTGGCACAGTCTGCCGCCATACAGTCTATGGGCAGCGCATGGATCAGCGCCAATCTCGACAAGGCCGACTATGTGGCAACATCCAACGCGCTCGAAATGTATGACGACGACGACATCCGTCTCGAATGGTTCTTCGAGCCGCGTGCGCTCACCGTCAACGGACAGAGTGTCGTGGCGCCCTGTTTTGTGAAATATCCAGGCAATACATCTCTCAACACGGGTCAAACCAACGATCTGAAGAACCTTCCGAAACCGTTCCGTCTCAGCGAGATGTATCTCATCGTGGCTGAGGCTGCCGCAATGAGTTCGCAGAACGACAAGGCGAACTCCGCGCTCAACGCCATCCGCAAGGCTCGTATCGATGGATATGCAACCGAAAACTACGGTGGACAGACTCTCATCAATGAGGTCCGCAAGGAGCGTGCGCGTGAGCTTATCGGGGAAGGGTTCCGTATCAGCGACCTGCGCCGATGGAATCTCGGATTCGCTCGTGAGACAAGCTATACTGAGCTCGAATATGAGGATGTCACAAGCATACTCGTCCCCGCAAGTATGAGCGTGTCATATCCGGCGGGCGACCACCGTTTCATCCTCCCCATCCCCACTGCGGAGATACAGGCCAATCCTCAGATTGCCAACCAGCAGAACCCGGGATATTGATTTATTAACCGATTATAATTTCTGACTAATATGAAATTTACCAAAATATTGGCGGCATGCCTCGCCATCTTCTCGATGACCGCCTGCTCCGACAGCGAGAAATACAATTCTGAAGGGGATGTGTCGGTAGAGATGGGACAGAGCGAGATTACTGTCAGGGAAAATGCCGGAATCTTCAATGTGCCTGTAGTACTGAACGGCACAACAAACGGGAATGTGAAAGTCACCGTTAAAGTCGAGGCTACAGGTGCCAATCCGGCTCTCCCCTTCGAAGAGAGAGACGGCAAATGGAGCGGCAACTATATCCTGACCTCCGAAACCGTCAACATCCCCCAGGGTGTAAGCCAGGTCAACCTGGAATTCAACACCCAGGATGATTTCGACGAGAACCCCGACCGCACATTCTCTGTGACAATTGTTTCTGCACAAGGTGCGTCTATCGGAGAGCTCGCATCAACTATCGTCACCCTTAAAGACAATGACTCCCTCCCTTATGAGAAGCTTCAGGGTGCATGGAAGTTCAACTACTTCAGCGGAGCAAGTGACGCAATGGCCTCTTGGGATGTGGCGATGAATGGGTTTGAAGAAAACACTCCCGAATACGGCAATCTTCTTACCCTCGACGGTCTGAACGGAAACCCGGCATCAAGTCTCGACCTTGATTTCCACTACATCCTTTCGAGCAATGAGACTTTTGTGGAGATGGTTCTCCCGGAGCCGATTGCAATGTATAACGCCTCAAATTATGTGTGGGTAATGAAAGGGGAAATCACACCAGAAGGCAAAGTTTCCCTCGACAGAACCCAGACTGTCGTCAGAGGCAATGTTTCAGAAGATTTCAAGACAATCACCTTCGACACGGAGATTGGCCTTGCATTCGTGGCGGCAAGCCCCGACCTCAGCAGTATAGTGGGCGTCATGGAAGTCGCCTCCGACTTCTCGATGTCTCGCTAAGACTTACTACAGAATCTGACAAAAAAATCCCGGAGCCTTATGGCCCCGGGATTTTTTTCGTTTGTCGCATATCAGCGGCTGAAATAGAAGTCAAGCACCTCCTTTGCCGCCGTGAACGACGACTGCTCATTGTTGAGTACCCTCATCTCCTTCTGCTCAAGTAATGCCCTCACCTCCGGAATACTGTAGAAATGATTGCGGAGCTGTTCGTCAATGGTCTCCATCATCCAGTATTTCGCCTGTTCATGACGCTTACGCTCGAAATAGCCCGTCTTCTTGACATATTCGAAATATCTGTCGATCATATCCCACACAGCATCTATGCCAAGCTCATAATAGCCGCTATAGGTGAGCACCTCAGGCTTCCACTTGCTCGGCGACGGCGGAAACAGGAACAGGGCGTTGCGGAACTGCGAGGCGGCCAGTTTGGCCCGGTCAACGTTGTCGCCGTCACATTTGTTGATGACAATTCCGTCGGCCATCTCCATGATGCCCCTCTTTATCCCCTGAAGCTCATCCCCTGTCCCGGCAAGCTGAATGAGAAGGAAGAAATCCACCATCGAATGTACAGCCGTCTCACTCTGTCCCACTCCTACGGTCTCTATGAATACTGTGTCATAGCCGGCAGCCTCACAGAGCACTATCGTCTCGCGGGTCTTACGCGCCACGCCTCCCAGCGAACCGGCCGAGGGGGAAGGACGGATAAACGCATCCTGCTGCTGCGACAGCTTCTCCATCCTCGTCTTGTCGCCAAGTATGCTCCCCTTTGTGCGCTCGCTGCTCGGGTCGATGGCAAGCACCGCGAGCTTATGTCCCTGGCGGAGCACATGGAGCCCGAACACGTCTATCGACGTTGACTTCCCGGCCCCGGGCACCCCGGTGATGCCTATCCTCCGCGAATTGCCCGAATACGGGAGGCATTTCTCAATCACCTCCTGCGCTATGGCCTGATGACGGTCCGCCGTGCTCTCCACAAGCGTCACCGCCCTGCCGAGCACTGTCATATCCCCCTTCAGTATCCCCTCCACATAATCATTCACGCTAAGTTCCCGCGTCCGTGCGCGGCGTGACGTGCGGTAGGGGTTCGTTATCGGCTGCGAGGCAACTCCATTGTTCACCTGCAGCCCCTTATATCTCTTGTCGTTCTCAGGATGTTCCATGTCTGATTTTATGGTTCGTTATATATGCTTATCACTACTCTGTCCTCTCCCCCACAAGATTCGCGGTCCTCACCGGGTGCAAGGCATCGTCGGAAAGCACCTCCACAGCGATGCGGAACGCTCCCGGAGCAAGCCCCGTGGTGTTGAGTTTTCCCCTCACCTTCCCCTTTTTCCCAGGCTTCACCTTCTCCGGCATCCTCGTGATATTGACAAGCTGATTGCGGGAATACACCCTGTCAACCGTCATCACGGATTTCCCGTCGTTGAGAATCTCAAACTCGAAATCAAGCAGTTTCCCTGTCTCCACCTCTCCGAAATCCACAAACTCCGGCACAAGGTAAGCCCTCGGGCCGTTGTCTATCTCCTCGGCGGTCATCTTCCGGGTGTCGGGCACGATTGTCGCGCTCAACACAAACTCTCTCTTCCCGGAGTCAGGACTGTCGCCGTCGGCCCATATTGTCACCGGATATTCCACGGGGCCGTTCTTGGGTTCCTTGTCGCTATCGAAATAAAAGCTGAAAGTGGCTATCTCGCCGGGGGCTATCCGGCGCGGGGTGAGGTCAATCGTCAAAGCCGGCGACTTCACCTCCCAGCGTGGAGTGATGGTGTCGCGCCCCTGGTTGTAGGCGTTCAGGAAGGTGTGCCTGTGCGCCCCTCTCTTGATTTCCCCCACCGGAAACGAGACACTTTCTGTGCGCAAGTCCCCGGTTTCTATCGGGAAATGCGATTCCAGTGTGGAGTCATCCCCTATCACCGTGCCTGTGATTCTCACGGATGTCAAGGAATTATCCTTCCCCACATATACCTTCACAGTCTTGTCGAACTTTCCGGGACGTCCCGCAGGATTATAGGTGAATGTGATGGTGGCCGTGTCGCCGGGCTGGAGCATATCCTGGGTATATGAGGCTCCGGTGCATCCGCAACTCGGACGCACCCTGCTTATATAAGTGGCGTCCGGTCCATTGTTTACGAAACGCACGCTGCCGGTGGCCGGACCGTCGGCCTCCTTTATCACGCCGTAGTTATACGTTTTCTCAAGCCACTTAATCTCGGCCACGGCTGTGGCTGTCATCATGACGGCAAGCAATGCCGACACGCTTCTCTTCCCGGGATTCATAACCTTGCGCATTCTGTCATTTCGGCATCACTGTGCCCTTCACCTTTAGATACACTTTCCCCGGTTTCCCGTTGGTTTTCACGGTTACGACCTTCTCGAAAGCCCCTGGACGCCCTATGGGATTGTAGGTGACTTTCACGACACCGCTTTTTCCGGGCGCTATCGGTTGCTTGGGATATTCGGGACGGGTGCATCCGCATTCTGCCTTGGCGTCGATAATCACAAGATTGGCGTCGCCGCCGTTGACAAACGGGAACTCACACGTCACAGGACCGCCGTTCTCTTTGACGGTACCGAAATTATGGGATGTCTCCTCGAATTTCATCGAGGCTTTCCCGTTCCCCTTGGCGAAAGAGGGAGCCACAGCCAGTATCATTGCCAGCACCGCGATAATGGCGCCGGCCATCATTTTCCTATTCATATTTCGAACATTTTTATATTCCGTCATGTATTATAGACACATCGGTAGCCGTTTTGGTTTATCTTCAGTCTTTAGTCGTTAGACTTTAGGCTTTAGTCGTTAGACTTTAGTCTTTAGGCTTTGACTAAGATTATGCAAAAATAGGCATTTCCGATGAATCGGCCTTCCCCCGGAGGGCATTAATTTTGCTGTCAATGGATTTTTTACTAATTTTGCAGAAATTCATAAGCAGCCGACAAACGAGTGAAGACAAATCCTGGTTTTTTGAAGCTGCCTCGCAACTGATAAAAATCAGCATTTATAGCAAATACACGAAGTATTTGTGCTTTTTTGAATGTAGTGACATCCCTTTGGCATGTCGGATTGCATACCATGGATTTGCACAAATATTTTATGCTTTGACTATAGTTGCTTTTATAAGCCGGAAGTTGAAATCATTTAAATGGAAAAAATCATAGACCGTGTAGCCAGAGACCTGATCATGAGTGAGCTGACTCATGACAAACTGTTGCGACACGCCAACAAGGGTGTCAATGAGGTGTATGTCGTTGATGCATTCAATGCTCCCAACACAATGCGTGAAATAGGGAGACTGAGGGAAATTGCGTTCCGCGATGCCGGTGGCGGCACCGGACTGTCATGCGACATCGATGAATTCGACACCATGGAGACACCTTGCCGTCAACTCGTGGTGTGGGACCCGGATGACCGCGAGATTGTCGGCGGCTATCGGTTTATTCTCGGTGAGGATATAAAGGTGAACGACGGGGTGCCCAATATTGCCACATCCCACATGTTCAGGTTCTCGAAACGTTTCATCGACGAGTTCCTGCCTCACACGCTTGAGCTGGGACGCTCTTTCGTGGCCATCGACTATCAGAACACCAAGACCCACCCGAAAGGGCTTTATGTGCTCGACAACCTCTGGGACGGGCTCGGAGCCCTTACCGTGGTGTATCCGCAGATTGAATACCTGTTCGGGAAAGTCACCATGTATCCCCATTATGGCGTGGAATGCCGCGACATGCTGCTCGGATTCCTCCACAAGTATTTCCACGACACGGAAGCCCTCGTCACCCCTATCGAGGAACTCCCCTCCAGGGCGAGAAGCGAGGAGATACAAAGTCTCTTCACCGGCAATTCCTTCAAGGAAGACTACAGGATTCTCAACCACGCCATCCGGGAAAACGGGCGCAACATACCACCTTTGGTGAATGCCTACATGTCGCTGTCGCCGACGATGAAAGTGTTCGGCACGGCCATCAACCATGAATTCGGAATGGTGGAGGAAACCGGGATATTCTTCAAGATTTCCGAAATCTTCGAGGAAAAGAAGAGACGGCACATCCACACGTTTATCGAGACTGGATGCCTCCCCGACTCTTCATTACATTAACTCACTCTCTCACTTTAATGTTATAGGAAATGAAAAAAGTAGTAGTGACCGGAGCCGACGGCTTCATCGGAAGCCATCTTACAGAAGCCCTTCTCAACGAGGGGTGTGAGGTGAAAGCCCTCGCGCAGTATAACTCGTTCAACAACTGGGGATGGCTCGAAGGGATTTCCCATCCCTCCCTGCAAGTGGTCACCGGCGATGTCCGCGACCCCGATTTCTGCCGCTCGCTCGTAGATGGGGCCGACACCGTGTTCCATCTGGCCGCTCTCATTGCCATCCCCTACAGCTATATAGCCCCCGACAGTTATATCGACACAAACATCAAGGGCACTCTCAACATATGCCAGGCGGCCAAGGCGGCCGGCACATCGCGGCTGCTGGTGACTTCCACTTCGGAGGTGTATGGCACCGCACGCTACGTCCCTATCGACGAACAGCATCCCAAGCAACCCCAGAGCCCATATTCCGCGACAAAAATCGGAGCCGACGCAATTGCCTTGAGTTTCCACAACGCCTTCGGGCTGAACGTCTCGGTGGTGCGTCCGTTCAATACCTATGGCCCGCGACAGAGCGACCGCGCCATAATCCCCACCATCATCACCCAGATTGCATCGGGAGTCAGGGAGATTAAGGTGGGAGACCTCTCACCGACACGCGACTTCAACTATGTCACCGACACTTGCCGGGGGTTCATTGCCATAGCCCGTTGCGAGGAGGCCGCCGGCGAGGAGATAAATATCGCCACACAGAGGGAGGTGTCGATGGAAACCACCCTCAAGACAATAGCCTCCCTGATGGGGGCCGACGTGAAATGGGTCACCGATCCCGAGCGGCTCCGTCCGGCGAAAAGCGAGGTGTTCCGCCTTCTCGGCTCTAACGAGAAAATCAGAAGGCTCACGGGATGGGAGCCGGAGGTGACGCTCGAAGAGGGCTTGCAAAAAACTATCGACTGGATTACTTCCGGCGACAACCTCAAGAATTACAAACCCAATCTCTACAACAGATGAAAAATCAGCAGCTCACAGTCCTCTTCCTCGGCGGCGCCCGCAGGGTCTCGCTCGCCGAACTCCTGAAACGCTCCGGACAGCGTATCGGCTACAATATCAACATAGTGAGCTACGAACTTTCGGACGAAGTACCCATTTCCCTGGTCGGGACCGTGGTGAAGGGGCTGAAATGGAACGACCCTGACGTAATCGACGACATCGCCCGCGTTGTCGAGGAATACGATATCGACATCATCCTCCCTTTCGTCAACGGCGCAATCGAGATTGCGTCCATATGCCGCGACAGGATGCCGGACGTGTTCGTGCCGGTGACTGACTTCGAGATGGCCTCGGCCCTCTTCGACAAGGCGGAGGCCGCAAAGGCTTTCAAAGCCGCGTCTCTCCCTATCCCCCGCACCTATTCCGTGCTCTCGGCTCAGATTCCGGCCATCGCGAAGCCTCGCAAGGGGGGCTCCTCGAGGGGGATACACATCTTCCGCAACATGGAAGACCTCATGCATCTCCAAGACCTCGGAAGCTATATCGTGCAGGAATATATTGAACATTGCCGCGAATACACGGTTGACTGCTATATCGACATGAAAGGTGAGATTCTTGTCACCGTTCCCCGTGAACGCCTCGAGATTATGGGGGGAGAGTCAACACGCACCAAGACATGCCATATCGATATTCTCGAAAAACTGAGCCGAGAGGTGATTGAGAAATTCTCTCTGCGCGGGCCTGTCAATCTCCAGTTCCTGCACGACCTCGACGCCGACCGCTATCTGCTGATGGAGGTGAACCCGCGTCTCGGCGGGGGCGTGATTTGCTCGATTTATGCCGGCGCGCCTATCACCGACTACATAATCGCCGAAGCCCTCGGCGTGGAGCTGAAACCCTGCGACGACTGGGCTTCGGGCACTCTTATGGCAAGATATTCAAAAGAGGCCATCTTCTATGAACGCGACTGACACTCTGTGGCTAATCCCGGCAAGAGGGGGTAGCAAGGGGATTCCGGGGAAGAATGTGAAGCCGTTCTGCGGCCGTCCCCTCGTGTGCCGTGCCGTTGACCAGGCCCTCGCATGCGCCGCACCCGGCGACACTGTCTTTGTCTCGACTGACTCTGAGGAAATCCGCGACGCCGCCCTCTCTTGCGGCGATGTGGTGCCGTTCATGCGTCCTGAGGAATTCGCGTCCGACACGGCCTCTTCATATTCCGTGATTATGCATGCCCTCGATGAGTTCCGCCGTCGCGGACGCACGTTCTGCCGTGTCGTGCTCCTGCAGCCGACGTCGCCGTTGCGCACCGTGGATGACATAAATGCCGCATTGGAGCGATGGAACCCCGGAATTGACATGGCGGTGACTGTCTGCGAGGCCCGCACGAACCCCTACTATAACGCTTTCGAGACCGACAGCGAGGGGATGTTGCGGATTTCAAAAGGCGACGGACATTACACACGTCGCCAGGATGCCCCCGAAGTGTGGGAATACAACGGGGCCGTATATGTGATTTCCGTGTCTTCGCTCCTGGAGGGCCCCATGTCGTCGTTCCGACGGATAGTGCCCTCGCCGATGCCTTCGTCCCGCTCCGTTGACCTCGACACCCCGGCCGACTGGCTGATTGCGGAGTCCCTTTTCCATTCTCTATTCTGAATATGGACTGCAGAGAGATTCTTCGCAGATATTACGGCTATTCCTCGTTCCGTAAGGGACAGGAGGAGATAATAGCGAGCGCCCTTGAGAAACGGGACTCCCTCGTGCTGATGCCCACCGGCGGTGGGAAGTCGCTGTGTTTCCAGATTCCGGCTCTCGCCATGCCGGGTTGCGCGATTGTGGTGTCGCCGCTAATTGCCCTGATGAACGACCAGGTGGCCGCGCTGAAGGCTAACGGAATCAGCGCAGAGGCCGTGCATTCCAATCAGGACGAGACGGTGAACCGCGACAACCTCTACCGCGCCTCCATCGGCGACGTGAAACTCCTTTACATTTCTCCGGAACGTCTCACCGCCGAATTTGAACGCATACGCGCCCACATCCCGGTCTCTCTTGTGGCCATCGACGAGGCTCATTGCATCTCGCAGTGGGGCCATGATTTCCGTCCTGTCTATACATCTCTCAGTGTCATCAAGGAGGCTATGCCCGACGTGCCTGTGATGGCCCTCACGGCCACCGCCGACCGCCTCACGCGTGCCGACATAGCCGGGGCTCTCGGACTGCGCGACCCGTTTGTGTGGGTGGGTTCGTTCGACCGTCCCAATCTCTCCCTGACAGTGCTCGCCGACCCGGGGAAGAAACAGCGGCTCAGGGTTATCGAGGCGTTTGTCAGGAAATACCGGCTCGATTCGGGCATCGTGTATTGCCTGAGCCGTAAAAAGACAGAGGATATGCACAAGTCGCTCCTCGACATGGGGATAAAGTCGGTGTGCTATCACGCCGGACTCTCACCGGCCGACAGGGAAGCGGCCCAGAAGGCTTTCGTCAACGGGGAGGCGCAGGTGGTGTGTGCCACCATTGCCTTCGGGATGGGTATCGACAAGAGCAACATACGCTGGGTGGTCCATAACAACCTTCCGGGAAATATCGAGAGCTATTATCAGGAAATCGGGCGTGCCGGGCGCGACGGAATGCCGGCGGAGACTCTGATGTTCTATAATTACGGCGACGTCATCATGCGGCGCAATTTCGTGGAGGATTCCGGACAGCGGGAAATCAACGGGGAGAAACTCGACTTCATGCAGCGTTACGCGGAGGCTTCCGTGTGCCGACGGCGAATCCTGCTGAGCTATTTCAGCGAGGAGACGGTCACCGACTGCGGAAACTGCGACAACTGCCGGAATCCCCGCAAGCGGTTCGACGGCACAATCCTGGCGCAGAAGGCCCTCAGCGCGGTGATTCGCATAAACGCCCGGGAGGCCATGAATACGGTTATCGACATTCTCAGGGCTTCCAACCGTGCCGACATTATCCGGAAGGGGTACCATCAGATAAAGACTTACGGCGCGGGGCGTGACCTCGGCGCCCGTGAATGGCACAACTATCTGCTGCAGATGGTTCAGCTCGGTCTTTTTGAGGTGGCCTACGACGACAACCTGCACCTGCGCCCCACCCCTCTCGGCATGAAGGTGGTGAAGGGGCTGCAGAGGGTGGAGCTTGCCACTTTCGAGCCGCAGGAGCCTTGGATGAACAAGAGGAAGGGCTCGGAGATGAAGGACCCCGTGCGTCAGCTGTCGCCCGAGGAGAGGCTTATGGAACAGCTCAAGAGGGTGAGGATGGAACTTGCGAAGAAGGAGAACATAGCCCCGTATATGGTGTTTGCCGACACCTCTCTCGACGACATGGTGCGCAAGCGTCCTCTCGACATCGACGCGTTCCGGGAAATCAACGGGGCCGGTGTGCTAAAGACCGTGAAATATGGGAAATCGTTCATCTCGATAATCCGCAAGTTCGAGACCGGGAAAGCCGGGATGCCTGCCGGCACGAGCCAGAAGGAGACGCTGATGCTTTTCGAGGCGGGGATGGAGGCCGACCAGATCGCCGCCATAAAGGATGTGTCGGTACCCACCGTCTATTCCCACCTCGCGCAATGGGCGGAAGAAGGGAAGGAAATCGACTTCCGCCGCCTCGTCACCGTCGAGGAACTCGACACCGTATGCTCCGTCTTCTCCAAAGACCCCGACAACGCCTACGAAATCCTCAAGACCCGATACTCCATCCCCAACCACATCATCCGCATCGCCCGTCTCGAAGCCTCCATCTGACCCCATCCCGACACACCATTTGATTACCAATCACCTACACCCACATCCCGCCATCAAACGTGCCGAAGGCACGTCCCTACATTATACCATATGCCGTCGGCGTGTTGAACCTGGTATCAAAAAAAAACAGGGTGCCGTAACCTCACGGCCACGACACCCTTCACGTACTACTTGTTTAACTTTTACATTTTTCAAATTCAATATTTAGCTCATATCAAGTGTAAACAAAGTATAGGGTTTCTGGTCTGAAAAAACCAACCACGTGATAAATATGTGTGCTAAATCAATTATCTATACCTGTGCGAATCCTACATGCCAAAGGCATCTCCCTTCCCTCAGAAATGCAATTGGTAATCAGATTTAACATGCCGGAGGCATGTCCCTACATTGAGATTCGGGAAAAGGACGTGTGTATGGCACGTTTGATAGCGAGAAGGTTTGTAAGTACAGACACTTTCTGTCTCTACCATAATCAATTTTGAACACATACTTAAATTCATTTTCTTACAAAGGTTGTCTCCGCTGAATTGAAATACACGTTGAATATCTTTACCCGCGTGGTGCCGGTGCCGGCCACGATGGTCCTGAAACGGCATCTTACCCGATGGTCGGCATTGCTGCTCCCGATATCGAGCACCGACCCTTCCTTATCATCCCTGTATTTATACAGATACTCGTTATATGTCACCGTCTTCACATATGAGATGGCCGGGACATTAGGGTCGAACAGCGACGGCCCTGTGGCCACCGTCAACGTTCCTACCGGGTTGTTCTCTATGTTCTGGGGATTGGCCTCTATCTGGAACTGCAACGGGAACACCGATTCCGGAATACCGTCGGGCAGGTTGAAATAAAGGGTGAACTCGTAAGCAGCCCCTGTCCCGACATTTTCCGACACATTCACTGTCGGCACATTTAAGATTCCTTTCTGCACCAGGAATCCCGACATGTCCCAAGGCACCCGCAACACAAACGTCACCACCCGCTGGAGCCCGTTCCCGTCGGTTATCCTCAGCTTCTGCAGACGCGTCACCGCAGTCGGTGTCTTGGGTGTCACCTTCAGCACTATCTGGTCGCCGACGGTTGTCTGCGTCACACTCTTCACAACCTCCCCGGACTCCGGACTTGACAACGGCGCGTCGTCCTCGCCGAGCCATTGCATCTGCAGACGGTCGTTGGCTACTGTCTTCGACCCTGTCACGTCGGTGATATACTGCATCGTGAGGTCGAAGGGTTTATCCTCCTCCACAAACACCACACTCGTGGTGCCCACAATCAGCATATTCTCACCGTCCGACACACTCGGCATGTTGCTTGTGCGCGTGTCGGCGGATATATTGTTGAACGTGACGCCGTCTATCGCATCCGCCACCGTGGGGGCCCCAGCCGCCGACACCCCGTTTATCACCACATCATAGCTGATGTTGCGGAGTATGTTGTAGTGGCTGAACACCCCGTTCTCTTCCGAGACATTCCCGATGTCGAGCTTATAGTAGGTCGGAACTCCTGAACGGTTATACACCCCCTTCACAATCAGGTAAGTGTGGCGCGACGACTCGAACGGATGCTCATAAAGATAGCGGGAATAACGGGAAAACCTCGTCTCATTGTCCCATCCTTCCACTCTCACGTCCCCCTCCTGGTTGGTGAACCCGCAACCGGCGGGCAATATGCCACGGTAGGTGGAGGAAAGCACGCTATAGGGGAGCATACTTTTCGTTGACTCGTCGATCAACCGGGGCACCGACAGCGTCTCCGCGCTCCAGGGGGCTATCGTGCCGCGTGTCGGCACATTGATAAGCTCGAAACCATACAACTCGAAATTGTCGAGGTTCTCCGTGACTGTAACACGGGCGAAGTTGCGCACCACAGGCACCTCGGTAAGCTTTTCCTTCACCTCTGGCAAAAGCGTGGAGTTGCCGTCCGCGTCGGGGGTCGTGGAATAGCCGTCGGGAAACTCCACCTGTCCCCAGTATGCCTCATGGTTGACATCCTGCGTGATGGACGGAAGCAATGTCGCCTCACTGCCGTAGCCGCATGTCACGAAATCTCCGGCTACCATCAGATGAAGCCTGCGCGGCGAACTGGTGGTGTTGAGTGTCACCTTGAACCTCACGACATCACCGTTCGCCACGTTGGTAGCGTCGAGGGTCTCGGCGTTATAGACATTCGTGATGAAAGATGTGGCGGCATCGTTGCCGGGGGCGAACTCCAGGAGCGTAAGCTTGAGCCCCGTTCCCGGCGTGTCACCGAAAATTCCGCGTGTCCCGGCATGTGAGAGATCCGGCATATCCACCGACAAAGTCACGTCAAACGTCTCCCCCACCACATCGGGAGAACCGGCGACATCGGGCGACATCTCATCCGACGAGCAAGCCGCCGCGACAAGGGTAATCCCCACAATCCATATATATCTGAAAATCTTTCTCATTTCACAATCCTGCTTTTATACATATTTATCAGCTCCGCACTCCGGGTCGCATTCCTCGGCACATCACCCCACGTGAAATCATATCCGCCGGATGAATTAGGCTGAAGCACATAATTGTCCTGCGCCTCCCAATACCATTCATCATATATTCCGCGTACACTATACGTAGTAGCATTTGATTCTGTTACAGTTTTTTTATCTGGGTCAACTTTATATGGACCTTGGGCAGTAAGGTAAGTTCCATCGAACAACTTCGGAATCTTACCTTCATTTGACAATGTTGTGATGAACAATAACTCTCCATAAGTAGGAAGTCGCCATCTGCCTGCAGGACATCCTTGCTCCTGATATGACGCAACCCTCCGTCTCATATTCGTTCTATTTTTCTCTTCCGAAACCCCATACGAAGATGCAACCCTAATCTTGGGGGCTATCATCATTTTACTATTTTCGCCCTCTATTGTAGGATAATAATACTTTAATCTTCGTTTCGAGGTGCCATCATATAGCGCATCTGCCTCCACACTCCATGATGTGTCTTCATTTCCATTCGATGTTGATGTCGTCAAATTTGAACCTCCGTTCAAAGAATTATTGGTATATAGCATTCGAGGATCTCCAATTACATATTCACTTCCATCTTGCAAGACAGAAACTGAAATAACGTACATATTCGGATTTTTATTCGAAGAACTGCTGCTACCCAATCCATGCACTCCTCCAAGGGTCGAAGAATTATTCCAATATCCAAATGGCTCAGGATTAGGATTACCACTGCTATTATCCGCAACATAGGTATAAGTTGGATTTACATATACAAAACCGTACGCTGAAGTCGTGGGGCTGTATTTATCATACCTATTAGGCCAGCTCCCTTCACGACGACTAGTCCATCCCGTATTATAGCTTCCTCCCGGATTTCGGTCGGCCTGGATATACATACCCGGATACTGGACAATCGTTATCTCCTCTGTATAGGCCGGATTATCCTGATGCTGCAATGTCACCTTGATGGTGTATGGGGAATAAGCAGCCTCTTTCGAACTACTCTCCTGGTAATATGCAATCGTTTCGTTTACAGTCTCCGGGCTATTACTGTTATTCTTATTTCTCTTGGTCAAAGACACCTCCTGCCCATCCTTATCATACGGAATCCAAACCGTAAGAGGATGGCTAACTGTCAATTCCAGTTGCCGCTGTGCATTCGCCGAGAGTGTGCCTTCGGGGTATGTGCAGAGTTTCGTGTCTGTGGCTTTTTTATTGGATGCATCTATCTGCTCTTTGGTGACGGTGAACTCCACCACTTCGCCGTTGCCATTACCGTCTTCGTCGCTATAATAATTGAACCTTTTATAGGTCATAGTGATATCCGTCACAATCACCGAATGAGAAGAGAAAACAGGTATCGTAATCTCCTTCTCATTGTTGACCTCGAAATTCTTCGGACTCACCACCAGATAGCGCGAGTCGGTGATATTGACATCGATTCTCTCGCTGCTCCAGTCAACAATCTGATAGCTGAGCTCGTCAAGCTCCTCGGGGGTCTCCGGCACGAGACTTCCAAGCATACCCACATTCAGATTCACAGTATAGGAATAGTTGGAGGATATCTGTGTGAGGTCTGTCACCGGCACCTGATAAAAATATGTTGACCACGTCTGCTCACCCGCCTTGCGCCAGGGCACCACAAGCGTCATCATCGTCTTGTGACGCTCCTCGGGGGTCTCCGTCCACCGGTTGGGGTAGGTGTAGAGCGGCACATCCATCTGATAGCGGTATTCCCCCGCCCCTCTGTCGGAGAGTGTCCTAACCACATCGGTCTGCCTCATGGTCATGGAGTAATAGTCATCATCGCCGGGCTGCAAGTCGGTTGCCGGCGAGGCCACCGAACTCTTCACGCCGTTGGTGAGCATCACTCGCATACCGCTACCCTCTCTCACCTCCGGATACCACACGTCGCCGTTGTCGTCTTTCACCGACTCTGGCAACTTGACGTTGAGACGCACCTTCGCCGCCGCCCTCACGAGGTCGCCAGCGCCGGTGGCCGCCCCTTTACCGCCGGTGACCTTATACTCCACCTTGCCGGGTCCGGCCATCACAAACGACTCCTGCACCTTCCGGGTGTCGAACGACGAGGCGGCCACTGTCCCCTTCAGCTCGCTGATGGTGGCATTCTCGCTGATTTTCGACATGTCACCGACATTGGCCACGGCATACAGCTTACATCCCGCGCCCGAAACGCCGTTGAACAACTTGTTCACCATCTCATCGGTGAGCTTCATCTGCACTTTCGCCACATCGTGGACATCAAGACCGTCAAATTTCTGCAACGCCACCGCCGGCTCTTCCTCCCCGGGGCTGTCGGGATAGAGAGCCACCACCACATTCCCTATCAGAGTCTCGCTGTTGTCGGAAGCTTCCGACCGCGTGGCGGAAGAGTTCCGGAGGTTGATTGTCACCATCCCGGAGCCATCGGTGACACCCCCGCCGTCGAGCGCGTCGCTGCAACCCGACAGCATGACGCAGGCCGCCACCACCGACATATATCTTGCTATAATTCTCTTCATCTTCCTTTTTCTATATCTCTGCAAACAGCGTAGTCTTCGCCTTTACAGCTGACTGTTCTGAACTATCGTATAATTGTTGTAATCCTGTTCGCCACACAACGGGGCCTCCACATATGAGCCGTCGGCGCGGCGCACCGTCACCACAAGCCGTGCGCTTGTCCTCACGGCCGGTTCCGGATTGGTGGTGACTATCCGGATAGCAGACAGCTCACCAACAATTCCTGACACCGACGCCACCTCATTCCCTTCCGGGTCGAGGAACTTGAACGCGCCCTGCGTCCCTTCTGTCACCAAAAGGTCGGCGGTCCACGTGGCCCCGGCTGGTGTCTTTATGCCGAATGTGGCCACAGCCGCCACCGGGGCGTTGTCATGCCACGGCAACATCACAAGCACGCCGTCAGTATCGTTGTCGGCGGCGAATGTCCCGTCCTGCCATTTTATCAGATCAGACACGTTCACCTCCGTGGTATAGTCGAGGTTGAGCCCCGACTCGTTCCATTCCGCCACACTCAGCGTGAGGTCGAGAGGGGAACCGAGGCTCACGTCGTTGACGCTGAGGGTATAGACATGGTTGCGGAGGATATTGTCGCCGAATGCGAATTCCTGTCCCTCGTAGCCGGTCATCGGCACGTAATACTCCTCTGTCTCTGCGGCAACTACCTCTCCGGAGTCATTCACGCCACCTTTCGTGCCGACTGTAATGCGGAACATCGGGAGTCCATCCGCCACATTGCCGTTGACATTGGCGATTTCCTGCTCCGGCACATATGCCAGCCAGGTTTTAACTCCCCCGGTGGCGGGCGTCACCCAATCCTGCGGGATATAACCCATCGAGAAAGCACCATCCTCAACCTGTGCCGGACTCCCGGACAGGAAGATGTTGGGGTTATGCACCTGCGTGCCGTTCTGATATGAGGCGGCCTCATAAGGGAGCTGACGGGCATGACTCTGCGAACCGAAAAACTTTACCTTCTCTATGCGCGGGAAACCGTATCTGTCCTTGTCGCGGATATTGTCTGTCACCCTCACCTTCGCCAAGGCACGGAGAAGGTCTATCTCCCCGAGGTAGATACGCTCGTCGGGACGGCTCGCGTAGAGGGCCTCCTCTGTCACCGTGAAGTCATTGGTGCCATACATAGGTATGTTACCTTTGAACAAGCCGTCGAGCGACGAGTCGCTGTCCGATATCGGGGAATAGATTTCCGACATCGCGAATCCCCACCTCGTGGCGGAGGCGACAATCTCGCCATAGGTGTGGCCGTAGGTGTCGCCGGAGAGTTCGTCATACCTTCCGCCGCCGTCCGGGTTCACTCCCTGTTCCACCGGGGAGTAGCAGTTGGCGAAAACCACGAAGCGGAATCTCACCATATCCTTGCCGCCGGGGGTCAACGGATGCCCCAATATCTTGTCAAGCCTCTCTTTCTCAATCTTCACAGTCACGGTATAGGCCCCCGGAGAACCCGTTATCATCGTGGAAGGGTCGTCTGACGACGCTATGTTGGCGTTCCTGACCACGAGGCGCGCGTCATCCCCTTCACCCACGAATATGAAGAACGCGAAATCCCCGACATTTATGCCATCTTCAAATTCCACATATTCGCTGTCGGCCTCGGGGTGCCCCTGGCTGTCGGCACGGGTGCCCGTCAACGGTGCGGCGGTAAGCATCCGGAAGCTTAGCTCCACCGCGTCCTCTCCGGGACACGGCCCGGAGGGTGTGTCAGTGACAGCGTCGCACGCCGGGAAAATCCCGACACACATCGCCAGAGCCACTATATATGTCATGTATCTTGATAACCTCATAATCAATCTTATTTCCTATGTTCTCTCTATGATTCCAGCAGGAACACTCAGCTCACATCGGACTCTCCTGAGGGGGTACCACCGCCCAGTTGTTGATGAATATGCCCCCTGCGGCATACCAGTTGCTGTTTTTGTCGATAAAGAACACCATCGAGAAATCGTCCATACGGTCGAGATACTCCTGGTCGGGGATGTCGCCGTAGTGTCCCCTCACAAGCAGAAGGTAATCCACAAACGGCACCCGGATTATGTCGCGGTCGTCCCAGTTGCGGTGTACTGTCAGCATGGCCCGGGAGTCGGCCATGAGCCTTCCGGTGGAAAGTTCGAAGAGAAGCGACGCCACCGTGGTGGTGGCCCGCGTGCCCTCATCCTCCCCCGGGGCTGTCACCTGACCGTATTTCACATTCCACGGACGGTATGTCACCTCCGGCGACGGCAACAG
Organism: Muribaculaceae bacterium; assembly: GCA_029058745.1. Lineage (GTDB taxonomy): Bacteria > Bacteroidota > Bacteroidia > Bacteroidales > Muribaculaceae > Lepagella. The sequence continues at coordinate 131,859 of JAIDXM010000086.1, forward strand.
GGCGTTGTCCCAGGCATACAGGGCGTTGTCGTCGGTGATGCTCACCGTGAAGTCGCGGTTGTCTATCTCGCTGCCGTCGAGATGCTGGAGCATCACGCGCACATCCTTGGTGTCTTTCATCAGCGGCATCGTCACGGTCTTCATAGTGGGATTGGAAGGGTCAACCACATATTCCACACCCGCCACATAGCCGTGGTAAAGGCCGGGAAGGTCGGAGGCGGAGATGTCGAGACCATCCACGCTTACCGTCTTCATCGTCACCTCAAGCTCCTCCTTCGACGCCGGGGTGTAGGTGGCGAGGTCGAAGTCGGTGTTACCCTGTAGGCCACACCATGCCACGAAGTCATATTCTCCCTCCTCCAAAGGCGTGTCGAGGTAGAAGTTGCCTGAAGCAAGTTCCTGGCCTGCGGCGGCCCCGCTCCACACCAACGCTCCCTGCGGGTTGAAGGCCCATACGTTGACCGATGTCACCTCGTGCGGGAAAGCGTCGGCCCATTTGATGTTGTAATCATAGACAAACCTTATCCTCAGCAAAGCCGGACAAGGGTCCAGGTCATCGGTCACCATAGTGCATCCCGATGTCATGACTCCGGCAAACAGGGATGCCGTCATGATAATCTTGCTTTTAAGTTTCTTGATATGCATGGTTTCTGTTGTTTTCTGTATTATGGACGCTCCCGAGTCTGTCGGCGCCCCTGGTGAACCGGAGGGCTGTCACCCCCTCCGGTCCTTTATAGACTGCGGCATATGCCGCAGTCTCTCATCTCAAGTCAGTCTGTAGCCGACGCATAAAATACCTGTGCAATTCCTTTGTGAGCAGGCCTACATGCCAAAGGCATGTCCCTACATTCATCAACACACATATACCTCATGCTCTTGCTGTTACCTGATTTTCAATACCGCTTACTTAAGCTCGACATTCTGCTGGGGAACGACTGCCCACTTCAGGATATTAACCTTATAAGCCACATAGTAGTCCTTGGTGTCTGCCGGCGGAACGATGGGATCGTCATCACCACCGATACCGGTAGCGAGACCTGTAATCGCAGTCACGTTAACCTTATATGAATGGTTGCGGACCATACCGAAGTCACCTACCATAACCTTGCTCCAGTCGATAGCTTCGCCATCCTTGTTGGAATTGCCGGCACGATACCAGCCGTAGTGCTTGACAGGGATGTTGAAGTAAGCGTGGCCATTTTCATAGAAATTGGCGAAACCTACCTGCTGCATGAGGATACGGTTGGCGTCGGTAACAGAAATCTCACCGGGATTGATTGTTTCACTGTTGACAACCTGCTTGTAACCGTTTCCGCTTGCGATATAGATACCAGAGAGATTTCCGTCCTTTTTAATCTGAAGTGTGCGCTGACGGGCGGGAACCTTCATATCGTTGTCCTCTGCCGAGGGGTCTTTAAGCACTGCATCTTTCGGACGTTCAATCGTAAGCGCAGCAAGAAGCATCGCCTTGTCATCAGTAAGATTCAGAGCCTTGTATCCACCGTTTTCTTCTTTCTTATACAAAACGGAAGTCTGTTCGATGAATCGTTCCAACATGCTGACACCATAGGCCACCTTACTGTCAACAGAGTTTGTCTCATTCTCAAAGAACACCAACGGCTTTCCGTTTGAGCCGGAGATATAAGTGTAGAAACTGCTGTTAGCAGGGGCTTCAGTGCCATTCACAGTCACCTTATAGCTGCCGACAAGGATGACAGAAGGAACCGCTGCCTGGGGATTACCTCCAGCAAGAGCAGGAGTGCCTACAGTTGTCTCACGGAAATACTGAGGATCTGTCTCATCAGCATCAAACGTACCCTCTTCACCGGCACTAAGTTCCGCATAAGTAAAATAATGCTGATGCAATTCGCTGTTCTCCACATCAGATGCCACTTCGGGATATTTCTCTGTGAAATATGCCGGAGAGCATCCCCAGTATGAACGGTGATAGCTGGCATTATTCCAAGCCCACGCTTGACTGGCATCTAACAGAGTTCCTCCTTTGGGAGTATTCAATGCAGCATTCAATGCATCATAGGTATAGTCACCCGGAAGAATAGTACCGGCATCTGAAGCTTCTCTGAACGACTTCACAACATAAGTCTCGTTGGCAACCGCGTTCACAGCCCACTTCTCAGCAACAAAATCCAAGACAACGGGAGTCTCTGTCGCTACCAAAGTTCCATGGGCTGTAGCTGTGGTGTAAGAATCAGCAGGTTTTGTCTGAGAGAAAGCAAGTTTGGATGCATAACGCTCAACATACACGTCGATTGCCTCAGCTTCTGGTTTCGAAGCCTCTTCATAAGTTTCTTTCAAGGCACCCTTAATTTCAACTGCAATCTGAGGTGTCCCGTCACCCTCGGTGGGATAATACACAGAGTTACTCATCGGGAAATAGACTTTTCCATCGCTTCCCTCGAAATTGACAGTCTCCCTGGTGATGGTCTCGATTACATTGAGAGGATTCTGCAATGCGGCAGGTGAGATAGGGTTGATATAGCAAATAACCTTAGCCGGGTCAAGTTCACCTTTCTTGATGCTGACAGGAACCACACTCTTGTATTTAGTTTGTACCGTTCCTCCATCACCAACTGATGACTCAGCATTACTCAAGTTGATTGAAACGATATCACCTACCTGAATACCATTAGCGTCATAGAACACAAAATATGCACTGTTGACAGCAGACTCTGTTCCCTCTCCATCCTCGAAGTCCGTACCATCAACGGGATTACCAGTGTCAAGGCCGGCGCGGGTACCGTTGTTGACATCTCCGTGGATGCTCATTTTCACATAGACAGTCTTGTCAACGTCTGACGGACCGTTCTGTCCCGGTTCGCTCAGATTGTCGGATGAGCAAGCCGTGAAGACGAGGCCTGTGGCCATCGCTCCGTAATAAAATCTTTTCATCATACGAGTTTGAATTGATTGTTATTAATTGTTGTTTATGAATAAAATTGTTTTATCTGTCTCTCTACGTTTTATTTCAAAAATCACAAAGTATATGTGCATTGCAGGATGTGGAGACATCCCTTTGGCTCCGGCATGTAGGATTGCATGCCATGGAATTGCACAGACATTTTATGCGCTGACTTTAAAAGGCAAGCAGTTTTTTATTAAAACGCTGATTCTCTTATTCGTAACTCTTGAATATCCAGTCAATGACTGAGTAATCATGGTGTGGGGATTACCCGAGGATGTGTCAAAATGATTTCATGGGAAACCATTTCTGACACCCCCTCTGAGGCAAATATCCATCTTGTTTCGACAGTCTGAGTTTTTCGACAGTCTGAGTTTTTACCGGCCAAGCATCTCAAGGTTCTTGGAAGCTTCCGACAAGGCCCCGGCCTTTCGGAAACATTCCCTGGCAAGTTCCATCTCTCCCCTCCAGCTGGCAAGTATTCCCCGGGCATTCCAGGCTTCGGCTGAGTCGCCGGCCTTGTCGAGCAACGCCCCGGCCCTGTCGAGGTCCCCGTTTTTCAATGCCGCCGACGCGGCGTTGAGATTGGCGGCCTCATCATCGGGATAATAGCGCAACATCGTGGCCATCACCTCATTGAACTCTGCGGACCCTTCGGGGTAAAGCTTCGACACCCTGAACATCTGGTTGAGCGACATCTTCTCTGGATCGGTCTTTATGACCCTGGCAAGTTCCTCGTCGCTCAAGGGCTTCAGGCGTGTCTGGATCTCGAAGCGGGTGGTGCGCAGTTGCGGGAACCATTCCGGAAGTATAACCTTGCTGTATATTCCGCTGAATTCCGCCGATGTGCGGAGTTCCCGTTCCTTGGCGTCGTAGTCCGCCGGGCCATACACAGGACGGTCGATGAGCGCGAGGAGTTTCTCTTTTTGCGCCGCAGGAAGGTAGGTGTCTTCCTCGGCGAGTTTCCTGAAGCCTGCCCAGTTCTCGGCGACCGCGTCATATTCACACCGGTCGGCGGGAAGACTGTAGCGCGAGGCTATATATTCGGCAAGGGAACGCGAACGTCCCGTTGACAGTTTCTCGTTGTTGACGTAGGAGCCCTCCGGAGAGGCGTAGCCGCATATCCGGATTTTGGCAATCTCCACATTGGGGTTGCTCAGCGCATAGGAGATTGAGTCGTCGATTATCCGGAGCTCCTCGCGGTTGTCGATTGGCTGGCCGTTGCGGCACACATAGGGAGCCGTGTGCAGGTCGGTGCGGTTCACCTCATACTGCACATGCGCCTTACCCTCATGCACCGACACCGGCAGCGGGGCAAGCGCGGGCACCATATAGGAAGCCCTCATCTTCTCGGCGGGATTGAGACGCAACAGTGTCTCCTCCTTCACCACGCCGCCGCTGTGATGGCCGCAGCCGCATGTGTCGAGCATCCATTTCACATATGTCGTGGGGCTCCACATCCATTTCTCCATCGGCACCGACACGTTATAGCTGACGGTCTGCGCCTTGCCGTTGTCGCGGCGCACCGCCGTCTCCACCCCTCCGGCATAAGCCGCCGGGGCCTTGACAGTGCCGCGTTCCCAGGCTATCTGCATGGAGCGCCCGTTGACAAGCACCGACGGGAATGCACGGGTATTCCCCTCTCCGTCGCCTATCACCGGAGTGATGTAGAGCTGACGGTTGGCCCCCACCTTGACAGCGTCGAGCACTATGTCGGCGCTGAATTTCATCTTATCGCTGACCGGCAACGCGAGTGAATTCTCGATCTCCACCTCTTCCGGCGTCACTCCGAACACAGGAACCACAAGCATGGCCGCCCCCGAAATCAGGATTATCCGTTTCATGTTTTCGATTGATTTCATGTCCTTGCTATATATCAGGGGTTAAAAAACATACATTATGGAAAGACCGAGCTTCGTGAGTCCGGCATAATTGGCGTGGCCGCTGTTGAGCTTGCTCCCGCAGTCGCCGCAGGGATAGCGGTCATACCACACGTGGGCATAACCGACACCCACCTCGGCCTCGAGGTTCCAGTGGCGTGAGAGGGGATATTGATAGCCATATGTGATTCCGGCCCCGGCGAATGCACCCTGATAGCGGGAGTCGCGCACCGCCTTGCGGAGGTTGACGCCGCTGAAGAACACTCCCGGCATGGGCAAATCCACATTGGAGACATTGAGCTGTCCTCCCATGGCATGCACGCCGAAGAAATGGCCGTTGAGTCGGGAACATGTCCACCATCTGAACTCGGGCATAAACACCCAATGCTTGGCAAACCGTTCTCCGTGAGTATCTGAATCGAATTTCCAGGGGTTAAGGCCATACACGAGGTTGAGCGTATGGTTGCCCCCAAGTCCCACTTCCACTCCGAGGTTGGGGGTTGTGGTGGCATCATAGAGCAGGTTGGTCTTCACCGCAACCTCCTGGGCGGCGGTCGGCAGCGTGGCAAGTATCATGGCAAGAGACGCGAGTTTTTTCAAGAATCTCCGATGATGCAGGTTGTTGTATGACAAGTATTGTGACACCATAACTGTCTGGTTAGTGTCATCCCGTGATTCCCCATTTGGGATAAAAAAAAACGAAAGCGTGGGAACCAATCTTGTCGCCATCCTTCCGTCTGAGGCCTTCGCATTGCCTTCCAAGCAGGATGGCAACAGTGAAGCCCACGCAACTATGAATCTAATGCACTTGGAAGGCTTCACGCTCTCGCGTTCAGCCCTCTGTGCATGGAATCCATATCCATGCGGCGTCCCTCGTTGCCTAACCCTTGACTTGGATTTTGAAAGTTGCGAAGTTTCAGACGGTCAAGAATCAGCGTCAAGTAACGCTTTAATTATTAAGTCACCTCCCTCCCCCATACCCACGACTTGTGGGCTTCGGAGAAATCGGTGCCGCAAAGATAATACTTTTATCCGCCTATTGCAAACTTTTTAACATTTTATTTTGCAATTTTCTTCTAAATTGCCGATTTTTCACAAACTTATAAACACCTCCTTTTTCTCCGTTTTTATTGTTTCATCTTTTTTTCGCTTTTTTATTATGACATTTCAAAAAAAAGAATTAACTTTGCGGCATCAAAAGCCTGTCAAGGCCATCGGGGCGTAGCGCAGTCCGGTTAGCGCACCTGCTTTGGGAGCAGGGGGTCGAAGGTTCGAATCCTTTCACCCCGA
>JAIDXM010000087.1:0-19825 GCA_029058745.1 Muribaculaceae bacterium
CGAAAAACGGGACTCGAACCCGCGACCCCGACCTTGGCAAGGTCGTGCTCTACCAACTGAGCTATTTTCGCATTTTGCTTGACTTTTCAGCCTCGGGAAGCTCTCGTGTTTCCCTTTTTGCGTTGCAAAGTTACAACGTTTTTTTCATCCGTGCAAATATTTTTTCAAAAAAATTTGCACTTAATTCACACGCTACAATTCATTATTATGATATTCAATTCTATATACACAGTATTTTTTTTAGATTTTTTCTCCCTGCCATATGATGAATACACCTATTTTTTACAATAACTACTTTTTTAGTAAAAATACTAATATTTTAGTTGCACAACTAAAATATTAGTTATATCTTTGCGGCATATTATTCCACAACATACACTGATGACAGACGAATAAGACCCTGTCCTTTGTATGAACCAAATTATAATATATGAACCGAAAAAAATCACTTTCTGCTAAAGAGGAGGAAATTATGACATGTTTCTGGCAACAGGGGCCTATGTTCATAAGAGAAGTCGTGGATATGATGCCTGACCCTAAACCGCATTTCAATACTGTAGCCACTTTTGTCAGAGGATTAGAGACCAAAGGGTGGCTTTCACACGAACAGTTCGGCAACTCTTTCCGATATTCACCAGTGGTATCCCTCCAAGAATACCGGAGCTCATATCTGTCCAGAATGGTTGACCGCCTTTTCGGGAAGAGCTATCTCGGTTTTGTATCGGCGCTGGTGAATGATGAAAAAATCTCCACCGATGAGCTTAAAAGTCTTATCGACAAAATTGAAAACCAAAAAAAGAATTAGCTATGGGCACATTCCTTGTATATGCATTGCAGGTTGCCGTTTTCATGTCTGTTCTTTACTGTGGCTATAGATTAGCACTTTCAGATGCCTCATGCCATAGGTTCAACCGTGCAACTCTCCTTATGATATATGCAGTGTCTTTTCTTTTGCCTATGTTCATCACTTATAGTCCAGGCTCAAACCTGGCTCATGGATTAGACATAGGCTCCCCTCTGGCGATATTAAGCCATCACGACATGTCCCCTTCCGCATACGCCGAGAAATTTTCCCTTACGCAGTTGTCTATACTCATTCAGTCAATCTATGCTTTCGGCATTTGTGTGGCGATGATCATAGTGGCTATTTCCGCCCTGAAACTTGCCATGCTGATGAACTCGGGATATCCTATAAGAGAATTCCCGGAAGTCATGGTGTCTCCACTTGCTCCAGGTCCGTTCGGATGGGGAAACACTATCATGATACGCCCTGACGACATCGACTCCGACCTACCCTTTGTCGTGGCTCATGAACGAGTTCACCTTAAACGCAAACATTGGATTGACCTTATAATCGCACACACCGCAATCGCCTTCCAGTGGTTTAACCCTGCCGCATATCTTATGATAAGGGAACTACGCATCGTTCATGAATATGAAGTGGATGAGGTGGTATCCCGTCCTGACCCATACCGCTATCAGATGATGTTAATAAAAAAAGCTGTCGGCTCCGGAGCTCCAACCTTCGCCGACAGTCTGAATAGTCAACTTAAATTAAGAATAACTATGATGTTATCAAAGAAAAGCAGTGGCTACCGCCCTCTTGCGGCGCTCGCCCTTGTCCCGATGGCAGCGATAGCTGTCGCAGGACTCTCTCAACCGTCTGTCGCAGAATTATTGTCGTCCATGAAGGAATCCGACAACAGTCAGTTTTTCTCATCCCAAGGAAAAGCATCCCCCGACATGATTGACTACGGCAAAGTTAATGATTTGATTTCTGACTCGCAAATCATATCTTCATCTGCCAATGAATCAACCGCCTCCCCAATGTCTCATGAACAGAATGAGGAAGTTTTTTCAACGCCGGAACAGCTTCCTGAATTTCCGGGTGGCATGACCGCCCTCCTTCAATTTTTGCGCGATAACATCAAATATCCGGAAAATCAGAAAAATGATGTCCGCGTAATTGTTCGCTTCACCGTGTTCAAGGACGGCTCTCTCGGTGACTACAACATTCTAAAAACCGGTGGAGAAGACTGCGACAAGGAAGTAATCCGTGTCTTGAATTTGAGTCCACGATGGACCCCGGGAAAGAACGATGGCAAAAATGTGGCATGCAGCTTTGCTCTCCCTGTAAACTTCAAGATGACTGATGACAACACCGAAAAAAGTAACACCCCAGAATAACTGATAACCTCAAACAATCACAGTCATCACTATAGTGATGACTGAATCGAACAATCATTCAAAAAATAATTTAGAGAATCAAAGGGACGGGCACAAGAGTGTCCCGTCCCTTTATCCGCTTCACCCGCAGAATCGCCAGAAGGTATCGTAATGGCGCGATTCAATTACAGATATTGAATTATCAAGCATCACCGCCTCATCATATATTTCCAAGGTGGATGTTAAGCACCAGACGCTGATAGAACATAAAGCACCCCTTGGCTAAATTGAAATTCAACTGAGCCTCAAGATCCATAAACCTATTACGCAACACATGCGCATACACATCTGTCCGGTTATAGAAGCTCGATTGATAATACGACTCTCCCTGATATAAAGACGTGCCAAACTTCCCATATAACGGATATAGTTTCCCGCCGGCATATAGTGAATTCTTTAGTCCCAGGAATCTCCACTCAAAAATGGCGTCAAGCCAAAAACCTCCAGGAGTCTTCCACCCGTTATATTCCCGATAACGCTCTACAGTGAATAATCCGCCAGCCTTCACCACAAGGCTGTCAAGTGCCGTATTATGACTCAAATCAACACCGATGTATGGATTCACCAGGAAATTGTCAACTATACTCTGGCTCTCATCTGCATGGCGAGTCTTCGCGAAATGGTTCATCATCACGTGGCCACCAAGCAGGAAAGACTTCGCCTTAGGTCTCCATTCCCCATGAAACACCACATTAAATGCCTCCCGCCTTGTCTCTGTCTGAATAGCACGCCAATCGATATACGCCTCGAAAAAACCATTGCGTTCCTCATACTGCACAAGCGCGCCTCTTATGTTTCGCTGGAAATAGGAAAGAGAGTCATTCCATAGAAAACCTGGCAGTGGTTCCCTCAATTGTGTTCTTGGAAACATGCCCATAGAAAACTTCCATCTGTCAGATTCATGTCGGTAATAGAGCGTGGGGACAATCTTTCCGTCTCTGACGCCATTCTCAAGCGGCTGAATCCATACCGCACCTCCCGCAATCCTGTCATGTGCAGTAAACCGCAATCCTATCTCTGGAGCCAACGATGTGAAAAAGAAAGTCTTGTCCTCATACATCTTGTCGTCTCCTTCCCTATTGTCAAACACAGAACCAAAATCCACACTCCATGTTGGCTCAACTGCCGAAATATTTACAGAAACAGCAAGCAAAATGCCCACCGTCGCCCAAAATCGCCTCAGACCATAAATCATAAATAATCATTAATTTACAAATTCTTAAAAAACTTATATTCTACAAAATTACAAAAAAGAGCCGAAATAATTTGCGAGTTTTAAAAATTCTTTATAATTTTGCAACGCAATTCGGGGAGCAAACCTCTCCAATTGAATCCCTTGCAATTCCAAGATTGCTTATTGTCCAGGTGGCGGAATTGGTAGACGCGCTACTTTGAGGGGGTAGTGGCCGTTTGGCTGTGTGAGTTCGAGTCTCATCTTGGACACTAAACTAAATCCGTAAGTGATTATCTTAATCCTTACGGATTTAGTCTTTTATTACGCTTTATGCATTTTATCCATAACCTTTCTATCAACCCTGTTTTGAAAACTATATTCTTTTCATCATTCCTCTCCTTTATTGCTCTTACCGCGTCGGCAGTATCGTCTGACTCCATTCCCATTCAAGATATAAAAAAGAGTGTCATCCAAAATCCTAATGTGCATGACCCCGTTATGGCGTTTGAAGACGGCAGATTCTATCTGTTCTCAACAGGAAACGGCATATCCATGATGTCATCATCCGACCTCTCATCCTGGAATCCGGAAAAAGCCCCGTTGGACCCTATCCCGGAATGGGCAAAAGACTCAGTACCCGGCTACAATGGCCATACCTGGGCTCCAGACATCTTCAGAAGCGAAGACAGATGGCTCCTTTATTACAGTTGCTCATCATTTGGCAAGAATTCTTCCGCAATCGGTGTGTTGTCAAACACAACCCTCAATCCCAAGTCTCCGGATTATAAGTGGGAGGATCTCGGATTGGTAATCCAATCAATTCCTGGCAAAACCGATTGGAATGCCATCGACCCCAACATAATTACCGATAAGGATGGCAACCCATGGCTCACGTTCGGTTCTTTCTGGGATGGAATCCAGCTTGTAAGGTTGATGCCGGACATGAAAACCCCTTTGGGGCAAACCGTAACCATAGCACGCCGCCATGAGACGCCATCTGACTCACACACGAATGGTTCGGCCGGTCAGAATGCGATTGAGGCTCCTTTCATAACATACCGTGATGGATATTATTACCTTTTTGTAAGCCACGACTACTGTTGCCGAGGCGCGAAGAGCGATTATAAGACTGTAGTCGGGAGAAGCAAAAACGTGGATGGGCCATATCTCGACAGAGACGGGCGAGACATGACGACTGGTGGCGGCTCATTTGTCGCCGGACAATCAGACGACTACTATGGAGTCGGCCACTGCAGCGTCTATGAGTTCAATGGGAAATGGTGTTTCATTGCTCACGGATACGCCAAAAGAGACAGCGGTGCAAGCAAACTGTTTATCCGGGAAATAAAATGGAAAGACGGTTGGCCGGAGATTCAACCTTAGTAGCCATCCTATAAGTATATCGTGTCAATACTCGCGGGTCACTGTCACTCTACTCAAAGCCGGTGACTCGCGAACCACATTGATATGAACAGGTATTCGCTCTCTCATCTCCGCTACATGGCTTATCAGTCCCACCTTACGGCCTCCCACCTGATGAAGTTTCTCAAGAGTATCCATGACATTGCCGAGATATTCCGATGAAAGTGTCCCAAATCCCTCGTCTATAAACAGGACATCGGCACCCATTCCTCCTCCTTGCAGATTCGACAATGCCAAAGCCAAAGACAGAGAGGCCATGAAACTTTCCCCTCCCGACAGAATCGAGGCTGGCTGAGGGTCGCTCGGCTTGTAGCAATCTCTTACAAGAATCGCAAGAGTCCCGGGATTACATGTCAATGTGTAGCGTTCGTTGAAATTACGCATATACAGGTTGGCATTGTCCAGAAGCGAACGCAATATGAAACTCTGGGCTACCGCCCTGAACTTTGTCCCTTTCTGGTCGCCAAGCTTGTTGTAAAGACCTTCCCAACTGTCCAGTTCTTCCCGGACTGACTCAAGTCTTGCAAGCTTCTCAGCAAGTTCCTTACGCTTTAACGCATCTGAGGACAGCATCTCCGTCACTCGGCCCAATTCCACATCTGAGGCTTTCATATCCTTATCGATTCCAGCAAGAGACTCCCTCAGAGTGCTGACGTCCTCTCCCTCATCTATATCCGGACGTTTCTTTTCATGTTCTTTCAATTGCTCTGAGACAGCTGAAAGTTTCGACTCCACATCCCTCAATTCTGCAAGACGTCTTTCTATCTTTTCGCGTCTGCCAACCATGACAGCACTGTCAAGGCCTGCGAACAATGCCAATGATTCCATATCAAAATCCGGCGTCGATTCCAAAAACGACATCAGATCTTTTTCATATCCCTCTTTCTGCTTCTCTATCGAACCGATATCTGATTTAAGCACCTCATATGCCGACAGTGCTTTTGTGACGGCATCCTTACTCGCCACAAGCATCCTCCCATATTCCTTCCCTTTCTTCTGGAGTCCCTGGAGATTTTTCAATACCATTGTTCCTTTTTCCTGCTTCTCGCGAATCTCCGAAATCTCATCCCTTAATTCCGTCATACGCGACAGGCACTCTCTTTTCAAATCCTCATCTCCAAGGTTTTCATATCCTGACTCACGCTTAAGGGAATCCAATTCTATTGTCAGTTTATCTATACGTATGTCCCATGACTCCGTATCCCGTCGTGAACTTTCTCTCCTTTTTGCGGCTCCATCTGCCTTTGCCTTACATGAATTGTATTCCGCACGGAGTTTTATCAATCGGTTCTCAACCTCCTCTTTCCCCTCCCGCAACGGACGCAACAATGATTCGAATTTCTCTTCACACAGTTCTGTCTCTATACGGCTTCCACACACCGGACATGTATCTCCGACCGACAACTCCTCCCTTATGCTTCTTACCACATCACTCACCGACATCTCAAGATTTGACAATGCCTTCACGAAAATATCACGCTGTCGTTCCGCCTCAGAAATCGGCTTCCTGAGACTTTCAGCCCCTTCTGTCGCAACCTTGAACTCATGTTCCGCATCCGTCAGATTCCGGCGGAACACAGCGACAGCCTCAAGGGCGCTATTGACACTCTCCATTTTTGATAATAAATCAGAACATGACTTCTCCGACTCAAGACTACGTTTCAACTTCTCTGAAAGATTATCAAGATTATAACTGTCAAATTCCTTCTGCAATCCGGCTATTGCCTCATCATTTTCACGAACCCTTTCCTGTGCATCACGCTCCTTGCATACTGCATCATCATAACATTTCTTCACATCCGGCAACAGTCCGATTTTCTTCTCAATGACACTCTTTGACATTGAAATCTCTTTAAGAAGACGTCTCCCCTCCTCTGATTTGTCATATCGTTCAATCTCGCGACTCTCACTTTTAAAATCGTCTGATTCCACCAAATCCCTGACTTCATTCAACCCCTTCGCGAGTCGCTCATGGCTATCCGTGAGCATCCGGAATGCTGACAGCCATTCACTCTTTGCCCGAATCAACTCACGTTCTTTGGCAAGGGCTACAGCCACCTTCTCAAGTTCGATGCGACGCTCCTTCAACGACTCAACCTCATCATCTCTCAGTAGGCAGACACTGTCAATTTCCCGTTTCAAATCAAGCCATCTGGATTTTATCATACCATATTTCTCGGCTATCTTTATCCCTATGCGAGAATATATCTCAGTCCCTGTCAACTTCTCAAGAATCTCCGACTTATCCTCCTTCCGGCTTTTCAAGAATTTAGTGAACTCACCTTGCGCAAGCATCACAGTGCGGCAGAACTGCCCATACTGCAACCCCGTCAGCTCTGCAACCTTCTCGTCTATCTCGTTTATTCTATGTTCACCGAAACTGTTGTCGGCAGCATGAAGAAACCGCCTCGGACGCTGAAGCCTTTTATCGGCCTTGTCATGGTTTCGGTGCACTTCCCACGTGGCCTCATAATCCTTCCCGTCATTGCCGGTAAATAGAAGACGACAGAATCCCTCCCCTGTCCCTCGCCTGAGCAACTGAGAATTGTCGTTAGTATAATATCTGTTGCGTGCCTCCGCATCTGTAAGTTCAAGCTCTTCTTTCGCCACTGATGTCATTCTTGGCGTATTGCCATATAATGCAAGACAGATGGCGTCAAGTATAGTGGTCTTCCCGGCTCCGGTCTCTCCACAAATCAGAAATACAGGAGCGTCGCCAAGCATTTCTCCATTGAAATCTATCTCCGCGTCTAAAATCGACGCAAGGTTATGTATCGTAAGTTTCTTCAGCAACATATCTCTTTCTAATTTACAATATCTTCACATCACGTCCAATTCCGACTCGATATCCGCAATCATCGACTGATAGCGCTCTGACAATTCTTCCGGAATCCCCAATGACGCGAAATAAACGGCGGCTATCTCTCGTGGGGTGGATGCCAGCAACTCCCCGGCCGACAGCATCGGCACTACGCCTGACCTTGGAGTCTCCGTGATTTTTTCGTATTTTATACTACAGTAACGGCACTTCTTGCCAGATACCTTCTCCACCGCCATTTCCATGCAGCCATAAGGCAAGTCTTCCTCCTGCCTAACATTAAGACGGATATAGGATGTGTCGTTGTCTGGCAGCTTTCCAAGCAACTTGAGAGCCTTCTTGAACTCCACTCCCTCTTTGGGAAACGTGACAAGCTCTCTCAAAGGCGGAATCTCCTCTCTCCTTATCAGAGGAATACTTCCTTCCTTCAACTCTACGATATTCACAGAGTGGGAATAAGACTCATCAAAACTTATGGCCACAGGACTACCCGAATAGTACATCCGGTCGCTAATCTTCTGCGGCTTATGTATATGTCCGAGTGCAATGTAACTGAACGTCTCGCCAAAAACATCTGCCGACATACTGTCTTCCCCTCCTATCACAGCCTCCCGGTGTCCCTCGCGATCACACCCCATGACTGGCAGATGCGCCATAAGGACACATGGACGGTGTTCCTTGTTCACCTTGTCCATAGTCCTCTCGACTCCTCTGAAAAAAGATTTCTCCGGAGATTCCTCATCCGACTCCCTGGGCATGAATGCACGGTTGACAAAAGGTATCGCCGCCACATATCCCTTGTCGGACACCTTTATTATATTCTCTGAAAAATCGTATTTTCCTTCTTCCCTGCTTACAGTGCCAATCACATGTATCCCGGTTGACTTCCATAGATTACGGTCAACATCTATTCTTGAGGCACTGTCATGATTGCCGGATGTGACTATGATTGTCATCGGCGGGAATGAGCTTTGCAACATCAGGAGACGGTCTTTAAACATCTTTGAAACACCTGCCGAGGGAGCGGAGACATCAAAAATGTCTCCGCTTACAAGCAATGCGTCGGGAGACTCCCTTTTTATAATCTCATCAAGTCGCCTGAAAAAGTGAAGGAACTCTTCTGTGCGATCATAACCATAGAGCTGATGGCCAAGATGCCAATCGGATGTATGAATAAGTTTCATAATCTGTTCTGTATATAACTGTTGCAAAATAAACAAATACTTTCCAATTACGCAATACTGTCAATTCGGAATAAGAATGACAATCCATAACTACATCTGATTTGTTATATTATCGAGTCTGATGGCAACGCAATCATTTTATTTGCATGCCTACCGCTCTTTATAAACTTCTGTTATTCCACTGTAAGGTTATGGGTAAAGATTCTCAAAACATGCACAACCGTGAACTACGCGCCGACTATCTGTTCAAGAAAGGAGGGATATACTCTATTCTGCATCTCATTATTCTTATCCTTTCAATCTTCCTTGTAGTCTGCATTTCCGTTGACACATTCCATAATGAGGCCTTCTACGAGATGCCTCAGTTCATGAAAATTCAGTTATGGATATGCGTGGTGTTTCTTGCTGACTTCTTTATCGAGTTTTTCATATCTCCGAATAAGAAACACTATCTTTCCACCCGATTCATCTTTTTCCTTGTCTCAATCCCATATAATTCCATAATCAACCACTATGGATGGGACTTTTCTCCGACTGCAACGTATCTGATTCGGTATATTCCTCTTATCAGAGGTGGATATGCTATGGCGATTGTTGTCAGCTGGTTCACTTACAACAAAGCTACAGGGCTTTTCATATCCTATCTTGTCACTCTACTCTTCACGATATATTTCTCTTCTCTCGCTTTCTTTCTATTCGAACATGGCCCCAACCCTCTTGTCAAAGATTACTCCGATGCCCTATGGTGGGCGTCGATGGATGCCACCACCGTTGGCTCGAATATTGTGGCGGTGACTCCTGTCGGCCGGATTCTATCTGTACTCCTGGCTGCCATAGGAATGATGATGTTCCCTATTTTCACCGTATATATAACCAATATCCTCACAAAACATAACAAAGTCGGGACAGGATTCGCTGATTCGGGATTCATTACACCCCTCTCTGCGACACATGACGGGGAGAAAACCACAGTTACAGTCGATAATTCATCTGATGTCATGAAAAATCCTGACAGGAATTAGCGAATACATCTCTACATATATCGCAATATTGCATAATAATCTAAAATCTCAAAATATGGCATTCGATAGAATTTACATCTCTGAATCAATCAGACACTTCCCTTGCACTGTCGCACGCGGGACAGGACAAGTCATGTTTCAGGATAATGCCTGGACTGGACTCCTATTTCTTATCGGGATATTCATCGGGGCATACCATGAAGGATTCCCTCTTGTGGCATGGGGAGCTTTGGTCGGTATAATCGTATCAACACTTACAGGACACATTCTCCGGCTTCCCGACCAGCATGGAGCAAACGGCCTCTGGGGATTCAACGGAATTCTTGTAGGTTGTGCATTTCCTACATTCCTTGCAAATACGGTATGGATGTGGATTGCCATGATAATCTGCTCGGCCATGACCACCATTGCCCGTTCGGGGATGGATAACATTTTCGGAAAATGGAATCTCTCATCCTTCACATTTCCATTCGTATTCTGCACATGGCTGTTCCTTCTGTCTGCAAGACTTTTTCAAGGATTCCCCGCTGTCAATATGGGTACTCCCGAATTTGCACATGGCCACACAGGGGGCATATCATATGGCTTCTTCGATATAATCACTTATTGGCTCAACGGAATATCACAGGTGTTCCTGATTAAATCTTGGATAACAGGTCTGTTATTCCTGGCAGGACTTGCCGTCAGCAACATTCGGGCCGCAATATGGGCAGCGGCGGGATCAGCAATAGGCCTTGTAATTGCTCTTGTCTGGCAAGGCCCCGGGCAGGACATCGCAAATGGCTTATACGGGTTCTCCGCTGTCCTTACTGCCATCGCTCTCGGCGCCACATTCTGCAATTCCACCTGGAGAGCGGCTCTTTGGGCTGTCTTCGGCACTATTGCAACTGTGTTTGTACAGGCGGCAATGAACGCTTTCTTCGCCCCTATGGGACTCCCGACTCTCACAGGCCCATTCTGCGTGGCCACCTGGATATTCCTCTTGCCTGCCTACAATTTTTTTATGCCAAAGAAATAGACTGACTTATATATCCAAGGCTATCCCTATCACGCCTGTAAGAACCATTCAAAATGAATTATACAATAAAAAATACCCCTTTGTCGTGGCGCCATCTGCGTATTGTGGCCGTCGCATCTCTCGGACAGCTGATAGGCACCGGACTTGCCACTCTTGTATCGGTCATAATACCGCTATATCAGATTATCGCACACCCTGAGTTAAGTTCCTTTATGCAAGGAGTGATCGGTGCGATGGATCTTATCGGCATTATGGTAGGTTCTGTCATCCTTGGCAGACTGTCTGATGAATATGGTTATCTATTATTTTTCAGGCTGTGTCCTCTGATTATGTGCGCGTCCGCCATCATAGCGCTCATCTTTCCATCCATTCCAGTGCTGATTGTTTCTCTTTTCTTCATCGGCTTCGCCATCGGAGGTGAATACAGTCTTGACTCTGACTATGTCTCTCAGCTTATGCCCAATCGATGGAAATCAACAATGGTAGGCGTCACCAAGGCGGCCAGCGCTATCGGAAACATTGGCGTGGCAGCCGCATGCTGCATTATTATAAGCGACTGGACGTCTGCCGCCGCATGGCCACACCTCCTTTGGATTATTATCGTAATTTCCGCTCTGATGTTTATCTTGCGTGTCAGGTTTTGGGAAAGTCCAGTATGGTTGGCAGAAAGAGGGCGATTGTCGGAAGCCGAACGCAGCCTCACCCTTTTTCTTGGGAAAGACATCACAATCAATCCTCCAGATTCTGATAATAATCACACATCTCGGACTACTTCTCCCGGAATGTTCCTCAAGCTTAACTGGAAAAAAGTTGTGTTCACCGGAATTCCATGGGCATGCGAAGGTCTCGGTGTGTATGGAATAGGAGTCTTCCTCCCTATTCTTGTAATGGCTCTCGGTTTGGGCGAGTCCTCTTTGGGAGAACCTCCGCTTGCTCATGTGGAGCATTCAGTTCAGATTACACTCTGGATTTCGTGTATCATACTTCCCGGATTCGTAATCGGACTGTTGCTTATAAACAGAATCGACGGAGCACGGCTGCAATGGCTGGGATTCTTTGCAAGCGCACTGTCTCTTCTTGTCCTGCTGCTGTCATATAAATACAATCTCGGGAAATGGCTGTCTATAGGGGCCTTCATGTCATTTGAACTCTTCCTTAACATAGGCCCCCATCTTATGACGTATGTGCTCCCATCCAAAGTGTATCCTGTCGAAGACCGTGGACAAGGCGCCGGATTGGCAGCGTCAATCGGGAAAATAGGGGCCGTGCTCGGTGTGTTCTGCATACCTCTTCTTCTGGAATACGGTGGTTCCACATTAGTTCTTGCCGTATCAATCGCGGTGATGTTGCTCGGAGGCATAATAACTGTCATATTCAATCCGCGACAAGAGATGAAAACGACAGGATAATGAAACAGCACCGGAATAAAAAAAGCTATCCGAACATGTTCGGATAGCTTTTTTTATTCCGGTGAAATTATATTTACTTCACTTTGTCAACGATTGCCTTGAAAGCCTCGGGATTATTCATTGCGAGGTCGGCGAGAACCTTACGGTTAATCTCAATGCCAGCCTTGTGAATAAGACCCATGAGCTTGGAATATGAAAGATCCTCCATACGGGCGGCTGCATTGATACGCTGAATCCAGAGTGCGCGGAAATTGCGTTTTTTCTGCTTACGGTCGCGATAGGCGTAAGTAAGACCCTTCTCCCAGGTGTTCTTAGCTACTGTCCACACATTGCGACGGCTTCCATAGTAACCGCGGGTCAGTTTAAGTATTTTCTTTCTTTTAGCCCTTGAGGCTACATGATTGACTGATCTTGGCATTTTTGTTCAGTTTTTGAATGTCAGCGGCCATTTCAGCTCTTGCGGTGCTGCACATTCGGTTAATAAATGAATGATAAAAATGATTTGAAAGTTACAAGCTTTTCCTTAGTCGGATTCAGCGGCACCCCCCCGAATCCGGCCTACAACCTTAACGAAGGTTCAGAAGCTCCTTGACAGCCTTGATGTTGGCATTGTCAACAAGGGCTGTATGGTCAAGATTTCTCTTACGCTTCTTCGACTTCTTTGTCAGGATGTGGCTGTGATAAGCGTGTTTCCTCTTAATCTTCCCTGTGCCGGTGAGCGCGAAACGCTTCTTTGACGCGGCATTGGTTTTTACCTTTGGCATTTTGTAAAAATTTAGTTGTTTGAAATTTCACCTCGGCACTATGTGCCTACGGTCTCTGTCAATTTTTATTCCTTTTCCTCGGAAATCTCATTTCCGGGGGCTTCGGTCTTGTTCTCTTTTGATGTCGGCTTCGCATCCCCACCCTTAGGTTCACGCGATTCTTTGACATCCTTCTTCCCAGAGGCGGGCTTTAGCGGAGATATCATGATTATCATTCGCTTCCCTTCAAGCACAGGCATCATCTCCACTTTTCCGTATTCCTCAAGATCGTTGGCAAAACGAAGCAAAAGAACCTCGCCCTGCTCCTTGAACAATATCGAACGTCCTCGGAAAAACACGTATGCCTTCACCTTGGAACCCTCCTTTAGGAAGCCTACCGCATGCTTGAGCTTGAAGTTATAGTCATGGTCGTCTGTCTGCGGGCCGAACCTGATTTCCTTGACCACAACCTTGGCAGCCTTCGCCTTCTGCTCCTTCTGGCGTTTCTTCTGCTGATAGAGGAATTTCTGATAGTCCAGAATTCTGCACACCGGCGGCTCTGCATTTGGCGAAATCTCTATGAGGTCGAGTTCCATTTTCTCTGCAATGCGGAGAGCCTTGTCTATCGGATATACACCCTGCTCCACATTGTCGCCAACCAGACGCACTTCGCGGGCCCGGATATGCTCGTTTATCACGTAAGGGTCCTTGCTGTTGCGGTCATTCCCACGACGGCCTTTAGAGCCTTGTGCCGATGACCCTGCACCTGCGGGACGCGGTGGACGCGGACCGGCAGGACGACGAGGACCTGAAAATTGTGGTTTTTTCTCCATTCAGTTGTTGCTTCGCCTATCTAAGGCAGCTATAAAATTTAGATGTTAATTTATCATTGAATCCACTTCTGCATTCAATTCGGCTGCAAAGTTAACGATTTTCATCGTACCTTTATCACCTTCGCCCTGTTTTCTTACAGAAACTTCATCATTTTCCGCCTCTTTTTCTCCTACAACGAGCAAATAAGGCACTTTTTTCAATTCATTGTCTCGAATTTTCTTCCCAATCTTCTCGTTGCGGTCATCCACAAACGCACGCACTCCGTGCTCTTCGAGTTCTTCGACAACCCTTCTCGCATAGTCGTTAAACTTCTCACTGATGGGCAACACAACCGCCTGCTCCGGTATAAGCCAAAGCGGAAGTTTTCCTGCCGTATGTTCGAGGAGGACTGCCACAAACCGTTCCATAGAGCCGAAGGGAGCCCTGTGAATCATCACAGGACGGTGCTTCTGGTTGTCACTGCCTGTGTACTCAAGACCGAATCTTTCCGGAAGATTATAGTCAACCTGAATAGTTCCAAGCTGCCAACGACGCCCAATGGCATCCTTTACCATGAAGTCGAGCTTCGGGCCATAGAAGGCGGCCTCGCCCTCGACTTGCTTGGCTTTCAGCCCCTTCTCCTCACAAGCTTCTATAATAGCGCTCTCTGCAAGATGCCAGTTCTCGTCAGAGCCTATATACTTCTCCTTGTTATTAGGATCGCGCAAAGATATCTGCGCCTCGAAATTCTTGAAGTCAAGAGCCTTGAATATATACAGGATGATATCCATAACCTTAAGGAACTCTCCCTTTATCTGATCGGATGCACAGAAGATATGAGCGTCATCTTGCGTAAATCCTCTCACTCGCGTCAGTCCATGGAGTTCTCCGCTCTGCTCATATCGATAAACAGTGCCGAACTCTGCAAGACGCAACGGCAACTCACGATAACTGCGCGGGCTCGTCTTGTATATCTCACAGTGATGAGGACAGTTCATCGGCTTGAGCATATACTCCTCTCCCTCCTCAGGAGTGTGGATCGGCTGGAACGAATCCTTGCCATACTTAGCCCAATGACCCGATGTCACATACAGAGCCTTGTTGCCGATATGGGGCGTGATTACCTGAAGGTAGCCGTATTTCTTCTGTATTTTACGAAGGAACTGTTCAAGACGGTCACGCAACGCAGCCCCCTTGGGCAACCATAAAGGAAGACCCTGTCCTACAGTAGAAGAGAACGCGAACAGCTCCATCTCCTTGCCAAGCTTGCGGTGGTCGCGTTTCTTGGCCTCCTCAAGCAATGCGAGATACTCATCAAGCATCTTTTTCTTAGGGAACGTGATTCCATACACGCGGACAAGCTGTCCTCGCTTCTCGTCGCCTCTCCAATATGCGCCCGCCAATGAGAGAATTTTCACAGCCTTTATCGGAGACGTGTTGGGGATATGGGGGCCACGGCACAAATCAGTGAACCCTCCTTGTGTATAGGTGGTGATATGGCCGTCCTCAAGCTCACTGATAAGCTCACATTTGTAGGTCTCGCCCCTGTCACCAAACATTTTGAGGGCATCTTCCTTGGAGATGTCGGCCCGAACTATTTCCTCTTTCCTGGCCACAAGCTCCATCATTTTCTTCTCTATCTTCGAGAAATCCTCAGATGTAATCTTATGCTCTCCGGGGTCGATGTCATAATAAAAACCATTTTCTATGGCAGGCCCGATTCCGAATTTCACTCCGGGATAAAGCTCCTGCAATGCCTCCGCAAGCAAGTGTGCGGATGAATGCCAGAACGCATGCTTCCCTTCAGCATCGTCCCACTTGAAGAGTTCTATTGTGGCATCTTCATTGACTGGACGGGAGATATCCCAGTCCTGTCCGTTGATTTTGGAAGCAAGCACATCTGCCGCGAACCGGGGACTGATTCCCGCCGCGATTTCATAAGGAGTGACTCCCGCATCAAACTGCTTCACGCTTCCGTCCGGAAAAGTTATATTGATCATCTGATGTTGATTGTTTCTTCTGTTTCTGGTTTTTTGGCACATCAGTTGCTGATGCGCGTATTTATCCGCGCAAAATTACTAAAAATATTCCATATAAACCACAATCATAAGCGTGAAATATTTCCGATTACCTTTTTTAAATATTTTTGAGCTTGTTTAAATCTCTTTTGTCATGTCGATGTCATCTTTTATTCTAAAATAATTGCTAATTTTGCAGTATCATGAAGATTCCCGGTTTTCATTCATCACACCGAACACTCGGCAAGGCGGCAATCGCAGCCCTTGCCATACTGTCGCCATCAATGGCCGTGTCTCAGGTCAACGCGGAGCAAGTGCTCGCGATTGGCCGAAACGTGCTCTCGATGGACGACTACATGCTCGCGATCCAGTATTTCAATCAGGCAATCAAGGCAAAGCCTTATCTCGCAGACCCATATTTCTATCGAGCCATCGCAAAACTCAGTCTCGATGACTTTAAAGGCGCGGAAGCCGACTGCTCCCTTGCAATTGAACGAAACAGATTCAAGACCGAAGCCTACAAAGTGAGAGGCTTCGCAAGGCAGAATCTCGGAAATGATTCTCTGGCAATCGCCGACTATAACATAGGGCTCGAATATAATCCGCTCGATAAGTATTTCCTTTTTTACAAAGCCGTGGCTCAGACTGAAATCAAGGATTTCGATGGAGCCGACAACACTTTCGCCTTGCTCCTGCGGCAATATCCCGCATTTGAAGAGGGATTCACTGCTCGCGGTCGTCTCAACATAGCCAAAGGGGACACCGTGGCCGCATTGGACGATCTTGGAAAGGCTATTTCCCTGTCGAAAAGCCTCGTCAACCCGTTCCTGCTAAGGGCTGAGATTGAATGGCACAGAAAGGAATGGCAAAAAGCGGGAGAAGACATGGACGCCGCCATCAGACTCCATCCCGAAGTGGCCGACCTGTATGTAAACCGCGCTTTCATAAGATACAATTCAGATGACTTCTTCGGCGCGATGAGCGACTACAACTATACCCTCGAGCTCGACCCGGACAACACCTCCGCACTTTTCAACAGGGCGCTCCTGCGTTATGAGGTCAAAGACCTTGAACGTTCCGAAGAAGACCTCTCGAATGTGCTGAAACTTGATCCGGGAAATTTCCACGCCCTATATAACAGGGGACTTGTAAGGCTGGAACAGGACAAAAACAAGGAGGCCCTCTCCGATTTCACGGCTATAGCTTCAAAATACCCAAGATTTTACCCTGTTTATTACGCGATGGCCGAGGCCAAACGAAATATGGGAGACATGAGAACGGCTATGCAACTTGTGTATCAGGCTGACGATATGGTGAAGGGATATGTGAAGAATCCTGAGAAAAACCCTCTCGACCGTCCGGCTATCGCCGCCGCCGAAAGCAACAATGCAAAACAACGGTATGATGACAACGAATCCGAGACCGAGGTCATGAATCGCTTCAATCGCCTCGTAACTGTTTCTGATGCCGTTGACAACCAACTCTCTTATAATGAGAAAATAAAAGGACGTGTGCAAGACCGTAACGTACAAGTGGAGCCGGAGCCAATGTATGCGCTGTCCTTTACCCCGTCTCCACTGTCACTGCGCTCTGTGTCAAACTACTTCAGGGAACTTGACGACCTTAACCAGCAACGGTTTATCCAAAGACAGTTCTACCTGACTCCCGGACTCTCGGCAGGGTCGGACACCAAAGCCACTGAAGAACTCTTCGGATATGCCGACGAAATCATATCCCTTATCAAATCCGGAAAAGCACGCCCTGTTGACCGCCTGGCCCTTGGGGTGGTGCAAGCGATGTTGAAGAACTATCCGGACGCTATCGCAAACCTTGATGAGGTATTGAAGATTGACCCGAGATTCACGGTTGCGTATATGGCCCGGGCATATGCCAAATTCGCAAAGATTCTTGCTGACGAACGCCAGGTGAAAGACCCCACCACGTCGAACGACGTTTTCGACCAGCGTGCCGCCTTCGCTTCCCTCCAGGATGTGATTTCAGACTACGACATGGCCCTGTCGTTAAATCCCCGCCTTGTATTCGCTTGGTTCAACAAAGGCAACATATACTATTCAGTTGGCGACTACACATCTGCGATGCAATGCTATGGAGAAGCCCTTAGGATTGACCCTGATTTCGGACAGGCTTATTTCAACAGAGGATTGTCATACCTTCAGGCCGGCAACAAATCACAGGCCTTCTCCGACCTCTCAAAAGCCGGAGAACTCGGCGTGCTACCCAGCTACAACATCCTGAAGCGCATGAAATGACCCCGCCCCAAAAGTCATTAGAGTCCCTAAAGACCTTAATGACCCTTGGGACCTTAATGGTAAAAAAACACAAAATACCCTAAGTAACTCATTCCAGCTGCAATCAAACCCTTAACCTACGTTAGGCGCGACTTGGCGAGTAGCCCGTCATAGGCGTTGCGAGACACGGGTTCAATCCACGCGCCTACGTGAGGCGCGACAGATTGTGACACCAAAAAGGACAAAACACAAAAACGTTTCAATCCACGCGCCTACGTGAGGCGCGACGGACAATGTCACTTGACGCTGTCGGACTGCTCAAGGTTTCAATCCACGCGCCTACGTGAGGCGCGACATTAGTATTTATTGCGTACTGTTTAGACGCAATTTGTTTCAATCCACGCGCCTACGTGAGGCGCGACGACGTATCCGCAATTGTCCCATTCCGACAGTTTTTTTGTTTCAATCCACGCGCCTACGTGAGGCGCGACCGGCTTAACTTGCAATCGGGCAAAAGTGGAAGCGGGTTTCAATCCACGCGCCTACGTGAGGCGCGACTAGATTGACCGAAAACAGCAATAAGGACGCGCGGTTTCAATCCACGCGCCTACGTGAGGCGCGACATTGACGCGCTCCGGTCAAGCGTTAAGGCATTGCGGTTTCAATCCACGCGCCTACGTGAGGCGCGACCCTCAAACAGGGGTAAACAGGGGTAACAGGGGTGTTTCAATCCACGCGCCTACGTGAGGCGCGACACCGGGGCTATAGATATAAGCCCCTCAGACCGCCAAGTTTCAATCCACGCGCCTACGTGAGGCGCGACGACTGTGACAGATGTGGAGACTGTGACAGACAAGTTTCAATCCACGCGCCTACGTGAGGCGCGACCTGATAGCGAGAACCGCCAATGGCGCGACGCTCAAGTTTCAATCCACGCGCCTACGTGAGGCGCGACGATTTTTTTTCGGGACCCGAGCCGGAACAGTATTGTTTCAATCCACGCGCCTACGTGAGGCGCGACAGACTTATCAATATAATCACGAAATCTATCTTTGCGTTTCAATCCACGCGCCTACGTGAGGCGCGACTTTGCCCGTATAGGTGAGCAACCCATCCAAAATGTTTCAATCCACGCGCCTACGTGAGGCGCGACACCAGGATTGCGGCTCATAAGACGGAAAGGCCGAGGTTTCAATCCACGCGCCTACGTGAGGCGCGACCTGTGTCGTATTATCGCCACTCGTACGAGGTAAATTGTTTCAATCCACGCGCCTACGTGAGGCGCGACTTTTACTCCTCTTCGTCTCCAGTATCGTGCTTGGTTTCAATCCACGCGCCTACGTGAGGCGCGACGAGACAAAAGTGGACCAATACCATTACCAACAACAGTTTCAATCCACGCGCCTACGTGAGGCGCGACCAAATCCAAAGTGATTAGACTTATCGATATAATCACGTTTCAATCCACGCGCCTACGTGAGGCGCGACTGGCATCTGCATAATATTTACGTAAACGTTTAAGTTTCAATCCACGCGCCTACGTGAGGCGCGACTGCTGGTAAGTCAGGTTATAATTATGGACAGTTAGTTTCAATCCACGCGCCTACGTGAGGCGCGACGATTTTGGAGTGATACCTTAAATGTATCATTAGGTTTCAATCCACGCGCCTACGTGAGGCGCGACAGATGCCGAAACCGAGCAAGTTTACCAAAATACTGTTTCAATCCA
>JAIDXM010000087.1:19925-49079 GCA_029058745.1 Muribaculaceae bacterium
TGAGGCGCGACTGCTGGTAAGTCAGGTTATAATTATGGACAGTTAGTTTCAATCCACGCGCCTACGTGAGGCGCGACAGATGCCGAAACCGAGCAAGTTTACCAAAATACTGTTTCAATCCACGCGCCTACGTGAGGCGCGACGACCCAAAGTGATTGGACTTATCAATGTAATCACAGTTTCAATCCACGCGCCTACGTGAGGCGCGACTTGGCATCTGCATAATGTTTGCGTAAACGTTTGAGTTTCAATCCACGCGCCTACGTGAGGCGCGACTGCTGGTAAGTCAGGTTATAATTATGGACAGTTAGTTTCAATCCACGCGCCTACGTGAGGCGCGACGACTACGCCAAAAACACGGGGATTTTCAAAAACGTTTCAATCCACGCGCCTACGTGAGGCGCGACAAAGTAACGTATTTTGGCATCCGAGTAATGTTTGCGTTTCAATCCACGCGCCTACGTGAGGCGCGACTGCGGAGGTTATATTATCCTAATCCTCTTTACTATAGAATTAAGATTTCGAGAACCCCATAAAAGAACGCTTTTATATCCCTTTTTATTTGATTAAGTAAGCGTATTTATCTAATATCGAATCATCGCGAACCTAACGACTTTTTGGTATCGCCTCAGGTTCGCGAAATATTATTTACACCATTAATATTCCGTCCGGATTATAAGATGTATCTTTTCCGTAACATTCAACAGAAACCCTTTTGCCAGATGGCAAATGGTAAAATCGGACACTATCCTTCTCATGATCCATTATCCTTTTTATTGCATCCTTTAAAGATAAAAACTGAACCTCTGTCAGACTACATTCAAATACGGAATTCTGAACTCGCTGACCATAATTCAAACATTGTTTTGCTACCTGACGCAATCTCTTTTGCCCTTCCGGAAGGGCTGTTTCAATATCATAAGTGACAAGTATCTTCATATTTTATTTTACCAAAAAAGGTGGATATGCATCCAAATTTCCTCTCAAGTGGCTTGCCAATAATTTCGACTGAACAAAAGGCAAAAGACCTATCTTAACCTTTTCTTCAAGATAGGGATGAATGATTTCTTCCTGTTTTCGAGCTTGCCAAGCACTAATAAACTTCTTTCTCCCTTTATCTGTCAGCACAATCCCTTCCGCGCCCTGATGGAGAAAATCATTCGGCTGAATCTGCTTCCGATTAATCAACGACAAAACAAATCTATCGCATAGATAAGATCTGAATTCTTCAAGGATATCTAATGACAAGGAGGTGCGTCCCGGTCTTACAACATGAAAAACGCCCACATAGGGATCCAAACCAACAGATTCGAGAGCCGAAGTTATTTCATTCGCCAGTAACGTATAGCTGAACGAAAGCATTGCATTTACTTCATCTCTCGCAGGACGCCGATTTCGGCCTTCAAAAATGAAATCGGCTTTTTGTTGTGTTATAAGCTTGGCAAAAACTGAAAAATAAGCAGATGCCGCCATACCTTCAATACCCCTTAAAGAATCCTTGGTGTCAGCTTTCAACGAATTCTTTTGCATCTTTAACAAACCATTTATTACCTCCGACACGTCTTCGTCACGACCATAATCACGTTGATATCGCATCAATATCCCTCTTTGATTATATATTTTGGAAGCAACTATAGTTTTCGCGATGTCTAACGATTCTATCTCGCTTTTTGAAACGTCATATTGTTTCTTACGGAGTGTTACATTACCCCTGATTTCACCTTGTATCCTGGCAATATATCTTCCATTCGGAGTAAAAAAAGATAATGAAACCCCATTGTCAACACACAATTTCATAAGCCCCGGACTACATCCCGCATAACCAAAGGCAACTATCGATTCCAGATTAATTATCGGAACTCGCAATAGATCCTTTTGCTCTACAGAGACTACAACATTCTGTCCATCTTTATACAGATACGATGTCGGTTGAATCACATAGAGGGTATTCAGTAGTTTTTTCATATAAATTCATTTTTATATAGTCCGACGCTTTCTGCTTTTTTGATAATTGAGGAAGGCATTCTTCTTTTAATGAACAACTATTGCATTTCCTCCCTTTTTCAGCCGCAGGCAATTTTTGAGTTTCAAACAAAGCATGCATCTCCTCTGCATTTTTCTTCACTTCCAACCGCAATTCCGATGAAAACCGTATCTCATGTCGGTGTTGCGTGAGCCCGTAGAAAATTGCCCCTTCATATATTTCCAATCCATACATCTCTTCCAAACACATAGCTTGGGCAGCAAGCTGAACCTCATCAATATAATCCGGCTTTGGCTTGCCATGCTTATATTCGATAGGATACGGCCGCCACTTCCCTGGATACCCTGGACATGTCATGAAATTCGCCGATTCTGACGGATACAACTCAATCAAGTCCGCAACACCATATAAACCTAAAGATTTAGAAGCAATATTTACAGACCTTAATGTCAAAATTTTCCCTTTCTTCTTCCTGTAAAAAGGGTCGTCCACATGGGAGTGTAGCAGTTGACCCTCAAATGTAAGTCTGTTGTCTTCCCATATCTGTTCTATATGAATGAGGGCCCATTGTCGGGGACAGAACCTAAAGTGCTGAATCCCCGACAACATTAACATATCATCCTCTGTATAAGACATGACTATACCATTTCCTCTATCTCGACACCATTCGGCAGGTGAGCCTTATCGATTTCGATTGTATAGTCTTCAAAGCCTCGTGGAGTCTTAGTTTCGTCTCTTCTGCTTATATTGACCAAATCAAAGAGTTGGTTGGCAGGGGCATTGCCCAACTTTGAGTTATGACGAAAGACTATAAGCCTTCTTGCACTCATCAAACCTCGCGCCGCCGACCTGTCGAGTTCAAACATCCCTCTCATGGCTTCAAAGAAAAGAGAAAGATCTTCTTCGTCAAATCCGGTCTGGGAAGCCAGACTTGGGGAAACAAAACCATACATCACATAAAGGGCATAAGGAATAGTCGCCTTGCGCCCCATAGTACGATTGTCTCCATTCTGTCTCTCAGACTCTTTCTCGGTCGTGACAGCCATTCTCGTGATGGAATGTTCGGCCACAAACACAGGATCGACCGATCTGGCAAATGTAAGCTGAATCGGGCCTCTAACTTGTCCGGCATTTTTTCCTGTTGTCATAACGGCACCAAATGTACGGACATCATAATAGTCACGACACATCACATCGCGGGCAGCAGATGCCTTGTCTTTATCTTTAGAAGATTTCACCTCAGGTGTTTCATAGGCCTTGTCTATCTCGTTGTTCAAAATAGCTTTTTCCCTTATAAAAATTTTATACCCGGGAGCATTCGATTTCGCAATATCCACATAATTGCGAATCTTCCTCTTCAGGCATACGTCTGTCACAAGTCCCATACCGGTCTCGGCATCGATACGCGGAAGATTTCCGGCATCCGGATCGCCATTCGGATTCCCGTCTTTCACATCAAACAGATAGATAAAATCGATTCTGTTTTCAACATTCTTTTTCATAAAAATAGTGTTTTTAAATTTTTAAACATAGAACTGAACACCCTACTTCCTTATTTCTCTTCTTTCGGAGTGAAAAATGATTGCATCTGATGATAGTAGCCTATAAAAAACCTCCCTTGATCAGCAAGCGAAAGTTGAACAGGGAAACCGTCAGGACTCATCTTGCTCATTATCTCTCTCTTGATATTCTCGTAGAATATCGAACTGCCGGCACTCAATTTCTCCGAATGATGCGTTGAAAGATTCAGGAGCGTCGGAAAAACCGCCACAGGATTAGAACTCGCGCTATTGAGATAGCGCTCTCTCGTGGTCGAAATCTTGTTGGCATCATACTGGATTTTTTCAATCACAGCAAAAAGACGCCCGCAGAGATATGCCGGATTGTTGTTTGTTGTGTCTAACATTTCATTTATTTTTATTGAATTATTATTAATCAACCTGTTAAGATACGCTTTCAGTATGGCGGCACGCGTTATTCCCACACGTTGCTCAGCCCTTATACGTCTGATGCATGCCTCATACAAGAGCGCAGGATAAGGCAATCGCTGAAAAATACTTTTCGACAAAGCTTCCGGAAGATTGGGCATTACTTCACTCGACTTACCGCCAAGCGTTACAGCAGACAATATCGATTTCAAGCCGGAATATGGCTTCTTTTCTTTCCTTGTGTCAACAATACTAAAATCTTCAAAATGAGCCAAAATATTCCTTGCAAATTCCTTTAATGGAATGTCAGCCCAATAGCATACCGCTATTCTTGCAGAATTTGGTGATAACCCAAGAATATAAAACCTGTCACTACTGCCACTTGGCACGATGCCGCTATAAACGGATTGAAATATTCGTCTCACCGATTCAATATCCGGACCTTCCTCAGACAATCCGGAATCTATTTGAAACAAATCGCATAATCCATTTTCTATTTCCCGAGATGCCGAATCCACCTCCGAGCCCCAAAACAGAAACGTGCGGTTGCCGACCATGAATTTATTCCTGGATTTTTTTCCCAGCAATGTGTTCAAGGCAGTAGTATATGCAAACTCCGACGTCGAGCAAATAGGAGCGTTCTCCCCTTTTGTTTTTCCATAAGAATCATATCCCGATTTCACCTGAAATGCCACAAGTTTTGCAGTGGCCTGGCTACCGGGAATCATTGTAGCGGTTGTAGTGTTCACAGCCCTACCCCTTTCGCCGCTTACAAGACAAACAAAAGTTGACGCATCATCAGCACACTCCTGTTCCGACATGGAAAAGTCCATACTAATCAATTCATTTCTCTCCGCCAATATTTTATCGTCACCATCTATCCGAAAAGAAAAGAATGAAAACTTCTTATTTAAGTTCTTTATTATTTCCTCCCATAATGGATCCTGCTTTAAAAGTTCAAGTCTTGCGGCGGGATCAATTTCATAAAACTTAACGAGCGATTTTAAATCACTGTTATCCGGATATTTTTCATAGACAGAAAGAATCTTATCCTTGAAGGTAGAGTAATATTTCAAAGAGTCTATATTATCTTTATCGCTATACCCCAAAACATAAGCCGAATTGTCATACAGGAAATTGGCCAAAGGCGCCGCTGTCCTTCCCACGGATTTCCTCACAAGGAACAAATCCGCATTTTTACGATCCGACGTCCTTCTGTCTTCAAAGCGAAGGAACTCACCGTTACGGTTCAGAACAAGGATAAAACCTATTTCTTTAAGTTCCGTTCCTTGCGATGGCAACGAATCTCTCCTACTCTGATAGTAATCGTATAAAGCTCTTAGTATCATCTCAAAATCTCGTTAGAATCTGGTGACGGGATACGAATAGTTCCATTTATCATATTTGCTCTGAAAAACATTGGCTTTGGCTTATCAATACAGTTCTTGAAATCCATGTCATAGAGCATATATTGCATATCTTTCGTTTCTGTTATAGGGGCAACCGAATCACCCGGATTGTCTATAAGACGAAAAGATGCCGAAAACTCCCTGCATCCTAAATAAGGCTGATTAAAACACTGTCCCTTGCCGGCCCGACGTTCGAACATGGCGAGATACTTGCCTGGAGTTTCATCATCGCGCCCTTCATAACTGTCTCTCTCGATTTCATGGCTCGGAACAAACTCCATTTCAGCCCAGATTCGGTATCTTACGTCTTTCAGAATGACCGAATTCTTTTGCTGCCGTTTTTCCTCTATCATAATCGGATTTTTTCCGGCAAGGGCTCCCACTTCATTTCTTCGGATATTTACCCACTTGATAGGATTAATCACATCTATCCGCGTAATTATCCATCTTATAGCCGGCTTCCAAAATATGGATTCAAAAATTGCCCTGGCTGCCGAAGGTGTGATCACATCATAACTTACACGTTCCACCTTAAACTCAGGCCTCGTGAAACATGCGTAATCACCCCAGACCTCCAGACAGAATCCTTCATGTCGATTATTCATATTTATAGAGTTATATTATTAAATTCTCATTTAGCCAATGATTATCTACCTTGACCCCAATTTCGTCATCATATGCCAAAGGGTCTGACAGATAATAAATATTTCCAACCTCCTGAACCGAACCTGCCTCCATCAGCACTTTAAAATCTTGTTTCGACAAGGAAACAGAATACTGTGCCATTTCCTTCATCAACCGGTAAGACAGTCCGCAGGCTTTGTATCTTTCAATTATTCTATCCGCTTCCCTCCAGTTCACTACAACCTGTATAGAATCGTCTTTGATATATTTAAAGTTTCTCGATGCTGTTTCAAACTTAAGAGACTCCGTTTTCAAATCTTCATAAGTGTTGTCCGCATCAAAACTGTCTATCTTGCCATATAAGCGCTTAAAATAATCTTTCATAGCAATGTCGGAAAACAAATCAATTCCCGACGGCATGTCAAGACGTGCATTATTACCCTTTGAAATAAAGCCGGGAGGCATCGTGCCACACTCGGAAAAGCCAAAAACATAAGTCTTTCCCAATTCTTTTAGTTTCCCTTCCCTGTTGCATCGTCCCGAGGCCTGGATTATCGAATCCAATCCCGCCTCCTGCCTGAACACTATCGGAAAGTCAACATCCACGCCGGCCTCTATGAGCTGGGTGGATACAACGCGCACGTCTTCCTCCGGTTTTTCAAGCTTCTTCCTGATTAACTCAAGCCGCTCCTTTATATGAGCAGGACACATTAATCTTGAAAGATGGATCAGGCTCTCATCCTTAGGAATCCTTATATAGACCTGTTGGGCCGTCTTCCTTGTGTTTACTATACACAGCACCCTCGGATAAGAAGCAAGCCGTTGTGCCAATTCATCATACGAAAATCTGCACGTCTCAAAATGAAGCGAAACTCTCTTTAGAGGAAGCCACATTTTTTCATCATATGGCACAATCGGGACAGGAGATTTTTTCAGACCATGGCACTTCACAAACGGATTACACCCCACAATCTCCCCGCAGAACGGAGGCTGGCTTGCGGTTGTCATCAAAACAGTCGAACCAAAAATCCTGTTATACGTTTCAAGACCTTGTAAGATTACCGAATAATATGGTATCGGCAATGTCTGTATCTCGTCGAATATCAAAACGCTCTTCGACATATTATGAAGCCTTCTGCAAGCCCCAGGCTTATTGCCGAACATACTTTCAAACAACCTTACATTTGTGGTCACCACAATGGGATAATTCCAATTCTCAGTGGCAAGCTTCATTGTATCAGTCAAATCCGATTCTCCACTCTCTTTGAATGAAACTTGCGAATGATGTTCCAAAACGTTTTCACTCCCAAATATGCCCCTCAAAATTCCAGCCGTCTGCTCGATGATGCTTGTATAGGGTATGGCTATAATAATCCTTCTTAAATCATTATCTATGGCATGCCGCAACGCCCATAGTATAGATGACAACGTCTTTCCACCTCCTGTAGGCACCGTCATTTCGTAAATATCACATCCTCCTTTATGTTGCCTGCATATATCTTGCACCTTTTTTCGCACACCATTCACAGGATTGACAACCGACTTATTCTCAAGCCCCTCCAGATGACGTTCCAATAAGTATAATAAGTCTTTAAGATTATATCCATTACGTCTGCTTTGGAAACTTGACCTATCCATAAACCGCTCCGTATCAAGATAGTCCGCATCCACCAGGCAACTAAACAACATCCTGATAATATGGCCAACATCCTGATTCGATTTAATTTTTGGCACTACACATTCAATGTGGTCATAATCCAGGCTATTATCCACACCTTCAGGCAATTCATTTTCCAAGACTTCTTTTAATTCATCCATATCATAAAGCCCCCTGTGATGGCCGGCAATAGGATTCGCGATTAGAGGATATTCCCTTCTGAACAGATTTTTCGCCAAAACGCCCCCAACAAATGCATGATTACAGTTTCCTTCAAAACGTGCATTCACATCATATCCGCTTTCTCTTTTTATATGCGCTTGGAAAGCATAGCTTTCCTTCCCTTTGTCATGAAGAAGTCCTAACAGATATCCCCAACCTTCCATTCCAAAATCTCCTGCAAATTTTGAAGCAAGAGAGGCTACCCCTTTACAATGGTCTGAATTCGACTGGATTATCCATTCCCCGCTAAGAGAATCATTATACAAGTGAGATATGTGTGTCAGTTTCGACATTATGCCAGATTGTTTTTATGGAATTAGATTTACAAAAAATGACTTAACTTAGCCATTTGCAAAATTACATACTACTACTGCCTAATCTTGTCGTCTTTGTGTTAAAGAAAGTTAATTAATGTATCTTATTGTCAACTTGCACAAAAAAACGCCATCCGCGGAATGGCGGATGGCGTTTTTTTGTATTAAAGTCTGATTAGTTGTCAGCCTTTGCTGCGGCACCACGGGCGGCACGAGTGAGCTGAACAGCGCAAACCACTGCATTCTTGGCATTCATAAGCTCAAGACCCTCGAAGTGAAGATCGCCTACAGCAAGGCTCTTGCCAAGGCCAAGAGTGTCAACATTCACCACAAGACGCTCAGGAATCTGGTCGTACATGGCTTTCACCTTAAGCTTACGCATTGAAAGAGTGAGCTTACCACCGGCTTTCACACCCTCTGCATGACCCTCAATCTGAACAGGAACCTCCATCACGATTGGCTTCTCGGGACCAACCTCAAGGAAATCAAGATGAAGGATAGTGTCCTTAACAGGCTGGAACTGAATCTCCTTGAGAACCGCCTTGCGCACCTCTCCGTTAAGGGTAAGGTCAATCTCGAAGATATCGGGTGAATAGATGAGTTTGCGCACATCCTCGTTCTTCACAACGATGTCTGTTGTGATAAGGCCACGCTTGCCATCAACATCCACCACTTTCTCTCCGGCTCTGAGCGGACCCTCGTAAGGAAGTTCAACATGCTTGCCACCATTGAGGACTGCAGGGATTTTACCCTCTGCACGCAAAGCCTTTACAGACTTCTTGCCAAGCTCGATACGAGGCTCGGCATTTAGTTCGAATTTTTTCATTGTCTTTTAGTTGTGTTACTCAAAATAAGTTATGCTCCGGCGAATCCGCCTTTGGGAGCGGCCGGATGTTCTCCGGCAACAGATTTCCCATCACACGTTTTTGCTCAAAAGCGTCGCAAAATTAATAAATTTCTGCAAGTCCGACAAATCCGGAACTCACATTTTTCATTTGTTATAGTGATTCATCGCAAACGCCGCTCCTGAAAGACAGAACGCCTTGACCGCCTCCGATGCCCTTTTAAGCTTTTCCGGCAGCTTTTCTCTTTCCTCCGGTGGAAACTTGCCAAGCACAAAGTCAATCTGGCCGCCCCGGGGAAAATCATTCCCTACCCCGAATTTTAGACGGGCATAATTCTGTGTTCCAAGCTGCTCGGCGATATTCTTAAGGCCATTATGACCCGCATCAGAACCCCTCTCCCTGATTCGGAGATGTCCAAACGGCAATGAAAGGTCGTCAACTATCACGAGAAGATTCTCAAGCGGGAGTTTCTCCTTGTTCATCCAGAATCGCACCGCGACTCCACTGAGATTCATAAACGTGGAAGGCTTGAGCAGCATGAGCTCGCTGTTTTTCACCTTCATCAATGCCATGTCTCCATAACGGCATGACTTGAAAGGGACTCCTGCCTCCTCTGCCATCGCATCCCCCACCATAAACCCAGCGTTATGTCGTGTGCCTTCATACTCCGGGCCTATATTGCCCAGACAAACTATAAGAAATCTTTTCACGTCTTCTGTCAGTTCTTTTTTACCGGGACTCCCCGTGAGTCCCAAAAATTCCTTAATCCGTTCAATCATCCTCCTCTCCATCGTCTTCCCAATCCAGATAGAAGGCGTCGGCGTAGCTTTCCTCCTTAAAGCGCGACAACTCACGGCTGTCTCGCTTAGTGGGACGGCCAAGACCCTTCTGACGGTCAACAAAGCCAGAAATTTTAGTCATCTCAAGAAGGTCATACTGCGACTGCGGTGTAAGATTCTCCAGATACTCCGGCACAAGCCGTGCCCCAAGACGGTTAGGGGCTATACCGACAACCCTGAATGTATAAGTGATGGGAGGTTTCTTGACTTCAACTATGTCGCCGGGCTTGACCGTCCGTGACGGTTTCAATGTCACGCCTCCCATCGTCACTCTCCCTTTCTTGCATGCATCGGTGGCTATGGTGCGGGTCTTGAACACCCTCATACACCACAGCCACTTGTCGATTCGTTCCTCTGTTTTAGGCATATCCTATGGTATGTTGCTGTTATTTGTCAGATGTCCGTTCAAGAAGAAGCACCGTCTCTCCCTGATTGTTGAGCATGGCAACCCTGCCTCCCTGAAGAGGCTTGGCCTTCGACGCCTCCTCAAGAGCCACCACAAGCTGCGTCTCGTAATTTGGTTGCGGGCAAGCCATGCGGGTAAGTCCTATCGACTGAAAAGAGATGCTGTTGGCGGCATCCATGTCTGTCTCAAGTGAGCCATTCAGGATATTGCATCCTGTATTGCCATGCACCTTCCCTTCATCGACGTCTATCACCAACTTCATGTCCGGCACATTTACAGCCACGCCTCCTATCTCTATTACTGCCCAAGTCCCGTTCAAGAACTGGAAGTTCTGATGCATCAGAGCCATCACCTCATTACGGTCGGCATCATAGAATGTGAGATAATAATCGTCTCCGTCAAGACGCCAGCTGTAATAATGGGTAGCGCCGAGAGCCGCGTTGACCTCAATATCCGTAATGTCTGGCATTCCGCATGCCATCATAGTCGATATGACCTTTGAGAACGTCAGTGTCGAATCCGCAGGATTATATTCATACCCTCCGTTGATGATATTACAGCCATTGTTGCCATAGATACGCTTCTGGTCGGGCACAAACTTTATAAACGGTGCAGTTTCTCCAACTGCCTTCTTTCCGTTCACTGTCTCTATCGCCCAATCGCCCTTCAATATCCCCTTCGATAATTCCTCTGAGGTATATACCGCCGACACGGGTTGCACGATTTTCTCCCTGTCTGTCGGCAATACCGCCTCTTTCTCAACATTATTGTCGTTATTTCCCTTGGTCATCATGCTCTTGCACGCTCCAAGTGGAATCATCCCTGCCAAAGTCAATGGCAATATGTATCTCGCTATATTTTTCATACGTTATTCCTTTATCTGTTTATTCTCTTAATGTGAGATGGATTCAGATCCTCGCAGTTTAAAATCCAGGAGGAACCAATTTGCAAATTTAACACTTTTTTCTGTTTTTCAATCACCCCAATGCCTCCTTTCCGGATATCGTGTCGGACGGAGCAAAAGCCGTAGAGATGATGAATAGGTGAAATAATTCCACATCCAGTTGAGTAAAACCGTGGCCTTATTTCGCATTCCAAGGAGCGACAGAAGATGGATGACCATCCAGGCTACCCACGCGATAAAACCGGAAAAAGACTGCCCCGGGAGGTCGGCCACGGCCTTGTTCTTTCCGACTGTAGCCATCGACCCCTTGTCGTCATACTTGAATGCGTGTGTAAACGCGCCTTCATTAAGATTCCTCGCGAGGTTGCGTCCCTGTTGTATGGCCGGCTGAGCCATCTGCGGATGTCCGTGAGGATAATCCGGACACTCCATGCTTGCTATGTCGCCTATCGCCATCACCCCTTCGAGTCCTTTTACCCTGTTATACTCATCCACCGCTATACGACCTCCCCGGGTAATGCATTCCGAGGGTAATCCCGGCATCGGTTCTCCTTTTATTCCTGCCGTCCACACGACTGTCTCCCAATACTCACGCGTTCCGTCGCCGAAAACCGCATATTTATCCTTGTATTCTTTCATGGTGGTGTTCAGCCTGACTTCAACCATGAGTTCCATAAGGTAGTCCAATGCCTTTTGCGATGAATGTGTGGTCATGGCTCCCAGAAGTTTCCCCGTTCCTTCCACAAGCGTTATCCGGAGATCATCCGGAGTCAGCTCTGGATATTCCTTCGGTATCACATACTTCTTCATCTCTCCCAGCGCCCCGGCTATCTCCACTCCCGACGGGCCTCCCCCGACCACCAGAAAGCTCAACAGTTCCCTCCGTCGTTCAGGATCCTTACACATCGCTCCCCGCTCAAGACGGTCAAGTATCTCATCCCGTGTGTGACAGGCTTCTGCTACCGTCTTTATCCCGAATGTGGTGGTGGAAAGACCATCTATGCCAAAATAATTGTTGGTGGAACCCGCCGCTATCACAAGCCTGTCATATTCAAGCGTCTCATAGCTTGTCGTGACGGTCTTTTTTTCAATGTCTATATTCTTGACATGACCCATATGATAGGTCACATTCTTACGTTTCGACAATTCCCGCCGGAACGGGAAACAGATATTCGCCGATGCCAGTCCTGACGACGCTATCTGATAGAACAGTGGCGGGAAACAATGGAAATTATTACGGTCTATCAGCATTATCCGGAACTTATCCGCATCAAGACGCTTCACAAGATTCAATCCTGCGAATCCGCCTCCTATTATGATTATTCTTTCCATAGTTGTCGGGGTAATATTCTGTGGCAGCCGTCTCATATTCTGTCTATGATTCCGGCATACGCCTTTACATATTCTAAATATAAAAACGATTACCCGACAGCTTGGTTCAATACATTACCCCTCCTACAAGTCACCTGCGGCAAATGCTCTTCAGACGGCACATGACACATGCGGCTTCATCATCGGGAGCCTTGAATTCCTCATTGTCGAAGATTCCGTCAAGCAGGGTCTCCATTCCTTCTGAGAACGACTCGGCATATGGCCCGAAGCCCTCCACCCGCTCTCCCGCGATTTCCGGAAGGCGCTCCTCTCCTGTGTGTATCTTGTTGACGTCATATATCTCCAGCCTCACATCCCCGACTGCCTCAACTCCGTTACGCTTTCCAAGCAGCCACGCGTATGTAAACAATTGGAAAATCTGTTCGCTCTCATACCCTCCCTCAAACACGGCATCCATATCCCGGGCATCAAGCTTTATACGTCCGGTTTTGTAATCCACGATGCGAAGCCGTCTGGACCCACCTGCCTCAATCTCGTCAAGACGGTCAATCGCAAACTTGAAATTCACTGTCCGCCCTGAAGGGAGGCTTATTCTTAGCTTTTCAGATATCTCGCATCCATAAATCCTGAATGGAGCAAGCTCACGGTCATGCCTGAGCACACTCATCGCCTGACGGAGTATCTGTTGCCCTACAATCAATGCCCCTCCGGAAAGCGGGGTATCGAGCGACTCCTCATCCATTCTGAAATGCACCCTGTTGACAACCCTTGTCACTATCTTGAAAAGACTCTCCCGGTCCTGCAATAGGGAATCAATCATTGATGGCAATATCTCAATGGGATGTGCCAGATAAATCCTTCTCAGCTTCTCCGGCACATAAAGCTCAAGCATAAGCTCATGCAATATGTTACCGGCGGCGATGGAATCAATGTATTCTGTCGGCTCCGGGTCTGTGCTGATTCCCATGACAGATTGAAAGAAAAACCTGACCTGACATTCGCGGTATGCATTCAGGGAGGAGGCTGAGAAATTCAGTCCCCCGTCTTCATTCATATATGCCTCAAGACGTTCAGAGATCTCTTCAGTCTTTGCCACCGAAGGGTCATACGGTATTTTCCCTGACAAAATAAACTTCCAATCCTCCTCCTTCATATGGCCTTTGGCAAACAGATGACGCAACTGGAGTATATAACGGGAAATGTCGCCACTGCGCAATCCGCCTCCAGTGCGAGCGTCATACACCATAGTCACTTCCTTTGCCCTGCTTATCATCCTATAGAAATAATAAGCGAAAATACTCTCCGCATAATTCGACGGAGGCATCCCGAAGGCACGGCGCAACGTGTCGGGAATAAAACTCCTGCCTCGAGCCCTCATCGGCAAGACACGCTCGTTGGCCGACAAAATGAAGAGATAGTCGAAATCAATCGACCTTGTCTCAAGCATTCCCATCACCTGCAACCCGGTCAACGGCTCCCCCTCAAACCCTACGGTCTCTCCGGCTATTAGCCTGTCGATTAGCAAGAACACCGTGGCAGGCTTCATTTCCACCGGATAATCCCTGAGCAATTCTTTCATACGCCGCAGGGCGTCCCTATAAACATCTATATGCGAAATCTCAAGACGGCTCTTTATCATCGAATCGTCATTCCCGGGCAATGACGACGCCACCCTCGCAAGGACAGAATCAAGATAACCTACGACATCTTCGGGTGAAGCTTCGGACGACGGGCCATCAAGGACGGATGCCATCTCCGCTGAAAATCCTCTGATTTCGGATAATGTCACCAACGCCTTGTGATGGGCATCGACATACCCGTTTATGCCGTTGACTGTCTCAGTGGAGAAACAGGCATGCACGAATGGATGGGAAAAGAATTGCCTGAGATCTTTATGATAGAATGCCTTCTCTCCCGACCGGGCTCGCATGCCGTGATGCATCCTCCGCAACAACGTCACAAACGGCACCACAGAAGTCTGCTTTATCGAATAGCCCATAGTCAGATTCACATTTCCCATACCCTGTGGGAGGGAATAAAGCATTGGCAACAACAAGTTCTCGTCGGGCAACACCACAGCCACCTTGGCATCCTTGAATTCCGACTGGTCAAGCCTGCCGCCAAGCTCTCCGAGCAATGTGCCTACAATCTTGACCTGCGCGGAATTGGAGGGCGATGCGGCCACTTTCAGACGCTGCGGAAGCGACAGGGTGTCACTTCTTCTCAAGGCCGGAAGCGCCCATGCCGGACAGGGGAACGACTTTATATTCGCCTTCACGAATTTTGATGCCGAATTGACTCCGGAATTCAGCACAGGTCCGGTCGCATCCCAAAAAAAATCCGCATACGTATCATAACCCGGATAGGCGTCGGCATCCCTCAGCGCGGTGAATATGGAATTTTCCGAAGTGCTCAGGGCATTGAAACCGACTATCACAATTTTCTTATACGGCAATATCCCGACCCCCTTTTCCTCGAGTCTTCTCAACGCAAGACGGTAACTTCCTCCGGTGGTTGACAATCCTCTTTCCGCAAGGCGCCTGTTGAGTCCGGCATATAGGGGCGACATTATACGCCATAGATGCAGAAACCTCTTCTTCGCAACCGACAGCCTCTCCTCTTCCCCTTCGAAATTCTTCCAGAACTCATTTGGATTTCCGACATCTGTCCTGCCGAAATATTCTTCCATTACCCTACGTTGCTCCTCCGTCAAGAAGTTGGTGGCAATCTCTCTGAAGTCTTTGACATTCTTGAATATCTCATCAGAATCCACAAGATATAGGTCAACCTCATTAAAATCAGACAGTACAGTCTCTCCCCATCCTCGGAATGAGTCGAACGAAACCCCTTCAGAATCTTCACCCTCCTCAACACCGAGAAGCTCCCGGTAGGTCTCATACAGAAGAAATATCAAATCAAGCCTCGATGCAACGACCCTCCCCGAAAGTTCGGATACGAATTCGGAAATCGACTTCACGTCCGGCGACAGGATAATTCTGCGTTCACACTCCTCCTGAAGATATTTCAGGAAGAATGTTCCACTTCGTTTGTTGGGAAACAAGAAACAGAACTCTGACAGGTCGGCATAGCGCGACATATACGCTTTCGCCACGGATTTCAAAAACGGTATCATGACCCAAAATTAATAAAAATAGTCCAATATCCGCATCAATTACAGGCAAACCGTATTCCAGACCACAAAAAATAGCACCCTTCATTTGCTCCTTTCATCCTTATTTGGTATTTTTGCAAAAAGAAATCAACCGTCATGAAATTTGCAGACATAGCCGGACATTCAGACATAATAAACTCCCTCAGGCAGATGGCTGATTCCGGAAAGATTCCACACGCAATCCTGTTCTCCGGAATCTCCGGAATCGGGAAATTCCGAATGGCCCGCGCTTTCGCCCAATATATCCATTGCTCTGCACGTCGTGACGGCGATTCATGTGGAGTATGCCCCTCGTGCATCCAGCATCAGAAGCATAACAATCCCGACCTCCATTTCATCTACCCCGTAGTGAAACGTGACGGAAATTCCGTTTCCACTGACTTCATCGAGCCTTGGAAAGAAATGCTGTCGGAATGGAGCTATATGCCTCCCGAAAAATGGAATGAGCTAATACAGGCAGGAAATTCACAGCCCGCGATTTTCGTAAGCGAAAGCGAAGATATTATCGCGAGGGCCTCTCTTTCTGCATTTCAGGAGAATTTCAAAATCTTCCTCATATGGCTGCCCGAAAAGCTTCGCCTCGAAGCCGCCAACAAACTCCTCAAGATTATTGAGGAGCCTTTTGAGGATACTGTTTTTTTACTCGTCTGTAACGACGAGTCAAAACTTCTCCCGACCATTTTCTCCAGGACTCAGAGGCTATACTTCCGGCCACTTTCGGAATCTGACATTGCCACACATCTTCTCCGCACCAAAGGCGTCGGGACTGAAATAGCAAACGCCGCGTCTCGAATCGCTGAGGGCAGCATGGGAAAGGCTGAGTCGCTCGCCTGCCACCCGGATGAAATCCTTGAATTCTCCGACATCTTCAAGGATACCATGAGAATGGCTTACGGACTGAAAGCACAGGCCCTGAAAGGAATTTCAGAAAAATGTGCCGCGATGGGAAGAGAGAAATTAATCCGGTTCCTTTCATATTGTTCGAGGATGGTAAGGGAAAACTTCATCTACAATATGAAAATACCCCAGATTTCTCTCATGACTCCCGATGAGGAGCAATTCAGCCTCAGGTTCTCCCCTTTCATACATGAAGGGAATGTTGAAGGGCTCGATTCTGAAATCGCACGAGCATCATCCGACATTGAGAGAAACGCCAATGCGAAAATCGTCATGTTCGACTTGATGCTCCTCATTTCGCAATGGGTCAGAACTCCGAAACCGTCTGTCCTCCCGATTTAGACATACAAACGACAATTTTTAGAAATCTCTATATTTTTCTACGAAACAGTTTATTGATAATGAAACCTACACTTTTCATCCTCGCTGCCGGAATGGGCAGCCGTTACGGTGGTCTCAAACAGCTTGACGGACTTGGCCCAAGCGGCGAGACAATCATGGATTACTCTGTCTATGACGCACTTCGCGCCGGATTCGGAAAAATCGTTTTCGTAATCCGCCATGATTTCGAACAGGAGTTCCGCGACAAAGTTATCTCAAAATATGAAGGGCATGTCCCTGTTGAGGTTGTTTTCCAGGATATCAATGACATTCCCGGAGGATACAAACCAAATCCCGAACGCCAGAAACCATGGGGCACAAACCATGCTGTGCTCATGGGTAAGGACGTAATCAAAGAACCGTTCGCTGTCATCAACGCCGACGACTATTACGGAGCCGACAGTTTCAGCATCCTTGCCGACTTCCTCCGCTCTGTGGAAGGAAAGAAGAACCGCTACTGCATGATTGGATTCAATGTGGAGAACACCTTGAGCGAAAACGGTGGCGTGTCTCGTGGCCTTTGCGAAGTGGACGCTGAAGGGAACCTGACTGGAGTGACAGAATGTCACGGAATCGAACGGAAAGACGGCAAACTCATCCAGGTTGTCGATGGTAAAGAGGTTTCTTTCCCTGAGGGCGCTCCGGTGTCGATGAACATGTGGGGATTCACTCCAGACTATTTCGACTATTCTGTTGAATCTTTCCTTAACTTCCTGAAGGAAAACCACAATGAACTCAAAGCGGAGTTCTATATCCCGACTGTAGTCAACGAACTTATCCAGGACAAGAAAATCGAACTGAAGGTGTTGCCGACTCCATCCAAATGGTTTGGCGTGACTTATGCCGCCGATCGTCCCGCGACTGTCGCTCAGTTCCAAAAACTCGTGGACGAGGGTCTCTACCCGAAGAAACTTTTCTAAAAATAATTTCGACATGAAAGACAAGATTCTTGTAACAGGAGGCACCGGATATATCGGCTCGCACACCACCGTGGAACTCCAGAAGGCCGGATATGAGGTTGTCATTATCGACAACCTCTCCAATAGCAATGAGGCTGTGATTGACGGGATCGAGGCCATCTCCGGAACACGCCCTGTTTTTGTAAAAGGCGACTGCACTGATATCGAGACTCTCAGAAATCTTTTCAAAGAGAATCCCGGAATCAAAGGCATAATAAATTTCGCCGCCTCAAAAGCGGTAGGCGAAAGCGTGCAGAAACCC
The DNA here is from genome assembly GCA_029058745.1 of Muribaculaceae bacterium. Taxonomy (GTDB): domain Bacteria; phylum Bacteroidota; class Bacteroidia; order Bacteroidales; family Muribaculaceae; genus Lepagella. Next base: position 38,061 of record JAIDXM010000087.1, read on the forward strand.
CTCCTATATTATCGCAACAATCTGAACACCCTCATAAATCTTCTGCAACTGATGCCGGAGTTCGGTGTTGAAGGCATTGTCTTCTCCTCTTCCTGCACTGTGTATGGAGAACCGGACGTAAATCCTATCGACGAGTCGGCCCCCATCAAACCGGCGACTTCCCCTTATGGAAACACCAAACAGATTTCTGAGGAAATTATAGAAGACTATGTGAAGAGCGGAGCCCCGATAAAGAGCATTCTTCTCCGTTATTTCAACCCCATCGGAGCACATCCTTCCGCCCTAATCGGTGAGTTGCCTCTTGGCGTGCCTCAGAATCTCGTGCCATATCTCACTCAGACTGCCGCCGGAATCCGGAAAGAGCTGACCGTTTTCGGAGATGACTACAACACCCCCGACGGAAGTTGCATACGAGATTACATTGATGTGGTTGACCTTGCAAAGGCTCACGTCATCGCAATGAAACGGATGCTGGAAAACAAGGATACCGACGCTGTCGAAATTTTTAACCTCGGCACCGGGCGTGGTCTTTCCGTACTTGAGCTTATCAACGCATTTGAGGAAGCCACCGGCGTTGAGGTTCCGCACAAAATCGGACCTCGCAGAGCCGGAGATATTGAGAAAATATGGGCAGATCCCAAAAAAGCCAACGAAGTGCTTGGCTGGACAGCTGAAGCTGACATCAAAGACACCATGCGCAATGCCTGGGCATGGCAGTGCAAGGTCTCTGAGAATAAATAAGCGCCGAAACCTATGTATAAAAAAACGCGAGACGATTCGTCCCGCGTTTTTTTATATGTATCCGATCTCTTATCTGAACTTGCGACCCATCTGTGCCTTGGCCTGCTTTAACTGGCCCATCATCTTCATCGGGTTCTTCATGTTCGACGCCGCCCTCATCATCTTACGGGTATCGTCAAATTGCTTTATAAATTTATTGACATTCTGCAGTGACGTGCCCGAGCCTTTGGCAATCCTCTGGCGACGGCTCGCGTTGAGCACCTCCGGATTGTGACGTTCATATGGCGTCATGGAATTGATGATTGCCTCTATGGAATTGAACGCACTGTCATCTATGTCTATATCCTTTATTACCTTGCCGACTCCAGGAATCATGGAAGCGAGCTCCTTGATATTTCCCATCTTCTTTATCTGGTGGATTTGGTTAAGGAAATCATCAAAGTCAAATTTATTCTTCTTTATCTTCTCCTGAAGACGCTCTGCCTCCTTCTGGTCATACAGCTCCTGCGCACGCTTGGCAAGCTCCACGATATCACCCATGCCAAGTATTCGGCTTGCCATTCCTTCCGGATTGAACTCCTGGATATCCTCCAGTTTCTCTCCCGTGCCTATATACTTGATTGGCTTCTCAACCACGGAACGGATTGAAAGAGCGGCACCGCCGCGAGTGTCTCCGTCAAGCTTAGTGAGCACGACGCCATCAAAATCAAGACGTTCATTAAACTCTCTCGCAGTGTTCACCGCATCCTGACCGGTCATGGAGTCAACCACAAAAAGAGTCTCCTGAGGCCTGACTGCACTCTTTATAGCGGCAATCTCTTTCATCATCTCCTCGTCAACGGCAAGACGGCCGGCAGTGTCAATCACCACAAGGTCAAAATGATTCCGCTTTGCCTCCGCTATGCCGTTGAGAGCAATCTCTACCGGATTCTTGTTTCCATCTTCCGTATAAACCGGCACATCAATGCTCTGCCCCAATACCTTCAACTGCTCGATAGCCGCAGGACGATACACGTCGGCCGCCACAAGCAACGGTCTTTTCCCTTTTGAGGATTTCAACTTTTTCGCGAGCTTACCGGAAAAAGTGGTCTTGCCCGAACCCTGCAGACCCGACATCAATATCACTGTCGGGTTCCCTGAAAGATTCAACGGAGCCTCCTGGCCTCCCATGAGCGATGTAAGCTCGTCATGGACAATTTTTATCATCAGCTCCTTGGGCTTGAGCGCATTAATCACATTCTGGCCAAGTGCCTTCTGCTTCACCGTGTCGGTAAACGTTTTTGCCACCTTGTAATTCACGTCAGCGTCAAGAAGAGCACGACGAACGTCTTTCAACGTTTCAGCTATGTTGATTTCTGTGATTCTTCCCTCGCCCTTCAGAATCTTGAACGACCTCTCAAGTCTATCGGATAAGTTCTTAAACATCTATTATGATTTATTTCTTTCTTAATTTTTCAGTTATCTTCATCACAGACGATTGGTCTCCGTGTCCGGGAATATAACCGTGGGGGTGAATCCCTTAGCCTCCTCCGGTGTCATCATGGCATAGGCCATGATAATAACCACATCCCCGGGCTGCACCTTACGCGCCGCCGCTCCGTTGAGACATATCACGCCACTCCCTTCCTCTCCGGCAATCGTGTAAGTGTCAAATCGTTCCCCATTGTTATTGTCAACAATCCACACCCGTTCGCCCTCCAGAATATTTGATGCCCTAAGGAGTGCCTTGTCTATCGTTATGCTGCCGATATAATTCAGATTCGCCTCTGTCACCTTGACACGGTGAATCTTTGATTTCATCATTTCTATCAACATGACCAGCTCAATTTGGAAGACGATATGCTATGTTGTCGATAAGTCGGACCTTCCCACAATAGACTGTGATACACCCTACAATCCACGGAGACTCTTCCCATTCATCTACAGGAGCGAGTGTGCGGCCATCCACTATCTCGAAATATTCCACCTGCAGGCCTGGCACAGCGTCAAGGCGCTCGACCACTGTGTCGTGAGTAGCCCTGACTGAATGCGAACGGCTATATTCCACACTGTCATTCAACGCGGAATATATCTCCGGGGCAATAGCTCTCTGCTCTGATGTGAGAAGGGAGTTGCGGCTCGACAACGCAAGACCGTCGTCTGCACGCTTTATCGGACATGCCACTATATCCACATTGATTCCCTCGCTTTTCACCATATTGCGAATCACCGCTATCTGCTGGAAGTCCTTCTCTCCGAAATATGCCCTGTCCGGCTCCGTAATACGGAACAACAGGCTCACAATCTGGGCCACACCTTGAAAATGACCCGGACGATATTTCCCTTCCATCACTTCCGCCGCCATGCCGAGATCAAACACATGCCCGCAATGTGACGACGGACCTCCTGGATAAATTTCCTCTACCGACGGCGCGAACACCGCTGACACCCCGGCCGCTGAAAGCAACCTGAAGTCTTCTTCCTCATTGCGGGGATATGACGCGAGATCGTCTGGATTGTTGAACTGTGTCGGATTCACAAAAACACTCGCTATGACAACAGCGTTCTCTGCCACTGCCTTTTCCACAAGTGATAGGTGTCCGGAATGAAGCGCGCCCATAGTAGGCACCAGACCTATCGATGCCCCGCGTCCCCTTTGGGTGGAAACGTACGAGCGGACATCGTTGACTGTTCTTAGTATTATCATTGCCCTTTGTTTTCTATTGCCGGTTTCTGAACACACACAATCGCGCTTAACTCAGCCCGGACATGAAAATGTTTGGTTGTCTTTTTTCAAGATGCAAAATTAATGAATAATTCACAATATCGCCAACCATTAGCCCGAAAAAAGCCCATACTGTCTTAAAGTTATTTAAAATTATATCGTATGAAGGTGAATTTAGCTTCTATAAGCAAAAAAATTATTAACTTTGCACATTACAACTGCCATCATGGCTCGGCTCCAGGCCTCTCTGCAATGATGGCATATTTCCACGGGACACAATCCCGGAAGAATTCAAGTAGCATGACAAACAACCGTATTCTTTTTATCAGCCAGGAAATCGCCCCTTATCTCCCTTCCGGCCCTGTGGCCGCTCTCGGAAGAGAACTTCCACAGAACCTGCAGGAGCTGGGGTTTGAAGTCAGGACTTTCATGCCTAAATTCGGCAGTGTCAACGAACGTCGCAACCAGCTCCACGAAGTTATCCGACTCAGTGGAATAAACATCATAATCGATGATAACGACCATCCCCTGATTATAAAAGTAGCGTCTCTGCAACCGTCAAGGATTCAGGTCTATTTTATCGACAATGATGACTATTTCCAAAAACTTGACGACGATATCGACCCTGTCGGCAGCAACAGACCCGACAACGACGAACGGGCCATTTTCTTTGCGCGTGGCACTTTGGAGACTGCGAAGAAACTGCGTTGGGATCCTAAAGTAGTGCTCTGTTCAGGATGGATTTCGGCGTTGATTCCTATGTACATGAAACGGATGTATCATGACGACCCTTCCTTCAAGGGCTCTAAAATGGTATATCAGGTTATGCCCGGAAAGCTTACCCTACCTGTTGATGAACGATTCCTCGCCAAGCTTAAGGCTGACGGCATATCCACACGCGACATCAAGAAATTCTCATCTCTCGCCAATGACACAGACCTGCTGCACAGAATGGCAATAGACTTTTCTCATGCCGTGATTTTCCAAGACCCTGACGCAAGTCCGGAACTTGTAGAATACGTGAAACAGTCCGGGAAGCCGTTCCTGTCGGCCGAACAGGCGCAGTCTGGCACACAGGCTTACGCGGATTTCTTCAAATCGCTATAATCATTCCGATATCCTTTTCAATTATATGAAGAATTCCCGCATTTTTCTACCTCTGTCGGCATTGGCTATGGCTATAGGGGGTCTCGCATGTGAAGATGACGTAAGCCCTATAGGGGGATCCATCACGAAAGGAGAGGCTTCAATTTCCATCGACACAACAATATTCAACCTTAATGCCACGCCTGTCATCAACGACAGATATGACGCACGTTCGGGCGCCCTGATGCTCGGCAATATAACTGTACCTGAATACGGTGACTTGAACTGCTCCTTCGTGACAAGACTTTTATGCGCCACAAATGTACCCGTGGCCGACACTATCCCGGAAGAGAGAATCGATTCCTGCTTGCTTAGCCTATATGTGGGCAGCCTCAATTATACAGGCAGTTCCTCTGCCCCTCAGCAACTTGAAGTGTATCGTCTTGAAAAGCAGATTCCTTCCGATATTGACAATAACTTCGTTCCGACTCCCGGTGATTATTACAATCCCCGGATGCCTCTCGGAAAGAAAAGTTATACAGTGTCAAATCTGGCTCTTTCAGACTCCCTTCAGTCTGTCACGACGGGCGTCACAATCAATGTGAAGATGCCCGACAAGATGGCTAAAGACATTTTCAGAGAATACAAGGAGAATCCTCAGATATTCCAGTGGCCAGAGACTTTCGCGAAAGAATACCTCCCGGGTCTTTATGTGAAATCCACTTTCGGAAACGGATGCCTCGCAAATATCTCATCCTTGAGAGTGTCGGTGTTTTACCACGATTTCAAGACCACAACCAAAGTAGAGGACGGCGATACCATCAAAACCACAACTCCCGACATCAAATCGGTCGTGGTGTTCTCCAATGCACCTGAAGTATTAAGCAGCAACCACATCTCCTATGTGATGTCCGACAACATAAAAGACCGTGTCGCGGCTGGAGAGACAATTATCACGACCCCCGGAGGATATGAAGCAAAATTCAATTTCCCGGCTCAGGAGATAATCGACAAATATAAGGATTCGGAACGCAACCTTTCCATTGTCGGAGGGCTATCCATGTCTATCCCGGCGGAATCTGTGGAAAACGACTTCGGATTGGGAATCGCTCCTTATATGCTCATAATAAAGACATCTGAGGTTGAAAAGTTCTTTGCTGAAAACAAGATTCCGGACAACAAGACATCCTTCTATGCGAAATACGATTCGACAAACAAACGGTATTACTTCAGTTCTTTGAGAAGTTACTTCCTTGATCTTCTCGCGAAAGAAGAAATAACCGACGATGATACCGAAATGTCAATCATTCCCGTATTGATATCAACCGAGGATGTGCAATCCGGATACAACACAGTCACCTATGTCACACAATGTGTGCCATACACGTATTATCCCACAATGACCAGGCTTGACACAAAAAACACGGAAATCGTTTTCACGTTCTCCTCTCAGGTCATTGATTGATTTTTAGAAGACTAACATCCAATACAAAATGTTTTTCCATACTGTATTGTTCAGCCTCATCACATTCATAACAGGGGCCGATTCCATAGGCTCCGCCAAAAAGGCGGAGCTTTTGTTTGCAGGAGACGCCATGCAACACCAGGCACAGCTTGACCGTGCAAGAGAGTTGGGTGGAGGCTCCATGTACGATTATTCCGACTGTTTCACACTAATCGCCCCCACTGTGACAAAGGCGGACTATGCGGTATGCAATCTTGAAGTGCCTCTCGGGGGTGGGCCAGACTATTCGGGATATCCGTGTTTCAGCGCGCCTGACTCTTATGCCGAGGCTTTGAAAGACGCCGGGTTCGACATGATGCTGACTGCAAACAACCATTGTCTCGACAGGCGTGACAAAGCGGCAAGACGCACTCTGGATGCTCTCGACAGAATCGGACTCGACCATATAGGCACATATCACGACACCGCGCAAAGAGACTCCCTTGTTCCATTCATAAAAGAAATCAAGGGGTTCAGGATCGGATTTCTGAACTATACTTATGGCACCAACGGGATTATGCCTCGCGATGGAGTGGAAGTCGCATATATCGACCGTGATAAAATTGCAAAGGAAATAGCCCTCTCCAAATCCGCCGGAGCGGAACTGATTGTCGTGGCCATGCATTGGGGCATAGAATACGTTCTCCTTGAGAATGGGGTGCAGAGAAGCCTTGCCGAATTTCTGATTGACCAAGGCGTGGATTTGATTATCGGAGGACACCCTCATGTGATTCAGCCAATGAAAGTGGTACACAATGAGAAAGAAGACAAAGAGGTGCTGGTAGTATATTCCCTCGGCAACCTCCTGTCAAACATGAAAACTGCCGACACGAGAGGCGGAGCCCTTGTGAGAGCCACCATCGTACGCGACAAAGACGGAAAGGCCCGTTTCAGCCATGCCGACTACGACATTTTTTATTCCGCGAAACCGGATGGCCCCGGCTCAAACTTCAGGGTAATACCTTCATGGATGCCGGAGCACATCCCTCCTGCACAAAAAGCACATTGGCAATTATTCGAACGGGGAGCCACGAGAATATTCGACAAGCACAACGTCAACGTTCCACGAAGACATCCCTGACCAAACCTCCCGATTCTACTCCATAACAGCCCATTCTTCCCTTTCGGGATAGAGACACAGCGACATGAGGCGGTAATAGAAACTATCACTGCCTCATGTCGCTGTCTTGTCTCCACTATCCACAATTTCCTCATATCGTAAAAAATGCGTAACTTTGCAGTCTAAAAATATAAAGAACCAGCTCATTTAAATGATACAGGTAAACAATCTGACAATGCAGTTTGGAAAACGGACACTGTTTTCCGATGTAAATCTGACTTTCAACCATGGCAACTGCTATGGCATAATCGGTGCCAACGGTGCCGGAAAATCAACCCTGATGAGAATCCTCTCAGGACAACTGTCGCCCACTCACGGCACAGTAACCTTCGGCCCAGGTGAACGTCTTTCAGTACTCAGTCAGGACCACTTTGAATTTGACGAATGCACTGTAATCGAAACGGTACTTCGTGGCCACACCGTACTTTGGGATATCATGCAGCAGAAAGATGCAATATATGCCAAACCAGACTTCTCAGATGAGGACGGAATCAAAGCGGCTGAACTTGAGGAGAAATTCGCCGAACTTGAAGGTTGGAACGCGGAAAGTGATGCCGCCGCTCTGCTCAGCGGACTCGGAATCAAGGAAGACCGTCACTACATGCTCATGAAAGACATGAGTGCCAATGAAAAGGTGAGAGTACTCCTCGCCAAGGCCCTTTTCGGAAATCCTGACAATCTCCTGCTCGACGAGCCCACAAACGACCTCGACCTGGAGACCGTGACATGGTTGGAAAATTATCTCGCCAATTTCGAGAACACTGTCCTTGTCGTAAGCCACGACCGACACTTCCTGGACGCGGTCAGCACACACACCCTTGACATCGACTACAATAAGATTTCGCTTTTCGCCGGAAACTACAGTTTCTGGTATCAGTCTTCTCAGCTCGCTCTCCGACAGCAACAAGCCGCGAATAAGAAAGCCGAAGAGAAACGCAAGGAACTTCTCGAATTCATCCAACGATTCAGTGCCAATGTCGCCAAAAGCAAGCAGACCACGAGCCGTAAGAAAATGCTTGAGAAGCTTAATGTGGAGGAAATTCAACCCTCTTCACGCCGATATCCGGGCATTATTTTCACACCCAACCGTGAGGTCGGCAACAAGATTCTTGAAGTCAAGGGTCTTAAAGCGTCAATAGACGGGGAAGTGTTGTTCGACGACGTGAATTTCCAGATTGAAAAGGGCGACAAGGTGGTTTTCCTGAGCCGTGACCCTCGTGCAATGACCGCTCTATTCGAAATCATTACCGGAAACAGAAAAGCTGACTCCGGTGATTTTGACTGGGGACAGACAATCACTTCCGCATATCTCCCTCTCGACAACAGCAGCTTCTTCGAATCTGACCTCAACCTCGTGGATTGGCTTTGCCAGTACAGCAAGGATTCGTCTGAGATTTACCTCAAGGGATTTCTCGGCAAGATGCTGTTCAGCGGAGAGGAAGTGCTGAAAAAGGCAAGCGTACTTTCCGGTGGAGAGAAAATACGATGCATGATTGCCCGCATGATGCTCACCGATGCGAATACCCTTATCCTTGATTCCCCGACCAACCACCTCGACCTTGAATCAATACAGGCTTTCAACAATACCCTGCAGGCATTCAAGGGGGTAATCCTGATGGCAAGCCACGACCATGAATTCATTCAGACTGTCTGCAACAGGGTTATCGAGCTGACGCCAAACGGCATCATCGACAAGATGATGGACTATGACGACTACATTACCGATGAAAAGGTAGCTGCCGCTCGTGAACGGCTCTACCCCAAAAATTAAATATTATGGTTAAACATGTTGTTTCTTTCAAATTCAAAGGCACTGTCGAAGAACGTAAGAATATTGCCTTGAAATTCGCTGATGCGCTTATTGCGCTTCCGGATCAAATCGATGAACTTATCGGTATGGAAGTAGGCATAAATGAGAATCCGGCAGAGTCCTGGGATCTTGTCCTCATTGCCACCGCCGCTTCTTTTGAAGATGTCGCGACATACTCCGCCCATCCAGCCCACATGGACGCCGTTAAGATTATAGCCCCTTATAAGGAAGACCGCGCCTGCGTGGACTACACTGTCTGACCACAACGACCCGGACATCTCCCGGATAACACAAACAAAGGATAGCCTTCATAAAAAATTTGAGGGCTGTCCTTTCCTTTTACGTCGCTCAAGTGTTATTAGTGTGGACGCTCGCAATTCCACAGAGCATCCTCAAATAATCACCACTATGAAGCACACACATTCCATATTGTCAATCGTCTCTGTCATCGCATTGTCAGCATGCCACGACAACAGTTCTTCCCCATTAAAGCCCCTCGACTCTGGCACTTTCAACGACAAGTCCGGTCTTGACCTTTTCTACAATGGCACTCGTATGCCTGGCAAGACCGCCTCGATTATAGTAAACGGAGACAAAGCGACCTTGAAGATTTACTCCACCATTGACATTTCGGAGATGGAAGGGCAAGAAATGAAAGGCGACATTCCCGGACCAGGCCCTGTTCCGGGCACCCCCCAGCTTGACCTGTGCGTAAACCTCTCCCCTGCCGGACAAGCCTGGGAATTCTCCGGAGATTCAGATACTGAATTCTGCAGTTTCTCATATTCCGGATATGCCTCAACCGGGAATCTTTCCATCTATCTTGACAACGTCTCCCTTAAAAATCCCGCATTGAAGACAACTGTCTGGCAACCGGCTCCAATCGTGAAGGGAAGCGACGGGACATACAAATCACTGCCCATATTTATCGATTGGAAATATGACATATCTCCTGACACCGACATCAATCTTTCCCCTCTCCTTGACTTATTGGCAACTCTTCCTGTGATACCTGTATATGGGAACTCTGAATATGTGTCGATAAGTGAAGCGTTGTGTGAAACAATCAAAAGCATCGCATTTTCAAAAGATGGAAATATCACAGTCTCCTATATAACATCCGCTTTCGGTGCATTGCAACATGCACAGACACTCCCGAACACATTACAATATGTCATTGACTCCTCTGATTTCATGCGGTTATTTCCTGACCCAATGTCTGCTCTTGGCCTATGGCTCGTCAACACATCCGGAGGAACACCTGCCGATGAAATTGACCTTACAGACAAGGGACTTTTCCCAACCTCTGATTCAAATGGCTCCCCGACTCCCCATCACACCCTGGTTTCCGCCTTTAAAGATAAGATTCTGAAATCCGCGATAAAATACCTTTCTCCAAAACTGGCAACAGGATTTCCTCTACGCTACATACATGACGGAAACACACTCGACATTTTCATCGATGGAGAGATGGCATCCGAAATGTTCGAAAGCATAGTCATCCCTGTCATTAAGGATGAGACAATTCTGAAATCAATTGAATTAATTGCCGCATCGGACCCCGCCATGTCTGAAATACTGCCGGAACTCAGGAAAGCGATTGCCGCAATACCTTATATAATAGAAAAAACCACGTCATTCAATATCGGTGTATCTCTCATCCCATTCGCCTCATTATAAGGGCGAAAAAAATCATCCCAGAAAACTTTCACTCAAAAAATGCCTGGATTCTTGGAATAATTGAATTAATTTATTAATTTTGCAACGTGAAACAGCGGAAATAATTTCCTAATTTCATGTTAAGCCGCAATAGCTCAGTTGGTAGAGCATTTCATTCGTAACGAAAAGGTCATGGGTTCGAGTCCCATTCGCGGCTCCAGGAGGAAGGTCTAAAGACCTTCCTCTTTTTTTTAACCCAACTCCTGCGACAAATTGACGATAAACCACTACGCAAGTTTTTGTAATATTTTATTTTTAAAGTGAGTAATCAAATTTATTTATTGTAAAATTTTCTCCCTACTATTTCGTTATATTATGACAATACACTCTAATAC
>JAIDXM010000088.1 GCA_029058745.1 Muribaculaceae bacterium
GTCCATCGGGACATCTTCCCACTATAAAATAGCACAATCTTTGAGAATGCAACGCAATCTTAAATGAAAGAGCCGTGCTCTTATTTTAATTTTTTTATGCTTTTATAGGAAAATTTTGTTGTATTTTAAAATAATTTAATTATATTTGTAGCAGTAATTACGGTCGATTACTATTAAATTAGGGAGGACAGCGCATGAAACAGGTATTGTTGACAGTTGCATTGCTTGTGTCATCCGGCATTGGAGCATATCCGGTTACGCCTGAAGATAACATTGTGATTATTGACGGCGCGGAATCGTATGAATTTGTGGTGTCTGACAAAGGGGTAGTTGTCAAGACTGTCCAAGTGCATGAATTTGAGGCTACCCGTCGTGCCGAAAGTGTATCGTCTCAGATATTCTACTCCGGAAATATCACGCTCGACAAGGCATCGGGTAAAGGTAAGGCGCAATACAAAATAGCTTCGGCGGAAGGGATATTCCATGATGATTCCCGCATATGCTATTTCAATACTTATCTGGATGCCAAAGGGAAAAGAACCCGTACCGAGTTCCGCCGTACATTTACCGATCCCGCTTTTTTTACAAAGATAATATTGTCTGATATATATCCAATAAGCAGAAAGGAAGTCTCTGTCGCTATCCCGGCGGCTCTAAGCCGTATAAGACTTATAGAATTGAATTTGCCGGAGAATATCACACGAACAGACTCCGAGACTCCGGATGGCAGTCGTATTGTCAGGTATTCCATTGTCGATTTGGAAGGAATAAAAGATAATTACAACAGACCTGCACCTCTTTTGTCGGAACCTTGTGTGATAATTTGCGGTTGGTTCGCTGATGTTGACAAGCTCTATGAATGGGAGCGCGAAATCAGCAAGGTTGATGTCTCCATACCAGACATAACGAGTCTCATGCCAAAAATCACTACGTCGGAAGCAGAAAGTCAGCGTATTGCCGAGACATTCGCGTGGGTGCAACGCAATATCCGGTATATCGCTTATGAGGAAGGAGATGCCGGACATCGTCCCGATGCGCCGGCTGAGGTTCTGCGCAAACGTTATGGAGACTGCAAAGGTATGGCTTTGCTGTTGGCTACCCTTCTGCGGCATCAGGGATTTGATGCCCACATCGCATCTGTAGGCACCCGGAATATTCCATTCAACATTGCGGAGATTCCCTCGCTTGCGGCAGAAGACCATATGATATGCGTGCTCAACCCGGATAGCCATTCGCCAATGTTTCTTGATCCTACGGCGAAACATATCCCGCATACACACATTCCCTATTCCATTCAAGGTAAAGATGCGCTGATATATAAGGGCGACACATACAGTATGCTCGATGTGCCAAGGCTTGAACCGCAGAAATCAGTTGACAGACTTGAGTATAATTATGTCATCACAGATGGATCTCTTGTCGGTGATGTCAGACGCACGTTTACAGGTGATGCGAAGGAATGGTTTATGAGGAGTCTGGGTTCGTTAAGACAGGATCGTCACGGTGAAGCGGTCGCCTTGATGCTTGTGCCCAATACACGGGCGTGGGTAGCTCCAGAGAGTACAGCTCTCCAGTCAGAGAATCCGGAATCAGTGTCAATAACAGGGAAGGTGCGAAACAGTCAGGGATATACTGAAAACGATACTTATATATACATAGATTTCAATACTTCCGGAGATCCCATGTCGGGACAGGTTGAGACTTACAAGCGACAACATGATTATGTCTTGCCTTATCCCGCAGTGATATCTCGAGTATCCACATTGCTTATTCCCGAGGGGTATGACGTTACATATCTTCCTGAAGGTTTCCGGACGGCAACGCCACAGGGGACGTTGTCATGTTCTTTCATCCGGGAAGGCGACAGAGTGATTATGTCAAAGGAAATGATTGTTAGCGAGCCTTGCATCAGGCTTAAAGACATCGACACATGGAATAACGCTCTTATCCGATGGAATGAAGCATGTAACCAACAGGTTGAGTTAATATCAAACAATCGATAATCTCCTAATAACTACCATTATGAAAAGATTCACCGTAATTCTCCTTCTGTCGGCGGTTTATCTGATGGCGGTTGCCGACGACACGCAAAAATACCGTGAATATGCAGACACCATACGCAAAGAGGTGTGGGGTATGGATCTTCCTTCGTTCAAATCACCTGCTTCAGCCGAAAAGTATGGCGATGAATCTGCTGTAATCCTTGCCGCATACCGGGGAATTAATGCCAAAAAGAAGACGGGTATAGCATTTAATGTCGCCATGCTTACCAATATCCTTACCTCCCCCATAAAGACAACGCCTCAGATTCATGCAACAGACCTCTACCGCCGGCTGATACAGATAAATGACAGGGCGGCATTGGAAAAATTTTCGGAATTTGAACTTCTGACAAAAGAAAAAACCAGCAATGCACTTAACTTTTGGGCAAACTACAAAGAGGATGTCAAATATGTTCTGGGAGTTCGCATAATAAAGCCAGACGGCAGAACAATTGATGTCGATACCAATGATTTCATTGATGTCAGAGAGGGTAAAAACGAAAAAGAACTGAAGCAGAAGCTCGCTGTGCCGGGACTGGAGGTCGGAGACAAGATCGATATGTTCTATTACACCGAATCCAAGCTGAAGAATGCTCACCTGGATTTTATCTCCATATATTTTCGTGATGAGTACCCTATATTGAATTACAAGGTTCATTGTGAATTTGACGACAATCTGACATCGCAGATACGTACAACCGAAGGCGCGCCTGAATTCAGATGCACGCAGGCGGAAACCAAGGATTACATTATAGATGCTGAATTGACCGGAACAGTGGAAAAGATGCCCCGCCTGTGGTATAACGGACTCCGGCAGTCTCCTGCTGCATTCATAGCGGTTTATAATCGCCGTAACAAGCAGGATTATACCCCCAAAAGTGCCAGAAAAGATGGCATACAGATAAACCCGGCTCCTCTTGACATACAAAACGATTCGTGGGAACAGATGAGCGGGGTGTCGTATAATCAGTCTTTTTTCGGTATTCTTACGGGTCATCTTGACGGAGGAAAGAAAGTGTCGGGTAATTTGAAAAAGATGCTTAAAAATGGTGAAATAACCAAGCAACAGGCCGCTGACTATCTGTATAACCTATTGACCTTCAGTTATAGTACAAACGGCTATAAATATTATTCGAATGATTTTGTTTACTATTACCGATGGTTTTTGGACTTGATAGGCATTAAAGACGCGGAAATGGCTATCAGCTCTGTTGACGGCACGCAGCCTGTTGACGGGTGTATTTATTTTGACAATATATCATGGCTGACACATATCAAGGATATTGACCGATGGTATTTTCCGGTTGCCGGGTTAACCGCACCTGGAGAGATTCCAGCCGCATATCAGGGTAATCCAGCCGCGTTGCGTCCCCCGAAAAATAAAAAAGATGCTGATGGGCGTCCTTTGCAGTTTGTAATGCCTGTCAGTTCTCCGGAAGACAATCGCAACATTTCGTCTCTCGATGTCACTGTCGATGGTTCGTCTCTCAATATAGAGCGCAGGGAAGACAATTGCGGTTCCTGTAAAGTGGCAAGTGCCGACTTGCTCGTCGAACCCGATTTGGTTGATGGCTTTCTGCGCTATCTGAACCGTTACGGACAGACCATAGCTTTGAAGGAGAATAAGAAGAATGTTGCGGACCGCGAGGAGCGTTACAGGGACGCTCGCGAAAAGCAGTTAATGGCAATGAAGGAAGAAGCGAAGTCATATCATGGCATCGATGCCTTGCAACTTAAAGATTACAGAATAGAGAGCATAGGCATAGATCCGGACAGCGCGATGCTCTCTTATAATCTGAACTACACTGTAGATGGACTTGTGAAGCGGGCAGGACGCAATATGTTGGTGTCTGTTGGTTTGTTGATGAGTCCACAGACCGAGGTGCTTCCCTCCGATAGGCAACGTGCCGATGATATATACATGATATCGCCACGTCAATTTGAGACCCGGATAACCCTTTCGATACCTGTCGGTTACATGGTTTCTGCAAAATCACTTGAAGTATTTGATCGCAGGATCGAGAACGAGGCAGGTGCTTTCATATCACAAGCGCGTATTGATGGCGACAAGGTGCTGATTTCAAACTTGAAACGTTACAATCATAAAATTGAGCCGGCGGCAAACTGGACAGCGCTCACACATGTGCTTGATGCAGCCGCCGATTGGCGAACACATACGTTACTGCTGGAGAAACAATAACTGTCGATATATTAAGACAGGAGGGTGTGTCTGAATCTGGAGACACCCTCCTGCAGTTGTTTCCTGACATCGTCACTCTAAAATTTGTGATTTTATAATTCCTTAATAAATAGATTTTTGAAGTTCTAACGCAGACATCCTCGGCTTGGTCTGTTTGGCGAAGAGCAGATGAGGCGTGAACAGAGGCTTATGAGCGTTGAGCAACTTTTACAGTTTTGGACAGGGGAGCAACCGGCAGATTTATTCCTAATATTAAGTTGCTGAGGAACACTGGATTGACGTGATGTTGTTGTATCCCCAGACGGGTTTTGGATTTTAGTCAGGTTCAGAGGAATGGGAGGAAGAAAGGCTTGTGATTGACGGAGAGCGCGTCACGTAGCCTTGAATATGCTTTTGTCATCTGGTTTTTTACGGTCTTTACAGATATGCCGAGTTCCTCGGCGATTTCATCGTTTGAAAAACCGTCGCGTTTGCTCAGGAGAAAAACCTCACGGCATTTGTCGGGTAATGAGTCGATTGCTCTCCAGAGCCTAGCATCCCTCTCCGACGTGTCAACAGCCTCGTCTGAGATGTCTGGAATGTCAGCGATGTCAATGTTTCCCTTTTGTCTGCGCAGGTAGCTGATGCATTCGTTGCGTACCACTCTGTAAAGATAGCTTTTAAGATTCCCGATATCTTCACTGCAATCGATAGCGTTCCAAGCCTTTATGAATGAATCCTGCACGAGGTCCTCGGCTACGTCAGCGTCGTCTGTAAGACGCATGGCATACATCCCCAAAGGTAAATAGAGGGTTTTGAAATGCAATATGAATTGCTTTTCAGTCATATCTGTAAGAGTCTCTTATACAATCGGGGCGCCGTTTCCCCATTCACAGAACGTGGACGTGGCGTAATTGAAATTGAATTTGGCAATTCCGAGATCAATCAGCGTTGAATTGTCAGGCTTATCCACTTTCGCACAGATACGCTCTATTCCGTCAACGGTCTTTACAAACACTCTTGCAGGGCGGCGGTTGAGGGCTGACGGAGCGCAGATCATTCCCTCAAGTCCGGTCATGAGGTCGGGAAAAATCTCTTCTCCTTTCGAAATCTCTGATTCCGGACTGAAAAAATCTTCCGGAGCCATCTTTTTGCGGTGTATGAATTTCTCCATCAGTTTTGCCATAGGTCTTTTTTTCTCTGAAGTGTATCCGAACAGCAGAAGAAACAGTATCTTTTCTCCTGCTCTTAGTTGCGCTTTTACGGCTCCCGATTTATATGTGCCTCCTACAAAGCATGTCGCGAGTCCTGCCTCTACAGCTTTTATTGCAATCTGTTCGGCAAAATATCCGGCTCGTTCATAAACGTCGGGGGTGGCGGTGTCAACTACAGCCGCGATATAGTTACGTGGATTGGAGAACATCCCGTAGGCTTTGTCAAATCCGTGGAACGGTTCCGGATCATCGGTGATGACTTGGAATTTCAACCCTTGTTCGTGAGTATTCACCATCGTCACCGCCGCCTTGATTTTATTCAGGACGGCGGTGGCGACTGGTTTGTCGCTATAAGACCTCACGGAATGTCTTTTTTCAAGAAGTTCTAATGGAGTCATGTGTCGATTATTCGTAGTTAGTACGAGATTGAGTTATGCACGGATGGATATCCGCACATCATCAGTCTCTTAATTCAAGCCTCACAACATTCTCCACATGATGGGTGTGGGGGAACATGTCAACAGGCTGCACGTCGGTCACTTTATATGCAGAGTCCATGAGCGCGAGGTCGCGGGCCTGGGTGGCAGGGTTACAGCTTACATATACAATAACTTTGGGGGCGGCGTTCATGATGACTTTGATAACGTCCTCATGCATTCCGGCACGAGGCGGGTCAACAATCATGATATCCGGCCGGCCATGAGCGTCGATAAAGGAGTCTGTGAGTATATCCTTCATGTCGCCGGCATAAAACAGGGTATTGTCAAGTCCGTTTACACGAGCGTTGAGCTTGGCGTCGGCAATCGCTTCCTCAACGTATTCTATTCCTATTACCTTGCGTGCCTGTCGTGCCACGAAATTGGCGATTGTGCCGGTGCCGGTGTAAAGGTCATATACCAGAGGCTTGACTTCACGGGAAGGACCTGACTCGGGATCAAGCCCCGCGAATCTTCTTGCCACCTTGTAAAGCTCATAGGCTTGCAGGGAGTTTGTCTGATAGAATGATTTCGCGTTTACTCTGAATTTCAGCCCCTCCATCTCTTCCTCTATATATTCCGGCCCGTCGAAGGCTATCACCTCTTGGTCGGCGATTGAATCATTGAGCTTGAGATTCACGACATAGAGAAGGGAGGTTATTTGCGGAAACCGTTCCTTCACCGCGTTCATAATCTTCTCAATGCTTCCCTTGTCGTCTTTCCCGAACGATATGCATACCATCACCTGTCCCGTAGAGGCTATCCTCAGCATCAGGGTACGCAACAGTCCATGGTTCTCCTTAATATTATAGAACGACATTCCGTTGCGCTCCGCATACGAGAAGATGAAATTACGGATGTCATCGCCGAGGCTGTCCTGAAGATGGCATCTGTCGATATGAAGCACCTTGTCGAACGCTCCGGGGATATGGAATCCGAGGGCGTTGCCGCTGTCGTCAAATTGCTTTCCGGATTTTATGTCATCCCATGACCTCCATTTCTTGTCGGAGAATGTATATTCCATCTTGTTCCGGTAGGCCCACTCATTCTTGGAAGGCAAGGTGTCGTTGATTTCCGGAATCTCTATTTTTGCGATCCGCTGCAATGCGTCCACCACCTGCTGACGCTTGTGGATTAGCTGTTCGCTGTAGGGGAGATGCTGCCACTTGCAGCCTCCGCATGTCCCGAACGACAGGCATTCGGGATTGCGGCGTAGGGGAGAGGGGGTTACGATGCGGGTGATATGGGCTTCCGCATAGCTGTGTTTCTTCTTGTCGAGTTTTATATCGACAATATCTCCGGGAGCCGCGTATGGTATGAATACTACGATTGGCGATTCGTCAGTGTCTCGGAGTCTTACACGGGCTATTGCCTTCCCTTCCGCTGCGACTCCCACCACCTCTATATCATGCAATTCCGGTAGTTCTTTTCTTTTCCTTGCCATTTTTTGATATTTTTTATGACTGCAAAATTAGTGAATTTACCGAAGATTTTTGTAAATTTGCATATCCAAAAACGACGTGGAAGCCGTCCATGTCTCTAAAATCCATGTTAAACCCGTTTAGACAGGATTCTGGGAAAATTTCCCCTGACGAGAGGGATGATATCGAGAACAGAATTTAATCTTTTAATAATAAATATATTAACCAATGGCAAAAGCGATTTATACGTTCGGCGACGGTAAAGCCGAAGGTAATGCCGGGATGAGAAATCTTCTCGGTGGCAAAGGTGCGAACCTTGCTGAGATGAATCTTCTTGGAATGCCCGTACCTCCGGGATTCACGATTACGACTGACATCTGTACTGAGTACACACAATATGGCCGCGATAAGGTTGTGGCCGACATCAAGCCTGAGGTTGAGGCCGCTATAGCACATGTGGAGGCTTTGACAGGTAAGAAGTTTGATGATTCCTCAAATCCTCTCCTTGTATCGGTTCGCTCCGGTGCCCGTGCATCTATGCCCGGCATGATGGACACCGTGCTCAACCTCGGTATGAACGACGCCACAGTCGCCACTATGGCTGAAAAGAGCGGTAATCCTCGTTTCGCATGGGACAGCTACCGCCGTTTCGTGCAGATGTATGGTGACGTGGTGCTTGGCATGAAGCCGAAGAGCAAGACTGACATCGACCCGTTTGAGGCTATCATGGACAAGGTGAAAGAGGAGAAAGGCGTTAAGTTTGACAGCGAGCTTGATGTGGAAGACCTCAAGAACCTTGTGAAGCTGTTCAAGGCAGCTGTGAAGGATTACACCGGCAAGGACTTCCCTGACTCTGCATGGGAGCAGCTTTGGGGTGGCATCTGTGCTGTGTTTGACAGCTGGATGAACGAGCGTGCCATCCTTTACCGTCGCATGAACCAGATTCCGGAGGAATGGGGTACTGCCGTAAACGTTCAGGCTATGGTGTATGGCAACATGGGCAACAACTCGGCCACTGGTGTCGCATTCAGCCGTGACGCCGCTACCGGTGAGAATATCTTCAATGGCGAGTATCTTATCAACGCGCAGGGTGAGGATGTTGTGGCTGGTGTCCGCACTCCACAGCAGATTACAATCGAGGGTTCACGCCGTTGGGCGGCTCTTCAGGGCATCAGCGAGGAGGAGCGTGCTTCCAAATATCCCGCGCTTGAGGAGTCAATGCCTGATTGCGCCGCTGAACTTATCGCCATCGCACACCGTCTGGAGGACTACTATCGCGACATGCAGGATATGGAGTTCACAATCCAGGACGGCAAACTCTGGATGCTCCAGACCCGTAACGGCAAGCGTACCGGCGCAGCTATGGTGCGTATCGCCATGGATCTTCTCCGTGAGGGTATGATTGACGAGAAGACAGCTCTTCTCCGTATGGAGCCTCAGAAACTCGACGAGCTTCTCCACCCTGTGTTCGACAAGAGCGACGTGAAGAAGGCTACCGTCATGGCTAAGGGTCTCCCCGCATCTCCGGGTGCCGCTGCCGGTCAGATTGTGTTCCAGGCTGACGATGCAGAGGCTTGGGCTGAGAAGAAGAAGAAAGTGGTTCTGGTGCGTATCGAGACTTCTCCGGAAGACCTCAGGGGTATGGCTGTGGCACAGGGTATCCTCACGATGCGTGGCGGTATGACCAGCCATGCGGCTGTTGTGGCTCGTGGCATGGGTAAATGCTGTGTGTCCGGTGCCGGCGAAATCAAGGTTGACTACAAGGCCAAGACTGTGGAAATGGGTGGCAAGGTATATAAGGAAGGCGACTGGATTTCTCTTAACGGTTCTACCGGAGAGGTATATAACGGTCAGGTGCCTACCCGTGAGCCTGAACTCGACGGTGATTTCGGCGCAATCATGAAGCTTGCGGCTGATTACACCAAGACTCTTGTCCGCACTAATGCCGACACTCCCCGCGATGCCAAGCAGGCACGCAATTTCGGTGCCCAGGGTATCGGTCTCTGCCGTACGGAGCACATGTTCTTCGAGGGAGACCGCATCAAGGCTGTGCGTGAGATGATTCTCGCTTCTGACGTGGAGGGCCGCCGCCATGCTCTCGACAAACTCCTCCCCATCCAGCGTGGTGACTTCGAGGGTATCTTCGAGGCAATGGACGGTTGCGGAGTGACTATCCGTCTTCTCGATCCCCCGTTGCATGAGTTTGTTCCTCATCAGACAGCTACCCAGAAGGAGCTTGCAACCGAGATGGGTCTTTCTCTTGAGGAGGTAAAGGCAAAGGTTGACTCTCTTGAGGAATTCAACCCGATGCTCGGCCACCGTGGTTGCCGTCTTGGCATCACATATCCTGAGATTACAGAGATGCAGACCCGTGCAATCATCGAGGCTGCCCTCAATTGCCAGAAGAAGGGTATCAAGGTTATGCCTGAGATTATGGTTCCCCTCGTAGGTACTCTCAAGGAGCTTCAGAACCAGGCTAACGTAATCAACACTACCGCCGCCAAGGTATTTGAAGAGAGAGGTGAGTCTGTACGCTATAAGGTGGGCACTATGATTGAGGTGCCGCGTGCGGCTTTGACTGCCGACCAGATCGCAGAGGTGGCTGACTTCTTCTCATTCGGTACCAACGACCTTACCCAGATGACATTTGGTTACTCTCGTGACGATGCTCCTAAGTTCCTCAAGTTCTACAAGGAGCATGGCATCCTCAAGGTGGATCCGTTCGAGGTGCTCGACCAGGAAGGTGTAGGCCAGCTTGTAAGAATGGGTGTTGAGAAAGGCCGTTCCACCAATCCTGACCTCAAGGTTGGTATCTGCGGTGAGCACGGAGGCGAGCCCTCAAGCGTGAAGTTCTGCGCTAAGCTCGGCATGAACTACGTTTCATGCTCTCCCTACCGTGTGCCCATCGCCCGCGTAGCAGCGGCGCAGGCAGCTATCGAAGACTAAGACATAACTTAACGCTGACTTAGAGTTAGGCTGTAATGCCCCTTAAAAAGGGTGTTACAGCCTATTTATTTTTGGGGTGTTCGTATGGTTTGACACGGCTACATTCAAGGCAGAGACGCGCTCAGAGCCGCTTCCATTCATTAAGTATAGTATTCCGGTCTTTCCTCCTATTATAAATCCGGAAGTTTCAATGTCCAAATCAGAGATGGCGCGCTATGCGTGGGCTGTGTATGGCAGCGACCGTAAGTTCAATCAGCTTGTATTCCGAGCCAACGGTATGAAGGCTATCATCAACAACATCTTCTCTATCGGGGATTATTTCTTCATTGACTATTCTCTTCAGAACAAGACCAAGATAGCCTACGACATTGAGGAGATACGCGTCAAGCTCACCGACAAGAAGGAGGTCAAGGCTACCAATTCTCAGACTATCGAATTGAATCCGGCATACTCGCTCAATCTCGCAAAGAGGTTCAAGAAGAACTACCGCAATGTGCTTGTCATACCCAACCTGACATTCCCCGGACGAGAAGGTGCTTCGTATCGAGATTTCAGAGAATTAGATCAGTGGGCGAGTAATCACTATGACTATCGAGTATAACGACATCCTCAACGCGGACGACTTTGACTCCGACATACTCCAAAAGACACCTTATACCGTTCATCCTCACATCTACAAGTAAGCTATGAAGAAGTTTCTAATCGCTATCGTATGCACCATCGTTTCTCTCGGTGCATACGCTCAGGAGTCACACGGCAAACTTACAGTCAATGCAGGTTTTCTGTTTCTTTCAACACTCAATGCCACTGTGGACTATGAACATTCTTTCGGCTATGGGAGTGCCGTGGAACTGTTCGGAGAGATTGGCGACCATTGGAAGTCAGGGGAAGGGCTCTTTTGGGAAGGCTATTACTGGGACGGAGGTCTGCTCTATAAGCATCGCCTCGCCCGATATAAGAACGGTTGCTTTCGTTTCCGTGTTGGCTCCGAGTTCGGAGCTGTGGAGCGTAAGTTCTTTGTGGGTCTTGAAGCCGGCTTTGAATACAACTATGTGTTTCAGAACGGCTGGAAGTTCGCTCTGATTCAGAAAAAAATAATGTCAACTTCGTTCATGGAGACACTTTCCGTAACGGTATTCTGATAGGCTTGAAGATACCGTTTTAATCAAACAGTTCGGAATGGGAGCCGAGACGCACCAA
>JAIDXM010000089.1 GCA_029058745.1 Muribaculaceae bacterium
AGCCTTGCATCAGGTGCTGCCTGCACCATAACACGATATAGCTTTGTAAAACGGTTTAGATTCGACGAGTAGCTTCCACCGACATAACCGGAGAGAGTGGACAGTACCTCTGAAGGCGAAACATTACGCTGGAGACATTTCACAGCATCGACCTCTACCATATATTGAGGATATTTGGTGTCGAAAGTAGTATAGGCACGAGATATTTCAGGACGGGCGTTGAGCGAGTCGATAAATGCGCGTGTCACTTCGAGCAATTCATCGGTAGTCGCACCTTTTCGATCCTGCACATATAATTCAAAACCGCTGCCAGTGCCGTAACCTGAAATCATAGGTTGCTGTGATGCCCGCACCTGAGCGGACGGGATATTGGCAGTTCTCTTGTATATTTCTTTGATAACGGCATTGATGTCATGTCCTGAGCCTTTGCGTTCACTCCAGTCTTTAAGTTTGATATTGAAAGAACCGGCTGACGCCGATTGATCGTGACGGGCATTCTTGCCCGACACTCTTGAATAGATGCTTATTTCGGGAATATCCCTGATGGCGGTTTCAATATCATCCATTATGGCATCGGTTTCGGCAAGGTTTGAGCCGGGTGCGACCTGAACGTTAAGACTGATAACACCCATGTCTTCTTGAGGGACAAGACCTGTCTTGGTTGTTGTCATAAGCCACCACAAGCCACCTGCCGCCAATACAAACAACAGGGCCACAATCCATTTCCGCTTGAACAGAAACATTATGCCGGTGCGATATTGGCCGACAACATTGTTCAGAGAGGCATCAAATGCGAAATGAAAGCGTTGGATATAATTCATTTTTTCTCCCGACACTTTACCGGGTCGCATAAGCAATGCACTCAGAGCCGGGCAAAGAGTCATGGCGTTTATCAGCGAAATTCCGACGGCGACCGCCATTGTAAGACCGAATTGTTTATAGAATGTGCCTGAAGTTCCGCCCATAAAACAAACCGGAATAAATACCGCCATAAAAACTATCGTAGTGGTGATCAACGCCGCGGAAAGTCCTCCCATTGCCGACACCGTTGCCTGATAAGGATTCTTTTCACCGTCGTCGAATCGGGCCTGTACAGCCTCCACTACCACCACGGAGTCGTCCACCACAGTGCCAATGACAAGTACGATAGCAAACAACGTGAGCATATTCAGCGTAAAACCGACCGCATAAAGAAATGCGAATGTGCCGATAAGAGATACTATAATAGAAATTGACGGTATCAGCGTCGCCCGCCAATCATGGAGAAACAGATAAACTATCAGAATTACAAGTATAAGAGCTATCACAAGCGTTTCAATCACTTTATAGATTGACGCATCGAGAAAGTCCTTGGTACTCTGTATGTCCGTCAGAATCATTCCCGGAGGCAGATTTTGCCTGATTTCATCAAGTGTTCTGTCAATCTCTAAAATCACTTCATTTGCGTTTGAACCGGCAGTCTGAGCTATCATGGCATTTGCGCCGGGATGTCCGCTGGTCTGGCTGAGCATGGCATAATTCTGTGCGCCAAGCTCTATGGTAGCTACATCCTTTAGCCGCAGTACGCTTCCATCAGACAAAGCCCTGACGACAAGATTCTCATACTCGCTTACATCTTCATATCGCCCTCGATATTTCAGAACATACTGAAACGTATTCTTGGATTCAGCACCGAGTGTTCCTGTCGGAGACTCTATGTTCTGGTCTGCGAGAACCTTGTCGATATCAGCCGGAACGAGTCCGTACTGCGACATTCTGGCAGGATCAAGCCATATACGCATAGCATATTCTGCACTGAATATGTTTACTTCTCCAACACCGGCTATACGCGAAATCTGCGGTTCTATATTGATTTTCATATAGTTGGTCAGAAATTTGGCATCATATGTGTCGTCGGGACTATACAATGTTATGGATTTAAGCGTACTGTTCTGTCGCTTTCTGACTGTGACACCGCTTTTTGTGACTTCTGCGGGAAGCAGACCCTGTGCTGACGCCACCCTGTTCTGAACATTGACAACGGCCATATCGGCATCTGTTCCTTGTTTAAAATATATAGTTATTGATGCTGTGCCGGTATTGGTAGCCGTTGAGGTCATATACATCATGTCCTCAACTCCATTCAAAGATTCTTCAAGCGGCACAACCACACTTTTCAACACCGTTTCAGCATTGGCACCGGTATATGTGGCAGAAACCCTTACCGTGGGTGGAGCTATGTTTGGAAATTGCTCAATAGGCAACTGCAATAATCCTAATATGCCAAGAATGATTATCAGCACAGAAATCACTCCGGCCAGAATCGGACGGTCTATAAATGTTTTTACTGTCATACCAATCTTATTTTCGAGCAAAGTTAAGAGATTAAACTTTATGGCTTCATATCGGTCTGATAAGTAAATGACTAACGGCAACTGAGTGGTGGCCAACCGTTGACGGACGTATATAAATAGCTGTGGAAAAATAGCTAACTTTGCATCGTAATTATATTTGCAAGATGAAAAATATATCTATATATATCGACATCGCTTTCTGCATCATTGTCTTGCCGGTAATGATGATGATTTTTCCGATAGAGCGATGGTTTCATAATTTCCAATGGTATGTCATAACCGTTGGAGTATGGCTTTATTGTCTTTACTTTCTGAATAGGTTTGTTACTGTACCGTTCCTGTTCAAAGGCAAGAAACACTCTGCTGTCGGGGTACTTGTTATTGTTCTTTCAATATTGGTGACCTATGGCTTTTCACAAATTACTTTATATACTCCGAAACCGAATGTCCATGATTTAGGTATTGAGCGGTTGCTCCCATCCATTCAACAATACCAACAGGCGGTATGGTCGCTGTTTATGATTGTCGAGGCTTACAGCTTTGCAGTCGGATTGCTTACCCAGACCAATATACAGCGATCCCGTCGGAGGGCTGTTGAAGCGGAGAGGGATAAAGCCGAAATCGAGCTTTATAAAGCACAGATAAAGCCACATTTCATGTTTAATACATTGAATTCTCTTTATGGTCTGTTTCTTACAAAAAATGAAAACGCCCTGTCATCATTGGAAAAATTTATTTCAATGATGAGATATATCCACACAACGTCAATGTGTGATCTTGTGCCATTAGCCGATGAAGTCGACTATATCAATCAGTATGTCGGATTACAAAAACTGCGTCTTAATGAAATGACATCTGTCACAATTGACATAGACATCGAAGACAATGCGTTGATGGTTCCGCCTATGTTGCTTGTGACATTCGTTGAAAACTGTTTTAAGCATGGTGTCTCACCGGTTGAGAAAAGTCAGATTAAAATATCGTTGCACGAGCATGATGGCAAGATGAAATTTTTGACAAGTAACCGAATATTCCCGGTTAAGCGCATCGGCGAACACATGGGTATCGAAAACTGTCGGAAAAGGCTTGATTTGCTATATCCTGATAAACATGAACTGAATATATTGAAAACCGAGGCTTTATTTGTCGTGGAGCTTCAAATTGATTTAGCAGCATGATAAGGTGTATAGCAATAGACGATGAACCTATAGCGCTGAGTATTATTCAGGAATACTGTAAACAATATGGCAACATTGATTTAGAAACATATACATCTCCCATTGCCGGAATGGAACGTGTAAAGTCGATATGTCCTGACATCGTGTTCCTTGATATAGAGATGAACTCTCACAATGGAGTGGCACTCGCCCGTGAATTACCGATGGGAACCTGTTTGATTTTTACTACTGCATATTCGCAGTATGCCCTTGACGGATTTAATGTTGACGCTGTTGATTTTCTTCACAAACCGATTTTTTATCCTCGGTTTGAACGAGCAATGGAGAAGGCAATAAAATGGCTTGGTAAAAAAGAGGATAAACCACAACGTGAAACTATAACCTTAAAAGTCGAACACAAGAATGTAGTTGTTGATATTGATGATATTACATTTATTGAAGCGATGGATAATTATGTAAAGGTGTTCAGGCGCGGATTGCCTATGGTTTTGTCGCAGATAACAATGAAGGATATGGAGTCAATATTGCCTACTGACAGATTTAATCGCGTTCACAGGTCATTTATCGTATCTCTCAATGCAATAGACAAGTTTTCAAACAGAAAAATTTATCTCCTTAATTCCGACAGGACAATTCCTGTCGGTAGAAAATACATTGAAACATTTAACAATCTATACAACATCTTCAAACTAAATAATAACAATTAGAAAAATGAAAAAATTTTTCACCCTGATGCTCATTACTATTGTAGCATCATTATCGGCTATGGTATATGCCGGTACTCCAATCAAACAGACCGAGTTGCCCAAAGCGGCACAAACTTTCCTCAGCAAGCATTTCCCCGGAGATGAAGTACTGAAAGCCGAAAAAGAACAAGGCCGTCGCGGTATGGAATATGAAGTTGATCTCAAAAGCGGTGCAGAAGTTGACTTCCAAGAGAATGGCGACTGGAAAGAGGTCAAGGCTGCCCGTGGCAATGCTGTTCCTGCGGCTATAATTCCGACAGCTATCACCAAGTATGTATCTACAAACTTCAAAGGTCAGTCAATCGTTGAAATCTCACGCAAGCGCGGAGGCTACGAAGTGGAACTGTCCAATGGAACAGAACTCAAACTTACAGAAGATGCAAAGCCCATGCCTGCTCGTCAGGGAGGCGGTCGCGGCAATCGCCGTTAAGCGTAATATTATCCGTAAAAACGAACAAGCCTCCCGGTGCGAAAT
>JAIDXM010000009.1 GCA_029058745.1 Muribaculaceae bacterium
GTAACTACTCAGGTATGCCCATCCCCCTCGGCCATGATAGTTCGAGAGGATTACTGCTGACACAAGTGATGTTATTCACCCATCAGTTGCGCGACAGTCTGCAATGCAAAGAATGGATCCTGACCGTTCTTTCGCGCGGTCTGTACAATGGAATGCAGATTGGCATATGCTTCGGCACCGCCCATCGTTTTGAACTGGCCGGAAACTTTAAGTTTTGTCTTGACGGGTCTGATTGCCCGCTCTGACGCATTATTGTCAGGTGGCACACCTTCTGTGTTGAGGAATGTCAGTATATAATCTTTCTTTTTGTTTAGATTGTCTCGGAAGGTTACGATCGCTTCTTGTTTTTCGGGAGGATCAGCCTTGATATCCTGCTTCATTAGTTTGTCAAGTTTCGGTTTGAATTCATCGTGCAGATGCTGGCTGAACCCTTCCGTTTTCCAGCGCTTCATCGCTTCTCCAATCAGTTCTATCATATCCACCGGCCATGGGCACTCCGGACTCAGCAATGTAAGATATACAAGATTCCGAAGCAGATGAGCCAGACATATCTGGTGGTTTTCTGTTTCTATGACAAAATATGCCGACAGACGGTCTGTGACCAGAATTTGCTCCATAAAGCCCTCCGGGAAGTGTGTCTTTATAATCTCCGACGCACGCCCTTTGTCAACAAAAAAGTAAGAGGCCACGGCTGTCTGGAAAACCCACATCCAATACAGCTCTCCGTTTATCTTCACTCCGGACTCATCGGCTCCGATAACTTTGGTATTCAGTATATCACGGCGTATGGCTTCATGTCCCTTGGCCGCGTACCTTCTCATTCTTCCCAATATATTGGAGATTGTCCCTTCGCTCATGTTTACGTTGAACAATGTACGCATGGCTTCCTTGAGTCGCTTGAACGGAAGATTCTGCAATGTGCTTAGATAAGCGACGGTCGCATGTATATTTGGCCCATAGGCCACCGGGGCAGTGGCCTCATTGGGGAATTCTCCCTTTAAGTGTGCCCCACAGGAGCACACCCCTTCCATAGAGATATATTCTGTAACCGCAGGAAACACTGGCTTGGGCAGATCAATGACCTGACGTCGTTCTCCTGCATGAAGGCTTTCAAGTGATATAACCTTTCCACAGCAGGGACATGCACCGGGAACACATCGGTGGCTATGGTCAGGATGCTCTGTCTGCCGCAATGTCTCCCCCTTATGCCCGGGCTGTCCTCCGTTGGGTTTGCCGGATGATTTTCTAAGAGAATTTGTATGCTTGACACCGATAGGGTTCTTGGAGGGAGGGACACTGGAATTGTTGCTGGTCTTGGCCGGACGGTCAAGCTTCCCCAGCTTCTTGTTAAGAGCAGCGATTTCCTTCTGTAATCTTTGAATCTCTTTATTCTGTTCCTCAATCTTCCTTTCTTTCTCGGATATGACGGCTTGTTGCTTGTCGCTCTCCTTCTTAAGACGGCGATACTCCTTCTTGGCATCTCGAAGTTCGCGATACACATCGGCATCAAGGAGATCCTCTGAGACCCCGGCTTCGCGCAGAATCAGCATTCTGCGCCTTGTCAACAATGGTTGAATCACCATCTCGATATCTGTGACCAGCTGCTTCATAACGAGTGCAAAGATAGCGAAAATTCACGACATATACAAGCAAAATGC
>JAIDXM010000090.1 GCA_029058745.1 Muribaculaceae bacterium
GAGCCGTGTGATGGGAAACTATCACGCACGGTTCTTAGGGGGGAAAGCGCCCGCAAGGGCGCCGACCTACCCGCCCCTTTACAAGCCGTTTCCCATCTATGGGGAGACGTGGGAACTTTGTCATAAAAGCAGCTTTCTCGATTTTTACCCTGTAGCCGACTGTCTCGTTGTCAAATCCGCAAGTATCGTTTCCCACATTTTCCATATTATTGAAATCCATGTTGGAAAATACTGCGGCAGATTTTAGTTTCGTGTCCCGTGCCTTTATGTCAGTCACGTCGAAAGCCGCGTTGATTCTAATAATCTCCACCTTGTCATTGACAATGCTGTCTCCATCTCCCCACGGAAGTGCCCCGATATTAATCATATTTATAATACCTGTGGGCGACACGTAGGCACGTTTATATTTCTGGATATTCTTCAACAGAGGCCGTAGAGAGTTTCCGACGGTGACATATTCATCACGACTGTATTGAAGGGCACGGTGTCTGTCTCCGAGATCTGTTCCTAATCCATAATATACTAATGAATATAAATCCATCGGGCCAAGGTCAATGAATTCATAATTATTCGCCTTATAATCTATACCCCATTTTTTATCCTTCAAAGGCAGGGCAGTGCATACGATTGCTCCGTAATGCATGACTTCCTTCCCATCCTCTATATGAGGGTATTGGAGAATTTCCACGGCACATTCGTCTGTGTCAAGATAAGACGGCATGACAACGGTCTTGTTATGGTATTGGCTAATCAATGGAGAGAGATTTATTCCTGCGCGAAGACCAAGTTCAAGCTTCTCCATGTTGTTTGCAATCTTTCTGCGTTCATCCTTGTCTGTGATTTTGGCTATCTTGTGTCGCATATCAATGATACTATTCAGGACAGATTTGAATTCTTCTGTTCCCGATTCCCTTATGAAGTCGGAGACCCTATTGAAATTCAGAGTTGACAATGACTTAGTAAAGACACTGTTCAGGTATGCCCCTGAAAGAATAAATTGATTGTCGGTATAAGCGTTAAGGCCAATGCCGTGACTTTTGTTGAGTCTGTCGGCTACTCTCTGCCATAAGATTTCGCTATCGTTGAGAGAAAAGGAATTCAGGTCAAGAAAAATGACATCCAGTCCGATATGTCCCGCGAGATACATCATTGTGGAGTATCTATCCTCACTTATGTGATAGGCAGTGGTAAGTGCATCGGTTAGACAAAGTTTATAAGCAAGTACCGCTAATTTGCTATTAAAGAGCTGTTCATAAATCCAATTTGCTCTTTCGTAATTTCCTTGTTTTTTAGTCAGCACTTTGGCTCCATATATCTGCATCATGACATTGTTGACATCCGTCATGTTGTCGGATAAATTGGCTAACAGCATATTTGTATCTCTCATAAACCTTGAGGAGACGTGTTCAATCAACTCAGTTGCACATCGCAGCATCGCGTTTATAGTGAAGGGGGATACCTCCTTGGACTCCATGGAATGCAAGTCGGAGACTGCACCTTCGTATATCTCCTTGGCTTTATCTATTTCTCCCATCCTGATTAACAGGGTCGCCATGTTGAATCTGTTTCTTATCCAATGGTTGCCCGACATGCGGTTGGTATTGATGCAGAATTCAGTAGCGGCAGTAATCCAGGTAGCCGCCTGGCTGTCTATTCCTGCCGACAGATAGTATTCTGAAGCAGAAACGGTAAGATACTGGACATTGTATGTTGCTAATTCCTGAGAGTTATAATAGTCCATAAGGATGTTGAGAGAGTGGTGGAGTATAAGCCCTCCGGAAATAAAATCGCGCATTTCCAAAGCTGTATCGATAACCTTGCTTGCAGTCTCCTCAAACACAAAAGGGGAGAACTCGTCAGATTCCACAAATTCATCAAAGATTTTGCATATAACACTTGCTATCTCACGTTGGTGGCTGATGAAATCATTTTCCTTAGCCAACTCAAGAGCTCTATCATACGGATTGTCATCGGCTTTTATTTCCATGACACCTGCAATCAGGGAGATTACAATGAATACAATTGAAACCGCTTTCTTCATTTTATTTTTTCAACTTTTTTATATTTGTCAATGTCATATCGAGGTAATGAAGTAGTGTATTAGATACTTTAAAAGACCCTGGTAACAGACAATCGACAGTCATTCATAGATGGTTATAGTTGGATGTTGTATTGCCGGAAAGCATCTTGACTTCAAATGATAATTGGATTTGAAATACTCTCTCCATGTCTTGAAATCCATGCTTTTGCGCATCAGCGTGTACATGCAGTAGGATAGCGATCCATAATACTTCTCACCGACTTTAAGTTCAAAATTGCGTTCATTCTCCCGGCAGGCGCTCACCACAGTCATTATTGTTCCTGAATGATAACTCTCCGGGAAAGTTATGCTTTTCAGATGACTCTTGTCTGAGGGATTTAAGAAGTCTGCTGTCCCGCGCATGAATTCCGGGATGCTGTCAACATCGAAATCTTCCGGGAAATCGTTGTCGCCCTTCTCTAATCCCCTGCTGTAGCAGGCGTCGAAGACGATGAACAACTCACCGGTTGCTCCCACTTTCTTTCTGATTTTATGAAAATAAGGGGCAAGTTCATCATCTACGATGTGGTTTTCTCCGCGATAGGGGGTACCCTTTGGGGAATACCCCTCCGACCGCAGAGCGTCATAAGGCACGATTGCCTCGTCATACGTTCTCTTTTCATCTCCGTTGCAGTCAACCACCGGTTGTCCGTGGCCTGAGAAATGGAAATATACAAAGTCACCGGGCCGGCATTCCTCCGTAAGTCTCTTCAAGCCATTGATGATATTATTCTTCGTCGCAGACCTGTTGATGACGGAACTGACTTTAAATCCATTTTTCTCAAGTAAAGGAGAGAGGAGAGCCACGTCATTGTCACCATGAATCTTCCGCCAGCCGGACTCCCTTGTGTCATAGTCTCCGATACCCACAAGGAATGCCCGCTTCTCTCCGTTAGCCATCAGAACCGACAAGAGTAGCGTCATTATGATAGTCAGATATTTGAAATTGAGCGAAACCATGTGGCTTTAGTCGTAATTGAGTTCACAGCTATACTTCGATCACCTTGGCTTCTTGCCAAGCTTCAAAAGGGTGGGTGCACAGATGTCTCCATGTTAGTTTACTCATGTTAATTGGTAAAGAGACACTCTAATATTTCCCGAATATGGATTTGATGATGACGTTGCCGATCTTGCGTTCAAGACCTGCCTTGGTTAGCGGAATGCCCGTCTCACGAGCAATCTTCTGCTTCGCCTGGGTTATCCCCAACGCTCTCTTCCAAGAAAACGAAACTCCCGGTATTTTCATAATCTTTCCAATTAATAGTTTATATTCAGAAATACTCTGTGCGTAAATATGACGCAAAGGTAATGCGTAATTCTGACGCAACCAAATTATTTGCAAAAATTCTGCAGTAGATTTCGTGCAAAATTACATTCTCCCAATCTCCGGCTCATTATAGCCAGTCGCTCCATGAGTCGCAATGCGAGGCGAGGGAATCCTTCATCCCATTATTTTGCAAAAGCGCCGACTGCACTCACTCTCATAGCTGAGCCATTACCATATCCAAGGTAATGCGGATAGAAATAATAAAATAAATCCGATACAAACCCCGAAAAATGCAAATAAGAACGTAAGTATCCATC
>JAIDXM010000091.1 GCA_029058745.1 Muribaculaceae bacterium
ACCGCGCCATTTGGCATGACAATAGGCGGCGACTACACCCATTATTCCGAAAACCGTTCACAGTCATTGTTTAAGGATAGCGATTATCTGCTTGGCTCCGAAAACCGTCAGGACATTAACCGCTGGCACGTGTATGTTGACCAACAGCATCAGTTAGGCAAATGGCAATTGAACTACGGAGCGGAATATCAACACTCGAAAGATCACAGTTCACAACACTACGCAATGTCCGACAATCCTGATTTCGATGATATTCTCAACGAAGATGTGGCGAGTTTTTACGCCGGCACACAGCGGTCTTTCGACTGGGGGCTGTCGTTCAATCTTTCGGCAAAGGGTGAGTATTATCACAATAAATATCAGCACAATTGGAATTTTATTCCTCAGTTTGGGACAACTTACTATAAGACACCGAAAAGCATATTTCAGCTCAATTTCAACACCCAACGCATCTATCCGTCATATTGGGAACTGCATGGCGGCACGAGCCACATCAACGACTACTCGACAGTAATTGGCAATCCTGCCTTACAACCATATATCCAGTATGATGCTCAGTTTAACTATATTCTCAGGCAGAAATATGTGGCGACACTCTATTTTCAGTATGGCGACAAAACTACTGTGCAGTTGCCATATCAATCTCCCGATGCTCTGAATCTGATATATCAGACCATCAACATGAACTATGAGCGAGTGGTCGGACTAAATCTCTATTCCCCTTTCGGAGTGGGATATATCTGGAATGCCACTGCCACTGCCAACGTAATGAACAGGAGGGCATTGGCTAATCATTTCCATGACATCAGCTTTGACAACAGCAAGTGGATTTTCTATGTCTCGCTTAACAACTCCTTCAAGTTCAATCAGAACAGTCCTGTTTCCGTTTCTGTGGATTTTAGCTACATCTCGCCCTCACTGCAGGGAATAGCCGACTTATCGTGTATATGGAAAGTCGATGCCGGCGTAAAATGGCAGTTCGGAAAGAAACGATGCTGTGAACTTGATTTGAAAGCCGATGACATATTCAACAAATGGTCGCCCACCATGACTATCAGCCATGCCGGTCAGGATTATCGGATGAAAGTGCGCGACATGACCCGAAATCTCAAGCTGACATTCATCTGGCGATTCAACGGCTTCAAACCCAAAGACACGAACATTGATACATCACGTTTTGGAACAGGCAAATAATTCCTTATGATTCGGTATTCAACTGTATTGGTAATGCTTGTTGTCTCCATCCTACAAATGGAGACACCTGCTTTTAATGTAGTTATAGCAGATTCGATGACACATATTCCATTGCCCAATGCTTCCATTTATGATAAGAATGGAGTTGCAATAGGCATGAGTGATAACAGAGGAGTATTACCTGAGTTATCGAAAAACAGTTATCCACTTACCGTCCGCTATATTGGATTCCATGAAAAGACGGTCATGGACGAGCGTACTGATACTATTTTCCTATCTGAGAATGTCTCGGAATTACCTGAAGTGATTGTTGAATCACGTAGAAATCGAGTATTGCATATATTAGCATATGTCAGAGAGCATTCAACCTTGACAACTTATACAGATACTGTATTTCTTTTCAGAGAGAAAATGGTAGATTATATGTTTTCGACCGATGGGGAAACTAAATTCAAAGGATGGTCAACACCAAGAATACTGACATGCAAATCATATTATAGATTTACGGACGAAAATGGACTTGATAGCGTAAGTGATGCAAGCCACTATCATTTTTCATGGTCAGACTGGATAGGGTTAGAGCCAAAGGTGTCACTGCCGAACAAATTAAGAAATACAAAGATTGCTACGGATACTTTACATGGCAAATATAGTCCTACAGAGATCTGGGATAGAATTGATGACCGACTCAAAATAGAGATTGATGTCTTATCAGATACTGCGAGTCGTAAATGGGTTCCTAATCTATCGGGATTTTTTCGTAGTAATCTTGAATTTGATAAATTTAAGGTCAAATATAATTATAACAACATTGTAGGTGATACAGTCACTGTATTGGATTTAACCGGTTATTCTTTCGATATTGAATCAAGAGGTCGTGGCCATGGGATGTTTCGATTCAATAAGTTAAACGAGCCATTCTACGTGAGTACAACAGCTGAAGTCTATATATTAGATCAGGAATTTATTTCTGTCAAAGAAGCCAGGAAGTGGGATAAGAGAGATTTTGATATTGATGAAATCGGCATTTATGAGCCTATGGAAGCTCCGGGGCTTTCACATTCGATATTATCGCTTATTGATCGTGTAAACAGAATAGATAAAGATAGTGTAAGATTGGATTACCAACCAGACCACAGGATGATCAGTAACAACAATGGACGTAATAATTTTAAGGTTGGACAAAGGGCTTTATTCTTACTTAAACAGGTAATCGGTGTTACGCTATACAAGTCGCGTAAAAATTTCAATAATAACTGGGAAAGCTTCAGAAAAGGTCAGCTTAAGAAAAACAATCAATGCAAAAATGAAAAATAAGTTATTAAAAACAAATCGATAGATGATAAGGAGATTGCCATGTGGTATTTCTGATAACATTTGGAGGAATTCACATAATAAGGCTGTAATTAGGCATTCCGTCGATGACAGCCTGGAATGATGTTGCATATAAAACGCATAGACCGACCGATATATCATGAAAATTTAGTAACTTTGCATGAACCCTTGAAGTTGTATATATTTTATGATTGGAATTTACAGCGATTTCCTAATATTCTACAAACGGAACTATTCCCAAGGCGAGTGGGTGTCTTCCATAATCAACCATGGAACATGCTTAGTTATAGGAATCAGACATTTGTACAGAAGAATACAGAAGTTTTTTTACGCTGTGAACACGAATCCTTCGTAAAAGTATTAATCACTTCACTAATATAACGTTGCACTCTTGAGAGAAAAAACGAAGTATTTTGCGCTTTCAATGTTTCTGCTTCCCGTCGTCATGTTTTGTAGTTGCGGGAGCAGTCGTCATGTCCCTAAGGGCAGCTATCTTTTAGATAAAGTCGATATAAGAATCAACGATTCTACTAAAACATTCGACACGCCGGAGATGATGACCTATCTCCGGCAACTTCCAAATCATAAGATGCTATGGAGCACTAAATTCCGCTTGGGGATATATAATATGAGTGGAAATGACACGACCAAGTGGTGGAACCGATGGATCCGCAAACTTGGAGAACCTCCGGTAATCTATGATTCAACCCTGACAGCAACCGGAAGCGAACAACTGTTGAAGGCCATGGTAAATAAAGGCTTTCTTGAAGCGGAGATTTCAACCGATACCATAATAAACGAAAAAAAGAGGCAGATAAAACTGGAATATATCCTTACGCCAGGGAAACCGCATATAATCAAGAGTATCGATTATGTTTTTCCAGATTCGTCATTACGGACACTTGTAATGGCTGACTCCGGAAGATTTGTGGTAAAGCCGGGAAGATACCTTGATAGGACTCTCCTTGAAACTCAGCGTGAATTGATAACCCAGTTGATGCGTAATAATGGTTATTATGGTTTTGCGAAGGAATACATAACCTTCAATGCGGACACCACGGAGGGAAGTCGTCTGGTAGATTTGACGATGACTATGAATCCTATCCATACACAGCAGAGGGAAATCACCAACCATGAAAGATACACAATACGAAATATCTATTTTGTGACTAATTATGATCCTGTCACAGATGAGTCGCTTCGTACACTTTCGGCAACAGACACAACCGGTTTTAAAGATATCATCATACTATACGACGGAAAGAAGTATCTTGACCCTAATGTATTGTATGAAAACTGTTTCATGCATACAGGACAACAATACAGGCAAGCAGATGTTGACCGTACCTATCAAGCCCTTTCTCGGCTTAATATTTTGAAATTTATAAATATACGATTCCTTGATTCCGGTTCGGCAGACGGATCCAGATTCCTTGACGCATATGTGTTGCTTACTCCGGGAAAAAGCCAGAGTGTGTCACTTGAACTTGAAGGCACCAATTCCGAAGGAGACCTTGGAGTGGCGGCGGCGGCAACATATACCCACAGAAATGTAGGAAAGGGGTCTGAGACAATGACTGCCAAAGTAAGGGGTGCATATGAATCCATCAGTGGGAATCTTGACGGATTGATTCACAACCGCTATATGGAGTACTCACTTGATGTCGGAGTTAATTTCCCAAAATTCAAGGCCCCATTCCTGTCAGAGCGGTTCAAGCGCAGAATCAATGCCACTACAGAGCTAAATGTGGCGATGACATATCAGGAGCGTCCTGAATATACACGTGTAATCTCAAATGCAGGATGGTCTTATAAATGGGTGTATAACAAAAATCGAAACCGTTATATTTTCACACCGATAGACATAAATTACGTTTATCTACCTCGAAGCACATATAATTTCATTGACCAGATAGCTCCTGACAATCCTTTGCTTCGATATAGCTATGAGGATCATTTTATCATGAGGATGGGATTCAGCTTCTACCACTCCAACAAAAGAGACAATAATATATGGAATCCACAAACTCAGAAAAATGTATATACTGTCAGGGCAAATGCGGAGATTGCCGGCAACTTACTTTTCCTGCTCAATAATGTGATACATCACAGGAGCGACTTTCGTACCGACCCATATAAAATATTTGGAATCCACTATTCACAGTATTTCAAGATAAACGCGGACTTCTCGTTTCTCCACACCATCGACTATAGAAACTCATTGGCGTTTCACGCCGGATTCGGAATCGGCTATCCATATGGCAATTCTCGGATAATGCCTTTCGAGAAGCGTTTCTATGGTGGTGGAGCCAACGGGGTGAGAGGATGGGATGTAAGAACTCTTGGCCCAGGCCGGTTCCCGGGAACGAATTCAGTGAGTGATTTCATCAATCAGTGTGGCGACATAAGACTTGACCTCAGCGCCGAGTATCGAACCAGACTTTTCTGGATTCTTGAACTTGGAGCCTTCATAGATGCCGGAAATATCTGGACAATCCATAATTATCCAAACCAACCCGGAGGAATGTTCCATTTTAATTCGTTCTATAAGGAAATAGCCGCGGCATATGGACTCGGAATCAGAATGGACTTCACATATTTTCTGATACGATTTGACCTTGGCATGAAGGCACATAACCCGGCAATGGGACAGGAGGAATGGCCAATCATCCATCCTCGATGGAAAAGAGATTCATCTTTTCACTTTTCCATAGGATACCCATTTTAAATCCGAAATAATCAAAGAGAATAAAAATGAAAAAATTAGCTATATTCGACCTTGACGGAACTCTTCTCAACACAATATATGATTTGGGAGAAGCGGTGAATTATGCACTCCGTAAAAAAGGTTTTGCCCAACATCCGATTCCTGCATATAATTATATGGTTGGTAATGGAGTAAGAAAACTTGTGGAGAGGGCACAACCGGATGCGGATAGTGAGACAGTTGATGAACTTTTGAGCCTATTCAAGGAGTACTATGACAGAAATTGTACAGTGGATACAAAGCCTTATACAGGGATACCCGAGCTCCTTGCTGAACTTGAAAAAAGAGGTGTGGCAATAGCTGTAGCCTCAAACAAATACCAGTCTGCCACCGAAAAGATTGTGAAGCATTTTTTCCCGGATATAAATTTCGTTTCCATACAAGGGCAACAACCAGACCGACCAACAAAGCCCGATCCGTCAATTGTGTTTTCAATCCTTTCCGAGCATCCCACGCCAAAATCGGAGGTGCTTTATGTCGGAGATTCTGCGGTGGATATGGAGACGGCACGCAGGGCATGTGTAGAATCAATAGGCGTATCCTGGGGTTTCCGATCTGCAAATGAATTGCGAGAGGCGCATGCAGACCACATAGTGAGTTCTCCTTATGAAATCCTCAACTATCTGTCAGACCTTTTTTAAAGGTACGATGATGTCAACGATGCGGGGGAGCATATGCATATGCTCCCCCGCATCGTTGACATCATTAGTTCAGACACATTCCACCGTCTTTTTCCCGAAAGATGGGTCAATTTCAATCTTTGAACACACTACGAGAGTTGAGATGCACGCCGCCATAACAAACCAAAAGAAGTTAATGTAACCTTGAGGCCCGGATGCCCCAAAAATATTATACTGATTCAGTATGTCGTATATCCATCCAGCAAACATCCCGGGAATCATCATCCCGAACGCCATGAACGCAGTGCAGAATGCATAATGAGACGTTTGATTGTCTCCTCTGCAGAAATAAATCAAGTATAGCATATATGCTGAGAATCCAAAGCCATAACCAAACTGTTCAATAAAAACAGCGAAGGAAATCCATGTGACGCTTTCCGGTTGCAACATGGCAAGAACACAGTAGAATCCACACGGCAGAGTGAGACTCAATGCCATAGGCCATAACCATTGCTTTAGCCCCCCCCGGGAGATGGCGATTCCTCCAGCGATTCCTCCCAGTAGTAATGCAATCACGCCTACAGTACCGTTCACAAGTCCAACCTCTGACGTGGTGAGTCCAAGACCTCCGCACTCTCGAGGTGATATAAGAAAAGGTTGTACAAGTTTTATACAGAAAGCCTCCGGAAGACGATACAGCAACATAAAGGCAAGCGCTGACCCTATATGGTTCCTTTTGAAAAACGATACGAATGTCATGACGAAATCATTGAATATTCCACCTATCGTTTTCCCGGAAGCGCTCTTGTCGGATGACGGAGACGGCATCACTTTCATATGATATACTGAGATACAGAGAAAGAAAGCCGACAGAAGGAAGAAAACAGAAGACCATGCCAAGGGAACATCCTCATATGATTCCTCAAGCCATCCTGCAATAATAACAAGACCTCCTTGCCCGATAACACTTGCT
This sequence comes from Muribaculaceae bacterium, assembly GCA_029058745.1. Taxonomy (GTDB): domain Bacteria; phylum Bacteroidota; class Bacteroidia; order Bacteroidales; family Muribaculaceae; genus Lepagella. Next base: position 6,890 of record JAIDXM010000091.1, read on the forward strand.
ATTCTAAAGAAGGTAGATCGGACACCGACAAAAGCAGCCTGATCATGAGCGGAAAGTGCGAGCATGTAATATCCGTCAGCCGCAATGTCATGTGTCGCGGAAAAGAAGGCCATAAGCCAGAAGAATGCAAGCGTTATAGAAAAGAATGCACCTATAGGGAGCGCCATCGCTACGGCGGCCATACAAATCCCAATCAAAAGTTGCATGGAGACAACCCACCATCTCTTCGTCTTAAGAATATCTACAAACGGACTCCAGAACGGCTTGATAACCCACGGGAGATAAAGCCATCCCGTAAAGAAAGCCATCTCCGCCAAACCGACACCCATATTGGTGTACATGATAACCGTCAGGGTGTTGACTGCGAAATAGGGGAGGCCTTCCGACACATATAGCGTGGGAATCCACTTCCAGGGAGAATACATGTTACTTTTCGTCTTATACATTATCAAGCGGGATTGCTACTTCTTGGTATATTTTTGTTATTTCATCAGAGGATAGCTGTTTAAAATCTTTCTCCAATGGAGTGATAATAAGACCTGCCATATCGACACATCCGGGACTTATGATTCTTTGGGCATCCCCCTCTGCATAATAACATGCAGGGCGATGTGCAAAGCGAGGTACAACTACAAATCTCAATAAGGCATTATCATCTATCCAAAAGAATACATTCTTTAGCTCAGCATCTCTAAGCTTTCCAGAACCATCATCTCCTCCGATTATAAAAGAGGACTTCATCACTTGTAATGCATCTTTGTCATCTGCCACAATTCCTGAGAAAAACAGGAAAGGAAGATTTATTCCAAACTGCATGGAGGTCTTTAGGTCAGAGCATTCAGACTTGTGCATCTTCTCAACAAGACGAAGCAACGGCAACTCATCTTTAAGCACCGCCTGTAGATGCATATGGTCTGGAGCGGAGGCGCCAGCCTTGGCTCCATTGAAGAATACCGCCATGCCTGGGAGCTTTTCTGAAATCGCCACTATATCATCAGGGACATCCGATTGTGGGACATGAGATTCTGACACTATGGTAAGATGGATAGGGAATATTGGATAAGGATTCACCAGCATCTCCCATCCGGAGTGGATATTAAGGACACACTGCTCTGCCGGACGGTTGGAACGGCATAGGAAGCACTCTCGCTTTAGTATAGTATCCCTATCCACTACGGCTCCGGTTGAGCGGATACGCGCAGGATTCCATTGTATGCCGCATCTTAAATCCCCGACATCAACCACCCTGCGCTCAACATGAGCGAGAGCGTCATAATTGGATTTTGCTAATGGCCAGACAGAAAGTTGTGTCTCCACAAACGACTTGACATCGTCCTGACTCAAATACATTTCCATGTTCCAGGCTGTTGATTAGAAAAGAATAAAAATACAAAAAAACGATACAACTACCATGACAGACACTTATTTTGAATAGTCGTCTCTTTCCATATTAGCCCGAATTCTTGCAATTAGTTCCACTGACCGCAAGAAGTCCTTATACTCATTATTCGCATTCACTTTCTCTATCGAGAGGTCAGCGTCACTATTCCCATTCCATCTGCGGCAACAATAAATAGAATCAAATATCCTACCCACCGCATATTCCCGACTTATCCTAAGACACATGGCGTAGTCTTCTCCATAGCTGACATTGGGGAACAACACACTTCTTGCCACAGGCGTGTAGAAGGCTCTTGGAGCGCCAAAGCCATTAATCCTAAGAGCGTTGTTGGCGCCATTCAGGGCAGTCCACTCCTTATGGTCAATGACACCGGGAGGAATCGGATTGAGATTAAAATCAGTCATCGTGTAGCTTCCCACCACCATAGCGCAACTCTCTTCATAGAATTTACGCACGATTCTGCAAAGCACGTCAGTAGCCGGATAAATGTCATCGGAATCAAGTTGAACGGCAAAACGTCCGCAATGTTCTGAAAGGAGGGCCTTGTTCCAACATCCGCCAATGCCAAGGTTCTCTTCCTTGGATACCTTCAAAAGCACAACGCGAGGATCGTCGATATCCTCAAGCAACTCTCGAGTTCCGTCGGAACTGTCATTATCGACAACTATGACATTGAACTTGAAATCCGCCGATTGCAAGAGTGCTGACCTTATGGCATCAGAGATTGTTGATACCCTGTTACGAACCGGGATGACTATGGAAGCCTCGACAGGGAACACCCCTTCTGATAAGTCGGGATGCAATGGATTCAAAGGGACCATCGCGTCTATATCTGTAAGAAAATCTGTAAACACCCGTTCATTATGAGCCTGGATATAACAGTTGCGGGGATTCACGTAGTCATGTTGTTTGTCACCACTCTTTCTGAAGTCCTCTTTTTCTACAGTATAGAGATACTCTGGCAGAGAAGCCACCGTCTTGCCAATTGACATATGAAGACGAAGTGCATACCATCCACCATCTGGAGATGCAGACTCATCTGAAGAGAATCCTTCGGATGCGGCAAGCACATCTGCTGCATTTAGCAGCACAACGCTACCGAAGTCGAAATCGTCTCTAACAGAGCCGAACTGATAGTCCGACACAGGATGAAGTGTCACCCGATCTCCTTCTTTTTCCCTGTAATAACTATATGTAATCGATGCATCAGAATCAGATGCCACCTCCTCCATCCGATGCATGAAGTTGTCGTCAAGGTATATCTTTCTGTCATCAAGTTTGACAAGGATAAACTGCTCAAGGCTATTCTTGAAAATCTCATCCCTTAGTTCATCGACGTTTGTGAATCTGATAAGTTTCATAAAACATTAAAAAGATTACGTTTAAAACATTTTATCTGCCGAAATAATCGAGCAGCTCACGCATAAGGGAGACACGCTCCTCAGAACTCGTGATGCTCTCTAACGGGATACTCATCACAGCACCCTTACTTTTCCCCTTTCGTGTAAGCACACCCGCAGGCATTCCTGTATCGGAAAATGTCATAAACACCTCGGAATCAATTTCACTTGACGGTGAAATGATATCCGGTTTTTCGACAATATATTGTTTTTCATTTAGATTATTGCTATAGGCAATCTCCCGAATATTAAATCCGGCACCTTTGGCATTTTTAAGGGAGACTCTTCCGGTCAAGGGTTTGGGTCCCTCGGCGAGTTCTATGCCGAGCACTTTAGATGCAAAATCCTTGCTCCCTTCAGGAGCGCGATAGTCAAGAAGATCGCTGGCTACATACGCACCGCTGACTATCAGACTGCCTCCATGACGGGTAAATTCAGTGAGTTCATTCTGAAGTTTGCGAGGGAATGATATGAATCTCATACCGGTATTACCATTGCCGGTGACTGTCACCTTCTGTTTCCCGAGTATAAGATCGATAATCTTATAATCATCAAGTTTGATGTCTCCTGCAACAATAGCCCCAACGCTTGTGGAGACAAATCCTCGTCCGCTTGCCGCTATTGCCACACCGTGTATATAAGGGAAATCAAAGGTGTTGCCCGCAATTATCTGAGCGGCGTAATCGCCGTTGCTTTTCCCGAAAGCCTCACCAGCATTGCGACGGAATTCAACCTGATGGCCAATGAAGGAGATATCGTTGATATACGGAACCCCGAAATCATTTTCAGAATCAAACCCTGCATTACCATCCTTTGAGAAGCTTTCTGGGCCGCTGACGCGAGTGAACCCATTGACGATAAGAACAGGTTCACGACTGTCATCGCCCTCTCTCAGCGCAAGCACTTCGGAAGGGAATGAAACGCCACCTTCATTAGCGGCAATCACCTTGAAAGAATGAATATCGTTATCTTCCACCTTCACGTCAAAATGGGTTGAACTTGACTCTCCAAGATAGTGGAACCCAAGTTCATCAGCAGTGCGTTCCATAATGATATACTTGGAAGGGACAGCAGTGGGCTCAAGTCTGTCGGGAGTAGGCTCCCATGAAAGACGGTAATGATTCTTTTTTATACGTCTTATTGAAAAATCTTTCACAGGCAAAGGCTGCACCACAAACTTCCGATCCTTTCTCTCAGCAATAAACCGTCCTATGGCCTTATATATGGAACGGCTTACCGTAAAGCGGAATGAGGGGTCAAGCGCATATCGCATATCAGCAAAATTCTGGTGACTCATAAACTCGATAAGGGACGTAGGCACTTCCGGGACTCTTGCCTCTACATAAGATTTATCCCACATGCTACGTCTGGTCCAATTCGGTTCCCAGGTCTGGCGAATATCTCCGGTAATCTGCCTCATCAGCATGTCGGTCAGGGTTCTTGAGTTTGACCGTGGAGTCCCATCTACATAGGAGTCTCCACCATTTGTGTAATATATGCCAAGAGTCCCGACAAAGCTGTCGTCAGCTCGCTTTCCGGCATCTGAGTGGAGAGCCATAGTAACATCCACAGGAATCCGCAGTCCTTCTTGATTTGGCAACACCCTTGACCCTCCTGCCAGATAATTCACCCAATGTCCACGCGATGTGTAGTCATCCTTATAGTCATCTGTCCCGTGATAAGGAGAATAGACATATTCAGGCATTCCTGCCCACTGCAGCCAGTAGCGGGCACCTTCAAGATAACGGGGAAGTCCGGATGTCTTGAAAACAGGAGCCGATGTCAGCGGAGATTCCTTGACCAATTCATTAGGAACAGTCATCTTCTCCAACTCAGCCATATCTGCTTCATCACCACCGTCAATGTCACCATTTTCCGAGTCTTCCATTTCATCTGACACATATGTCTCAGAATTCTCGGCAGAAGACAAATCCTCAGGAGTTGAAGGGTCAAGGTAAATATCTGAACGGCGGTCACTCCTGGCAATGTTGCCCATACCTCCGCCAATCTTGACTGCATCTGCGGTAAGTATTTTTCCAGGAGTGGCGGAGATGTTGGATAGCGTCACAATCGGCTCCGTATCGCTGTATCCTGCTTCTAATGGGAATGTGCCGAGATATATCCATGTGCCTCCTCCCATTGTCTGGTTTACTATAAATTCCCTGCTGCCGCCGGAATAGTTTACTGTATATCTTGCATCCGCTGTGGATTCCGGCAAGGTCTTATAACTCACATAAACCGCATATTCACCATCCTCGGGGATATCAGCATACCATGCCGCCACAGAGGGTATCCCCGCAGAAATGGTGGAAGTCTGCCTGTATGTGCCATTTTCGAAAGGATTCTCAGTGTCGCGAAAATCCGGCAGGTCATATATGAAACCCTCCCCCTCGCCATTTGTCCAAGGCTTTGAGCCTGTCATCTCCTTATAATAAGGCTGAGAAAAAATCTGTCCGCCATCATTGATATCGTTATCAACGATAACCTCATTCCGGTTGATATCCCTTTCTCTTGGAAGAAAAACATAAGCACCAGCGTTCTCGAGCATCGGCACTGCATATGGCAATATATATCCCATTGGATGAGTGTCTTCAACAACATCAAAAAGTTGCGGACGCTGCCATTGCCAGACACCGCTTCCGGTCTTGAAATATCTGCCATGGCTATGCCACATGGCGACGATATCTCCTTTCATCCCTTTTTTGGGGTCTATATAAGGATCAACCGCGACAACAAAAGGGATGTTGCCACGGTACTGCTCCGGAAGCTTGTCAACTGTAGTTATATAATATGAGTAATTCTTATCTCCTACATTGAGAGACACATAGTAGTCTGAAATTGAATCCGGCAATATTGATTCAATCTTCTTTCTCATATTGCCGATAAGTTCAGAAGTGACAGGCAGATATGTGAAATTATCATTCAGCCTAACTTTGGCAGACTTCGTCTTTTTGTCCACTTTTACGCTGTTGACGCGCAGGCCACCCGGATTGATATTCTCCGGAATCCATGAAATCACCTCTGAATTTACAAGAAGTGTAAGCGAATCATTCAGAGGAGTCTCTACCGGGGCTACATATTGCTTATGGGCGATGGCGTTCGACTTGAGACGAGTCTTCTTACGAGTTGCTTTCTTGCGAGAGGTCTTTTTCTTTTTTATACTTGCAGAAGAAGTCTTTTTCTTTTTCGCGGAAGTTTTCTTGCGAGAGGATGTCGCGGTGGTCTTCGACTTTGTGCTTTTTGTAGCGGCGAATGAATCAGCGGCTCCGATTCCAGACAAGGCGACAACCAGAGCTGTTACAATATATAAAAAGCGTTTAAATTTCATCTTGATGTAGGGAATAAAAAAAAGGAAGTTTCATGCAAACTTCCTTACAAAATTAAAGAAAAAGGGGGAGGTGGCAAAATAAAATATGTTAAAACACCTCCACGTGGATTATTTGCCGGCTATAACAGCCGTGGCCTTGGTTTTACCATTATAATGTTGTTTTTTGTATTCTGAAAGAGATGATAATATGGCAATTCTAATTAAAGCAGTACCTGTTCTCTCAGGGGGAATTTGCCGATGACTTCGTGCAGATGGATATGGAGCGTGTAAATTTGCTCTTGGCTAATTTTTGAGGCGCTTGTTTTGTTACTCACTTATTTTCAGTGGTTTTGTGGATAGAGATACAAATTCCTCATAATTTTTTCTCTTTTTGGTGTTGAGTTTTGCGGATGTTATGTGTCTTTATGGTGTATGACGAACAGAAACGACATAGAGCAACTTTTCAAGGCACATTATGCGCAGATGTTCCGGTTGGCCGTGGCACTCCTGCATGACGATGATTTTGCGCGCGACATCGTCCATGATGTGTTTGCCTCGCTTCTCGACTCACCCCTGGATATGATAGTTACAGGCGGCTATCTTACAAAAGCCGTTAGGAACCGTTGCCTTAACCATATTCGAGACTGCGAGATTCACCAGCGGATTGCCTACCGTTATTTTTTCGAAAACGAGGAGTACGAAAGCGAGGATTGGCCCGACGATGAAACCATTGAGCGTATATACGGCCTGATTAAGTCCGAGATTTCGCCACAGGCAACGCGTGTCATGGAATTGCGGTTCTCCGATGGTCTGCCATTTGCCCGCATTGCGGTGGTAATGGGAATTAGCGAGACAGCCGTTTATCGTCATCTGAGTCATGCACTGAAAATCATCCGCAAAAACCTCAACGAAAATGGATAAATACGACATTGTGCTTGACATAGTCGAGCATCCCGAAAAATATACATTCGTGCAGTTGGCAGAAATAATATCGGACACGGAAACCAGAGAGATTTATAATCTACTCAGCAAGACTGATTCAGCGATAGAGGCCAATAAGGAGATGGATGTTGATGCCGAATGGATTGACTTCTCGGAGAAACATTTAGTTCGCAATCAACGCACATTCCGATGGTTCGGCAGTCGTGCCGCATCTATGGCCGCCATAGTCGGAACATCAGTCGTGGCTGTTGCTGCCGGGATTGCCGTCACTGTGGCTGTAATCGGTCATAAACCGGAACCGATTGTTGAAAACGTGATTGTTGCTCCGTCCGTTGCAGCTGTTTATGCAGACACGATGATGGCAAAGAGTGATACTGTCAAGGTTATCCTGACACCGATGATGTTTGAGAACGAACCTCTTGAAAAAATAATGAAGGAGGTGGCTGACACATACGGTGTGGAGGTTAAGTTTAACAACAAGGAAGCGGCATTGTTGCGTCTCTACTACAAGTTTGTTCCGTCATTACCGCTCAACGAGGTTGTGGAACAGCTTAACACATTCGAGCAAATCAAAATCAAACAAAATGGCAACATTCTAACCATTGACTGAAAATGAGAACAATTCTGGCAATAGTATTGGCTGTGATTACAAATGTTTCAGCCAGTGCTTACAAATACACGTATTCATTCAACAATACTCCCATATCGGAGGCAATTGTAAAAGTCAGCAAAGATCATCCCGACGTCAACATCGCCTTCATTTACAAGGAACTCGACAGCTATAAAACATCCGCGAGAATACAGACTGATGACGCATATGATGCTCTGCGTCAGATAATAGGATTCAATCCGATAAACCTAACATCCAGAAATGGTTCACTTTATATTGAATCATTACAACGTGGCAGGTATAAGTATCATGGTAAGCTAATTGGTTATGATACCGAACCTGTTGTCGCCGCAACCGTATTAATACTTAATCCCTCAGATTCGACTGTCATAACATATGGGATATCTGACGAAGATGGTTTCTTTTCCATTCCTTGTGATAAAAGGAATGTATTGGCAAAATTAAGTTGTCTTGGATATAAGACTACATATCGCAGGCTTGACTCATTCAACGCCGGCACTATAATTATGAAAGAAAATGCGATAAACCTTTCGACAGTGAATATTGAAGGTAATAATGCGACTATATATTCTGACAAGACTGTATATTTGCCAACGCAGCGTCAGAAAAACGCTTCGCAAAATGCAACAGATCTCCTGAGGTTTATGGCAATTCCTCAGATAAAAATAAACTCGCTCAACAATGCTGTTACGGATAATTTCGGCAAAGAGATTTCACTGTTCATAAATGGCATGGCCGCTTCTGCTGAAGAACTTGAAGGGTTACTGACGGCAGATGTCCGTAGAGTAGAATATCTGGAATTTCCGACAGACCCCCGGTATAAAGGTGTCCCGAAAGCTGTGAACTTCATCGTAGAGGAATATCTTTATGGCGGATATACTAAGGCATCAGTCAGCGAGAACTTTCTTATAGGATTGGCGAGCAGGGTCAATGTATTCAGTAAAATCTCGTATAAGAAAATGAATTATGATTTGTATGTCGGTTCAAATAACTGGGACAATCACCATATAGGAAGCACTGTTTCCGGGAATTATCATTTGAAATCGGGTCAAGGCGGATACGTTGATGCAAAACGCGATGAATTGCTTGACAAGACTCACTTACAGGAGAACCAGCTACCGGTTACTTTCCGTGCTACTTACGGCAACGACAAAGTACAGATTCGCAATACTGTCGGTTTTATTCATGACAACACTCCCATATCTGATATAGATGGGAAGGTGGTGTTCAGCGGACGTGATGAGAACAGTTCATTGTTTAAGCGTTCCAACCCGATGTTAAAGAACTCCGCCAGTTATTCAGGCTCATTTTTTTTCGTTATGCCAAAAGGCTATTCATTGGATGTCACGCCGACATTCAACTATACACATACTGATGACCGGTTTCTTTACAATACCACGGGCAATCAACCGATAGTTCGTAACGCTGATGAAGATGCCTATAATTTCAGAATAAACGCTAATGCCAGAAAATCCATAGGTCACAGTCATTCAATGATGGCAGGGGTCAATGGAGGGCAGTGGAGTAATTATCTTCAATACAGCGGTACAAATCATTATACCGACAAATTTCGCCTTGGCTTTGCTGCCGGTCTTGTCGGATATAATTATAATTCATCAAAAATATCCTTAGGCGCGGATATTGGCGTATGCTGGGAAGGCAGTGATATTAACGGCAAGACGAAGAATGATGTCTATCCATGGACACATGTAAATGTTCAGTATTCACTGAATAGTAAGCACCTGTTCTCAGCCTATTTTCAGTATGCATCAAATTCACCGACAATCTCTCAGAAAGCATCTGATATTCTTCAGGATAATGAATATCTATACATAACCGGCAATCCGTTTGTCAAAAATTCAAGACACATAACCTTCAATTCAGCTTATACCTGGTTGCCGGCCAACATCTTTGGTATGAGTGTGTTTGGAGAGTACTTCGGCAACTATAATCGCCTCATAACAGTGTACTCTCAGTATAAAGACGGTGAAGGAGTGCTCCGCGACTATCAGAACAATGGAGATTACAATAGGATACATATAGGCCTTGCAGCCAATCTCAAACTATTTGACGGGAAATTGCAGCTATATGCGTGTCCTGAACAGTGCTTTTATCAGAGTTCCGGAATATATGACACAAAATATAATCCTTTCGTCTTTACCGTACAGGCGGTATTGTATTTCGGGCATTTCTATGTAAAAGGCTACTATACCACTCCTGAGCGGCAATTATGGAGTGATTCCAACACCATCTACCGCAGTAGAAACTTCCACAGCATAGATGGAGGATGGTCAGATAATAATTGGAATGTAAGGTTAACAGCGGCAAATCTGTTCAACAGAGGCTGGATTGGAGGAACACTGCACATGAGCAGTGATTTTTACTCGGAAAAACGCATAAATTATGGGACGTATTTCCATCCCCGATTGAATATATCTATCACATACACCTTCAACTACGGAAAGAAAGTTCATCAAGGCAATGAGGTCGGCGAACAGTCCGGCACATCTTCCGGCATCCTGAAATAAAGAAATAGCAAATCATACCATACCTCGGCAGTGATGTCGGGGACTTGACAAAACGCCACCGAGGAAGGCTCTTGATTCTCTCGGTGGCGTTGGGATGTAACCATCCTGGTGTAGCCGGGGGGGTGGACTCGTCCCAGTAATCCGGATTGGCAAGTAGGCCGTGATGCACTCTCAAGTCAGAAGCGGCTGCACGGACGCGGAAGCATACCTGACGCATATGGCTGGAGAATGGTGGAAAAAATTTTTTTGATTAATTTTGTTGCAAAACAGGCGAGGGTGCGTATAGTGAGTAGATGAACGGAGATTTTCTAATAACAGCTTTCAGCAAAATCCGGTCGAGAATCGGAGCAAGGGATTGTCAGGATGACGATTCTGAAGATGCGTTGCAGGATGCGTTCTGTCGGCTATGGTCCCGCAGGGACAGTATAGTCGGGGAGAGGCAAGCCGAGGGATTGCTTGCCACGACATCCCGCAACATACTCATCGATTATTTCCGCAAGAAATCTTCACATCCGTCTGTGGGTATCGAGGATGTCTCGGAGCCGGCGGTTAGGGAGGATGATGGCAGGAATGTGGAGGATGTGTATTGCATTGTTGAAAAGCTTGTGGCGGTTTCTTTGTCAGAACGCGACCGTGAGATTCTGTTGCTTCGCGACCGTGACGGATGGAGTTTTGAGGAATTGTCAGAACGGTTTGGCCTTTCGGAAGGGAATCTGAGAATGATAGTGTCACGGTGTAGAAAGACAATCCGCGAAATCTACAGAAAAAGAAAGGAGGATTTATGAAGTTAAGTAAGGAAGAATTACATAAACTGATTGACCGGTATTTTGAGGGCGAGACAACTCTTGAGGAGGAAAGGTTGCTTGCGGAGGTCTTGACGGAGACATCAGCGGATGACTCTGAAGAGGAGGAAGCTCTCGCTGTAATGTCATATGCCTCGATAAGAGCCGATGACGGAGGAAGGATCAGCAGACGGAAAGCCATATGGCATGTGGGATGGTTATATGCGGCTGTGTCATGTGTCGCGGTGTTCGTTGCCGTGGCAGGAATCCTGGCTGTCCTTTCTGAACGGGATATCGGGTTGTCAGGAGATGAATGTGTGGCATATGTCGGAGGGAAGAGGGTTGACAGTGAGATAGAGGTGGCGAGTCTTATTGCCAGCCAGCTCGGGGAGATGTCGCTGGCATCGGAATCTGTAGTGAAAGAGGTTGACTCTGAGCTTGAAGATTTCAGAGAACTAATTAATGATGAGAACGAGGACGGATTATGAAAAGGATATTATTTATTATAGTTGCGGTTATGGTTGGGGGGATGTCTGCAAACGCACAGGAGGGGCTTGATGTGGCGGCCTTTTTCACGGAAGCCTACACTTCAAATCCGAAGGTGACGATGGTTTCTTTTTCAGGTGAAAGGCTTGAATCAAGGGGTATGGCGAAATATAAGAGTATCTCAGTGACAGATGACTCCGCCTTGTCAGACAAGATTGCGAGAGCAGTCGGCAAAGACGGGAGTCGGTCGGAGTCGAAGGAGGTGTCGTATAAGGACGGGATGCTATATTTCGGATTCTATTTCATGGGAGGAACTGGGAAGGAACGCAGGTATCTTCTTTATCTTGACAGAAGGGCTGTAGGGAAGGACAAGACAACACTCATATATATTGAAGGGAATCTTGACATGGCCTCAGTGAAGCGTCTGATAAAGAGGTGACGCAGGTCGGAAAATCATATGTCGGAATAATAAAATAAAATATAATAAACATGAATTACAGGTTATTAAGTTTGATTATGTTCGTTTTTTGCGGATGGATGCTTGCCCATTCGCAGGAACGCGGCGACACAGTCAAGGTCATTGACAACGCAAGCAATGTGACAGTCGTAAAAAGGGGAAACACTACCGAAGTGAACGCAGACTATATTGGCAGTGGCGGGCAATCCGGCAGATATTACTATGAGATAACTGTGACAAAACGAGACACAGTCACAGAGTCTATGGAATTTTTTGATGACTGGGGTATGGACTTTCCGTTTGTCAAGACACAGTGTGTGGAATGTGAAGACAGGCGTAGCGGAAAGCATAGGGTGTATAGAGCGTTGACAGGATTGCGTCATATTTATTGGGGCTGGCGATTCAACTATCATGACAAAGGAAATATGAAAAATTCCTTTGAGGTGGGGGTCAGGGATGTGATTGGAGTGTCGTGGAAACGTAGAGGGGCTGAATTTGAGATAGGAGTAGGTTTTGGTCTTAAGCGGTTTCTTGCCGATGAGGGGTTCTCATACGTTAAGGAAGGAGACGCTATTATGCTTGCCCCGGTTCCGGAAGGGATAGGAATCAGACAATCACGGCTTGATGTATGGTCTTTCCAGATTCCGGTGTTCTATAATCAGAACATAACCAAGGGATTATCGTTTACTATAGGAGGTGTTCTGAATCTTAACAGTTACGCAAAGTCTTACACCAAGTCGGATGAAGGCACGATGGAAAGAAATGTGGTTTTCAAGGGACTGCAGCAGAATCTTGTGACAGTTGAGGCCCTGGCGGCTGTACGTCTTTTCGGGATAGGTATTTATGGAAGTTGGAGCCCTATGAGAATGTTTGATAAAGGTTATGGGCCGGAAGTTAAGTCCTGGTCGTTAGGAATTGATATGTCATTTTAAGTAGATTTATTGTTATGGAAAGACTATACAGTTATATATATTTGATTCTGGCGCTTGGCTTTTGTCTTGAGACTAACGCGCAGACAGAAAAAGCAGACACACTGTTGAAGACGGAAACACCGTCACGGATGGTCATCACGGAGAGTCCCGATGGGACACGGATTACCGTAACCGGCTATGGCGAAGAGGGGTATGAGGCGAGCGTACTGTCGGAATATCCTTCAGAATCGTCGGTATCGTCCCGACAGATGACACTTGGAGGAGGGATGCTTGGGCTGATTGCTGATAAGGATGAACGGTGCGGCTCCGGGTCGAACTGGGAGGCGGTGGTGGATGGCATCTGCATAGGCCTTGACAAGGCCACCGGCCTTGGAAACTGCCGGGGTATGCAATGGTCGAAATCTTTTGAGATAGGATGGCTCAATTGTATAGGTGTGGCATATTCCTTCGGACCTTCGTCCGTGTCGCTTGGTGTCGGATTTGACTGGAGAAACTATAAGACCACATTCTCCGACAGATGTCTTGTGGTCACTCCGGAAAAGGGGATAGACTGGGGGAGCGTTAAGGAAGGAGACAATGTGAGATTCTCAAGATTGAAGATTTTCAGTTTGCAGTTGCCGCTTCTATATAGGTTGAGGATTCCTAAGACATCCCTGAATCTGAAAGTGGGTCCGATATTCAATTTCAACACTTACGGCAGTCTCAAGACATCTTATTACGATTCCAATGGCAATAAGTGGGAGGATTTCACAAAAGATATAAACCAGAGAATTTTCACTGTGGATTTCTTCGGTAGCATGTCGCTATGTAATGCGGTGGGGATATATGTCCGCTATTCACCAATGAAGGTGATGAATGCAAGCGACGGTTTGAATTTCCGTCCGCTTACCATAGGTGTCGGGTTTGGCATATAGTGGGAGCGTTGTTGACGCTGATTTTTGATTTACGTTTCAGCATTGTCAACTTTTGAGATATGTCATTCCTCTTTCCTGATTGAATCGGGAAGAGGAATGATTTTGTTGTAAAAATGAAAGAATATATTATGACGACAGGTGTGAGCGGTTGTGAAAGTACGGAAAAATGCTTATATTTGCGGTGGATAACCGCCCTAAGTACGGTGGTTATACATTATGAAACCAACAAACACCTTATACATGACCATGAAACAGGAAGTCATAAGTCTGCCGGCAATCTTGCCGGATTACCCCGTATTTGAGGAGGGTATAAGAAGAGCCCCAGACAGGGTTTTTACGCTCTCTCCGGAGAAAACATTAACTGCTCTAAAAAACGCTCTACGTTATGTTCCTGAAGAACTGCATGAGCGAGTGGCTCCCGAATTCCTTGAGGAGTTGCGCACAAGGGGCAGGATTTATGCCTACCGATGGCGTCCTCAGGGCGACTTGAAGGCCAAGCCTATTGATGAATACCGGGGAAAAAGCCTTGCCGGCAAGGCTTTCCAGGTGATGATTGACAATAATCTATGTTTTGATATAGCCCTTTATCCATATGAGCTTGTCACTTATGGCGAGACCGGACAGGTGTGTCAGAACTGGCTCCAATACTGTCTGATTAAGAAATATCTTGAAGAATTGACCGATGAGCAGACTCTGGTTGTGGAGTCGGGGCATCCGCTTGGTCTTTTCCCCTCAAAAAAGGATTCTCCGAGGGTTATTATAACGAATGCCATGATGGTGGGGATGTTCGACAACCAGCATGACTGGCATGAGGCGATGCAGATGGGTGTGGCCAACTATGGACAGATGACTGCCGGCGGATGGATGTATATCGGCCCGCAGGGTATTGTGCACGGCACTTTCAACACTCTGCTCAATGCCGGAAGGATGAAGCTCGGAGTGGCTCAGGATGGAGACCTTGCCGGACATTTATTTGTTTCGTCAGGACTTGGAGGCATGAGTGGGGCGCAACCCAAAGCGGCAGAGATTGCCGGAGCATCCGCAATAATTGCGGAAGTGGATTCCTCTCGTATCGCCACAAGAAAGAATCAGGGGTGGGTGCAGGAGGTGACGGATTCCATTCCGGAGGCATTTCGCCTTGCAGAGACGGCTATGAGAGAGAACCGTGCCGTTTCGATAGCATATCATGGCAACGTGGTTGAGCTCCTTGAATATGCAGTGGAGAAAGGGAAGAAAATAGAACTCCTTAGCGACCAGACGTCATGCCATGCTGCCTATGAGGGAGGTTATTGCCCCGTCGGGCTGACTTTCGAGGAACGTACAGAGATGTTGCACAGTAATCCGGAAAAGTTCCGCAAGGCTGTCGATGATTCGCTGAGACGACATTTCAATGCCATCAGGGCACTTGTTGATAACGGCACATATTTCTTTGATTACGGCAACTCTTTCATGAAAGCTATCTATGATGCCGGGGTAAGGGAAATTTCACGTAATGGAATAGACGAGAAGGACGGATTTATCTGGCCTTCATACGTGGAAGACATCATGGGGCCTATGCTTTTCGATTTCGGTTACGGGCCGTTCCGTTGGGTCTGTCTAAGCGGCAGGCATGAAGACCTTGTAAAGACCGATAAGGCCGCCATGGAGTGTATCGACCCGACACGCCGTGGACAAGACCGCGACAACTACAACTGGATAAGGGATGCCGAGAAGAAGGCTCTTGTGGTGGGGACACAGGCGCGTATCCTTTATCAGGATGCCATGGGACGTCTGAAGATTGCCTTGCGGTTCAATGAGATGGTGCGTAACGGAGAGGTTGGACCCATAATGCTTGGACGTGACCATCACGATGTGAGCGGCACAGACTCACCGTTCCGCGAGACTTCCAACATTAAAGACGGATCCAATGTGATGGCAGATATGGCGGTGCAGTGCTTTGCCGGGAACTGCGCGAGAGGCATGAGCCTTGTGGCTCTCCATAATGGAGGCGGAGTGGGAATCGGCAAATCGGTCAACGGAGGATTCGGGATGCTTTGCGATGGTTCTGAGATGGTTGACGAAATCCTAAAGAATGCCATGCTATGGGATGTCATGGGTGGTGTGGCACGCCGTTCGTGGGCAAGGAATGAGAATGCCATGTCAACGGTCAGGGAGTGGAATGAGACCCAGCGTGAAAACGGTTTTGTAATAACGGAACCATATATCGCTGATGATGAATATCTGACTTCATTGCTGAAAGGAGTGTTATGAAAGGGAATCTGATAATAAGTAATGTAAGGATTGTCACCCCAGTCGGCAGAGAAGCTCTCAAGGGCGCTGCAATGTCAGACCTCCTGACCATCAGCGACGGATGCATTATCATCACAGAGGGTATTATAAGTTATGCGGGGAGTATGGAGGATAGACCAATGACGCGCCCTGACGAACATTATGATGAGATTGATGCCAAAGGGTGTGTGGCGTTGCCCGGCTTTGTGGATTCGCACACACACCTGGTGTTCGGAGGATTCCGCCCTGACGAGTTTGGCTGGCGGCTTCAAGGCGATTCTTATATGTCGATAATGGAACGCGGAGGAGGAATCCAGTCAACGGTCAACGCCACGCGAGTGGAATCAATGGAAACTTTGAAGCAGAAGGCGCAGTGGTTTATCGACCGTATGAGCGAGATGGGTGTCACGACAGTGGAAGCTAAAAGCGGATATGGCCTTGACACCGCGACGGAGATCAAGATGCTTGATGTCATAGGGGAACTCGCATCCGAGCCGGAGCAGAGATTGAACGTTGTGGCTACATTCCTTGGCGCACATGCGGTGCCGCGTGAATATGCAGGACGCACGGAAGAATACGTCGATCTCATGGTCCGGGAGATGTTGCCGGCGGCCAAAGGGAAGGCGCGGTTTTGCGATGTGTTCTGCGAGAGGAATGTCTTTGAAATCGGAGAATCAAGAAGATTGCTCAAAGCGGCCTCTGATATGGGATTCTTATTGAAACTCCACGCCGATGAGATAGTATCGCTTGGCGGCGCGGAGTTGAGCGCGGAACTCGGGGCAGTGTCGGCCGACCATCTTCTTCATGTCAGCGAAAAGGGGATAAAGGATATGGCAGATGCCGGGGTTGTGGCGACGCTTCTTCCTCTGACAGCGTTCGCATTGAAGGAGGAGTATGCTCCGGCAAGGAGATTTATCGATTCCGGAGTGGCCGTGGCACTTGCCACCGACTTGAATCCCGGGAGTTGTTTTTCAGGCTCGATACCACTCACCATAGCTTTGGCGTGCCTGTATATGGGTATGACAGTGGAAGAGACAATCACCGCGCTGACACTTAATGGCGCGGCCGCTGTCGGCATGGCTGACCGTATTGGAAGCCTGGAGGCCGGGAAGCAGGGTGATGTGGTATTGCTCGGCAGTGACAATTATAATGTCCTTCCTTATTATGTGGGGATGAATTGTGTGAAAGCCACGATACATAATGGAGTTGTGGTGTCAGTCAATCCATGAAGTCGAATATTAAACAGCAAATAGTAAGATTCAATGAAGACATATGCCATAGGTTCAGGTATCCTGACCTACGATATAATCGAGAAAATATTACGCGACAATGTCAGGCTTGTCCTCTCAGATGAGGCAAGGGCGAAGATTTCGCATTGCAGGGAGTATCTTGACCGTAAGGAAGAGAATCTTTCAGCGCCGATATATGGAGTCACTACAGGATTCGGTTCCTTGTGCGACAGGACGATATCGCATGAGCAATTGTCCACCCTCCAGGAAAACCTGGTGAAAAGCCATTCATGCAGTGTGGGCACTCCTGTTGACCCGGTTGTAGTGAAACTGATGCTTTTGCTGAAGGCCCATGCCCTTTCAATGGGATTCAGCGGAGTGCAGGTGGCCACTGTGGAGAGAATCCTGGATTTCTATAATAATGACATATTTCCGGTGGTCTATGACAGAGGTTCGCTCGGAGCGTCGGGCGACCTTGCTCCTTTGGCGAATCTGTTTCTTCCGTTGATTGGTGAGGGAGAGGTAATCTACAGGGGGGAGCGATGGTCGGGAGCCGGGATTCTTGATAAATTCGGATGGAAGCCTATAAGGCTTCAGTCGAAGGAAGGTCTTGCATTGCTCAATGGCACGCAATTCATGAGTTCGAATGGAATCAAGGCACTCATAGACGGCTGGCATATGGTCAATTGTTTTGACCTTTTCGGGGCCATGAGCCTGGAGGCATACGACGGGCGTATAGAGCCGTTTTATGACTGTCTTCAGCAGGTGCGGCCTCACCGTGGTCAGGTGGAGACAGCTGAGATATATCGTAAGATTTTGCAAGGTAGTGAGATAATAGAGCATCATAAAGAGCATGTGCAGGATCCCTATTCGTTCCGTTGCATTCCGCAGGTGCATGGCGCTGTAAAGGATGCCATGCATCATGTCACAGAGGTGCTTCATATAGAAATCAACTCTGTGACAGATAATCCGACAGTGTTCCCGGATGAAGACCTTGTATTGAGCGGTGGAAATTTCCACGGAGAGCCGATTGCCTTGGTGTTCGATTATATGGGTGTGGCCATGCATGAGCTTGGGAATATCTCAGAGCGTCGTGTGGCGCAGCTTATTCTGGGCAAGAGAGGACTACCGGAATTTCTCGTAGCCAAACCGGGACTTAATTCCGGGTTCATGATTCCGCAGTATGCGGCCGCGTCGGTGGTGAGTCAGAACAAGATGTATGCATGGCCGGCCTCGTGCGATTCGATAGTAAGTTCCAACGGACAGGAGGATCTTGTGTCAATGGGAGCGAATTCAGCCACTAAGTTGCACAAGATAATAGACAATCTTAAGATAATCGCGGCTGTCGAACTTATGAATGCCGCCCAGGGAATAGATTTCCGTAGGCCGTTGAAATCATCTCCTATGATAGAGAAGGTGATGACGGCATACCGGGAGGTGGTTCCTTTTGTGGAAGATGATGTAGTTATGAGTGACTATATCGCCAGGACAAAGGATTTCCTTGAAAACTATGACGTGGTGATTGAGTGACAATGAGATTGGATAACACTGCAGGGAGGGTTTGTCTTTGATGACATTCCCTCCCTGACTATATTATCGTGTCCCTTTGAGGCATTCCTCAAGGAAATCGTGCAGGCTGACTGTTATGGTTGAGCATGCCTGGGCTGCCACGATTCCAGCTCCGGTGGATACATTGCTGTAGCCCCAAATCGGTTCCCCGAACCCGATTTCGCTGAGGTCATGCATAGGAGCTTCATTGACAATCCACTGATAGTAGGCGAGGTTGTAGTAGCTTTGGGATATGGTATGCAGAGTCAGCTCCAGTCCGCAATCGATGATTTCGTCATCCCATGTCGTGGATTTTATGAAGCATCTTCCGTTTAAATAATAGAGGTGTAATGTGCAGGATTCGCCAGAGAAGCTGCTGTCAGTAAAGAATGTGAAGCCATAAGCGTCAGCCCCCATCACCGATTCGAAGGTTCCGATATGTTCAGAGAATAGTGGCTCGAAGTCATAACGCAAGTCTCCCGGATAGAAATCTGTCTGATATCCATTCGTGTCGTCTTGCTTGGTAGAATAGGCTTCCTTATCCACCGCTTTGCTGAATGCTTTTGCAGTATATCTATAGAAATTTTTTACTATAGGACTGTCATCAAACGTCAGTTGTAAATCCAAATTGAAGCCGATGTCAGCGAGCATCTCATAGCTCGGCAAGTCATCTTTCCATATTTCAGTAAGCAATGGATTCAGCTTTGCTGATTTTATAGGCGTGCTTACAGGAACAATCACCTCGGCATCCGCACATCCGTATTTTTCGCTCACGACATGAATTCTTATTGAGTCTCCTTCATTCGGGATATAGTCGGGAGTCTGAAGTACGCCGTCAACGAAAAGGCTTACCACAGCATCATCCACAGTGGTAGGGCTGTCTTCATCGGAGTACAGCCTTGTTCTGGAGATGTCTATCTTGATAGGTTTCCCTGCGGTAATCAGTGAATTGACACATAATACCGGCTCCGAGGGTATGTCGGGAGTGAAATCCTCGTAGCAAGCGGAAAGAAGGATGAGGAGGATTGAGGGTATGACATGTTTTAGAATTCCCATGTGTAGGATATTGAAGGAATGATTGGTAAGAATTTGATTTTTTGGAACACCGGCTTGGATGTCGAGAAATATCCTGCGTCGGTCATTTCAACGACATCGCGGTGTCCCCGGTATATGGCCACTGTGTTCAGGTGGCAATATGCGTTGTAGATGCTGAAATTCCAATAGCCCCTCCTGTTCCTGACCGTGCAAGAGAGGTCAAGGCGATGGTAGAAAGGCAACCGGTAGTTGTTGATATTGGTTTTCAGGGGGACAAAGTCATTGAAATAGCTGTTATTGCTGTCAAAGTCAGGAAGAGTCCACACTTGTGTGAGGAGCGTAAAACGGTTGCCTGAATGGCCTGTCCACAAGGCGTTTAGTGTAACTTTGCCGTTGGGTTTCCAGTTGAGCGTTGCAGTGATTGTGTGTCTGTTGTCGAATTTGGCGGGATAGGTGGCGCCTCCGTTCTTTTCTTTGAAAGTACGGTCGGCCCATGCGAGAGAGTAACAGACTTGGCCGGTAAGATTGCCGAACGATTTTTCGATTCAGATGTCGAATCCTTTAGATGAACCTTTCCCGGATGTCAGTCTCGCATCCCATATGTTTGCCGGAGGATTCAGATAGTATTCATCGCAGAAGTCCAGTAGGTTATGCATCCATTTGTAGTATGCTTCCATAGAAACCGACAGGCCATGGTTGTCTGAATGCCAATATGACCCGACCGAAATCTTGTCGGCGGTCTGTGGCTTGAACCGTCCGGTCACCGGAATCCACTGGTCGGTGGGGAGCGAGAGATAACTTTCTGTCATCTGATGCACATATTGGGTAGTGCGGCTGTATGCTCCCTTGAAAGCGATGTCCCGCATCGGATTCCAAGACAATGAAACGCGAGGCGACACTCCATATCTAAGTTTCCCGTCGATGTGGAAGATGGAACCGTGTAACCCGATATTGGCCTTGAAATTCGTAGAAATTGAAAGATCATCTTCAATATATGCGTTTATCTCGTTGGCGCGATACACATAAGTGGAGTCAACGGATGTCATGACAGTATTGTCTATCTCATTTTTCCTTAATGTTCTCGCAGGGAGAAAACTGTGGAGGGTGTATCCAGCTCCGAACCTCACTTTGGAGTTTTGATTCGGAAGATATAGGAAATCACCGCGTATAATCCAATCATCGATATGATTGTCGGTTTTTATAATATTCCGGGAGTTGGAAGAGGTGTCGTCGATAATCCTGTATGTGTATGTGTCATCGTGTTTAAGCTTGGTGAAATAGCGTGTGTATGCGGCAGTCAGCTCTGTGGTGAGATTATGGTTTATCCTGTAGTTAAGACCTGCTTGAGCCAGGATATTTCCCCACTGCATATCGTATTTATCTTTTTCCATCCATCCGTTTGCTACATAGTCTTTGTCTTCAGAGCCGGTCTGAAGGAGGTCGTCGCCATAATAGACGCTGATGAATCCGTTTGCACGGCTTGAGAATCTGTGTGATATTTTGGCGTTGAGATCCATGAAATGATAGGCGAAACGTGTTTTCCAGTCTTCAGTGCTGTTGATTATTGCCATAAGTGGGATTGTCAGTACGTCATACCATGAACGTCTGACGCCGGCAAGATAGGTGGTATTTTTCCCGATGGGTCCGGATATGTTGAATGAGCCGGATGTGAGTCCGAGTTTTGCCGATCCGTGATGCCCTTCCCGATTTCCGTTCAAAAGCCTGACATCAAGGAAAGAGGAGAGTCGTCCATCATATTTCGCGGGGAAAGAAGATTTATAGAAATCGATATGTCTGATGATTTCTGGATTGAATGCGGAGAAAAGTCCTGCGAAGTGATTCACCTGATATAGAGGGATATTGTCAAGCATGTAAAGGTTTTCATCGGCATTGCCGCCATGGACATACATTCCTGCCATCCCTTCAGCTCCTTCCGTGATTCCGGGAAGGGTGCGTATCGCCTTAATCACATCCGCCTCACCGAACAGGGTAGGGATGCTCCGGATTTCTTCGGAGGTGATTTTCCTTGCACCTATTTCTGCGGTCTCAGTCTCCGGCTTTTCAAGACGGGATACAATCACCACCTCATCGAGCGTTCGTATGTCCGATGTGTCAGGGGTCGTGTTCAGGATTGGATCCGGAATACTGGGGGTGAGTGCGCGTGTCGGTTTCTTTGTTCTTGCACGCTTCAGAACCACATTGTTTCCCTTTATTTTATATTCGATTCCTTTGCCGTCGAATATGAGCGTGAGTGCTTTCTTCAAAGAGACATTCCTGACATCTATGGACACACGCATGTCTTTAAGCAGCTCTGAAGGATAGACGAAGTTCTTGCCTGTTTGTTCCATAAAATACCTGAACACGGAGGATGCCGGCTGGTCAACAACTTTGATTGTCACGCTTTTTGCGCTTGACGCTAACGATAATCCCAAAAATAGGATAATCAAGATAGTTCTCATTGTCTGCTAATTGTCATTTCTGTGTCAAGAATATCGTTTATTGTGGCGATAAGATCATCCACAGTCCCCTCATAGTGAAGGGAAAGCGTTATATCTTCCGGATTCTCGGGCAGGTTGCCAATTTCCACGCCGTAAATTTCTTCAATCTTGGCAACTACAGTGGAAAGGGGAGTGTTGTCAAAGTCAATATACTTCGCGACTGTTATGTCCGGTTCTTCCATTATTATTGAAGATTTTTCTGTCTGGAGGACAGGCGTTTCCATCTTTTGCTTGATAATTATGGATGCGGTGGCCCCCAGTCCGATTATAAGGATTGAAGCCGCCGCCGTTCTGACAGGATTCCACCAGGTCTTTTTCTTCATGCCTATTCTTTCCAGACCGGTTTGTATGTTAAAGCGTCCCTCCTTGTAGTGAGAGGCGATATAGTCTATTTCTTTCTTCATATTATTAGTGCTTGCAACCTGACACAAGATGTCTCAGAAATCAATGCCAATCCGGAATGAAAAGAATGCCAGGGAGGAGCGGGATTTTCCTATGGGGCGTAAAGAAATATAGCCTTCGGGAGTCTCATATATTTCCATAATATTGTAGGAATACCCCTTTATAGATAGGCCGGCTCCGATATTTAATCCCATTTTCCTTCCCCAGTTGAAACGATAGCCTATTGATGGCGAGAAATACACACCGCCTCCATCAGTAAGACTGTAACCGATGCGTACATCTCCGAACGGTGTGTATTTGCCGAATTTCAGGTCTGTGTGGCATTGCAAGAAAACCGGAAGAATGGTACTGCTGTATTGTGTGCTTTTCTCGTAGGAGATACCTGCACCGGCAAATATCCATGGCTTTATCTGGTAGCCATGTGATGTAGATACTCCTGTGTGATAATTCATCTCTCTCTTGAAGAATCCGGGTTCGGATCGAAGGTCGTTGGCCCATTCGATAAAACCACGGTAGCCTGTTTCCGGTTGTCTTGCAAATGATGATGTCGCCAATGCGGCGAACATGATAAGAAAAAATATACGTTTCATAAATGCTTTTTTCTTCTATGACGCGCTGTCCCTTAAAAAGTCCTATCCGGATTCTCTGAAAATTTAAAAAAATATGACGTTCAGTATTATATCCCTGTTTTTGTGCTCTTTTCTGTTGATAAAATATTACGAATCAGTAGATAGTGCCATGATGGCCTATTTCACACACCGGGGCCGTCCAAAGACGGCAAGACAGTCGAACCCCCAATTATCCTCGGACTTATTGTCTGTGAGAACGGCTATCCTCTTTTATACTCGATATTCAATGGAGAGCAATATGAAGGTTATACCATGATTCCCGCCATTGAAGATGACCTCGCAAAGGTCTCACTTGCTTGTGTAGCTTCGTTTGGCAGTTGTCAGATACGGCACACTTTCTATTCTTATGGTGTCTTTATCTTTTGGTTTCATCAATTCAGGAAATGTTTAGGTGTGTTAGTTATAGTCGAAACAGAAAGTATTTGTGCATTTCTGAGGTAGGGACATGTCTTGGGTATGTAGGAGTGGTTTCTTGCTGATATTCCGGTATTTACAGGCATAAAATGCACATTTATTCTGTGTGTTGACTATAATTACATCTAAAGCATCTTATTGTATATTGCATGTTTAAAACGAGTCAGGATGGCTTCAGTTGCTAAGAGTGATAATTTGTTGTTTTCCTCTTATTCCTCTTATTCCTTTATTCCTCTTATTTCACGGCTCTTTCATTTAAGCACAAAATAACGACAAAAGCCCCCTTACCCGATTCAGTACGAATCGGGTAAATTTGT
>JAIDXM010000092.1 GCA_029058745.1 Muribaculaceae bacterium
GCTCATGGTCGCTGCGGTTGTGATTTCCCTACGCAAACTAACTTCCGTTAACAATCGTTTTTAAACAACCTCTTAATATTTCGAGCCAATCAATTGCCTCCGGACCGTTCCCTCCCGTAAAGCTGCCTCTCTTCAGACGCTTTTCCGATTGCCAAATGAATCTATCGAATGCCTGCTTGGCTTTCTCCTTTAGGACTGAATCCTCAAAATATAAGGAGAGCGCCAACATCAGTTCCAGAAACATCCAGTTCTTATAGAAATCATACTCGTGTTTTTTGTTCTTTTCAGTAAAATACAGGACTGCCTCTTCATAAATCCAGTCATATGAAATGATTCCATTTAGAACTTGATTGTAAAGAGGATTGGGATTATCGATATATCTTTTAAAAAAGAGGTTATGCTGTCTAAGATCCGGTTTGTTTTCCATATCATACCACGGGTAGATATCTATATCATTCCAATAGTCTCTTTGTTCATTAGTATAAAATGGGGTACAGAAACAATTCTCATAACTGTCAGACACTCCTGTCCATAGAGGCTTTACAACAAACTTAGGTTCATATGAACTGCCATAAGCACTTTTCTCCAGCCAGATTCCAATAAGGAATATGTCAGTGCGATAATATAATCTCGAAGCGCCATACTGTTTTAGAAAAGGGAACTTCTCAAGCCATTGGCTCGTGATTAATTTCCAAAGTTTCTGTCTCTCAGTCATAGTTGATGAATCTTTAGGGTGAATTATAGTCAACACACAAAATAGGATACTGCCTATTCGATGCTATCCTCCATATCTACCCAAATTTCATTCCTCTCACATTCCGCCAACAGCCATTCGGGAATCTTCACGCTCTTGTCAATGCTGATGCATATTTTGTCATATACCTCCATGATGCACCTCTCTCCCCTATAGAAGGCATAGTGAACGAAATCTGCGATGTCTCCCCTATCAAGAATTCGGTTACGGATATATGCCTTACATTCCGGTGTCAATTTTATAGCGCAATCATAACGCAATGGAATGCGACTATCGGGCTCAATTATAAAGTCCTTTAACCTTAACAGTCTTCCCTCTTTGAATGCAACCGGAATAAGCACATCGACACACAGAATTCCATCGGTCCCTACGCTATCAAGTACATGACTCCAAAGCAATGTCCTTGCCTTTACATCATCAATCATTTGGTTGTTTAGTTTCTCCATACTATTTTATGATTTCTAAAAGAAGATGATAATTCTTACGACCATATCCGGGAACCGGAATCTCAATATACTCCCTTCCGTTCCATTGCCGTAATTCTACGTTCATGTGCGGGTACGGGTACTGCCTATTCGATACTATCCTCCATATCTACCCAAATTTCATTCCTCTCACATTCCGCCAACAGCCATTCGGGAATCTTCACGCTCTTGTCAATGCTGATGCATATTTTGTCATATACCTCCATGATGCACCTCTCTCCCCTATAGAAGGCATAGTGAACGAAATCTGCGATGTCTCCCCTATCAAGAATTCGGTTACGGATATATGCCTTACATTCCGGTGTCAATTTTATAGCGCAATCATAACGCAATGGAATGCGACTATCGGGCTCAATTATAAAGTCCTTTAACCTTAATAGTCTTCCCTCTTCAAATGCAACCGGAATAAGCACATCGACACACAGAATTCCATCGGCTCCTACGCTATCAAGTACATGACGCCAAAGCAATACGATTGCCTTATTATAATCACTCATTTGGTTGTTTAGTTTTTCCATACTATTTTATGATTTCTAAAAGAAGATGATAATTCTCACGACCATATCCGGGAACCGGAATCTTAATATACTCCCTTCCGTTCCATTGCCGTAATTCTACGTTCAGGTGTCTCACCTTCGTCGTCT
Organism: Muribaculaceae bacterium; assembly: GCA_029058745.1. Classification (GTDB taxonomy): domain Bacteria; phylum Bacteroidota; class Bacteroidia; order Bacteroidales; family Muribaculaceae; genus Lepagella. The sequence continues at coordinate 1,884 of JAIDXM010000092.1, forward strand.
TGTCCAGATTCATAGATTTGAACACATTGTCAACCTTTGCATGTGTCTCAACCCTTATATTCAATTTATACCCATCTTCCTCAAGAACATAATGAAACTCTTGAATAGTACCATCCTGATTCTTTAAAGGAAGCCTTTTCCCCGTTTTTATCCTGTCGGCAATCTCCCTTATTTTCGGAGAGACCTCGTGAGGATTCGTTTCCAATGGGACAGCATCGGAGGAAGGGAATGGATTCTTCGGGGTGTTACGAAATGAGAAAGTGCCTCTTCCGTTGGCAATCATATCGCCTGTCCAGAAGTTCCTGCCGTCGGCAGTTGCTACGGAACCATTGATTACACCTCCTGAAAAAGCACCTATCGCGCTGCCGATTAACAAATCCTTCGCAGACACCATTGGGTCTCCAAAATACAGATTGTTGCCAAGACCCTGAACGAACATTTCAGCACCAGTCCCAAGTCCACCCGCTGCAAATCCTGCAAGGAACCCACCACCTCCCAAAGCGGCCCCGCCGGCTGCTCCAAACGCCCATCCCCCTGTGGCGGCACCTGTAATTCCGGCTATGGCCCCAATTCCGAATGCCGCGAAGGCGTCCCCCGCGTTATGGATCTGACCGGAGCATGCCTTATATGCAAGGTTTACAACGCCACCCAATAGGGCACCGGCGAGCAATAATGGAATCTCGCCGTCTTCGTCAACGTAGCAGAGGGGATTGTTGAGGCAATAGGAGTAACGGTTAAAGCCTTGCGGCCCGAATCCCGACTGCACATACGGGTCGGGTGACAGAAATCGTCCGAGCTCCGGGTCGTACAGACGCGCGTTCATGTTTATCAGCCCGAACTGTCGGAGGTGTTCGTGGCCAGTGAAACCCCGTCCGAGCATCAATGCGGGAGCCTCGCCCGCATCATACACCTTTTGGGTGTGGGGATCCCTTGGATTCCCCCATGCGTCATAGCTGTACCTCTCCACCAGGTTGCCCGACTCGTCGGCCAACGCCATGATGCTTCCGAGATAATCGCGCAATATGTAATATAAAGTCCATTTTTATGTACATGACAAAAATTTGAAAACATCGAATTTTGGGGTATAAGTCGGACGCATAAGTATGGTCGAAATC
>JAIDXM010000093.1 GCA_029058745.1 Muribaculaceae bacterium
CGGCACGTACGGTGGTGTGAGAGGAAAGGAAACGAAAGTAGGTCAGAAAACTTTCGTTTCCCGACCTACTCGATTAGAATTCCGTCAGATAAGGGGGGATGAAAAAAGTCTATTCCTTTTCACAAAGGAATAGACCGAAACCTTAATCTTAATTATACTATGAAAAACACTATGCAAAGTTAAGGTAAAAAGCATAAAAAAACAAAGCAGAGCTTTTTATTTTTCAGAATATTAACCAAAATTAGATGGAAAAATAGTACTTTTGCATAATGAAGTGTGTCTGTCGGGCAAGACGGATGCCTGAATGGATAAATGAAGTTCAATGGAACAGCTATACCAGTATCTATGGAAATCCCGCATGTTCGGACGGCGTCTGGTTGATTCCGACGGCATTGAGGTAGAGGTGGTCGATCCCGGTCGCCTCAACACAGATTCCGGTCCGGACTTTTTCAATTCAAAGATAAAACTGGGAGGAACAGGTTGGGCCGGGAATGTGGAGATACATGTGAAGGCATCCGACTGGTATCGCCATGGCCATGATTCAGACCCGTCCTACGACAGTGTCATACTGCATGCAGTGGGAGTGTCAGACCGACGTGTCAGGCGTAGCGACGGAACGCTTATCCCACAGGTGGAGCTGACAATGCCTGAGAAGTTTTTTCTCACATATGACATGCTTCAGACAGCCCCATCCGACATAAGATGCGCGTCTGTCCTTAGAGATATCCCGCCTCTGGCTGTCACGGACTGGCTTGAATCGCTCTCTACGGAGAGGATGCAGCGTAAAAGCGAGAGGATACTTGAGGTTTACCGTTCCACGGGATGTGACTGGGAACAGACATGCTTCATCATGCTTGCCCGCGCACTTGGATTCGGACTCAATGGGGACCCTTTCGAGATGCTCGCCCGTTCCCTCCCGCTCAGGGTGCTCCATCATCATTCCGACAATCCGATGCAGATTCAGGCGCTACTCTTCGGACAGGCGTCGATGCTTGATTCCTCGTTGCATATTTTCGACGACTATTACCAGCTTCTATGCCGGGAGTATGTTTTCCTTGCCCGCAAATACGGTTTGCGCCCTTTACGTCCCGGGCTATGGAAATATGCCCGGACACGTCCGCAAAACTTTCCTCACCGTAGAATTGCATTTCTCGCCAAGGCATGTGAGGGAGGCTTTTCGCTGTTCTCAAGAATCATGGATCCGTCGAAAAGGGAGAGAGAACTGCGTGATTTGTTCGGCTGGGAACTTGAAGGGTACTGGCACACCCATTTTTCGTTTGATGTGGAAGCCCGTAGTGTCTCCGACACGCTGTCGGCCTCAAGCATAAGTCTTCTCTTGATAAATATGGTGGCTCCCATGCGATATGCCTATGGTGTTCTCAGGGGAGACATGGACCTTGCTGAAAAGAGCCTTGACCTTCTGTGCGAGCTTCCTGCTGAGTCAAATTCCATAATGAGGGAATGGAACGGCATCGGGCTGAATGCAGGGAATGCCATGCGAAGCCAGGCACTTATTCAGTTGCGCAGAGAGTATTGTGAGGCAAGGAAATGTCTATATTGCCGTTTCGGCCACAGGTTGCTTCGCTATTCCGTAGGGATACCGGAATCTGCTGGAACTCTCGGTCTGTCTGCCGCTGAGGACGTTCACCGTGTCGGGACGGGCATAAGTTGATTATAATTGTTATAAAGAAAAAGATATATAAATGTCACGCTACAGACACCCAAAGGGAGGAAATGTTTTTAAAGAAGACCGGATCGTCACGTTGATAAACGAGTCGCCTGATCCGGCACAGCTATTGTCTTTTGTATCGGAAAGAATGCCAGACAGAAGCCGCACAGACCTCAAATCGTGGCTCCGCTATGGAAGAATCATGATTGATGGGGTTTTGAGCACTGCATTCAATGCCGAAGTGCCTCCGGGAGGAAAGGTGGATGTCAACATGTCACGTCCGTTCGTGGTTCTGAACAATCCCCGGCTCAAGCTTGTATATGAGGATGACGATGTGATTGTGGTCAACAAGGGATATGGCTTGCTGTCGGTGGGCACACAGAGCCATAGGAAAGAGGAATCAGCTTACGAAATACTCCGGAATTATGTCAAGGAGAAGAATCCGCGCAACAAGCTGTATGTTGTGCACCGACTTGACCGTGACACATCGGGTCTCATGATGTTCGCGAAAAACGAGGAGGCACAGGAGACACTGCGTCACAACTGGAACAATATGGTTCTCGACAGGCTTTATGTGGCGTTGCTCGAAGGATATGTGCGGGAAGACTCCGGCTATATGAAGAGCAGGCTTGCGGAGAACTCACAGTTTGTGGTTTATTCAACGGAAGATCCCGGAGAGGGAAAGCTCGCGCTCACGCGTTTCAAAGTGCTGAAGCGAGCCAACGGACTGTCGTTGGTAGAGTTCTCTCTTGACACGGGACGCAAGAACCAGATCAGGGTGCACGCTTCCGAGATGGGACATCCGATTTCAGGCGACCGTAAGTATGGCGCGAAGGAGAGTCGTCTTCACCGTCTGTGTCTTCATGCCCGCACATTGCGGTTTGCCCATCCGGTCACTCGCCGCGACATGCGGTTTGAGCTTCCGGTGCCGTCAAGATTCCTTGATGCCGTCAGGACCCGTGAGACACCGAAATAAGAATGTAAAGAATATAATTTAATTATGTCAGTTGATACATCTTCATATTATCCTGAGGTGCCGTCGTCAGGGAATGGAAACGACGCCTACAGCCTGAACCGAAGGGAAGGGGGACTTTTCGGCCCGTCATCTGCATCGGAGAAAACAGGTGAGGAGCATAATGTCGCTCCTCCGCCTCCCTCACCTTCTCCACGAGACAGCAAGGATGCTCCGGAACCAGTAGGTGAAAGGGTCATATCCGGATTGTCGGAGTTTCTTTCGGGAGTGTTTGTCCCGCTCATGATGCCTGTGTATGGGTTGATTCTTGCATTCAATCTATCGATACTTGATGTGGCCCCGATGGGAATGCGTGTGGTCTTCACCCTGATAGTGGCGGGGATTGATGTGCTTATTCCTATATTGCTTATATTATTACTCAAGAAATTAGGTGTTGTAAGCGATATCGGACTTAACGGACGTAAGGAACGTCTGATTCCATATATGATTACAACATTATGTTTCGGAGTGACCGCATGGTTCATGGCATCCAAGGGAGCGCCCTTATGGCTGAGTATGTTTTTCGCAGGAGGAGGATTGGCATGCCTTGTCAATCTGATTGTCAATTTCTTCTGGAAGGTGTCCGCGCATGCGGCAGGCATTGCCGGAATAGTGGCATTGCTTATAAGGATACAGAAAGATGGGAGTCCTGAGCCGGAACTGTTGTTATGGCTTTTACTGGCTATCCTTACGGCCGGTCTGCTTGGTTCGGCAAGGGTATGGTTAGGCCGTCATACGGTTTGGCAGGTGCTTGCCGGATATGCGGTAGGATTCTGTTGCGTGTTTTTCCTTACGATGATATGATATAAGCCGGAGAGCGAGCCGTTGGTAATTGTAGGCTAAATGGCAATAGCCAACGGCGAAAAAGCTTGATTCAATTGATAGACAACAATGAGCATATACAATTACAGAAGGCGCTTGAGCAGCGTCACTAAAATCGGGGATACCGCAGTCGGAGGGGGTAATCCTATCCGTCTCCAGTCGATGACCAATACATCCACACTTGACACATGTGGCAGCGTCGCGCAGGCATTGCGTATAGCAGAGGCCGGTGGAGAGATTGTCCGTCTTACCACCCAAGGTGTAAGAGAGGCGGAAAATATGGCGGAAATCAGAAAAGGCCTTGACGCGAAGGGATGTGGTGTCCCACTTGTGGCTGATGTGCATTTCAACCCTAATGCCGCATTCAAGGCCGCCACGACATGTGAGAAGGTACGCATCAATCCGGGTAATTTTGTTGATGCCGCCCGCACGTTCAGAAAGCTTGAATTTACAGATGAGGAGTATGCGGCGGAGATTGACAAGATTCGTGAGACCCTTGTGCCATTCCTTGAAGTGTGTAGGGAGCATGGGACTGCTGTCAGGCTTGGAGTCAACCACGGTTCTCTCTCAGACCGTATCATGAGCCGCTACGGCGATACGCCGGCAGGGATGGTGGAATCAGTGATGGAGTTTCTGCGTATCTGTCGTGAGGTGGATTTCCGGGACATCGTTATCTCGATAAAGGCATCCAATGTGGTTGTGATGGTTGAGACGATGTTCTTGCTCGACAGGAGGATGCAGGAGGAAGGAATGGAGTTCCCGTTGCATCTTGGAGTCACGGAAGCCGGCGATGGAGAGGACGGACGAATCAAGAGTGCGGTTGGAATCGGCACGTTGCTTTCACATGGTATAGGCGACACTATAAGGGTGTCGCTGACAGAGGACCCCGAGAAAGAGATTCCTGTGGCGAGGAAACTGCGTGACTATATTGTTAGCCGAGAGTCGCAGGCTTGTGTGGTGGAGCCGGAGAGGATTTTGGAGGGAAATTCCCGGGACTATGCTGTCAGGGTGGAAGGCTTTGAGAATGTGTCTTATCCGTTGGTGGTAGGTTATGACATAGAGACTTTGCCGGAGACATGGCATAGGGTTGACTCCTCTTCCAGTCCAGGCTTGTATGACGACTGTCTGCCTGTGGTGATAAGTTCTGACAATATCAACCGTCCCGGAGAGATGGCATCATGGATTGACCGTTTCGTGGCAATGGGAGGGAAGAATCCGGTGATTCTAATGATGAGATATGACGATTCCTGCATAGAAGATTTTCAGGTTAAGGCAGGAGCGGATTTCGGGCCACTTCTTTTGGGTGGATATGGTGCCGGAATAATGATTGAGGCTCCGGCATTCTCAAAAGATGAGGTTGATTCGGTGGCGCTTGGATTGCTTCAGGCCGCGCGTCTTAGAATCAGCAAGACAGAATATATAGCATGTCCGAGTTGCGGCAGGACGTTGTTTGACCTTCAGAGCACATTGCAGGAGGTCAAGGCTGCCACCTCCGGACTCAAGGGACTTAAGATAGGTGTGATGGGATGTATTGTGAATGGACCCGGGGAGATGGCCGATGCCGATTATGGTTATGTCGGCGCCGGTCCCGGCAGGGTGAGTCTCTATAAGGGTAAGACGCTTGTGAAGAAGAATATACCTTCGTCGGAAGCTATAAAAGAACTTATCGCGCTGATTGAGCAACAAGGGTAAGTATGGTATAAAAGCAAAGGCCTGGAGTTTTAAAACTCCAGGCCTTTGCTTTTATACCATAAATGCGGTCAAATCTTATTTCAGACTCCATTCAACGCCGTTCTTAGTGTCTTTGACATCAAATCCGAGGACGGCAAGTTTGTCACGTATAAGGTCGGAGGTGGCCCAGTCTTTTGAAGCTTTGGCGTTCTTTCTGATTTCCATCAGCAGGTCAACGGCTCCTTCATACGCTTTTGATGCCCCTTCATTGTCGCTGTCAGCGTTCATTCTCATGCCAAGAATCTCAATAAGGAAAATGTCGAACAGATGACGGAGTTTCACGATGTCTTCCTTCGAGAGTTTTACGGAACCATCGGTGGCTCCGTTGATTACACGGCAGGCGTCAAACAATTGCGCGATTACCTGAGGAGTGTTCAGGTCATCGTCCATGGCTTCATAACACTTGTTGAGGAAGTCGGGCAATTCAATCGATGATTTCTCAGCTGGCAGAAGGTTCTGCAGTCGCTTGTAGCCATCCGTAATCTTCTGCAGGGCCTTTTCGGCGGCCTGTAGAGCGGCATTGGAGAAATCGACGGTAGAGCGGTATTGAGCCTGAAGGATGAAGAAGCGTATCACCATCGGGGAATAAGCCTGTTCGAGAAGTGGATGCGAGCCATCGAAGAATTCTTCCAGGGTAATGAAATTGTGATAGCTTTTACCCATCTTTTTCCCGTTGATGGTAATCATATTGTTGTGAACCCAATATTTTACGGCCTCATGCCCTTGGGCTGCTACGCTTTGGGCAATCTCACACTCGTGATGCGGGAAAAGGAGGTCCAGTCCTCCGCCATGAATGTCGAAAGTGTCTCCGAGATATTTCTCACCCATTGTGGAGCATTCGAGGTGCCATCCTGGAAACCCTTCGCTCCAGGGAGATGGCCAGTGCATTATATGTTCGGGGGCCGCTTTTTTCCAAAGGGCGAAATCGAGCGGGTTCCTTTTCTCTTCCTGTCCGTCAAGCGAACGTGTCGTGGAGATGAGGTCTTCGATGTTGCGCCCCGAAAGTTTGCCATATCTGTGGTCGGCGTTATATTTCTCTACATCGAAATATACCGACCCGTTGCTGACATATGCATAACCGGCATCAAGAATCTTTTTCACATATTCAATCTGCTCTATGATATGTCCTGACGCGTGAGGCTCAATGCTTGGCGGAAGCACATTCAGGGCTTCCATGTCTTTGTGATACCTGTTGAGGTACAGTTGCACAACCTCCATAGGTTCAAGCTGTTCGAGACGGGCTTTCTTCGCCACCTTGTCTTCTCCGGAGTCGGCGTCATGCTCAAGGTGTCCGACATCGGTGATATTTCTGACGTATCTCACCCTGTATCCGAGGTGACGCAGATAACGGAAAAGGATGTCGAAAGTGATGGCGGGACGTGCGTGTCCGAGATGTGCGTCGCCATAGACAGTCGGACCGCACACATACATGCCCACGTGTCCTTCGTGAATAGGCTTGAAAGGCTGTTTGATGCGCGTGAGCGAATTGTAGAGGGTAAGGTTATTGTCCATATAAAATCGATATGAGTGGAAACGCAATGCGTCGTCGCATGCATTCCCACTCGTTGTTTTTTTCTTATGATTGCTTCAATCAGTTGTTGCCGATAGCGGTGTTCTTCCCGCCTCTGGGCTGGATTTCACCGAACTGTGCCTCATACTTCTTGATGTTGTCAGTGAGGGCGAACATGAGCTGCTTTGCATTTTCAGGACTCATGATTACACGGCTCACGACGGGAGCCTGGGGCATGCCGGGAGCGGCGAATATGAAGTCGATGAGGAACTCGTTGGGGCCATGGCCAATCATTGCGAGGTTGCTGTATTTCCCGTCGGCCATTTCAGGACGGAGCTGAATCTGAAGCTGGTTTTTGTTCTGGTTGTTTTCTGGTGTTGCCATATTATTTTAGGTTTTAATTCTGGTTTCAGGTTTTTATTCCCGTTACGGGATGCGAAGATAATGAAAAAGGGTCATATATGCAACCCTGGTTTCTCTATTTTAGAAATCATAACATTTGCAGATGCCTCGCAACCTACAATCCTGCCGTCGGCCATTTCCACGACACGGTCGGCAATCGAGGCCATATCACGGTCGTGTGTGACGATTACGAATGTCTGCGACAGTTCCAGTCTTAGCTCCGAGATTATTTCCTGTATCTCCTTGCGGTTTCTGGAGTCGAGACTTCCTGTGGGTTCATCCGCGAACACCACTTCAGGATTGTTGATTAGGGCCCTTGCGATTGCGGCTCTCTGTTTCTCACCGCCGGAAAGCTCTGCCGGTTTGTGGGTAAGCCTGTGAGCCAGACCGAGTTTCTTGAGAAGAGTTTCCGCGTTCGCGAACGCCTCTTTCCTTTTCATTCCTGCAATCAAAGCCGGCATCGCCACGTTCTCAAGTGCAGAGAACTCCGGGAGCAGCTGATGAAACTGGAAAATGAACCCGATATTAGAATTGCGGAACTGAGAAAGTTTCTTGTCTTTGAGTGAGAATATGTCGGTGCCGTCGAAAATCACTTTTCCGGAGTCAGGCCGGTCGAGCGACCCTGCAATCTGCAGGAGAGTGGTTTTCCCGGCGCCGGAGGGTCCCACAATTGCCATAATCTCTCCGTCTGGGACATTGAGGGAGACATCGTGGAGTATGGTTAGCGGTCCATACGACTTGGTGACATTTCTGATTTCAATCATCGTTATAGACAGTTTGTTATATGCCGGTTATTCTCCTTATGACATGGTTGGCGAGATAAATCCCGAATATGGCCGGGATTGACGCTATCGTGCCGTAGGAGGTGCGTTTGTTGAGAGTCTCCACTTTCACCAGGGAATGCGATGATGGTTTTTCAGTGCTTGCCACCACTTTTAATGGACGCCGCAGGAACATGGATTTCATCTTTTGCCTCACAGCCCTTGCAAGGCCGTCCTCACGTGTTTCCCAAAGGTCGAAATATCCTATCCGAGTCGGGTCGATACGCCCCCCCGCACCCATGGATGATATAATCGGGATATTGTGGCGGAGACAATGGGCAATCAAGGCCACTTTCGGACTTACCGTGTCTATGGCATCGATTACATAGTCATAATTCTTGTCGCAGAAGAATGTGTTGAGATTGTCGGCTGTCAGGAAATCCATCCTGACATCAATCGAGGCTTCGGGATTAATGTCGTGGAATCGTTCTGCAAACAGCACTACTTTAGACTCTCCGACAGAGGAATGTGTCGCGATAAGTTGCCGGTTGATATTGCTTTGGGCCACAGCGTCGGCATCGACGAGAGTGAGATGCCCGATGCCTGTCCTGGCGAGCATCTCGGCGGCGTAACCGCCGACACCTCCAACACCGACTACAAGCACGGAGGCTGATTGGAGTCGCTCCACAGATTCAGCTCCAATCAGTCTTTCAGTCCTGTCATTCCAGACTTCTACCGTCTGTCTTGTTTCCATTTTAGCGGGAAAGGTTTTATTCGGTAATCCAGGAGCCCTTGAACCCGGTTTCCTCAAGGGTTTTGATTACCATTGACGCCTTCTCCGCGTCATCAGGAACACCGTGACATTCGAGGATTTTGTCGGCTGTATTCAGGTCGAGAGTCCATTTCTCGTTGGGAAACTTTGTCTGCATCGCATTGAGGATGGCTCCGGAGCAACCGGCGCATTTTGCATTTGTCTTGAATTTCATGTCTGTTGTATTTTAGATGGAAGGGTTAAGGTTTAAAGTTTAACCCATGACTGTTAAATTAACTATATTTTGACATTGTTTAGCCTAAGGGAGTTGACCACTACACACACTGAGGAGAAAGCCATAGCGGCGGAAGCAAGCATCGGGGAGAGGATAATGCCGGCGGCAGGATAAAGCACGCCTGCCGCAATGGGAATGCCTATAATGTTGTAGATAAACGCCCAGAAGAGATTTTCCTTGATTATTTTGAGGGTGGCTCCGGATAGAGTCAGTGCTTTCGGTATATACATCAGCTTACCTGAAATAATGGTGAGCTGTGCCACTTCAATAGCTATGTCGCTCCCGCCTCCCATAGCAATCGACACATCGGCCTCGGCAAGTGCTTGGGAGTCGTTGATTCCGTCACCCGCCATAGCCACGAATCCCCCATTCCGTTTCATTTCCTTAATGGCGTCTTGTTTTCCCTGAGGGAGAACATCCGCAATCACCTCATCGATACCCACCTGTTTGGCAACATGTAGGGCAGTCTCCTTGCTGTCGCCGGTAAGGAGGACAGTCTTTATGCCCATTGTCTTTAGAGTGGCGATTGCATCGCGGGCATCATTCCGTATCTTGTCTGACACTTTCAGGGCTATGCATCTACCTGAGTCATCGCCGGCAATCACGATACCGGCTCCTTCCGAAGTCCATTGCCGGCATGCGGTGACGATACCGTCCGGAATCACGGCTCCAACAGATTTTGCCAATGCTTCGTTTCCAATCCATACGTTACGACCGTTGACCTCGCCTGTCATACCCATTCCGGGTATATAGTCGAATTTGTCAGGAACCAAATCTTTAAGAGGGCCTGAGGACTCAGCCCAGTCGATGATGGCTCCTGAAAGGGGGTGTGTTGACCGTTTTTCAAGAGCGTGAATTGCCTGAAGGAAATCATCCGGAATATCTGTTGTGGGGTGTGTTGCAACCACGGAAGGAGTTCCCTCTGTCAGAGTCCCGGTCTTGTCGATTGCCAGGACATTTATTTTCTTTAGAAGCTCGAGGGCTGCCGCTTCTTTCACAAGTATTCCGGTTTTGGCTCCTCTCCCTATGCCTACCATCACGGCAGTGGGAGTGGCGAGACCGAGAGCGCAAGGGCAGGCGATTACAAGAACGGATACCGATGCGAGCACAGCCATCGGTATGCTGTCGGCTCCGAAAGATGCCCAGATGCAGAAGGTCAGTATGGCAATTGCAATCACCGTAGGCACGAACACCGCGCTGATACGGTCAACAAGGCGTTGCACAGGAGCCTTGGAGCCTTGCGCCTGACGCACGCAGTCGATTATTCTGGCGAGTTCCGTTGATGCTCCTACCTTAATCGCCTCCACCACTATTGAGCCATTGGTGTTTAGTGTGCCAGCCGACACGGTGTCGCCGGGTGTTTTCTCCACTCCTTCCGGTTCTCCTGTCAGCATGCTTTCATCCACTGATGATATTCCCTTTGTTACAACTCCGTCAACGGGTATCCTCTCTCCTGGTCTCACGGAAATGGCCATTTCGGGGATGATGTCGCCTATATTTACTGTTGTCAGATTGCCGTTGCTGTCAATTACTTGGGCTTCTGAAGGTTGCAATCCCATCAGGGCTTTTATGGCAGTTCCGGTGTTTCTTCGGGCACGGCTTTCCATAAATTTACCGGTCAGGACGAAAGCTATAATCATGGCCGATGCTTCGTAATAAAGGTCGGCGGCAATGCCACGGGAAGAGAAGTATTCCGGGAATATGGTGTTGAATAGGGAGAATAGAAAACTCACGAGCGTTGAGACGGCCACAAGGGAATCCATGTCCGGATGTCGGGAGGCGAGGTGCCGGAACCCGTTAACATAGAAACGTCTTCCGCTAATCAGCATCACGGCACCCGCGAGAGCCATCATAACGAATGCGTCGCCGGGAAACTGAATGTGGAGCATACATATGCAAGAAAGGGGAATAGTCAACGCCCAAGCGGTGATGAGGTCACGTTTCATGCGTCGGTATTGCCTGAGTTCCGCCTTCTCCTTCTCCTCCACGGCTTTCGCGACGGAATCTTCCACAATCATCTCATATCCGGCTGCCCTGACCGCTTCGGCCACTTTTGACGGCGAAGTGATGTCGAGGTTCCATGAGAACGAAACCTCAGAGGCGGCAAAGTTTACGGACGCGTCGGAGACGCCTTGGCATCCGGCTACAGTTTTCTCTACAGTCCCGGCACAGACGGCACACATCATCCCTGTGACTGGAAACACACCTTTTTCAATTCTATTACCCATGTCTATATAACACTTTGAATGACGGTTAAATTATACATAAGGAGAATAATCTTTAGAGGAGGACATTGCATGATGTGTTATTCTTACAATTATTCTGTTGTATTTCATAACGCGACAAACCGATGATATGATAAAGGCCACCGAATATTGTCGGCAGATATTCGGAATAGGTTTATGTCTTGGCTGTAAGGAACCGTCGTTATGAAAATCCTGATGTTTCAGCGCATGAGGATACGCCAGTTTTTGGGGTAGAGGTTGTTGGCGCGTGTCCCGATGTTTTTCACCGGGCCAAGAGGCAGTCCTTTGTAGGTTACTATTACTATCCCTTTTGCCACATCAGGATTCAACACAATGGATTCCCTTCTGAGATATGCGAGAGCCTGTTCTTTGGAAAGCTCCGCCAATGGATATGCCTTACGGTTGAAAGATGTGGAAAGAATATCTTCCATTTCCGGAATGCCGATGGATTCTTTCTTAGCGGACAATTCCCTGCCGGTGTTTTTTCGAGAAACTCTGTCCTGCCACGACACTTTTTTTGGAGAGGATGGTTCTTTGCCCTTCGTCGATAAGGGTATTGATGAAATCTTTGCAGGGGAGAGGTTGCTGCGCTTGAATTCACCGGGCTTCCGGAAAACAGACAGGAAAAGCCCTTCTCCATCCGTCTTGTGCGGCATGAAACGATAGGCGGGGATTGTGGTGCCTATTCCTCGAGGGATGCCCCAATCCACAGGGAATTCAGGGTCGAAAGGCTCCAGTTGCAGCTCATCACGTATAAACTCGGCATTCCGTTCGTTTTCGAGTGTATTGAAGGTGCATGTTGAATAAATCAGGAACCCGCCCGGTTTCAGAGTCTTGACAGCATTTCTGAGAATCTCTTTTTGCAATGAGGCACATTGCGAAATCAGTTCGGGCGACCATTGTTTTACTGCGTTCTCGTCTTTTCTCATCATCCCCTCACCCGAGCAAGGAGCGTCAACAGCCACAATGTCGAAAACGTCGCCATTTTCGGCGAACCAAGAAGAGTCACGGTTTGTGACGGATACGTGTGGATAACCCCATTTCGTCAGGTTTTCCATAAGTATTCCGGCTCTTTTCGCCACATATTCGTTAGCCACGATACGAGAACCGTCAGGCAATGCGTCAATCATTGCCGTGGTTTTTCCACCGGGAGCCGCGCAGAGGTCGAGCAAGGTGACGGGTATGTCAGGGGTTGCCATGGTGTCGCTTTCCGGCAACGGGGTGGATGCTAAGGCGGTAAGAATACACCTGATGCACTCATTATATATCATGGAAGATGCGTCCTGCACATAATAGGCACCGGCGTGCAGTAGAGGGTCGAGAGTGAACACCGGTCTCTGGTCGAGGTATCTGCCCGAGGCACACCACTTCACTTTTCTCTCATCAGCGAATGCGTCAGAGGGCTTGCGGGAGTTCAGTCTGACTGAGACAGCGGGACTATTCTGCATAGCGATAAAGAACGAGTCCGCCTCACATCCGAGGAGGTCGCGCATCATATCGACAAATCCGGTAGGTAGTTGCATAAAAAACATATGTTGGAAATACAAAAGTAGTAAAAATTTTTTATTAATTTTGTATTCATGAAATCAGGAGCAGCTCTATATCTTATACCAGTCAACATAAGCGACGCGCCGTTGTCGGCGGTATTGCCACAGGGGAATATCGAGATAATCAGACCCATCCGCCATTTTATAGTGGAGAACGTCAGGACGGCAAGGCGTTTTCTGAAGAAATGCGACCCTTCGTTCAATATTGCGGAAACGACCTTTTATGAACTCAACCGTCACACCGACCTCCGTGATGTAGGGTCTTATCTGGAGCCATTGAGGAGAGGGGAGCCAGTGGGCGTGATGAGTGAGGCCGGTTGTCCCGCAGTGGCCGACCCGGGTTCATTGGCTGTGAGTATAGCCCAGAGAGAGGGCTTCAGGGTGGTTCCGCTTGTGGGACCTTCCAGCATACTGATGGCCCTGATGGCATCCGGATTCAACGGGCAGGGATTCTCATTCAACGGCTATCTTCCAATAGATGGCAAGGAGCGCGACAAGAAATTGAGGGAACTCGAGACTCAATCACGCCGCAATGACATGACGCAGATATTCATTGAGACCCCTTATCGCAACAACAGGATGGTGGAGAGTCTTGTGAGGGTGTTAAAGGGAGACACGATGCTCTGTGTGGCATGCGACATCACCGACAAAGAGCGGGAGTCGATAGTCTCTTTGCCCATATCCCGATGGAAAACGAGGAAGTATGATTATGACAAGCGTCCTGCGATTTTCCTGATTTATTCAAAATAGCATAATAACGAGGAATGTCACGTCGCAAAATATCATTTGAGGGTCAGATGAGTCTCCCGTTCGAGGAGCTTGAAGAGGATAAGCCGTCACAGCCCATCCGCCGCAACGTATATGCTGCGGCGGAGATTCCACAACGTCCCAAGGCGCAAAGGCCTGCCAGCGAGCGTCATCTGTATTACATCTCTCTTGCATCCGGGTCGAGCGGCAACAGTTGCTATGTCGGAACACGGGAGGGGGGGATAATCATAGACGCCGGTATAAAGCCGGATGTGATTGAATCAACTCTAAAGGCCAACGGAGTGGATATGAGAAAGGTGGCGGGAGTGTTGCTGACACACGACCATTCCGACCATGTCAGATATGTGTATTCGCTTCTACGCAACCACCGCCATCTGCGTCTATTTTGCACCAACAGGGTTTTGGGAGGGATATTGCGCCGCCACAGTATATCAAAGAGGATAAAGGATTACCATAATCCAATTTTCAAGGAGATTCCCTTCAGACTTGGAGAGCTTGAGATTACGGCTTTCGAGGTGCCTCACGACGGCACAGACAACATGGGTTTCTCCATAGAATATGACAACCGTCATTTCGTGCTTGCCACCGACCTCGGGGCGGTTACGGAAAGGGCCTACCATTATATGAGCCGGGCCAATTATCTTGTGATAGAGGCTAACTATGACCTGGGGATGCTCAAGATGGGACGTTATCCGGAGTATCTGAAAGCACGTATCCAGACAGAACAGGGCCATCTTGACAACATGCAGACCGCCGCGTTTCTCAAGGATATTGTGAGTCCTCGTCTGAGCCATGTATTCCTGTGTCATCTTTCACAAGACAACAATACTCCACAGAAGGCTTTGTCTGCGGTGCGTTCGGCACTTGAGGAGGCGGGTAAGAAAATCGGGAACGCGATGGGGAGTATAGAGGACCGTAAGGCAGATGTCCAGCTTATGGCATTGCCACGTTTCGAGCCTACACGTTGGTTTGTGTTTCGACCCCTGCCGGAGGATCGGAACTCATGATTATGCTCAACTGGGGGCCTTCGAGTCCGTTTGGCGCGATTCCGGCTCTGACCTCAAATCGCAGGAACACGCCTCCGCAGTCATAGACATCGATTTCCGTCTCGTCATCGTCAACGGCTTCGTGAAGTGTGAAATCGAGTCTGCTGTCTTCAGAGACACGGAGACTGTGGAGGATATAGTTCTGGAGGTCAAGGGGGAGAAGGTCTCCGAGATAAAGATTACGTATAATCACATTGTTTTTGTCGAGCACATCCACCAGCCAGACTCCCGGGGTGCCTTGCACGTCGGTATAAAGAGGGGCACCCTGCCCGTCGGTGAGGACTCCTTCAAAATCATATTCGGCGGAGTCGAGTGGTTCGCCTACTTTAAGGGCATCGGCGAGACTCCTGACAGTCATCGCGATGTCGTTGTCGGCGTGAAAGAATTCCGGAGCCTGCCTGACAGTGGCCGGTTCTTCGATTCTCTTTTCAGATTTTCCGCATGACATTATGGCGAATGTCATGACAGCCGCCAAAAGGACGGAACTTTTCAATCGTCTCGATTTTTTTACATGCTCTTGCATGGTGTCCTATGTGATAAGAAATGACTTGAGAGTCTGCTTAACAAATTGCGGACAAAACTACGATAAAAAAACGAGATATACAATAGGTGGTCTAAAGTTTTCTGCGGTCGGGCTTAGATAAGGGATTGCCTTTGGTTATTGACCCGACAAAGTGCAACTGTTACCTTGTGTATAGGAATCTTTTGATGCTCCGTTTTGGGGTTTTCTCAAATTCGTTGGGCATGAGCACGATTTTTGAGATTTGCTCGTAGGGAGCGACGATTTTGTTGAGTTCCTTTCTGACGTTTTCCATCGCGTCGTCCATATCGTTGATGGAAATTCCGAACTTGTCAACTGCCTCGAAGTCCGGATATACGAGACCAACAAGTCTTCCGTCGCGTTCCACAATCAGACTCTCGGCCACAAACGGCATGTTGTTGAGTTTGGCCTCAATCTCTTCCGGATAGATGTTCTGTCCGGAAGCGGAAAGAAGCATTGTTTTCGAGCGTCCGCGAAGAAATAGGGTGCCGTCGGGAGATCGAGTACCCATGTCGCCTGTATGTAGCCACCCGTCTTCGTCAATGACCTGTGATGTGGCATCCGGATTGTTATAGTATCCTTTCATAAGGTTTGTCCCTCTCACACATATCTCTCCCGGAATGTTTTCAGGGTCTTCCGAAATCACCTTGCTTTCCATTATCGGAAGCGTCTGTCCGGAGGAACCCACGATGAATTCTTTCCAGGGTGTGTATGAAATCAGCGGACCGCACTCGGTCATGCCATATCCGACGGTGAAAGGGAATTTGATTTTATGCAGGAATTCCTCGACTTCATGATTGAGAGGCGCCCCACCTACAATCACTTCCTCGAATTCGCCACCGAAAGCGTCAATAAGCTTTTTCCTTATCTTGGAATATATGAGGGAATCGAGAAACGGCACGGCGAGAGTCCAGCGCATTGTGCCTTTGGAAATCATAGGAAGAATCTGGTTCTTGTAGATTTTCTCAAGTATGAGGGGCACGCAAATCACAAGATTGGGACGCACTTCGGCAAGGGCCTTCAGAAGCACACGCGGAGAAGGAGTCTTGCCAAGAAGGGTCACGTGGGAGCCGACGGCAAGTGGGGTTAGCATATCGAATGCACACCCGTAGGCATGTGCCAGCGGAAGGAACGCCAAAGCACGGGAACTTCTGAAGTGTAATTCCGAATACATCCCGAAGCATACATTCCCGGCAAGGTTCTCACCTGTGAGCATGACGCCTTTTGAGAATCCTGTGGTGCCTGAGGTGTAGTTTATCTCCGCAATCTCGCTATTGTCGCGTTCTATATAGTGTACGTCGTGGCTTGTGTATCCTTTCGGGTAACGTTTGTTGAAGCGTCTTTTGAGAAGTCGCAGACAACGTTGCATCTCCATGCCGGGGGCTTCATGGAGAATCCCCTTGTTTTCAAGGCTAATCACTCCCTTTACGTTCAGCAGGGCCTCGGGTTCCATATGTTCCCATATATTATCGGATACAAAGAGCATCACCGCGCCTGAATGGTTGACAATATGTGTAATGTCGAGCGGGTTGAATTCCGATAATATAGGCACTATGACGGCACCGTATGTGACGGTTGCCATATATACTTTTACCCAGTCGGCGGAGTCTTTCCCGCATAGAGCGATTTTGTCACCCGGAAGTATGCCGATTGATTCAAACAGTGTGTGGGTGTGTGCGATGGATGTGGCAAGGTCGCCATAAGAGATGAGAGTGTTCCTGGAATATTCCGACAGAGCCGGAAGATCCCAGTTCTCGATAAAGCTTCTCTCATATATCTTGATGAAGTTCCGGATTTCAATCATAACGCAAGCTTATATATTTCACGGCAGTCGTCCATAGATAGCGGCACATAGAATCCGAGAGTCTTCCCCATGTTCCCCTCAAGGCTTTTCACTAATGCGTCGATGTCCGGTTCTTTCCCTATGAGTTCCGTCAGGGACGTTGTGAGGCCGAGGTCGTGGTAGAAGTCTTTGAGAAGAGCTATCCCTTCCTCTATGATATGGTCGGTGTCGCGTCCTTCCGGATTCACGCTCATTACGTTAATGGCGAATTTCCAGACCATCCCCGGATTTTTTCTGGCCACGAAAGTCATCCATGCCGGGGCTATGCATGCGAGTCCCGCGCCGTGAGGCACATCATATATCGCCGACACCTCATGCTCCATACGGTGGGTTGCCCAGTCTTCCTCTTTTCCGACACCGCAAAGTCCGTTATGTGCGAGTGTGCCGGCCCACATCACATCGGCGCGAGCCTCATAGTCTTCCGGATTGATTTTGAGTGAGAGCGCGTGGTCCATCACCTCTCTCATGATTGCCTCGGAATATGCGTTCACAAGCTGTGCGGTGGTGTTTGAGAAATAACGTTCGAAAATATGGCACAACATATCGGTGATTCCGTATGCAGTCTGTTCCCACGGGAGCGTCATGGTCAGTTCCGGATTCAGGATGGCGAATCTCGGACGTGTGAGCTGGCAACGGCAGGAGAGTTTGTGGAGGCCGTCAATACGTGTAATCACGGAATTGGGGCTACCTTCGCTCCCGGCTGCTGGAATAGTGAGCACCACTCCCACAGGAATGGCGGCTACAGGGGAAGCGGAACCTTTGAAGAAATCCCAGAAGTCACCAGGATATACAGCCCCCATCGCAATAGCCTTTGCGGTGTCGATTACCGACCCACCTCCGACTGCCAGGATGAAATTGACACCTTCCCTTACGGCCAGCGCAATTCCCTCATACACCTTATCGTCTGTAGGGTTTGGCCTGACTCCTTTCAGTATGGCGTAACTGATATTCTCTTCCTCAAGGGCATCGGTGACATCCTTGATGAGCCCGCTTCGTTCGGCGGAACCGCCCCCATAAACCACAAGAACCTTTCCGCCTCCATATTGTTTTATGAGCTTGCCGGTCTGTTTCTGTGTGTCTTTCCCGAATACGGATTCTGTAGGGGAATGAAAGGTGAAATTATTCATGATTTCAATAATGTTGTTGACATTAAAAATGTGACAGTGGTGAACCGTATCCCTGCCGGATGGATATGCCTGGATATGTATGAATATACATGTCTTCCCGTTACCATCCTGAGATGTCGATTTCCCTCCATGATATTATAACAACGTGAAATCTTGTGTGGATATTGAATCTATGATATAAAGGTGATTTTCTTATGGCGATGCTTTCCCGTAGTCGTATCGATAAAAGCGCGGACAGGCCAAATGACCTGTCCGCGTTTAGCGAAGTAATATTGCAGTTTCTTATGCCTCGGCATCAGCCGCGAGTTTTTCAGCGGCTGCCGCTTCCTTCTCTGCGGATGGATCAGGACTGTCGGCGGTTGCCGCTTCAAGTTTCTTCATCATGGAGAAGATAAACCCTGCGGCGAGCAGACAGATGGCGATAAGTATAATCCATAGGAGATAGAGAGGAATCTTGCCCCATAGTATCATGGGAATCGACACAAGATAGTTGCCGATGGCAGTGGCCGCGAACCATCCTCCCATCATAGACCCTTTCAGTTTCGGAGGAGCGACTTTCGAGACGAAGGATATGCCCATAGGGGATAGGAGAAGTTCGGCGAATGTCAAAAGAAGATATGTGGATATTAGCCAGTTGGGCGAAACAGCGGCCGATGTTCCGGCGATTGAGAAAGACCCAATCATCATTATCGAATATGCGACGGCAGCCATAATCATTCCGTATCCTATCTTGCGGGGCGCGGATGGCTCTTTCTTACGTTTTGCAAGCGCCCCGAAAATGGCGAGCGACACAGGAGTGAGTGCAACGACATAGAATGGATTGAACTGCTGGTATTGCTGTGGCTGTATGCCGGTGAGGGGATTGTCGGTGTCAATGAGGAAATACGCCACGGCTCCGATTGCAGCGGCCAGGATTACGGCGCTGACTATGCGTCCGTTGGCGGATTTCGACTGGAATATGTTGAATAGGGCATACACACCGACTGCAATCGAGAGGAGCGCCCATACATTGAAACCGATGCGGGTCCATCCGTAAGCTTCGGGAGAGGTGCAGCTTTTTGCGAACTCAGTGAGGGATGCTCCGTTCTGATGAAACACCATCCAGAAGAAAATAACCACGGCGAACACGAGAAGAAGAGCCACGACGCGGGCCTTTGTTTGTTGAGGTGTGAGTTCCGGGCCATTGTCGGTCTGTGCGGCCTTTCCTCCTGATGTTTTCTTGTCGTTGATGATATGAGCGAAGGTGCTTCTTCCAAGGTAATATATCATGAAGCTGACAATCAGAGAGACGCACGCCACGGCGAAAGCATAGCTGTAGCCGGTGGAGAGGGTGGTGATATAATCGGAAGCCCATACGGAGACGTCGCCGGCAACAGCCATCCCGTTTTCAGCGGCTTTCCGGGTCACATCCTGCGCGGAGCCTGAGCCGGAAAGGAGGGCATTGCAAAGAGCCGGAAGGTCGGCATTGTAGGTCATGCCGTTGGCTTTTAGGGCCATGTTGCACATTGCGGTGGCCGCCATAGGCGCGAACATGGAACCGATGTTAATGGCCATATAGAAAAGGGAGAAGGCGGCGTCACGTTGTCCACTGTATCGTTTCTCGTTGTATAAGTCGCCGACCATCACTTGAAGGTTCCCTTTGAAAAGTCCGGTGCCTATGGAGATGAGCAGCAATGCGCCACACAGGATTATGAGAGAAGTGGTGGAGCGGATGTCGGTGGGTATTGCCATCACGGCGTATCCGATAAACATCACCGCGATGCCAGTGACGACACATTTTGAGAAACTCCATTTGTCGGCCACCCATCCTCCGATTAGGGGCATGAAATATACAAGAGCGAGGAATACGGCATAGATTTGACCGGAGACGGTGGAATCGAAACCGAATTTTGCCTGAAGGAAGAGAAGGAAAATTGCGAGCATCGTGTAGTACCCGAATCGTTCGCCGGTGTTGGCGAGTGCAAGGACGTATAGTCCGGGAGGCTGGTTTTTGAACATGGTTGTGGATAGAATGAAAAATCAGCTCAGGAACATCGGCATTGTCCCTGAGCTGACAGTTTTAGAATTGTTATTTGGTGACTCTCTCAAGCCATGTGAGCATGCCATACATCACGCCCATCGATATTATGCATACGGTAAGGAACACAGTCCATGCCACCCAGATGGGGCAGGCGTTATAAATCAGCGGGCCGATCCACAGGAGGAGGTTGCCGACAGCTGTGGCTCCAAGCCAAAGGCCTTGGCAGAGACCTTGAAGATGTTTGGGGGCGACTTTCGACACAAACGACAAACCCAGCGGGGAGATGAAGAGCTCGGCAACCGTGAGGAAGAAATATAGCACGAAAAGTACCCACGGCCCGGTCTTCAAGGAGTCGGCCACGTCGGGAGACAGAGTCTTGAACACATCAGCCGAGGGATATCCTTTTATAGCCGAGAATACGGCGAGGAAGATATAGGCCACGCCGGCCAGTCCCATGCCTATCGCTATTTTCCTTGGAGTTGAAATCTCTTTCCCTCTCTTTGAAAGGCGAGAGAAAAGCATCATCACGAACGGGGTGAGAATGATTACATAGAATGGGTTTAGGGCCTGCCATATCTCAGGTTGCACGGAATCCGTCTTTACGAAGTCGCGGGCGAACAGAGACAGGGAGGTGCCGTTCTGATGGAAAGAGAACCAGAAAAATATCGCTATGCCGAGCACGGCGAAAAGGGCGTACATGCGCTGTTTGATTTCAGCGGCCATCTTTTTCTTCTCTTCCGGAGAATAAGATACAGTCTCCTCTTTGCTTTTCTTCGCCGGAGAGGGGAGACCCTTTTTGGTGGCAAGGAAAATGGAAAGGGAAATCAGCATGGCGCACACCGATGCTATGAACGAGTAGTGGATTCCGGTGTTGAATACGTTGAGATATTCAGAGCAGAACTGCGAGACGTTGCCTGCCGCGTTTCCACCCACTTGTGTAATCAGGGCATACAGGTTGTTTACGTTCTGGGTGTCCATCGAGTCGGTGAGACTCAGATATTCATGACACAGGGCAGGAAGCGACGCGTTGTAGAGGAATCCGTTCTCACCGAGCCACCATGAGCGGAGGAGGGGAGCCACGAAAGGAGCCACGACACCGCCGATGTTGATGAACACGTAGAAAATCTGGAATCCGGAATCACGTTGCGACGCATATCTCGGATTGTCGTAGAGCTGTCCCACCATAGCCTGTAGGTTCCCTTTGAAGAGGCCGTTGCCGAAAGCAATGAAGAATAGGGCCCCGCATGTGAGCGCAAGAAGCCAGGTATGGTTTTCAGAAGTCGCGAAAATCGGGATTGATAGCACCAGATACCCGAGAGTCATAATAATGAGTCCCCAGATAATTGTCGATTTATAATTCTGGGTCTTGTCGGCGATAAGTCCGCCCACGAGGCTCAGCACATATATGCCGGCGTAGAAGAAAGAATAGATCAGGGCGCTGGTCTCCTCTGAAAGCCCGAATTTTGAACATAGGAAGAGAACGAGCACGGCATTCATGATGTAATAGCCGAATCGTTCACCCATGTTGCTCAGGGCGGCGGGAAGAAGCCCTTTTGGCTGGTTTTTGAACATGAGAAAATGGTTTTGGTGTTAGTCTTGTTGTTAGTCTGAGGATGCCGGATAATCAGTTATCCAACATCTTGAAGGCTCTCGCATAGTTGTGGATTTGTTTCACCATGGCCACAAGCCCGTTGCTTCTTGTGGGCGACAGATGTTCCTTGAGTCCGATTTTGTCAACGAAATATAGATCGGCTCCCAGTATTTCGTCCGGTGTCCGGTCGTCGAGCACTCTCATCAGCAGCGCCACGATTCCTTTCACAATCAAGGCGTCGGAGTCAGCCTCGAAATGTATTTTCCCGTCATCGAGTCTTTTGGCCGTAATCCAGACACGGCTTTGGCAACCCTCGATCAGATTCTGCGGAGTCTTTTCATTCTCTGGGAAATCAGGCAGCGTGTTGCCGAGGTCGATAATGTAGGCATAACGGTCCATCCAGTCGGTGAGACCCTCGAATTCTTCGATTATCTCGTCTTGAGTTTCGTTTATAGTCATTGTGTAATTTTTTATTCCGTTCCGTCGCTTATCCTTGCATTCGCTTGGAATTGCGCGCACAGGGTGATTATTGATGCAAAAGTAATTAAAATAGTCCGATTTCGCAATATCCGGATTATTGGTATGAAACATTGTTAAGCTCCCTGATTATTCTGCCTGATGAGGGTTTCGTCAGCAGGTCGCGCACCTGTCTCGGGGAAAGAGAGAGAGCCGGCTTGCACTTTTTCGATCCCATATACTCGCGGGCGCTCTTCATGAGCCATTTTCCTTCGGGATATTCCGATGCCTTGTCCATGTCGGCCATGATTATCAGCAATCTCCCTTTCCCGACCCAACATTCGAGAGCCAGCGCGAGGCGGTAGTTGCGTTCCACATTGTCGATTGGTTCCACAATCGGGTCAACGGAAGAAGGTAGCCGGTCGATAATGAGAGGGTAGGAGTTCGCGATAACCGGAAACCACTGCCAATCGGTGTGGCTGTCGGTAGGAAACTTGTCGAAGAGGGGATGCTCATTGTCGATTAGCAAGCCAAGGGTTCCTGGAGATGGTTTCTTCTTGACGTTGTCGCAGATGGTCTTGAACATGCGGTAATTCCAATAGTCGGTCTGGAAAAGCGGCCCTATTGTTGTCGCGGCCACGGAGGCTGAGTCCGGGTATAGAATCACCCGTTTCCCTTTTTCAAGTGCCTGTAGGGCAGTGTCGATACTTGTTGTGGTCACAACTTTCCCTGAATCCCTGGAGGCGTCGTCTTTCGGAAAAATCCATATGTCATAAGAGTTCTTGATTCCACCGTTGTCTGCATTCAGAGATAGTGTGGTTTTCACGGGAGTTTCCACATAGGGGATAGGTATGGTGATGGCACCTGCGTCGATGACTCCCTTTTTCCCTTTCGCATCTGCGAAGGTTGATCCATTGGCGAATGGGAGACTCCAGTTGACGGTTGAGAGGTCCGGGCTGTCGGGGTGGTAATCCACGATTTTCAGTGGAATTTCAGCAATCTCACCTGCAGAGAAGCAGTATTTGGGCAATTCTGCGAGAATCACTCTGTCGGAACAGGACTGTTTCCATTCTTCATGCGATGTGAAGCCTTTAGGCTGCATAAACGCATCGAGTATTCCCACAAGAGCGGTGCCCTGTCCCGGATAATCTTGTATGTCAAGGAGCTGAAATCCACCCATGCCCGGAGTGCGCAGGTTCATCTCCATATCTGCTTTATACAGGCGGGTGGCCCATTCTCCGGCTGCTTTGAAAAAACGTTCGCTTTTTCGTAGAGTCCCGGCCTTTTCCGCCATCGCCTTGAATGTGGTCAGGTTGTCGGGACGGAGCACGCCGGTGTATCTCTCTATTTCACTGAAGTCAGGGTAGAACTGGTATTGTCCGGTTTCATGCCCTACCACAGGAACAGGAGATTTTGAAATAGCATTCGAAAATGTCATGCTTGTGTTTGGGTAGGTTGAGTTCATGATTCCCCCGTTTTCGGCATCTGCGAAAGAAAAAGATGCCCTTGCATGAGATGAGAACCCTTCACCACCCCCGACACGGCATGTGACAAGGAAGTCCTCCCCGTCGATATGTCCGTTCCATCCGAGATAAATGTTGGAGCCGTATGTGGCGAGCAGTCCCGGCATACAGTCGCGGGCCTTGTCGATAAACTCCTTCATGATTGAGGTGTCGCCCCAAAGCTCGTTGCCTATGGCGAACATTGTGAATGACGGGTGGTGAGAGTAGGCTTTCAGGATTGCCGTCATGTCCTCGTCGAGAAATTCTATGAGTTGCTTTGTGTCCTTGTCGATTTCACCCCAGATAGGGAGTTCCGGCTGTAGATATACACCCTCTTCGTCAGCGGCGGCAAAGCAGGCTTCAGGCGGACACCAGGAATGGAACCTCACATGGTTGATTCCATACTGTTTTATTTTCCTGAAATAGCCTCGCCATGATTCCATATCCATAGGGACATGGGCGGTCATCGGCCATACGCAAGCATCGTGGCGGCCTCTCAGGAATGTGAGGTCGCCATTTATGGTGAAGTTTGTGCCTGCTGTGGAGAAGCTTCGCAATCCAGACGAGACAGAGGTTTGGTCGAGTGTCATCCCGGAATCATCTGATAGAGAGATTGTGATTTCGTGGATTGCGGGAGTCCATTCGCTCCAGAGTATTGCGTCGTGTCCCATTGGAAGCGTGAATTGGAATCTGCCGTTAGAGTCGGATTCCAAAGCCATGGAAGAGGATGCTCCATTGTCGGCGGATGCCGATATGGACAGGCGCCCGGGAGAGTCGGGGTTCACGATGTTTCCGGATATCATGAAAGACTTGGATGATATGTCGGGCGTAATCAGGATATCTGAAAGGTGGGTGCGGTTTTTTGCCTTTATATATATGTCGCCGATGATTCCGTTCCAGTTCGTTTGGGTTGATTCAGTGCATGCATGCGAATTGTTCCTTACGGCTGTAGGAATGGATTCACCATTGTCTATGGTGATTTCAATGGTATGTGTGCCTGGAGACAGCAACTGGGAGAGGTCGTATTCCTGTGGCGCGGAAATGGAGTTGCGGAATCCGACGTTCACTCCGTCAACCGTCACATGAGATGGCCTTGTGCGTTCCATTAGAAGCGACATATTTTTCCCGGCCATCGACTCCGGGATGGATACGGTCTTTGAATAGACAGCCTTCCCGGTGTATGTGAATTTCCGGGAGAGCTGTGTGGTGACATCGGAAGGGGAGACTGGAATGCCGATTCCGTTGGTGTCGAGAGTGCCGGGGAGTGAGAGGACACCGTTGCGGATGTTTTCCAAGGAGTCAGGAATGTCAGTCAGGTGGTAATGCCATTCTCCCGCGAGGTCGATTACCTGTGCCGGAGATGAGGCAAAGGCGTTCGCGCAAAAGAACAGGAGTGACGGTATGGTGGTATGTTTAAGAGAAATGTGCATGATTTAAAACAAGTTTAGCGCAAAGATAATGAAATGTTGCGGTAATGCCAAAAAACTACCGATAAGGTGGAATTTGCAGAAGGCATATTTTGGTTTTTTAACTGATAAAATTTGTTAGGGGAGTTTAAAAGTATTAACTTTGCACTTGAAATACGGGATGTGATGCCATGATGGCATCTGAGAGAGTCTTTTAAGACCGTTTGTGATGTTTGGCAATGCCGACATAATGACGGAAGTAAAAGATTCCTTATTTTTTAATACCTCAGAAAACTTGACAATCCCGGATTTACACCAAATAATTTAAATCAACCCTATAGACATGGCAACTTATCTTACCCAAGAAGGATATGACAAAAAAATGAAGGAACTGGCCGCCCTTGAGGCGCAGCGTCCTCAGATTAAGCAGGCGATAGCTGAGGCCCGGGACAAGGGCGACCTTTCCGAGAATGCGGAGTATGACGCCGCAAAGGAAGCTCAGGGAATGCTTGAGATGAAGATTTCCAAGATAAAAGAGCTGATAGCCAACGCACGTATCATTGACGACAGTAAGCTCAATACAGAGATAGTGCAGCTTCTCAATAAAGTCACAATCAAGAATGTGAAAACAGGAATGACGGTGACCTATACGATTGTAACCGAGAATGAGGCTAATATACGTGAAGGTAAAATCTCATCCACTACTCCTATCGCACAGGGGCTTATGGGGCACAAGGTGGGCGATGTGGTTCAGGTGACCGCGCCGGTGGGTGTCCTTGAGTTTGAGATTCTCAAGATTGAAATCTAAGAAATAAGGAGGTTTTCCTGATGACTATATTCTCAAAAATAATAGCCGGGGAGATTCCGTCTTATAAGGTTGCGGAAGATGACAAGTTTTACGCTTTCCTCGACATCAACCCGGTCAACTGGGGGCATACCCTTGTTGTGCCCAAAGAGGAGACGGATTATATATTCGATATAGATGACGCCACTCTCGGAGAGATGATGGTGTTTGCCAAGAAGGTGGCTGTTGCGTTGAAGAAGGCAGTGCCCTGCCGTAAGGTAGGTGTTACAGTCCTTGGGCTTGAGGTGCCTCACGCCCATATCCACCTTGTGCCACTTCAGAAGGAGGGGGACATGGATTTCAGCAGCAAGATAAGCAATCCGGATGCTGAAAAGATGCAATGGATAGCGAAGAATATTGCGGAAGAATTCAATGCGTGATGCTATTGTTTCACTTGCAATTCCGAAATAGACCGGGCGACGACGCATTGAGTCGTCGCCCGGTCTATTTAGGAATTGTGCCGTATCGGTCCCCGTTATTTCTTGATTAGGAAATGGTCGCCGGTCTCTTTCACGATATTCTCGTAA
>JAIDXM010000094.1 GCA_029058745.1 Muribaculaceae bacterium
AAACTATGAAGATTGGAATTATAGCCTTATAATTGCCTTGGTTGCCTTTAACCAACAATGCCAAACTTACAAGTATGACTAAAAATAACGCGATTCCCAACGGTATTTTCATACTGATTTCATCAGCATTAGCTTTGGGAACTATATATAACATTATTATTGCTTCTATAAGAAGCAATCCAATCATAAATATTTTCGTTTTTGTAGTTAATTTCTCCATTGTGCAGATATTTTGCTGACAATAAACCATAATAGAAACACTAACCCTGACGATAAGATAAAGGCGAGGATTGTCAAAGGTATTACCCAGGACCAGCTTTTATAATAGAATGCCTCCAAGGTCGTTAATCCTGTTACAACAGCTGGTGCTTTTTCTTTAGCACAACTGAATGATTTATATTACGTTATGCTGTCAGCCTTGGTGTCTATTGCAAAATAATACTCGCTACCCGGAGCTTCGTTAACGAAATATCGCTCACCATAGATTGAATCACCTGAAACTTTTATTTTAGTTACCCATTCTACAACGCGCGTTCCGTCTTTGCGGATATATCCTGTAAAATATTCGCGGTCGAAGTCATCTGCAAGTGATTCGATCTGATAACCATTAGGCAAATCGGTCTTATAGTATCCATCCATTCCACAACCGGTCTCAAAGATTGATGCACAGGCAAAACCTCCGATTAGACAAGTGAAATAGAACGAATATATAAACACTAATGGCGATAACAATACCAGTATAGTATTCCGCTTCCGATGTTTCCTGCTTCGCCAACATACAATACCTGCCAATGGCAGCGCAATCACCACTGCCAACATAGTAAAGAAAATCAGGTGTATTAAAATGCCAAGTAATATCATTGCTTGCGGTTTGATTTGTCGTTATTTCTGCTTTTTATAAATTCCTGTTTGCCGGGAAAAGTCTGTGCTCCTAATACTCCGGGACTAAACTCGAAAACAGTTGAGTCATTAAATACTATCAGGCATGGATCGGTGTTTATGCTGTCCTGTTGTTGATGCGAGAGAGGATGATTATAAAGACGATATGAGTACATTCCCATATTTATGCGTCGGAATCGAATAGTTGAAT
Organism: Muribaculaceae bacterium; assembly: GCA_029058745.1. Lineage (GTDB taxonomy): Bacteria > Bacteroidota > Bacteroidia > Bacteroidales > Muribaculaceae > Lepagella. The sequence continues at coordinate 1,091 of JAIDXM010000094.1, forward strand.
ATTCCGAATCGGGATAATTGTTGACATCTATCCCTATACAACCTAAGTAGTCCAAACGTTCTTTTAGTTTCTTCATTTCAAATTCGCCTAAAATATCGGATTGTGACACTTCGTCGTTATCAAATTCAACAACCAGTCGTGTGCTGTCAGGCAGCATATCGCGATAACGACCTACTGTATTCCACATCCAAAAAACAGGCTCTCCGTTGTAACATTCAGCCATAATAAACGCATCGCATCTCATAGGTGGTATATTAAGTAGATAAACAATACCTCCAAGCAATAACAGATCGGCGATATGGAACCATAAAAGAATCTTGTCGTTTTTTGTGCGTCGCCTTACGGCCTTTACAAAAGAATAAATCCAAAATCCGATGAGAGGAACTATTACAAGGAATACGAAAATCAAG
>JAIDXM010000095.1 GCA_029058745.1 Muribaculaceae bacterium
AAATTTGTTAGCACAATCGGACACTCGTAAATTACTGAGTGTCCGATTGTTATATGGTATAACTCCCAAACTCGGGAATTTAACAAAAAAAATCTCATCCCGTAATATTATGACTAAAAAAACATCCTTAAATTCAAATATTTAATATATTTTTACAATTCGCACACTTCAAGAAAAATTGTGCACTCCAAATCCTTCACAACACGGTTCTTTCTTTTAAATGTTATGAATGAGCCGTGCCTTCACAACGAATTAACTGCAAATATTTCAACATTTAATAAACAGATATTATATTTTTTTGTAACTTTGCACGCTATAAGGCAATTCTTTCCAATCTTACTCTCATATTCAATCTGGATTTCCACAATTTCAAGAGAGTGAAAGCGATGTTTTATAAAATTATCTGAATTAAGAAGATTCCACAGGTCCTACATACCTGCATCTCCATAAGTGCAATGCGCACTTCCACTTAATAGAAGGTTGCAATTGGAATAGATTTATATGCCAAACATATCTAACATTTTTTGAAGTCAATTTATTATTTCGCAAAGTATTAAAAATAATGGGAATAAAATTGCAGACACGCATTGAAACATGGAAGAAGCTTTTGCTCGATTTCGGCAAGAGAAACAGACTTATCAATTTTGTCGAGGGAAAACGCAATTGCATTAAAATCATTAGCCCGTCTCCGCTTGAATTATATGAGAAAATCGTGACAAACGAATCCGAATTGTCTTTCCCCTTTGCAAAAAAAGTAAGATACACCGAAGACGGAGAAGAAATATATGAAAAAATATGCGATGGGGACATTCTACCTTCAAAGCCTATCAATGAAACTCAAAAGACTCTTAAAAACATACGGAGCAAGACGAGAACTGCTTTGGAAGAACAAGGCATCAACACTTTATATCTAACCTTTGGTATGCTCAGATGGAATGATAATGATTCCTCTTCGACATATTTATCCCCAATTATATTGGTGCCAGTACGTATCATAATTGACTCCCTTTCATCTCCATACAGAATTGCAATCCAAGATGACGAGATTGTTGTAAATCCTACATTATGCTATAAGCTTGAACATGATTTCGGGATTCATCTCCCTGATTTCGATGCTTCCAGCGACTCGTTGGAGAGCTTTCTGCAAACCGCATCTAAATTCATAGATTCAAAAGGATGGTCAATCGAGAATATATCATATCTCGCCAACTTGTCGTTTCTCAAGATTAACATGTATAAGGATCTTGAGAGGAACAATGCAAAACTTAATTCCAATCCGATTATCGCCGCTCTCGCCGGGGAGACTCAATTCTTTTCTCCATCTCTGCCCGACAACTACAATGAATCAGATGCCATAATTGAACAGACTTCTCTTAAATCATTTCAAGTAGTCGATGCGGACTCAAGTCAACAAGACGCAATCCGGCTCTCAAAGAGAGGGGCAAGCTTTGTATTGCAAGGACCTCCGGGCACAGGGAAAAGCCAGACTATCACAAATATTATCGCTGAAGCCCTGGCCGACGGGAAAAAAGTGCTTTTCGTTTCCGAAAAAATGGCCGCACTCCAAGTGGTTTACAACCGTCTGGCACACGTCGGGCTCTCAGATTTCTGCTTTAACCTTCACAGTCATAAGGCAAAGAAAAAAGATATTCTTAGAAATCTGGAAAGCTCAATAAATATCATCAGAAAACATGTGAGCAAGGAAGCGCTGTCTCACCTTGAGACCCTTGACAAGAAGAAGAAATATCTTGACAGCTACCAGGCACAACTGCACACCAAAACTTCTGAACTCGACGTATCCATCTACCAAGTAAACGGGAAGCTTGCTGAACTTGAAAACATCCCGGATATTTATTTTGACATTCCTTATATCGAGGAAATTACACCACAGATTTTCAAAGGACAAATCGACCTCCTATGCCGACTGTCGGAACACATAAAAAAATGTACCGTCACTTTATCTGAGAATCCATGGCGTGATTCCAACGTGAAACGGCTCACTATTAGCCTTAAACGTGAAGTGGCATCAAACACTTCCAAACTCCTTTCCGATATTGATTCCCTTGATGCTCTTATGAATGAGTTCTATTCCAAGTCGGGGGAAGGTTCTGTCAATTCGATAAATACAATCAAAGAAATCTGCAATCACGTTAAAGTATATGCCCAGTCTCCTCTATTCCCATTAATCTGGATGGAGGGAGACAACCTCAGCAAAGTCTCGCGTATAGTACAATCCGTCAGAGGGAAAACGCAACATATAATCAATCTGAAAGAAAAGATACTAAACCGATTTGACAAGAGTGTCTTTAATCTCGACATTATAACGATACGGGATTCTTTCCTCGACATAATGGCAAGGCTTTCTGAAAAAGAATGCGGGGAAAAATATAATATGCTACCTATGGCTATTTCCGGAATCGCTGACGATACAGAATGCCACATAGCCAAACTTGATGCAATATTTGAGTGTGCCAACCGGCTCACATCCGATTTGGGACTCGGCATCAACACATCCCCCAACGACATAATATTATTATACAATACCCTGAAAATCATTTCTCCTCTTTTGCTCTTCAAGGTGCCTGAAATATGGTTTGACGAGAATTCACTGTCAATCATAAAACAGGAATTCAACTCTCACCGCGACCTTCATGAGACTACCAGTGAGCAAAAAAACACAGTCCTGTCGAATTATGACAGGAATGTCCTAAATATTGACTATAATACTTTCTTACAGAAATTCATCGTTGACTATTCCTCTTGCCTCCGATTTCTGAAAAGTTCATATCGCGCCGACATTAGAGCCTTATCCAATTTCGCCATATCTGGAAGGAAAATTTCTTACAAAAAGGCTATCGCCCTATTGAACGCAATCAAATCGATTATTGAGAACGAACAGACAATAAATGATAACATCGACGTTTTCAACAATTATTACGGTTGCAACTACAACGGATTAGCGACGAATTGGAATGCCCTAAATGATGGCATCACCACATTCCGGGATTCATTTTCAGAAATTACATTATTGCCGGATTGTATTAAAGAGCGGATTATTTGCGGCACACTTCCAAAATCTGAGATCCTTCAATTCATCAGGCTCTTCGAGAGTTCTGACGTGGAAAGAAGCCTCGATTACCTGTTCTCTGCATTCAACAAAGACTTCAACATCTTTTCGAAATACTCCGACATTCGCATATTTGGATTATCGACATGTGAATCCGCAAGAAAATTCAAGGAATCCTATGACTCGATTTCACAGGCATCTATTGAAGAACCCGATTTTGAAAACCTATTGGACGGCGTGAAAATTATATACAATCATCATAATGCCACTGAAATATTCGCCAATAATCGAGACTATCATGAATTATGGCTCGGACATTTCTTCAATGGGTTGGAAACCAATTGGGATTCAATAATCGCCGCGAGGAAATATGCGTCGTTTTTGAAAAATACCATTAAAGAGGGAGGCGTGACAGCCACTACGATTCAAAAAGTATGTGAAGACTTTAGTTTCATCTCATTCTGCAAAGACATCTCCGAGAAGCTGGAGGAGCTATCCATTAAGGTTGAAAATGACATCATTTGGTTTTCATCGTTATTCGAGAAAACAACGGATTTCTCCAGCGAGAACATTCTAAATGTGGCCGAGCGGGCATCTCTCTGTAAGAAGAACATACAACTGATTCAAGAATGGATTGACTACCGTTCTCTTAAAGAGGAAAGCGAAAAACTGGAAATTTTTGATTATTTACAGGCATTGGAATCAATCCACATAGATCCGGACACAATCGTTGACATCTACAAAAAGCGTTTATACTCCTTATGGCTCGACATGCACCTTCCCCAGTTTCCGGCTGTAATGAGATTCAATCTGGACACTCATACTCGCACCATCAATGAATTCTGCAGTCTCGACAATGCGCAATTCAGGATTGCACAGGCGAGAGTCAGGGAACGGGTAGTCAAAAGGATTCCTGATTTCAATAAAATACACTCCACCAAGGACGAAATAGCTATTCTGAAACGAGAAATCAACAAGCAGCGGAAAGTGATGCCTCTGAGAAAACTATTCCAGTCTATTCCTCGACTGCTCACGTCCTTGCGTCCGTGTTTCATGATGTCGCCTCTTTCTGTAAGTGTGTTTCTCGAAGCCGCAAGCTACGACTTTGACATGGTTATATTCGACGAAGCATCACAAGTACATACTGAGGATGCCATAGGCTCCATAATGAGAGGGAAACAGGTGATTATTGTTGGCGACACAAGACAGTTGCCTCCCACATCTTTTTTCACCGCCTCCCTCAATGATGGCGAGTTTGACTCCGGAGCGGAACAAAATGACGAAATAAATTACAAAGGGGCTTTTGACTCCATTCTCGATGAAGCGGCCACTATACTACCGGAGAGAAGTCTCAGATGGCATTATCGAAGCAGGCATGAAGACCTCATAGCCTTTTCAAACATTAGAATATACGACCGCAAACTTATCACATTCCCTTCTTCTACAGAAGCAGCGCCGAATCTCGGAGTTGAGTATATATATGTCAACAACGGGATATACGACAGAGGAGGGAAAAAAACAAACATTCCTGAGGCGAATCGTGTGGCGCAGCTTGTAATCGACCATTTCAGAAATCATCCTGAAAGATCTATCGGTGTGGTTTCATTCAGTGAGGCACAACAATATGCAATTGACATTGCCATCCAGCGCAAGCGTATGCTACACCCGGAACTTGAATCATTCTTCCTTGAAGACAGGGAGGAACCATTCTTTATAAAGAACCTGGAAAATGTGCAAGGCGATGAGCGCGACACTATAATATTCAGTATTGGATACGGCAAAGATATGGAGGGGGTGATGCACATGAATTTCGGGCCTCTTAGCCAGGAAGGAGGATACCGCAGATTAAATGTGGCTATTACTCGTGCAAAATACAACATCAAACTTGTAGGTTCTATACTTCCTGCTGACATCAACCTTGATAAGGTATCTTCTGAAGGTGTCAGAATGCTCCGCTCTTACATCGAATTCGCGCAACATGGCATTACAGTACTGGAAAACGGCGACTCCATCGAAAACGAGGAAGAGTATGATTCCTCGTTTGAAAAAGTGGTTTATGACTTCCTTGTCTCCCAGGGATACGAGGTCTCCACAAATGTCGGCTCCTCTGATTTTAAGATAGACATGGCTGTAAAACATCCCGGAAAGAAAGACATTTTTGCTATCGGAATCGAATGCGACGGACCAACATACCACGCCACAAGGACTGTCCGCGAACGTGACCGGTTACGGACAGCCGTGCTTAATGTCATGGGCTGGAATATCTTCCGCATTTGGTCAACCGAATGGATGAAAAATCCTGAATCCGAAAAAAAGAGACTGATAGATGCAATCGAATCCTCATTAAATACCAAGGCTCTCTCCGACATCTCTCCAGTTTCTGGCAATAACAACCCTTACAACTCCTCCACTCCCTTGTCATATGTCAATAATCTCGAAATTGAGATCGTGAACAATGAGGATTATTATGCCGAACTGTCAAAGGCATTCATGGAATACGAGATGTGTGACTTTTTCGGTATCGATGTAGCCAACACACCCCTTGAGCAACTTATAACCCTTGTTGTGAAAAAAGAGCAACCAATACATATCGAGGAAGTCTGCCGCAGAATTCTTAATGCAAAGGGCAGGAAAAACCTGACTTCCCAATTTATGGATGATGTGATCTCAGAAATCGAATCAAGTCTGAAAGGGAAGGTGGTGTACCTTGGCAACGACTTCCTCCGTTGGAGAGGTGTCAAACTCATAGAGCCAAGAACAATCAAGTCTGACAATACATATCTTCGGCCTATCAACCATGTATGTAAGGAAGAGTTCTCTGCCGCTCTGTTGCATGTCGTGAAGAATCATAAGCCCATGACTAAAGAGAAGCTTATCTACACCACTGCGAAATATTTCGGATTCAACAACATTATTAAGGTAATCACGGACCCGATATCATTGTCGCTCACGAATTTGATAAAAAACAAAGAATTGATTGTCTCAAACGGAAAGGTTTTTCCGGCAATCATTTGATTTCCGCACATAATTAACCTCAGAAACACCACAGGTATCATACGGCGGCCGGATTTATATGATACCTCCGGTTTTTCCGTTATAATATATGTCAATTCTATTATGACAACCTTTTTTTCTTAACTGATAAATTTATGAATAGATTCCTTACATTTTCACTCGGCATGGCCATCACCTTGCCTCTCTACGCCAAAGATCGCGTCACCCACGATCCTAACGTAACAAACACGGAAACAATCCTCCATGCATGGAGCTGGAATTTCCCTACTATAGCCGAAAACATGAAAGCTATAGCAGACGCGGGGTTCTCAATGGTGCAGACATCTCCGGTTCAGAATTGTTATAGCCCTGAAGGAAGTGGAAAAAAAATATTTGATGACAATGTCACAGAAGGAAACTGGTATTACTATTATCAGCCCACCGATTGGAAGATTGGCAACAACATACTCGGGTCGAAAGAGCAGATGAAGACAATGATGGATTCTGCCGCAAAGTATAATGTGAAAATCATAGTTGACGTACTCCCCAACCACACGGCCTTTGATATAGACGCCGTATCCGATGAATTCTATAAAGCCGTCGGAGGACGCGACAAGATGTTCCACTCCAATGGCCTTAAACCGGTAGAGGATTATAACGACCGTCTCCAATGCACTCTCTGGGCGTCAGGGGCACTCCCTGATGTCAACACCGAGAATCCTGATTTCCAGAAATATTATATGGAATTTGTCAACGAACTTCTGGCCATGGGGGTCAAGGGATTCAGATACGATACAGCAAAACACATCGGTGTACACTCCGACCCTGTGGACTCTGCATCTGGAGTAAAGACAAATGATTTCTGGGATGTGGCCACAGGTCGCAAAAGCGTGAAAGGAATAAGACTTGCCGTGCCTTACGACTCTCTGTTTGTTTATGGAGAAGTACTTCAGGACAGAAACGTTCCGGAAGCGGAATACGCAGATTATTTCGGGCAGACGGCATCCGGATATGGACACATCCTGCGGGAAGCTCTCGAAAAAGGAAGTGTAAACGGACTTGATATAGCCAACTGGCACCACACCTCCGCACCTGAATACCTAACAACATGGGTTGAGAGTCACGACACCTATGCCAACGCTCATGAATCCGCCCATTTGACAGACAGCCAGATTCGCACGGGATGGGTTTTCCTTACAGCCCGACAAAACGGGACTCCATTATTCTTTAGCCGTCCCGCAGGGTCCTCTCGCAGTGCCTATTGGGGCGACAACGTATTGGGAGCCAAAGGAAATGACGAATTTTTCCATCCGGAGGTCGTGGCGGCTAATAAATTTCGCTCCGCTATGAAAGGGCAAAAAGAAGACCTGCAAATATCTAAAAATGGACAAGTTCTTCTTGTAAACCGAGGCAAAAAAGGCGCGGCGATTGTCAACATTTCCAAATTTGCCAATTCTGTCAATCTTCCGACAGGCCTACCTGATGGGAAATACAAAGACCTCGTGTATGGCAAGGAGTTCAAAGTAAAAAAAGGAATCCTCAATGGGCTTCTCGCTCCTGAAAAAACCTATATCATTGTAAAAGATTAGTAAAACTTACACGGATTCTCACTTATAGTCGCAACAGAAAGCATTTATGCATTTCTGAGGACAGGGACATGCCTTTGGCATGTAGGATTCGCACACGTATAAAATGTACATTTTTTTGTGTGTTGACTATAAACTGAATTTATAAGATTATCTGTTTAAGGCATTCCATCAGTATCAGACCTTAAAAAGATTTGAATAATTAGAAATAAAAGCTAAAATCGGAACATTCCTATGACTTAGGATGTTCCGATTTTAGTTTTATTCGTTTTCGTACAGACCAGGCTGTGACATTTTGTCACGCCGGACATACGTCCTCCAATAGGCAAATCAAATTTGGCACGATATTTGAATATTACTCTTTCAGAAACATTATAAACAAATAACACTAATTGAAAATATGAATATCAGACCATTGGCAGACAGAGTTCTGATTGAGCCTACTGCCGCAGAAGAAGTCACTATGGGTGGCATCATAATCCCGGATTCGGCTAAAGAAAAACCTCTCAGAGGAAAAGTCCTTGCTGTTGGAAATGGCACAAAAGACGAGCCGATGGTGCTTAAAGAAGGTGATGAGGTGCTTTATGGCAAATACGCCGGCACTGAAATAGAGCTCGAGGGCACTAAGTACATAATGATGCGCCAAAGCGATGTTCTTGCCATTGTCGGTTAATCCGACAGTGACCATCAGAATTGGACACACTTCTTAATAAATGGTAAATCAGACCTTTCACAAAGAATAATTAAAATGGCAAAAGAAATAAAATTCAATATCAAAGCCCGCGAAGAGCTTAAAAACGGCGTTGACGCTCTTGCTGACGCAGTCAAAGTGACACTCGGCCCCAAAGGTCGCAATGTTATTATCGAAAAGAAATTCGGTGCTCCCCACATCACCAAAGACGGGGTTTCTGTAGCACGCGAAATCGAACTTGAGGATCCTTTCCAGAACATGGGAGCGCAGCTTGTGAAAGAAGTTGCATCAAAAACCGGAGACCAAGCTGGCGACGGCACAACAACAGCCACCGTTCTTGCCCAGGCCATAGTAAACGTAGGTCTTAAGAATGTGGCCGCCGGTGCAAATCCAATGGATCTCAAACGCGGCATTGACAAAGCGGTTTCTGCTGTTGTAGAGGGAATCAAATCCCAAAGCCAGGAAGTGGACGATGACATCAAGAAAATTGAAAATGTCGCCCGCGTTTCTGCCAACAATGACGAGGAAATCGGACGCCTCATAGCCGAAGCCATGAAAAAGGTGAAAAAAGAGGGCGTTATCACTGTGGAAGAAGCCAAAGGAACTGAAACCACGGTTGAAGTAGTGGAAGGAATGCAGTTCGACCGTGGATACATATCTCCTTACTTTGTCACAAACAGCGAGAAAATGGAATGCGAGATGGACTCTCCATACATTCTTCTCTACGACAAGAAAATATCAAACCTAAAGGAGCTTCTGCCGATTCTCGAAGCTGTTGCTCAGAGCGGACGTCCCCTGCTTATCATAGCTGAAGATGTTGACAACGAGGCTCTCGCGACTCTCGTAGTGAACAGGCTCCGTGGCTCACTCAAGATTTGTGCCGTAAAAGCTCCCGGATTTGGCGACCGTCGTAAGGAGATGCTTGAGGATATCGCTATTCTTACAGGCGGAACTGTCGTAAGCGATGTAAAGGGTATGCAACTTTCTCAAGCGACTGTTCAGGATCTTGGCACCGCTGATAAAGTGACTGTAAACAAAGACAACACAATCATTGTCAATGGAGCTGGTTCTAAGGAGGCCATCAGCAACCGTGTAAACCAAATAAAAGCCCAGATTGAAACTACCACCTCAAACTATGACAAAGAGAAACTCCATGAGCGTCTCGCCAAGCTTGCCGGTGGTGTGGCCGTGCTTTACATTGGAGCTCCCTCTGAGGTGGAGATGAAAGAGAAAAAAGACCGTGTTGACGATGCGCTTTCTGCCACGCGTGCTGCCATTGCAGAAGGTATTGTTCCCGGTGGTGGAATTGCCTACATCCGTTGTCTCCCTGCCCTCGATGAGCTTAAGGGTGACAATGATGACGAAAACACAGGTATCGCCATAATCCGCCGTGCGATTGAAGAACCCCTCCGTCAGATTGTGGCAAATGCCGGTGTTGAGGGAGCTGTCATCGTCCAGAAAGTGAAAGAAGGCGAAGGTGATTTCGGCTACAACGCTCGCACCGACACATTCGAAAACTTCTTCGAAACTGGTGTAATTGACCCCGCAAAGGTGACTCGCGTAGCTCTTGAAAATGCAGCAAGCATCGCAGGAATGTTCCTCACCACTGAATGCGTAATAGCTGACAAGAAAGAGGAGACCCCGGCGGCTCCTATGGGAGCGCCAGGAATGGGCGGAATGGGCGGCATGATGTAAGCCATTCCCTTTCTCTATAAACCTTCAATCAGGAGGCGGTAATCTCATACACATGAGACATCCGCCTCCTGTTTTATTTATAAGCGCGGGTACCCTAAAAATTCGTCAACTTCCCGTTTACGCACACACGCATATTTTGATACTTGTTTTTTTTTCACTAATTTTGGATTCTAATCAAAAATAAAATGAAGAAAGCATTGTCATATATCGCGCTAATGGCGATTTCTTTTGTATTGGCGGCCTGCTCTGCAGGTTTTGACATTTCAAAGGCAGAAAATATTATAAACAAAACAGAAATATCTGAAGAGGAATACTCTGAATTAATCCGTCTCTATGAGATAGGGATGGATGATGCAATCTCTTTCTCTAAAAAAGACGAGAAATCTTTGTCAGAGAAGGATCGTAAGGAAGTCCTGACTGTGTTCGCGATTGGCATGAGGCTGAATAAAGACAAAGACAAGCTCAACGAACAGCAAATGTCTGAATTCAACCGCATCAACCAGAAAGGAAATGACGAATTTAAAAAGTGACATAAGCACATCCCTGCCTTATTCACATTTATAGCAAAAACACGAAATAGCTGTGCATTATTTAATGTAGGGACATGCCTTTGGCATGTTGGATTTCATACTATGGAATTGCACAAATATTTTATGTGTTGACTATAAAAATTCATGACTCTCCGATAACAATATGCCTCTTACGCAAATAAAGACTCTTTTATATAATAATGGTCTCGGTCAATAATCTAACAGTAGAGTTTTCGGCTCTACCACTTTTCTCGAATGTCTCATTCGTGATAAACCCCAACGACAAAATAGCTCTCGTTGGCAAAAATGGCGCCGGCAAGTCAACAATGCTCAAAATACTTGCAGGACTTCAACTCCCATCCTCCGGTTCAATAGGAAAGCCATCAGACATCACGATAGGTTATCTGCCTCAGCAAATGAAACTGGCAGATGAAACAACTATCCTTGAAGAAACCAAGAAAGCATTCCATGACCGTCTGCAGATGGAACAGGAACTGCTGAAACTGCAAGAGAATCTTGAAAACAATTCCGACTTTGAAAGCACGGAATATAATCGCATGTTGGAACGGATTGAATACTTGTCAGACAGAATTGCATATGACAATACCACCAATATTGAGGCGGAAATCGAAAAGACACTTATCGGACTCGGTTTCAACAGACAAGATTTTGACCGTCCTACAAGCGAATTCTCCGGAGGCTGGCGAATGAGAGTGGAACTTGCCAAGATTCTCCTAAGGCGCCCTGATGTGCTTCTTCTCGACGAGCCCACCAATCATCTCGACATTGAGTCTATCCAATGGCTGGAACAGTTTATGAACACTAAAGCAAAAGCTGTCGTCTTGGTGAGCCACGACCGTGCGTTTCTTGACAACGTGACTAAAAGGACTATCGAAATATCATGCGGAAGGATTTATGACTATAAAGTCAGCTACTCCCCTTTCGTGAAACTTCGAGAAGAAAGACTCGAACAGCAGATGAGAGCCTATGAGAACCAACAGAAACTAATTGCCGACACCAAGGACTTCATAGAACGGTTCCGCTACAAAGCAACAAAAGCAGTACAGGTTCAAAGCCGTATAAAGCAACTTGAAAAAATTGTCCCTATCGAAGTCGATGAAATCGACAACTCAAGACTGAGACTCAAATTCCCGCCGGCTCCACGTTCCGGAGATTTTCCACTCATCGTTGAGGGGTTGGGGAAATCATATGGAGAACATGTGGTGTTCTCTGATGCGGAATTTTCACTCAGACGAGGAGAAAAGGTTGCTTTCGTCGGCAAAAATGGCGAGGGAAAATCTACTCTTGTAAAATGCATTATGGGTGAAATACCCTATGACGGACACCTGAAACTGGGACATAACGTGAAAATCGGTTATTTCGCCCAGAATCAAGCCCAGCTTCTTGACGAGAACATTACGGTCTTCGATACAATCGACAATGTTGCGACTGGTGATATCAGGACTAAAATACGGGATATTCTCGGGGCCTTCATGTTTGGAGGAGAAGCCTCCGAAAAGAAAGTCAAAGTGCTTTCGGGGGGTGAAAAGACAAGGCTCGCCATGATTAAACTTCTGCTGGAACCCGTCAATTTCCTTATTCTCGATGAACCCACAAATCATCTTGACATGAAAACGAAGGACATTCTCAAGGAGGCTATCAAAGATTTCGACGGAACAGTGATTGTCGTCAGTCACGACCGAGAATTCCTTGACGGACTCGTGGGAAAAGTATATGAATTCGGTGGCGGTAAAGTAAAAGAGAATCTTGGAGGCATCTACGACTTTCTCAGAAAGAGAAAACTCGAAAACCTGTCCGAGCTTGAACGACAAAGCTTGTCGCTTTCTAAAAGTCAGACACAGGATCCTGTCAAAGACACAACTCCTGATAAGACTGACATTGACAGTATAGCCTCTCCAAAAGTCCGTACACTTTCTTATGCGGAACAGAAAGAAAGGGAAAGGAATATACGCAAAGCTGAAAAAGCAGTCAAAATTGCTGAAGAGAAGATTGCTGACTTGGAGTTGCGGCAAACCTCTCTTGAAGGCAAGCTTTCGTCGGGTGATGCATCTCCCGACATTATTGACGAGTATTCCAAAGTGTCCACTGCCCTGGAAACCGCCATGTCAGAATGGGAGGCTGCCCAATTGGCCCTTGAGGACGTGCAAAGCCAAAGCAGTATGTAATATGGAGTGTCTATAATTGACATTCATCCTGTTTTACATCTTTACATTCTATTTTTTTATTCATTATTTGATTCCTAAAAATGAATTTTCACACATCATCCAAAGATATTTTCTCCGCCATGTCCTGCTTGACATCAGCAGCAGACCGCGTAAGTATCAATAAAGAAAACCTCGACGATTCCATTTCCCCTCGCGATGACTTTTATATGTATGCCTGTGGGGGATGGATGAAAAGGCATCCTCTTGATCCTGAACACTCACACTTCGGGACATTCGACCTGCTTCGGGAAAACTCACGTAAGCAACTTCAAGACCTCATCACCAATCTATCTGAAAATCCGGATTCCAAGATACAGGGGACTAACGCTCAGAAAGTTTGCGACCTATATGCGATGGGGATGGACTGTGAGAGACTCAACAATGAAGGAGCCGCTCCGGTCTTGCCTTTCGTAGAAAAAATCAATAACGCCGACATAAGTGAACTGCCACAATTGATTGCATGGATTCACAGCGGATTAGGCGGATCCTTTTTTTCAACCGGAGTTGGAGCCGACCCTAAAAATTCCGACCGGAACATAATGCACATCGGCGAGGTTGGTTTGGGTCTCGGTGACAGAGATTACTACCTGGAAGAAAACGAATCCAACGCAAAAATCATGGCGGCTTATGAGAAATACGTGAAACGAATCATGGAACTTGTCGGATACGACCAAGCCGCGCAACAAAGAGTATGGGGAAATGTCATATCCTTGGAAACCGAGTTCGCAAGACACAAGATGACACGTGAAGAACGCCGGAATCCTATCCTCAGATACAATCTTAAATCCTTCGCTGAAATAAAAAAGGATTATCCACTTTTTGATTGGGAGACATATTTCCGCAATCTCGGAATAACAGATCTGACAGAAGCCAACATAACCTCTCCGGGATTCCTGTCATTCATCAACTCTTATATACCCACTCTGACTGAACAGCAAATAAAGGACTATCTTACCTTCGACATCGTCTCTGATTCTTCCGGAGTCTTAAGCGATGACTTCCATGACGCAAATTTCGAGATGTTCGGGAAAGTCATGAGCGGAAAAGAAGAACCTGAACCAAGATGGAAAAGAGCGATGGCCATTCCCAATTCAATGCTTGGCGAGGCTGTCGGGGAGCTGTATGTCAACAAATTCTTCCCCGACGAAAATAAGAAATATATGCTTAACCTTGTTGAAAACCTAAGAAAAGCCTTGGGAAAGCATATCACTGACCTTTCATGGATGTCCGATTCCACCAAGGCAAAAGCCCTTGAAAAGCTTGACTCTCTCACTGTCAAGATAGGATACCCCGACAAATGGAAAGATTATTCCGGGATAAACATCGACTCCTCTAAAAGTTATCTCGAAAATGTCTATAACGCTTCTGTCTGGTTCACTCGCGATAATTATAGCAAACTTGATAAACCCGTTGACAAATCTGAATGGCATATGACTCCGCAGACAGTCAACGCCTACTACAGCCCCACCTCCAACGAGATATGCTTCCCTGCCGGAATCCTTCAGGCTCCATACTTCAGTCTTGATGCCGATGATGCTCTGAATTACGGTGCGATAGGTGTTGTCATCGGTCATGAGATGACTCATGGTTTCGACGACCAAGGGAGACAGTTCGACAAGGACGGCAATCTCTGTGATTGGTGGCATCCCTCTGATTCGGAACGTTTCAACAAGCTTGCCGATGGCCTGGTATCTCAATTTGATGCTGTGGAAGTCGCGCCCGGTGTTTTTGCCAACGGACGTTACACATTGGGTGAAAATATCGCCGACCAGGGAGGTCTTAGAGTTGCGCTCACAGCCTACCTTGAATACCTGAAGGGGAAAGAGTTTTCTGAAATCGATGGTTTCTCTCCTATCCAAAGATTCTATCTCTCATATGCGAACGTATGGGCCGGGAACATCAGACCTGAGGAAATACTTGTCCGGACTAAGACTGACCCCCACTCGTTGGGGAAAAACCGGGTAAATGTCACCCTACGCAACATAACGCAATTCCTTGACGCATTTGGTATAAAATCTGGCGACAAGATGTTTCGTCCTGAGTCGGAACGTGTTGTAATATGGTAATATTTTACCTATAGTGCAACATAATCATCCATTGGCACTCTCCTCATTCAATATAAAGTTATATGTCACCAGTTGTTACCTCACAATAAAACCATAGCTATGTACGGACTTATCGGATATCCGCTTGGACATTCCTTTTCAGCTGACTTCTTCAATTCTAAATTTAAATCAGAAGGAATCGACGAAGAATATCGGCTTTTTCCCATTCAATCGGTGGAATACATTTCTACTATTCTTAAAGAACACAAAGACCTGAAAGGGCTTAATGTAACCATTCCGTATAAGGAAAAGATAATTCCTTATCTTACAGATATATCTGAAGATGCAAAGAGAATTGGGGCTGTCAATGTTATAAAGATTTCAGACAATGGCAAAACATTAAAAGGATTTAACTCTGATGCCATCGGTTTCAGAAATTCCATATCGCCACTGTTGAAACCTCATATGAAGAAAGCACTTGTGCTTGGAACAGGAGGGGCGGCCAGGGCTGTCTGTCATGTTCTCCGCGAATTAGGAATCCACGTGACGCAAGTGTCACGAAATCCTGTTAATGGCGAGATTTCATACAATGACATTTCTCCCGATATAATGTCTTCCCATAATGTTATTGTCAACACTACGCCTCTTGGCATGTGGCCTGATATAGAAAAGGCCCCCGACATACCTTATAATCTCTTGACTCCCTTGCATCTATGCTATGACCTTATATATAATCCGGATGAAACGAAATTCATGAAAGAATCAAAACGGAATGGAGCCTTCGTGAAAAACGGACTTGAAATGCTTCACGGACAAGCTGTCGCCGCATGGGAAATATGGAGTGAATGATGACATTTCTTATCCCTCTTGTCGCTTTAATATGTGGAATAATGCTCGGATCGTCGCTTGACGGTCCGGCGTGGGGCGCTATACCAGTGACACTCGGCCTGGGATACTACTTACTTATACTCAGGAAGACATCCACTCCGTTGAAAGCTCTCAGATTGAATTCAAGACACTCCGTCTGGATTTTTCTACTTTTCTGCGGAATTGGTTTGTTTGATTCTTGGTTCCACAAACCAATGCAACTGTCTAAGGAGGAGTTAGACTCATATATTGCGGCAGAAGGTGAGGTGACGGCAATCGACAGTTATGCGAATGGCGACCGTTTGATTATAAAGGTAAACCGTCTCGCCGATCGTACAGGAGGGATAAGGGAATGTAGGAATCTTTCAATATTACTGAATACGGATGGTTTTTCCTCTTCTGTTGGAGATATAATTGTTTTTCCCGCGAATCTGAAGCAAGTGACCGACAATCCTAACTTCAGGCCCTCCGGATATGCTGACAGGCTGAAGAAACGTGGCCTCTTATATCGATGCCACTCAACCTGCGAGAATATAACGCTCAAAGGCTGTAACAATACTGTTGTCTCTAAATCCACCGGATTCAGAGACAATATTATAAGAAAAATAGAAAAATCGGGAATGAACAGAGATGCAGCGGAATTTTTGTCGGCCATACTCCTTGGCGACAGGACGTTGCTTTCATCTGACATTAAGGAGTCGTTCAGCAATGCCGGTGTTGCCCACATAATAGCCCTCAGCGGTATGCATGTGGCTATAATAATGGGGATATTTCTATTTATATTGTTCCCATTGAGACTTCTGGGATTTCATCTGATATGCTATTGGATAGCATTGGCCTTTGTCTGGATTTACGCTTTCATAAGCGGAATGGCGCCATCCACAGTGAGAGCATGCGTCATGACAACCTTCGTAGTCATGGCCTTATCTTTACAACGGAAAAACTCCGCCGGGAATGCCTTGCTTGCGTCTGCATTTGTGATAATATTGTTCGATCCTATGTCAATCTACAATATAGGTATGCAACTGAGTTTTCTATGTGTCGCATGCATTCTTGCATTCGCAGGGCCATTGAATACCGTGAGTCATCACAATCATCCAAAGCTATATGCAGTGACTTCAGCGGTATTGGTTTCTCTTGTTACCACTCTTGGAACGTGGGTACTCGTTTCCTTCTACTTTAAAAAGATTCCTTTGCTATTTCTTCCTGTCAATCTAATAATCCTTCCCCTTCTGCCATTGTTCATGTCGATTGCCCTCGTATATGTGACATTGCTTATGGCTGGCCACAACTCGTATATACTTGCATGGGTATTGAATAATGGATATGACTTTTTTGCTTGGGCCACCAACACTCTTTCTGCATACGGGGAAGCAACAATAAGCTTCCAAGTCCAGTTGCCTGTCGTCATCATGTGGATTATCGGTGTCCTCGTAATCGGATACGCCATAAAAAAGAGCCATAAGGGTATCGCTATAATCACAGGATGCCTTATCATGGCAGGCTCCATTGCCCTGATTCCGGTATTATCCCCAAAGGCATATGACGGTCTTATTTTCCAGAGAAACATTTCCGAAATATCTCTCGCCCTCTATGACTCCGACAATGAAAGGGTGGAATGCCTGCCACGGAACGCGGTGAGCCGTATTTTCCATAAAGGAGCTGAAATCATGTCAATCGACTGCAATGCCAATCTTGACTCGATAGCAAGGCTTAATCGTTATATCGACAAGAAAAGCCGCAACCGCTATCTTATATTGGGATCTGGCGCTAAAGGTATTCACCTTAAAGATATTCCGGGATATGAGAACTTTGATAAAATCATTATCCATTCATCGATGAGAAAGAAAATCGAAGCGGATTTACTTAATGAGGCATTAGAGATTGGTCTTGATAAAATTCACAGTTTACGCGAAGATGGACCGCTTGAAGTGGAATTCTCACAACGCTGACGTTCAAGAATGCCTCTGAATACATTATTGCCGGAAATCAGCTTCTCATCCTCTTCCACTTCCCTTTCAAGCATGATGGTTGATTGGGGATCATCATAATCATCAAAATTTACAAGTCGCCTGATTCCAAGCAGGATTGCGGCCATGGCTCCAAGAATCAAGGCAACCAGAATTATTTGTGCTACTATCGACATATTTTTGTGTGTTAAATTTACAATTCTTAATGATTGGTTCAATTTCTATAACACAACTACTGTTATAAAAGATTATTCACCCATAAAAAAAGTTTATTTACCATTCCTTGATTTTGGCACTTTAAGCCTCTTAATTATTGGCATCACTAACATACATGCAAAAGAATGTATATAGCTTCCTATAATAATTCCTACACGCAACGAATCTTAGACCCCTCTATATTGGACTGAATTCATTCTCTCCTTCTTAGAGGTTGTTTAAAAACGATTGTTAACGGAAGTTAGTTTGCGTAGGGAAATCACAACCGCAGCGACCATGAGCATTT
>JAIDXM010000096.1 GCA_029058745.1 Muribaculaceae bacterium
CTTTTATTTCCGGAGTGGCGTATCTTTCGGCATAGCTTCCGAAGGCCCCCTTGTCTTTGATATAATCCACAAGGCGCGACGTTATGTCTTTCATCCTGTGGGATTCCGCGAGTTCTTCGGCTGAACCGTCATATCTCATTTTGTATTTTGACGAGTTGCCGAAGCTGACGATAAAAGTCTTTTCCATGTTTTCCATAAGTGTGTTCTGTTGAGGCAGGTATCCGTTGCGGTTGGCATATGGCCGGATCCTTGGTTGTTTTTGAGTTTTAAACGTCGGGGAAATATGCTTTGTTCATGTCCAAGACCGGAATCCCGGTCTTATGGCTTCATTTGGCTTCATTTGGCTTCATTTGGCTTCATTTGCAGCGATGATTTGCAGTTATGGCATGTTTTGATTACTTTTGCACAACCGTTGTCGCGCAGTGTGTGGCAACGGTTTCTGTCAGACATGGCGTCATGTCTGTATTGTGGAACATTATTTTTCAACGACAATGCGTGCTGGCGTGCGCGTTCTATCATGAAACAGGAAAAGTCATCATTGGTGGCCAGACAGTATCTGGTGCCGTTTATTCTCGTCACCTCTCTCTTCTTCATCTGGGGGTTCGCCCGCTCAATCCTCGATGTTCTCAACAAGCATTTTCAGGAAACCATGGACATCACCATCGCCCGGTCGTCGATGGTGCAGGCCACGACTTATATCGGCTATTTCCTGATGGCGATTCCTGCCGGACTGTTCCTTACCCGTTTCGGCTACCGGAAGGGGGTGGTGCTCGGTTTGCTTCTGTTTGCCTTAGGGGCCTTCCTTTTCATACCGTGCGACATGACAGGGTCGTTCAATTTCTATCTTGTGGCCCTGTTTATCATAGGATGTGGACTGGTGGTGCTTGAGACAGCGGCCAACCCGTATGTTACCGAGCTCGGCGACCGCGCCACCGGCGCGAGCCGTCTCAACCTCGCGCAATCGTTCAACGGACTTGGATGCATACTTGCTCCTGGACTTGTGGCCCCGCTTATTTTCACGGAAAGCGGAGAGAGCAACATAGCGTTGCCCTACACGATAATGGGTGTCGCGGTGGTGCTTGTGGCTTTGCTGTTCTGCAGGGTTAGGTTGCCGGAGATTGGAGGTGATGCGAAGGGTGTTGAAAGTCATACGGGAAGCACTCTCGCGTCGCTGTTGCGCAACCGCCGTTTCATGATGGGAGTGGGAGCGTTGTTCTTCTATGAGATAGCTGAGATTTCAATCAACAGCCTGTTTATCAACTATGTCACGTCTGACGGGTGGCTTGATGCCCGCACGGCGGCTGTGGTGCTCTCAATCGGAGGTCTCGGACTGTTCATGTGCGCCAGGGTTGTCGGAAGCGCGGTGATGAGCCGGGTGGCGGCAGAGAAGGTGCTTTTGGTTTGCGCGGTGATGACCGTGTTGGGTTCATTCCTGGTGACTTGCGACTTAGGTCTTATCTCGCGTATAGGACTGTTCTCCTGCTATGCCTTCGAGGCCATCATGTTCCCCACGATATTCGCTATATCGGTAAGGGGACTCGGCGACTCCACGAAGCTTGCCTCGTCGCTTCTGATGATGACACCACTCGGAGGTGCCGTTGGCACATTGCTGATGGGGCTTGTGGCCGACGCCACAAGCATGTCGGCTTCGTTTATCGTCCCCTGCATCGGCTACTGCTTCGTGCTGCTCTATGCATCCGCCGCCTCCCGCAGGAGGTGAGATTGTCGCGGTAGGCAATGCAAGCGGAGGGGTTTGTGAGGTCAAATATGTGAAAGAAATGTGTGAGGTAAACTCATACTAAGGCGCGGAGTTGGCCGGTTGGCTGACTTTGTGACGCTGTGGGTTGAATTTGAGCGCAATCGGCATCACAAATATATATGCCAGCAGAGAGAACAGTAGTCCGCCCATACTGCCGACGGCGAGGCTGTACCAGAAATCACCGTCCCCGTCTTTCTCAATCATAAACGGAACGAGGCCAAGCACAGTGGAAAGTACCGTCAGAAATACCGGGACCGCCTTTATACGGAATGCCTGCACGTATAATGTGATATCATCTGACGAAGCCGATGTGTCGGCTTTGCTCTTACGGAGCAAAGTCCGATATTCATATAGCTGGTAGATTCCGGCGTTGACCACTATTCCTGCAAGAAGCACCATAGATGCGAATCCTCCGTTGCCGAACTCGACGCCGGTGAAATAGAAAGTAAGGAAAGTTCCAATTAACGATACCGGAATCAGACTGATGATTACAAACGGGAGCGTCAGTGATTCAAATAATACCGCACAAACAAAATAGATTATCACAGCCACAAGAATCAGGAGCCAATATTGCGTTCCGTCATCCTCATGCCATCCGGAGGTTTTGTTGAGGCATCGGTAACCTATGGGAAATTTGGCGTTGTATTCGTCGGTGACATTCCTGATGACTCTATTGGAATAGTTCCATGATCCGAGCACATTGAAGGCTACGCTGAGCACATACTCCTGGTTCTTGCGAGGAATAACGTTTTTCGCCTGCCGTCGTGTTGTCTTCATATAGTTGGAAAGTTTTGCAGGCTGTCCATTGATGTCGATGTAGGAGTTGTCGAGCATCCAATGGTCAAACGAGTTGTATCTTTCCGATTTAAGTTTGATGTCGGAGTCAATGAAGCGGTCTTTATAATGACCGAGTTCTCTTTCGGCAAGTATCTCACGCAGTGCGGCATGCGCTCCTGTAAGCGAAAAACCGTCGAGCGCGATTCGCTCCCAGTCATAAACCATATACAGTTCGTCTTCCTGGTTCTCATGTCCCGGAGTTTCTATGATGATATCCAGCACCCTTTGATTGCTTGCCAATTTCGCGCTCATCTCTTCCGCATAGCGGTAGAGACGGTCGTAGTTATAGCCAGCTATCTCGATGCGATGGTTGCGGTGGGCAAGGTCGAGCGAATTGCTGAATCCACGTTCGCTCACCCCGTGTGTGCTCCAGTCGGCACCACCGAGTGAGATGAGTTGTCCTATTACCTTGTTTTCGAGAAACATGGGAAATCCCGTGTTGAGTTCTTCTTCCTTAAAATCCACCACGATCAATCCTCCCCAGGCGCCGATGCGAGTCTCAAACCTAAGTATTTCCG
Organism: Muribaculaceae bacterium; assembly: GCA_029058745.1. Taxonomy (GTDB): domain Bacteria; phylum Bacteroidota; class Bacteroidia; order Bacteroidales; family Muribaculaceae; genus Lepagella. The sequence continues at coordinate 3,115 of JAIDXM010000096.1, forward strand.
GAAATCCTGACAGAAATCGTTCGATATGCCTCATCTTGTCGTTGAGTTCATGCATGCTGCCACCTACGGGCATTTTGCCGCGTATAATCAATCGGACTTCTTGCTCCTGTGGCCGGCGGTCGGAAGCATACCTGAGATGGTCGGCGAAAAGCCGCATGGTGCCTCCGGTCAGTTCAGCCAGAGGAGGTTTGATGTTCTGCAGGAAGAACTCGCTTCCCAATGTGGCATTGTAAAGCCTTTCATACCATAGGAGTTCTTTCTGCCGCTCCCGGTTGGGGTAGATGGCGTTTTCGTCGCCGAGGCTATCGGGCAGTGCGAATATCGGGATTCCGAATGTGGAAATCAATATGAAGGCGTATATCCATTTGCGCTTCCGGGTGAAGCGTATATAAGAAGCATAGGTTGAAAGAATCCGGTTTGTCAAAGATTTTGAAGAAATGTTCTTTGCGGACCCTGAATACTTCAAGTCATCCGGAATCTGATTGTATCCCGTCTTCTCGACTATCGCCGGCACGAACAGGAGAGCTACCGCCAGCGACACTGTAAGGTTTATGATGATTATCCAAGAGAAATCATAAAGGTCCTTCCGTATGTGTTCCGGAAGAAAAAATATGATTGTCAGTGCGCCTATCGTGGTAAGCAGGGCGGCGAAAATGGCGAAGAATGCGTTTCGGTCACGATGGTGGAGATAATGGTCCACCATCACAATCGACGAGTCGATGATGATTCCAAGCGAAACCGTGATTCCAGCAAGCGCGAATGTGTGCAGCCGCATTCCGCACATCCAATATATCAGGACAGCTATCAGAATGTTGGCGGCGAGTGTTGCGGAAATCAGAAACAGATATTTCCATCGGCGTCGTATCAGAAAGATGAAAACAAGGAGGATGGCAAGCGACATCAGGCTTCTGCGCACAAGTGTGTTTAGTTCACTTTCGGTCTTCTCGGCGGTGTTTTGTGCGAGTGTGACATACACCCCTTTCCGGAGATTGCGGCCAAGTTCGTTCATCTCGTCGCGTAGGGAATGTGATAGCCTTATCATAGATGCGTCCGCATCTACATATATGTTAAGATATATCGTGCTAAGTCCGTTGAGGCGGTAATAGCTGGAGGGAAGACGGTCTTTATATTCGTATGTGGCGAGGTCTCCGAGATATATGACTGACCCGTTGATGTTTTTCACCGGCATCCGCTCAAGTGGTTTTCCGAATTGTTCTATATCGAGATAGAGAGCTTTCCTTTCCATGCTTCCGTCGGGTGAGGCTACGTCAAGTTCGCCTACGATGTCGGCACGCCCCATAAAACCGCGCACAGCCCCCTCTATGTCATCTACGTTTATGCCTGCGGCATGAAGCTTCATGGGGTCGTATTCTATTTCTACATATTTGCCAGTGCTTCCTGTAATTTCCACGCGCCTCACGCCGTCCATGCGTCTCAGAGCAGGCTCTATCTGATTCTCGGCATATTCCCTGAGTTGGTCGTTGTTCATTGTGGAATTGAGTTCGTAGGACAGGAGTAGTTTTTCGGCATCTTCTCTTCCGGCGCCGGTGGCTACCTCACCGCCGCTTATTTCCGGATAACTGACTTTCTCCGGGAATTTTCTGTATATCTGTCGTATGGCTGACGCGATTTCGAATCTCGCCGCCGACACATCGGTCTGCGGTTTTAGTTCAATATCCACTTTGCCGCCACCGAATCTTGACACAGATGAAACGTTCTCCACCCCTTTTATAGCCGATACGACCCCTTCGATGCGCGATGTCACGTTCTGCTCTATTACCTTCGGGGAGGCGTCGGGCCATTTGAAAGAGACGGAGATGGTCTTGCCCTGCAGTGGACGCGGCTCCGGCTCTACATCGAGGAGAGGGATGACGGCACATCCTGCCATGGCGCAAATCACCATCACGAGGATAAGCGTGAATGGAGATATCGCGTCAATCCTCTGGAGAAATCCTAAGTCTTTTTTCATGGCTCCTGCAGAATTGTATTGTCCATAGTATGAGTAAGTCCGGCTTTGGCTTCGCGCTTCCCCTTGTATATCTGCATGTAAACGAGCGGCACGATAAAGAGACTGACAGCGGTGCCCACAGTCATGCCCACCACGAGGGTTAGGGAGAGAGGATATTGCAGTGCCGACCCCATGTCGCCCTTGTGGAGAAAAGGAAGAAGGGCAAGTATGGTGGTGAGAGAGGTCATAAGTATCGGACGCAGGCGCCGGTGTCCTGCTTCCGATATAGCTTGAATAACGGGTTTGCCGGAACGACGCAGACGGTTGATGGTATCGATTTTCAGTATCGAGTCGTTGATGATTATGCCTGCCATAACCACAAGTCCGGTCATCGACATGAGGTTGAGGGTTTCGCCTGTCAGCCAAAGCACGATGAATACGGCACACACGTCAATCGCCATCTCGAAGAGTATGATTAGAGGTTGCATCAGGCTCTCGAACTGTGCGGCGAGTATGAAATATAAAAGAGCAAGCGATATGGCAAGCACCATCGCGAGTTCTTTGACAAGTTTCCGACTTTGGAAGTATTCGCCGTCATAGATGGCTGAAAACTCCGGATGGCGATTGATAAAACCGTCGGTATATTCCATCACTCTCCTGACATCGCGGCTGTCGGCATCTATCCCCACCGGATAATAGTCGCCGGTGCCAGCGGCGGAAAGGCGTTTGTAGTCCTCGCTGCGGGTTTGGCGTAGAAGTTGGCTCAGTGGAATATCAATGCCTTGGTCGTTTTTTACCGACCCTCCCAATATCCTGTCGCTTTCTTTGCGCGAGCTTCCAACCATAACGGGGATGTAACTGGAGCCGTCGCTTATTTCATAGATTTTGTTTTTATGCACTGCTTCGCGAAGATGTGAGAAGAGGGCGGCATAGCTTACGCGATGTAGTGTCATCCGCTCCATATCTGCAAGATAGCGGATGTTTTCTTCTGTCACTACAGGGTGCACGTAGATATCGGGAAACTCCCGTCGCAGACTGTCGGTGAAGGCACGGCTTGCCGCCGTTTCCGGTCTGCTCCCGTTGGCGGTTTGAAGCCGGATTTCAAGGTCGTTGTCTCCGGAGGCAAAGACCATTTCATATAAGTTGCCTGATGATTCGAAGTTCACACTGGCTCCGGGATATTTGGTTGCAAATATATCTTTTATGTGGCGTTTCACTCTTTCCATTGTTTCAGAATCGGGACATTTAAGATATATCACCGCCTCCGAGGCAGTCAGCTCCTTGGTATGGGAAAGGAGGAACTGCTGCACTCCCGTCATGACGGTTGTTTTTTCCACGTCGCCAACAGATTCGATGAGGCTCATTACCCGTCGGTCGTTTTCGCCGACGGTGATTCCGGAGTTCCAGTCTATTGTCGCCAGAGTGTCTTCCGGAGGGATGTAGGGTAGGCGCTCTTTGTCGATTACGGTGAAGAGAAATGCCGAGAGTGGTATGCAGGCAACCCCTGCGGCAATGAATGCTATCGGATGCCGGAACACGAAGTCGTGTATGCCGTCATATATTTTTGTTAAGATGCCGTGGCTGCCCGACGCTTCTGATATGGCGTGTTTGCCTGACCTTCCGGACTTTTTGCCGTTAAGAAGATAATAATACACGGGGATGACCAGCACGGAGACTGCGAGCGAGGAGAAGAGGGCGATGGCTACGGCCATGGCTTGGTCGAAGAAAAGTGCTCCGGCGGTGCCGCTCAGGAAGATGAGCGGGATGAAGACGGAGCATGTGGTAAGCACACTGCTGAGCATAGGCACAAATACCTCGCCCGTGCCTTCTGCCACGGCTTGGGAGAGCTTTGCTCCGCCGGTATGCCTCTGCCTGATATTGTCGATTACTATGATTGAGTTGTCAACCATCATCCCCACGCCGAGGATAAGTCCCGAAAGGGAGATTACGTTTATGGTGATGTGCAGGAGATGGAAAAACAGGAGCGTGATGATGAGCGAGACGGGTATGGTGATTATTATGAGGACGGTTGGACGCCAGTCGCGCATGAACAGGAAGAGCACCAGACAGGCGAGGGCGGCTCCGAGCAAGAGGTTTGTCTCAAGGTTGCCTATTGAATATGAAAGGAGCCGGGTTTGGTCGCGGGTGAGAGTGAACGCAATGTCGGGATATTCCTTACGGAGGTCTTGGAGCAGGAAATCCGTTTCTTTTTGCAGGTCTGCCATCTGCGCGTCGTTTTGTTTAACTACTGCGAGGGTTACGGCGTTGCGCCCGTCGGAACGTACCATTCCGGACCTCGATGCGGTATGTTCCGAGATGTCGCATATTTCGCCGAGTGTCAGCAGACGGCCTTCGTGGTTGATGTAGATTCCTGCTATATCTTCTTTTGTGAGTATCTGCGAGTCGAAGTGAATGTTATAGCGGTAAACCCCGTCTGCGATGTTTAGGGCGCCGAGGGTTATGTTGTTGTCGGCTATGGCTTTCTCGATGTTGGCGGAAGTGAGATGCAGGGCCTGCATCTTTGCGGGATTGGGGATGCACACAATCTCCGTGCCGGTTGTGCCGCTGACGTCCACCATGGCGGTCTGGGGTAGTTGCTCAATCCTTTTTGCCACAACATCGCGTGCAAAACGTCCCAGTTCCGCGAAACGCAGTCCGGCGTCGGCTCCCCGTGGCTCGTTTTTCAGCGACAGGTCGAGATAGAAGGCCGGCATATCCATGGCGCTTGCCTTCATCACTTTCGGGCGGTCAGCCCCCTCCGGCAGAAACCGCATCGCGCGGTCCACCTTCTCGTTGACTTCAATGAAGATGATGTCCATATCGCTGCCGGGTTCGAAGGTGAGGCGTATCGTTCCGGCATCCATGCGGCTTTCGGAACGCATATCCTTCAATCCCGCCACCTGGAGAAGCTGTTGTCGGAGTGGTTTTGTGGCCGTGGCCTCCACCTCCGCCACAGATGCTCCGGGACAGAGCGCTTGCACAGTAATCTGCGGCACGTCGATGTCGGGCATGAGCGACACCGGAATGTATCTTATCGCCAGAATCCCTACCACGAGTATCGCTATCAAGCACATGCTGACGGCTACAGGGCGTTTTATCAGAGAGCGGATCATGGTCAGCGCAGTTTTACTTCCGTTCCGTCGGCAAGATTGAGGTTGCCGCTGGTTATCACAATGTCGCCTTCGCCGATGGTGGTTTCCTTGCGTGCGCATCCTGTGATGGCGAAAGAGTTGATATTGGAATGCACTATATCGACGTAAGTCCATACGGCCCGCCCGTCGTCATACCGAAATATCACGTGGAATCCGTCGCGCTCCACCACGGCATCCTTCGGCACCACAAACATGTCGCCGATATTCTCTTCCACCGTAACCCTCACGTTCATGCCGTCGATCAAGGAGGTATCGGTTCCCGTGAGTGCCGCCGTCACTTTGACAAGGCCCTTTTCATCTACCTGTGGGTTTATCCCGGTCACGACGCCTTTGATCACCCGGTCTTCCGCCACGAAAGGCGATACTTTCAGAACACTCCCTTCGCGCACCATGTCGAGTTCCGCCTCAAGCACCCTGAATTCCACGTTGAATGAGGAGTCGTCGATAAGAGTGCATACCCTGTCGCTTTTCTGATGTGTCTTGGCATCCAGGTTTGCCACGCATCCGGCAAACGGCGCACGGAGGTCGCAGCAGTCAAGCATGCGCCGTGCTTCTTCCAGCTGATAGTTGGCGGAATAATAGCCGGATGTGACTTCAGCACGCCTCATGATGTCGTCAGGCACATTTTTCATGTCGATGTCGTAACCTAAACCTATCAGTTTGTCTGCGAGCTCCATCTCTGCCCGGTAAAGGTCATGTTCCGCCTTTTCCAGTTCGCGGGTTCTCCTGTCTTTGTCGAGGGTGGCTATCAGCTGCCCTTTCGCCACATGTTGACCCTCCTTTACGTGCAGTTGCAACGTGATTCCGTCGGACTCAAACCTCAGGTCGCTTTTTTCATGGGGGGAGAGCCTACCGTTGCATACCACTTGTTTCACGAATGGCGACACCGTGAGCTTCATCGTATCGACATAGTTTTCCGACATGATTTGCATTTCCGGTCCGGTGCCCTCATCGGTTGCTTTCTTCCCTTCGTTTCCGCATGAAGCAAAAATGCAGATAATAAAGATAGTGGCGTATATGATTTGCGGGATGCCTTTAAGCGTATATTTCATTGGGACAATTTTTTAAAGAAACGGTCTTTTCTATATTTTCTTGTAGTGGGGTCGATGGAATATGATATGTGCGTCGCTACTCCCACGATGTATTCTTCCGGCACGAGTCCCCAGTATCTGGAATCGTCGGAATGGGTGACGTTGTCGCCACACATAAAGTAGTATCCGTGTTTGAACGTATGCCAGGAGAGCGGTTCGTTATCTGCGAGGACAATGTCATTTTCCCAGTCGATTGATATGTTTTTTCCGGTTTCCCATTCCAAAACCCTCTTATATATTTGTCCTTCTTTGGCTGTCAATGTCAGTGAGTCGCCATACCGAGGCAGATAGAGCGGGCCGAAGTTTTTGATAGTCCACGGCACGTGTCTTGTTTTCGGCATTGCTCCCAACATACGGGGATGAATCTCGCTGTCGGGGATGGCGGCAAGACGTTTCTGAAGCTGAAGCAAACCGATGGAATCGGGGTGGTTGCTGTTCTTGTAGGCACCGTCGATTATTCTGACGCTGTCTCCGGGAACTCCTACACACCTTTTTACAAATACGTGGTTTATTACAAAACTGATTTTGCCTCCATGATATGGAAAGTTGAAAACCACAATGTCATTAGGCTTTATCTTTCTCTCCCCGTTTGTTCGTCGGCTTACAAGTTCACATCCGTCTTTGTTGAAATCAAATTTCTGATATATCCGTGCGCCAAATATAGTCTTATCCACAATAATACGGTCGCCGGGCCAGAGAGTCGGAACCATGGATTCGGTCGGTATGATAAATTGGTCGAAGAGAAATATCCTCACGGCATACCAGACGATGCAGCCACACCATATGGCCACAATGCAATATCGTATCGACCTGAGGATATTTTTTTTCGAGAGGGTCATTTTAGTTTATATAGGCATAGGATGAGGTTGCCGTAGTTCAGGATGTCTTCGTCATCGGCAGGAGTATTCACAGAATTCTGCCGAATCCGTTTAAGGTATTTCGATTTTCGGGAATTGTCGAGATAATCGAAACCTTCCGGGTCGATATATCCGATTAGATAGCCGTCTGCGTAATCGACAAAATATTCCGGAAAAAACACTTTCCCTTTTTTATTTTTATAATCCAACTTTGCTCTCTGATAATTCTCCCTCGACTTGCCGTTGTCGGAGATGACGCTTACATACGTGTTTGAGCCTTTTTGATAATATACAACCCATTTATTGTTGCATTTTATCAAATCCACTTGATTGACGATATTTTCATCTTGGTAGAGTTTCGAATAATAATTTTTTTGATCAAGTGTTTCGGTATCTTTGATAAACTTGTCGGTCAGTTCCTGGTCATGAATGTTCATTACAATCTCAGGAGTTATCCTGTGGTTGTCTATTCTGAAGATTGTGTCATTCAAATCATAGTTATAATAGATTTTCCCATCACCGTCTTTCAACAGATGGCCGGCGACATATGAACGGGTTGAAGTGAAAGGAAATGCCGTGAGAACATCCTTCCCATCAAGATTGAACCATTTAAGCCTGAATTCCGATGATTTATGATAACCGGGGAAACTGCCTAAGACAAGGCTGTCGGTAATGATCATCTCATGTGGCATCTGCTTGTTCATCCTGAATTCATCAATCGCCTTTCCATCAGACGAATAAATGATCAGCTTACTGCTTAATCTGTCTGAAATCACCAGATTGCCGTCGTCTGTCTTAGTCACGCAACCTAAGCCGACGTATTCACCGCGAGCCTTCCCTTTTGAACCGATGCTCTGGATATAATCTCCGTTCCTGTTGAACCGGACGATTTTTTCTGTAAACGAATTGTCAACTACAGTGAATGTGCTGTCATCCACAAATATCCGGTTGATACAACCTATAATTGATTTAGGGGTGTCCGACTGTAGGAATACGTATTTACACTCCTCGGTTGCTCCGTCGATTAAATCATGTTCAGAGGGTTTATCATTCGGTGTCCATACTTCGATTGAATCCGGCTTGTCCGGCACAACGCTTGGTTGAGCCGGAGTGATAGAACCGGAGTAATTCCCGCCCCCACCGGAGCATGCCGTCATAAACGCGGGAATAATCACTGATGAAAGCAATTTCTTCATGATATCATAAGCATTGTTTAGTCGTTTTTTTGTTGTTCTCGTTTTGAAGTTCATCTGTATGGAGGAGCGTATATCATTTTTTAATTGGTCGAGAAGAAATATCCTCACGGCATACCAAGCGATGTAGCCATACCGGATGGCCACAATGCAATATTGTTGTGCGGGAGGATATTTCTTTTCGAGAGGGTCATTTTAGTTTATAGAGGCAAAGGATGAGATTGCCGTAGTTCAGGATGTCTTCGTCATTGGCAGGAGTATTCACAGAATTCTGCCGAATCCGTTTAAGGTATTTCGATTTTCTGGAATTGTCGAGATAATCGAAACCTTCCGGGTCGATATATCCGATTAGGTAGCCGCCAGCGTAATCGATAAAATATTCAGGCATGAGCAATTCTCTTTTTTGACCTTTTTGTAAGGCTCTGGCTCTCTGATAATTTACCCTCGACTTTCCGTTGTCGGATATGACGCTTACATATGAGTTTGAGCCTTTCTGATAATATACGACCCATTTATTGTCGCATTTTATCAAATCAACAAGATTGACGATATTTTCATCTTGGTAGAGTCTCGCATAATATTTTTTTTCATCAAGCGTTTCGGTGTCTTTGATGAACCTGTCGGTTAGCTCCTGGTCATGAATGTTCATGACAATCTCTGGAATTATCCTAAGATTGTCTATTCTGAAGATTGTATCGTTCAAACTAAAATTATAGTGTATGTCGCCATCACTGTCTTTCAACAGATGTCCGGCCACATATTTACGTGTCGATGTGAAAGGAAAAGCCGTATGAACATCCTTCCCTTCAAGATTGAACCATTTAAGCCGATATTTCGATGATTTGTGATAACCGGGAAAACTGCCTAAGACAAGGCTGTCGGTCATGATCATCTCATGTGGCATCTGCTTGTTCATCCTGAATTCATCAACCGGCTTTCCATCAGGCGAATATATGATAAATTTGTTGGACATGATATCTATAACCGCCAGATTGCCGTCGCCTGTTTTAGCGGTGCAACCCAATCCGATGTATTCGCCACGAGCCTTCCCTTTTGAACCAATGCTCTGGATATAATCTCCGAACTTGTTGAACCGGACGATTTTTTCTGTAACCGATTTGTCAGTTATAGTGAATGTGCTGTCATCCACAAATATCTGGTTGATACAACCTATAATGGATTTAGGGGTGTCCGACTGTAGGAATACGTATTTACACTCCTCGGTTGCCCCGTCGATTAAATCATGTTCAGAGGGTTTATCATTCGGTGTCCATACTTGTATTGAATCCGGCTTATCCGGCACAACGCTTGGTTGTGCCGGTGTAATAGAACCGGTGTTATTCCCGTTCGTGCATCCTGTAATGAAAATGGGAATAAAGAGATATAAATGAAATTTATTCATCATGATTATTATAGTAAATAGCCACAATCCGTGCCGTCGATGTCGGTACAGCCGGTGCAATTCCATCTGTGTGCGACTTCCCCTGAGCCAGTTTCCACAGGGTTTGCGGCATTGGAGGAATATTGGAAAGTCGTGCAGTAACATGTAACAGGCACACACGTATAGTCTTTGCTGTTCCACCAATGTTCGATGGTGTCGAATAATGCGAGGGCTTCGATGTTCTCTTTTGTCAGTTCTGACTCGGCTTGTGCGGATGGGCTTCCTTTCACATATCCCAACACAAGCAATGAGGCAAACATAATGCCTGTCAAGGTTTTCTTAAGCATTGTTCAGTTGTTTTTTTGTTGTTCTCGTTTTGAAATTCATCTGGATGGGGTATGTATCATTTCAACCCCCTACTGCACATGGCAGTTTGAAAAGCGGAATCAGTCTTTGTTTCGTCGTTGTTGTAAAGATTTAAGATTATACATTATGGTCAACACACACAAATAAATGTGCATTTTATACCTGTGCGGATTCTATATGCCAAAGACATGTCCCTATATTTAGGAAATTCGAGGTTTTGAACCACTTTCTTTGATTGCATAATGTCGGAATTCATGAATATGCTTTAGGTTCACCAATATATCTGCAGGTCATTGGTTATATCATATTCAAAGATTCGCTCATCCTTGCCGGCATCTAAACAGTGCAGGTAAAGCAACGCTCCTGCAGGGGCTTCCATGACTATCCTGTCAGAGTCGGCCTTTTTCTTCCCTAAGGAAATCCAGCCTTTGCCGCAGTCGTAGTAGAACAGCTCGTAAGTGTAGCCGGCGCGTATGTAGTTTCCACGGTTGCGTGGCGAATACATTATTTTTTGAATATTCCGTGGTTTCCCGAAATCGAGCCCTGTCCACCCTCCGGAAGGTTCTTTCAAATCTAAGGATGTATATGGGTCGTTGTCCCAGGCATTACGGAATTCATGTTTGTCGTCAGTGGCATGAAATCCGGGAGCATTCAAAATCTTTCCACGCAATGGTATGGTATCTTCTCGGTTTTCATAAAATGCGATGACAGACACGTTGCAAAATGTCTTGTCGGCACTCTTGTATCTGACGTATCGGTGTTTCTTGTCGTTCTTGATTTGAACGTTGGTAAACAACCTTTTGGGCGATTCTTTAATCTGATGGAGTGTGTCGGAATCAGAAAAATCCGGGGAATCACTTGCTTCAAAACAGGCATCAACCATTCTTATGGTATAGTCTCCGACAATCAGATTATATTTGCTATAGATGTTTATTGGTTTTGTTTCTCCGGGTATAAAGAAACTTAATTGATTATCGGAGTCCCTTGTCGTTTTGAAAGGGAAACTCCTGACTTCGAACTTATTGTTCTTCATAACGCCCGCCACGCATACGGTTTTTTCTCCGACATATCCGAAATCGACTGAATCGTTCCCGGCAACTCCCATCCCTACCGGCACCCAGTCCATTTTTGAAGAGAGGGCGATGTAGGTTGTGTCGCCATTGCTGATTCCGTCGAACTCAGACAAGGGGATTATAAGATGCGTTCTTTGGGATGGGCGAAGATACCATGCGGTTTCATCCCTGATAAAAGGATTCAATAAAAACGGATTGGCGTGCCGGGTGCCGGTACTTCCTGTATGTATGTTCCGGTTGATGGAGAATGTCTCACTAAATACTTTCGCAGCCGGAACTCTCGATTTATATGCGGAATCAGTATTCTGTTCGGGCAACCATGGACTTCCGTCCGAGTCATAGACCGCTCCCCATGAATGGGTGTCGTTGAGGTCGCCGCGCATGGGGACAAGGTGCAAAGCAGCCGGCAGGCCGGCTGCCCGCAGCAGGTACGACATACCGTCTGATTTCTCCCGACATCCTCCGGTTTTCCATTCCACAATGTCCGGGCCTAATCTTGGGCCGCTTGGGAGGCGTGATGTCCATTTGAAATTTTTACGCCAGATCCATTCCTTATAAAGGAGGTCGGATGCAATCCGTGGGGAAGCGGCCTCCGGCAAGGATGCTATGCTGTCGATTATGTTGCCATATTCTTCCAAAACAGGTTTTCTCCAATATGAAATAGGTTCGTCACCCAGACGATATGGCAATACAAACTCAAGGAAATCCTCCCATCTCACATTCTTGCCCCAGGGCCAGCGTTCCCGTGCCTCGAATGCCGCATCGATATTGTTGACGATATATGCGGAGTCAAGAGTTTCGATATCATACACGATAGTGAATTTATTTAGGTCCGGGGCGCCATATATGGAATCAAGAGAGTCAGTTATGGTTTGCGGATTTAATGACTGGTCGGCGGCCGTTTCATAGTAACGGCGATATTTCGTAAGTTCGGGGCCGGTCTTTGAGTGATGAAACGGCATGTTGCTTATCAACCATCTGGCGGCGGCAAGGCGTTCGGGGTTGTCGCCATAATGGTCAAGCACTTTCTCCAGTTCTTTCCTGTTCTGTCCCGATAATTCCAATGCCTTTTCAAGATATTTCTCTTCAGGCGACATTGTAAGGATGCCGCATGACGTAAGTACCGCGATTAACGGCAGACAGAAAAACAGGCTTTTAGAATATTTTATTCGATACTTCATAGATAAAATGATCATTTGGTTAAGGATGGTTCCCTAAAGTTCCGAACCGGTGAATTTTGAGGTGTGGCTTGGAGATATTATCGGTTAAGTTGTATATTTTCCTTTAGACTATAAATTATAAGAAGCGGGTTGTCGGCAAATGAAATGCCTTCTTTTATTAAAATTGACGCGATAGTGTCCGGTTTTGATTGTTTAATTTCTTCAATATCCTTTTCATGGGTATCGGGATAATAACTATTTGAAAAACCTATAAAGGATTGCAGTTCATTACTAAAGGATTTTGTTAAAAGAAAATTAAAGTCATAGACCAAAGGACAATCTTGAACCAGTGAATTAAAAAAAGCATATTCGTTGGAATCGCTGTTGATTAAGAGAGTCTGTTTTTGAGAAGGAGAGGTGGTAAAAGTCTGTATAATGTACTTTCCGTTATAAATAGGATTGTCATAGGTGTATATTATACCTTTCTCCATGGCTTCTTTGGCGCCGTCGATATGTTTTGCCGGCTCATAATAAGGAGACTTGGAATCGACATAATAAATCATATCATAATCATTCTTGCCATCAATGGAAAAAATGCTTCTTCCGTAAATAGGAGCGAATATAACTTTATCGTTGGCTCGGAAGAAGAAAGGTGTCCTGCTGACAGGATTACAAGCGGGCACATGGTACCGTATAAATGAATTCTGTAATAGATACTCCTTGTCTGTAATTACAATTTGATTATTCTCGTCTTCATTGTTTAGACTGAAGGGGGCAAGCTGGAATACGAATCCTTCGGATGTCAATGAAAATCTGATTGCCCTGAAAGGGAGTTTGTCATCTTTTATAAAATTTCCTTTGTGGTCATATTTAATGATTGCTGATTTTGAACCGTCCAATATATACAGATAATCATTATCGACATCGAAATCATACATACGTACGACTTCTCCATGGCCTTTTCCTTTTTTATATGCTTTTCTTAAAAAATGCCCGTCATTGTCAAAACAATACAGTCTTTCATCAATATCGCTGACATAAAAAGTACCATTTTGATACTTTACATTCACAGGGGCAGATAGCATTGCGCTGTCGCTGTTTTCAAGTTGCAGGTATCTCACTTCGTCAATTAGTTCAGAAAGAGGCACACTGGCAAATGAGGCATTATCGGTAGAAATTATGACTGTGCTGTCTGTTATCATAGATCTCTCCTCCATCTCCACTGTTTCTGCCATTCTGCTGTTTGAACAGGAGGATAGTAGGAAACAAATAGCCACAAGCGTTATGGAATGGTATTTTATTTTTTCAGACATATTCAAGAGATTGAAAAGTTGGTGGTATAATCTTCCAGTCTTTCTTAAGTCAATCCGTAATGCACATATTGGGAGATTTGGATGCCCAAACAATGTGTATGGCAACAATAAGGATTGAGGACAGGGATATTCCTATGTATAGGCAGACATACGCTGATGTGTTTATTCTATTCATCAATATTGCCGATAGTGTGACAGGCAATAAGGAAGCTGCCGCGCAGATGAGGAAATGCTTTCTGAAAGATGACAGAGGATTTCTTCGGTTGCCCTGATATCCGCTGATATCATATCCATATGAGATTCCTGCCATAATAGCCATACATAGTAAAATGAGGTTTTTGACAAAGGTTGCCGTCGCGTCAAGGTGGATTACTTCTCCAAAGCAACCGCATGATTCATGATTCCCGAATGGAGAGGTCAGATTGACATAAGTCATAAATGAGAACCCGATAAATACAAGAATATAGACCGGGTAAATCAGCCGGTGGATTGTTTTATTGATTGCAAGCATCCCTAACCATATTTCGAGAGCGCATGTCGCAAAACCGACTGTGGATACAGTGACGGCATCGGGAGTAAATCCGAACAGACTGAAATATGTACGGACTGTCTGTGCAACAGATTGGAGATTGACGCCTTTCATTATGCCGGATGTAATCAGAATGATGGCTATTGACAGACGAAGCGTTGTTGCGACGATGCCATATACTGAACATTGATTTTTTACGGCTACTTTGTATGTGGAATCGTTTAGAGTCATGATTGCTGATTAATCTGCTTTAAAAACAGGTTCATGATATCGGGATTTGACAACGGGTCCCCTACAAGAATTATATTGTCATTCTCGTCAAGTGTAAATGAATGAAGCAGTTCATTGTCAGGAATAATCGGATTCTTTAGTAGGAAATCTCCGGTTTTATCAAGAACACACCAGAATGGGAGTTCTTTCCTTATAATTTTTCGTCGGATTTCTTCGATTTTATTTTGGGGCGGATTAAACACAATCACAAGTTGTCCATCTTTTTGGTTGAGATGTTCATTGATATCATAGTATTGTACAAGTTTGTTGATGAAACAGCCGGAACAGGAGGCACTGTCAACAAATATGACCAGCTTTTTGACTTTAGAGTTGCCGTATGTTGTGTCATTTCCATTATAGAATACCTCAGTCTCATCGAAACTGAGATTTATAGTTTTGCCATGCATCTCGATTAACCGGTTCTGCAATGTTGCGTTTGCCTGCATGGAAAGATAGTAAGCCACACAACTTATTATGCAGATGGCGATTATCGAACTTATGATTATGAAATATCTTCTTTTCATGTCGATGTTGAAATCCTCAATTTGACTGTTATGAATCTCCTGTAAAATATCCGTTCATTTTATAGTCAGCACACATATTTAAATGTGCATTTTATGCCTGTGTGAATTTACATGCCAAAGGCATAAATGCACAAATACTTTTTGTTCCGACTCTAATTTTTCACAAATATTTAAAGGGATGTCTCTATATGTTCTTTAATTATTATGGAAAAATAAAATATCCGGAGAGGTAATAGGAAGGGAAGGAGAGAATGATTTGGTATTCTTCCTGCGTGAGGGATGAGAGAGTGGCTACGAAGTCGGTTTCTTCGTAGAAGACATATAGGGT
>JAIDXM010000097.1 GCA_029058745.1 Muribaculaceae bacterium
CCGGATGGGATAATGACTACCTGCTATATGCCTTAAAAAGTTTTGACGTTATTAAAAATTAAGATGCGTCAGCCCTGCATCTTTTTACAGTAAGTCTTGCATCAACGATAAATAATGGTTATCTTTGTAATGGTCGAATCACCACTCTGACCTGCTGACATACAAGCGATGTCGCATTGAAAATATTATTGCTCTATTATGGGATTTTAGACCTCATCCTTGACTACAAATCCGACAGTCTGTCCGTTGGGTCACCTTTGGATAGGTGAACATGTCACATAAGTCATCTGCAATAATATTTTCAAATGTACTGTCAGCAACACTACTAAAATGTTTTACCTGTAAAAATTCAGATTATGGGACTTGACAATACATACATCAGATTTGACTGGGCGATAAAACATATCCTGCGCGACAAAGCGAATTTCGACATCCTTGAAGGATTCATTACCGTGCTGTTGGGTGAGGAAGTGAAGATTATCGAACTCCTTGAAAGCGAGAGCAACCAAGACTCCGATACCGACAAATTCAACCGTGTAGATATCAAGGCTAAGAACAGCAAAGGCCACATCATAATCGTTGAGGTTCAGCTCACCCGCCAGCTATACTATCTACAACGAATTCTTTACGGCACTTCCAAAGCCATAACAGAGCACATCAATATCGGAGAGAAGTATGACCAGGTCAAAAAAGTATATTCCATCAGCATACTCTATTGTGACTATGGCAATGGAGATGACTATGTATATCATGGAGAAACAAGATTCAAGGGAATACATACTGGCAATGACCTGCGTGTAAACACAAAAGAGAATGGAATAATTGTGCAACACCTGCCCAAGGAAGTATTTCCAGAATACTATCTTGTAAGGGTGAATGTATATGACAAAATACCCGAATCTCCTCTCGACGAATGGATTACATACCTCAAGTCTGGCAAAGTGAAGGAGGATACACGCACGCCTGGACTACAAGAGGTAAAGGAAAAACTGAAATACCTTTCCATGTCACCCAAAGAGAAGCGAGAATACGATGCACATATAGACACAATCATGGTGCAAAACGATGTGCTTGACACTGCCCGTGAAGAAGGACGTGCGGAAGGACGTGAAGAAGGACGTGAAGAAGGACGTGCGGAAGGACGTGCGGAGGAGCGTAGGCAGACCGCAATCAAACTAATTGAATTGGGACTCCCAGTCAATACCATAACGGATGTCACAGGACTGACCAATTCCGAGATTGAAATTATACTCCAACGCAAAAAATCTGATTTTAATAAAAATCAATAATTTAAAAACAGAGCACTATTTTTATTGTATTTTTTTGCTAAAAAAATTTGGAGATTCAAAAAAAAAGCCCTAACTTTGCATCGCTTTTCGGGAGAGACCTTGCGAAGCCTTTAGTGGAATTTCCCAGGAAAGCAATATGGTGAGATTAGCTCAGTTGGTTAGAGCGTCGGATTGTGGTTCCGAAGGTCGTGGGTTCGAAACCCACATTTCACCCTCGATACAAAATAGTCGTGCAAAATATTTTGCACGACTATTTTGCATTATATCCTCCCGCATACATCATGTGCAATATATATATAACAATCATCAAACATCCGATTGCCATATAAAAGATACAGGCCTTCACTCGCTACAAAAAAAATTATCGTTTTTAAACCTTTTTTCACCACATCAGTCACAATTACGTGATTCCCCAACATGCATTGCCTACAATGTAAACCCGGGGAAACGGGAATCACACCAGTTATAATATCTATCAAAACCAAACCAATTAACGCCACATGAGTACACAACGGCTTCTGCCGCTTACACTTCTCCTTTCCGTAGCGGGAGCGTCCGCATTGGCCGCAACTGTGAAAGGCAGAATCATAGATTCCAACGGTGAACCTCTCCCCGGAACCGCGATACAACTGATAGCTCTGCCTGACACATTGCGGGCCGGCTACCAGATCAGTTCCGACGACGGCAATTTCTCATTCAATAAAATAAAAAAAGGGAACTACTTCCTCATTGCCTCCATGACCGGTATGGATGAGATTGGCAGGCAGATTGAAGTGAAAGATTCCTCTCAGACAATTGACCTCGGTAAAATTGAGCTTATTGAAAACGCATTCACCCTCAATGAGGCTGTGGTGACTGCCGTAAAAGCGGCTGTAGTCGCCAAACAGGATACAATCGAATTCAATGCCGGTTCCTATCACACAGCACCGAACGCAACTGTCAACGACCTTCTGAAAAAACTCCCCGGTGTGGAAATCGGAGAGGATGGTGCCATAACCTCCAACGGAAAGTCTATCACCAAAATCCTTGTAAATGGGAAGGAATTTTTTGGAGATGACCCTCAGATGGCAACAAAGAACCTTCCGTCTGACATGGTTGACAAAGTTCAGGTGGTTGACAGAAAGAGCGACCTGGCCCGTCTCACCGGAGTCGATGACGGAGAAGAGGAGACTGTGATAAACCTCACTGTCAAGAAAGACATGAACAACGGATGGTTCGGAAATGTCGGTGGCGGATATGGCACTGACAGCCGCTATCAGGGCAGTTTTGTGGTGAATAATTTCAACAACGGAAACCAAATCACCATACTTGGGGGTGCAAACAACATAAATGAGATGGGAGCATCCGACCGCGGACGTGGACGGTTCCGAGATTTTGGAGGCAACGGGGGAATCAACCGCAGCCAGCGACTCGGCCTCAATTTCAACGTGGGCAAGGAAGAGATTTTCCGAGTGGGAGGAAACGTGCTATACACGCATTCTGACCGCAACTCCACACGACGCACGGCAACCCAATACCTTTTTCCGGACTCTGTCAGCACTCAAGCCGCCGGCTCAAGAACCAACGACAAAGGACACAACATCAGTTCCGATTTCCGTATACAATGGAACATCGACCCAAACAACACGGTCGAGTTCCGACCAAACTTCAGGTTGAATTTCAGGTCGTCCCTATCCAATGACTCATCCATATTACGAGCCGGCGACCCAATGGAGACCGCAGTAAACCGCAGCCGCAACATACAGACCAACAAAGGACACAGCATCCAGACTGGCGGCAATTTCATATTCAACCATAAATTCGCATCCCATCCAGGACGCTCGCTGAGTCTTCAGGCCAACTACAGCTTCTCTGACACTCGTCAGAAATCAACCACCTGGAGCGACATTGAATATTTCCTCAGGCAGGATGACAGTGAACTCCTGTACCGGTTCATCGACGACCGTACATGGGCCAACTCGGTGGATGGCCGACTGACTTGGACAGAACCCCTCGGAAATGCAAAGAACGGAAACTTTCTGAACATAGCCTACCGAATCAGGTATCAATGGAACAACGCAGACAAACTTACCTACAACCTGCCGGAACCTGAAAACACTGATTTTTTTGTTCCGGAAGAGTTTGACCAAGTGCCCGTGGGTGCTATCCTATCAGAGCAACTTAGCAACAGTTTCCGCAACAAATTCTTCACGCAGGAACTGCAACTCGGCTATAAGAAAGTGAACAAGAAATACAATCTTGACGCCGGCTTACTTTTTTCCCCTTCGAGTTCAAAGAGCGAAGATCTCATAAACAATGCCCGCAACATTCCGGAGCGTTGGGTATGGAATGTGTCGCCTTATGCCAATTTCCGCTATAGATTCGGACAACGTTCCTCTATAAGAGCCACATACAGGGCACGCACGTCACAACCCTCGATGACCCAGTTGCAACCAGTGGAAGATGTATCCAATCCTTTGAACATAATAAAGGGTAATCCTGAGCTAAAACCGACATTCACCCAAAACATCGGGATAAACTTCAACGACTACAGGATGGAATCGCAACAGGCACTATTCGTTGTTCTCAACACATCTTTCGCCATCAACACGATAGTCTCCAAAACCACCACCAATTCCGAAACAGGAGGACGCACCACGACATACACAAATGCCAACGGAAATTTCAATCTGTTCGGTATGGCCATGATAAATCGTCCCTTCGCCAACAGGAAATGGAGATTTTCCGCGAGACTGAACGGACGCTACAGCTCCACGCCAGGCTACATCAACGGGGACTACAACCGGACCGGCAACCTCAACCTCTCCCCCTCCGGAGGTCTGACATTCTCCTGTGATGTTTTCCAGATGAGCGTTAATCCGACCTACTCATATGGAGAAGTCAACAACACACTTCCACAGCAGAACAATAGGGTCACTCATTCATATGGATTCAGGAGCGACGCCTCTCTATACCTTCCCTTCGGATTGCAATTCAATACCGATGTGAATTTCTCCAATTCCACCGGCTACTCCCAAGGGTTCGACTCAAAGCAGTGGCTTTGGAACGCAGAACTGTCATATTCGTTCCTTTCCGACAAATCACTCACATTCTCCGTGAGAGCCTACGACCTTCTTGGCCAGAAACAGAACATCAGTCGTTCTGTAGGAGCCAACACCATCATTGATTCCGAGTTCAACGACCTCACACGCTATGTGATGTTCGGTCTTACCTGGAATTTCAATACGCTACGCAAAAAGAACAAAGGGCCGGATGGTGAATCCGACATGATGATGGATCCCGGAGGCCATGACGGACGACGCATGGGGCCACCTCCAGGCGGTGAAGGAAGAAGAGGCGGACGCGGAGGCTTCTGACAGAACATTTTGACACCTAATTGCGTTACTCCCTATGAGGGCCGGCCAGACATCAACGGCCGGCTCTCCTCATATATTTGTAAACATCCGCCTCTTTCCTCCCTGAATCCTATGAGAAAACTTCCAATAATTCTGGCATCCATAATATGCGCCCCCTTTGCCGGCGCCTGGGACTTGAGTGAGAAATACAAAGGCCCAAAAAATCCGGTCTCCGACACCACATGGCATGCCGACATTCTTCCGGGCTATGAGTCAAGATTTGTGAACCAGGGCGAAGCGTTCGACGGGCCTTGCCGTTCCACCATAATAAGAAAGCTCTGCAAGAATGAATCCAAGAAGGCATATCTTTATATACACGGCTTCAACGATTATTTCTTTCAGAAAGAGATGGGTGAAATCTTCACAGATTCCGGATTCAATTTTTACGCCGTAGATTTACGTAGATACGGAAGAAGCAGGGAACCATGGCAATATCCATTCAACGTACGGCGTCAAGACGAGTATTTCGCCGACATCGACTCAGCCATCTCCCAGATAAAAAGAGACGGGAACACCGACATAACCCTCAGTGGCCACTCCACTGGAGGCCTGACAGTGGCATATATGGCCGCGGTGAAAGGCGATGGAATCGGAGTTGACCGCATAGTCACCGACAGCCCTTTCCTTGAATGGAACTACTCTGCGTTCATGCGCGATATGGCAATACCTGTGGTCAGTTTTCTTGGGAAAATATTCAAGAACGCGAAAATAAAACAAGCCCATTGCGACGGATACGCATACAGTCTCCTAAAAGAATATGACGGGGAATGGACCTACGACACAGACTGGAAAATGGTGTATTCCCCGCCGGTGACATGGTCGTGGGTAGGGGCAATCAACTCCGCACAAAGCACTCTCATGAAGAATCGGGAGAACATAATGATTCCCATTCTCGTGATGCATAGCAACCGTAAAATCAGCGGATGTAACTATACTCCGGAATTCCAGACCGGTGACGCGGTCCTCGACCCCGCCATGATCAAGCGGCAGGGAAGCAAACTCGGCAATGAAGCCACCCGGCAGGTATCTACAATCGAAAACGGCATACATGACCTCATACTCAGCAGGGAAAATGTAAGAGAGGCGGCCTATGATACCATATTCAACTTCATCCGGAAATTCCGATGATGACAAAACTAAATTTGAGTTTTTTTCATCCACACACCCAATAATACCGCCGTATTGCTTGTCGTTATAATACATTTTTCATACTTTTGCATATCAGTTGCTAAAACTGCTGTCAGAAACTGTCTCTTAGGGCTACGGCTCCACGCAACATCACCAGCGGCAGACTGTTTCAAAAGCAACCAATAAAACCTAAACCATACCACAAGAATGGAGAATACGGTTACAGACGCATTGAGCATTATGGAAAAGCGCGAGATTATCTCGCTTACCCATCAGATTCGTGGCTATATACAGACCCGGTACAGCCAACAGGAAATCGCCTCCTTCCGGGAGATTATGCGGAAAAGCATGCGCGAATCCCGACATCCCCATGACGAGAAGAATATCTGCAAGGCGATTGTCACATTGAAAACCGCCCTCCTTTTCGCTGAAGAAATAGAACCCGACCATAATATACTTGTTGCAATCGGTCTTTATCCAATTGTAAAAGAGGGAATACTGTCTATCGACGAGGCAAAGGGAGCATGGGGAGAAGATGTGGCAGGCCTGCTCAAAGGCTTGACATCGGTTGACAGGTTTTCCAACAAGAACAACGTAGTGAACCAAGACAATTTCCGGGGGCTGCTCCTCTCGCTTGCAGACGATATCCGGGTGATTATTATAATGATTGTTCGCAATCTCGTGCTCATGCGTTCAATCAATCACCACCCCGACGATGAATGGGTGAGGAATGTAGCCTTCGAGGCAAGTTGCCTTTATGCCCAGTTGGCCCATAGGCTTGGCCTATATAAAATCAAAGGGGAACTTGAAGACCTGGCCCTAAAATACACCAACAGGGAAATATACACTCAGATTGCGCATAAACTCAATGAGACAAAACGGAGCCGCGAAGAGTATATCAAATCATTCATCGACCCCGTAAAGCGAAAACTTCAGGAGGCAGGCCTGAAATTCGACATCAAGGGACGCACAAAGTCAATATCTTCCATCTGGAACAAGATGAAGAAGCAAAAGGTTGATCTCCAGGGAATCTACGACCTTTTCGCCATCCGCGTCATCATTGACACTCCGCGAGAAAAAGAGAAGAGCGACTGCTGGCTCGCCTATTCCATACTCGCCGATATGTATATCGCAAATCCGGCTCGTATGAAAGACTGGATTTCCATACCCAAGAGCAACGGTTACGAAAGTCTCCACGCCACAGTGATGGGGCCCGGTTCAAGATGGGTGGAAGTTCAGTTCCGAACCAAAAGAATGGATCTCGTCGCAGAAAAAGGCCTCGCCGCACATTGGCGCTACAAAGGGGTTAAAGGAGACAGCACTGACCAATGGATGAACAATATACGCGACATCCTTGAAACAGCCGACACTGGACCTATGCAACTCATGAAAGACATGAGAATGGATGTCTATGGAAAAGAGGTGTTCGCGTTCACGCCCAAAGGCGACCTGTTCCGTCTTGCGTCCGGAGCCACGGTACTCGACTTCGCATTCCAGATACACACCAACGTGGGCGCCCACTGCACCGGAGCGGTTGTAAACGGGCAACATCGCAAGATTACCTACCGCATCAACTCCGGTGACACGGTGGAAATCCTCACTGCCGCCAACCAGTCGCCTAAAGCTGACTGGCTCAACATCGTGGTGAGCACAAAAGCCCGCAACAAAATCAAGCAGAGTCTCAATGAAGAACTCCAGCGACGTGCCGACCTCGGGAAAGAAATTCTCGAAAGAAGGGCCAAGAACCGGAAAATCGAAATTGAAGAGTCGGTGCTGATGAAACTCGTCAGCAAGTCGGGCTACAAATATGCCAACGAGTTTTTCGCGGATATGGCCGACGAGAAAATCGACCCCGGAAAATTCCTTGCGACATATATTGAGGAAACCTCTCTGAAAAACGAGGGGCCGAAAGTGTCGGCAGAGGAGTTTCAGATGAAACGTCCAGACGATGAGCTGCAATCGAAAAGTGATGTGCTCGTAATAGGAGAGAAATCAATCAACGGCCTTAAATACAAATTCGCGAAATGTTGCGCTCCGATATATGGCGACGATGTTTTCGGGTTCATAAGTTCTGACGGACTCGTGAAAATACACCGGTGTGACTGTCCCAACGCCGGCAATATCCGTGAACGTTATCCATATAGGATGATTAAGGCTGACTGGAGCGGAAAGTCGGGCGACATGCTGCCGGTGTCGCTAAGAATAATAGGCAACGACGATATCGGAATCGTGGCCAACATCACGTCAATCATCTCCAAAGAGATGAACGCCAATCTACGCAACATATCGGTTGACAGCCACGACGGAATGTTCCAGGGAATGCTGACTGTTGCAGTCCCCGACCAAAGACAGCTTAACACTCTCCTTAAGAAAATCAAAACCGTAAAAGGAGTCAAAGACATACAGAGATTATGAAGCCAACAATCATACACTCATCTCTCATGACAACCGCAACCTTGATAGCATTATCTGGATGCGGCAATTCTAAACAGACCGAGGCTGAACAGCAACGGCAAAAATGGCTTGACAGCCTTAATGACTCTGTCGCGCTATACCAGAAGCAAATCGAAACCACCACGGCTCAACTCTCCGATGTGCAGAATGAAGTCGGACGGATGGTGGGAGACTTCGACTATGTCAGCAATCCCCGTGAAGTGGAAGGATACTATATCTACAAAGGATGGAAAGGACGCTACCCGTTGTCAGTCACCGGCCTTGTGGCTCGCGTCTCGGAAGACGAACGGTTTGAACTGATTGCCACTCTCTCCGGGACACATTTCAACCAGATTGCGGTGTCTTCCGACGGCGAGACAGTATCTTCAGATATTGTCCCCCACGACCAGGCCTTGAACTATCGTGCGGGAAACATTGACAGGGTATGCTTCACAGGTGCCAAAGCCGACTCAATCGGGATGCTGATAGCGCAGCATGAATCATCGGCCATCACTACAGCCTTTCTTGAGGAAAAGCGTACCGCCGGATTTCAAATCCCTGCCGACCAAAAACAGATGGTGGCGGCAACCTGGAGATTATACGATATGCAAAAGAAAGCCCATCTGCTTGAAAAGGAGATTCCAAGGCTGTCCGGAAAAATCTCCGCATGCCGTAGAATCATGGATGCCAACGACTCCATATGAGAGCAAGTCATGCCCCAAAGGCATTACGCGTCTTGTCTCTTATTCCACCATCGATAATAACAGTATGTATATACTCAAAATAAAACCTTTTAACAATCGCATTTTCATATGGAATTGAATGAAAAAGACCTTGAAGTCTTAAAAGAGAAAGGAATCTCCGAAGAAAAACTCAGAGAAGAGCTCCAGATGCTCGCGCAAGGTTTTCCTTATCTAAAAATAGAGAGAGCCGCCACGCCAGGCAACGGCATATCCGTGTTGACTCCGGAAATGGAATTGCAGGCGGCATCCTTATGGGACGAATACCTCGCTAAAGGAGGGAAAGTGTTGAAAATGGTCCCCGCAAGCGGTGCCGCTTCGCGTATGTTCAAAGACCTTTTCTCCTTTGCCAACGGAAAAAAAGAGAAGCCGGACAATGATTTCATGAAGAGATTCTTTGACGAAATCGAGAATTTCGCCTTCTTCCCGATGCTTAATTTCGTCTGCCTGTCGCTCTACGGACTCAGTATTGACTCGCTGATAAAAGAGAAACGCTATAAGGACGTTGTCAAAGCCCTCATAGAGAAAGAGGGTATGAACTACGGACAACTCCCAAAGGCACTTCTCAGATTTCACAAAGTGCCGGGAACCTCGCGTACAGCGATTGAGGAACATCTTGCCGAAGGTGCGCAATACGCCGCCGGCAAGGACGGTAAAGTAAGGGTACACTTTACGGTCAGTGAAGAACATCTCCCGCTCGTGAAAATGAAATTTGAGGAAGTGTCCGGAGTACTGAAACACGAATATGGCGTTGAATTTGAAATTACCACAAGCGTACAGAAATCTGCCACTGACACGATTGCCGCAAATCTTGACGGGTCGCCCTACCGTGAGAACGGAGCTCTTTTCTTCCGTCCCGGAGGGCATGGCGCGCTTATCGAAAACCTCAACGACATTGAAGCGGATGTGGTATTTATAAAGAACATCGACAATGTAGTGCCTGATTCATTGCGTGGCGACACCTTGAAATTCAAAAAAATTATCGGTGGTGTTTTGGTCGGGGTGAAGCAGAAGGCCGACAGGTATTGCGAAGCTATATCAAAAGGCACTCCCTCCGATGAAGAAATCGAAGAGATGCTCGACTTCCTTCACAAAGTGTTATGCATAACCCATGACAATGTGGAGAATCTTGATTCAAACGCAAAGGCGGAATATATCTTCTCCAAACTCAACCGCCCGTTCAGAGTGTGTGGCATGGTTAAAAACGAGGGAGAACCCGGAGGAGGCCCATTCCTTGCCTACAACCCCGACGGCACGGTGAGCCCACAGATTCTTGAATCCACACAGATTGACCCCAAAGACAAAGAAGCACAGAAAATGCTCAAGGAATCTACTCATTTCAACCCGGTTGACCTTGTGGTAAGCACAAAAGACTGGAAGGGAAACAAATTCAATCTCCCCGACTTTGTGGATAAGGCAACTGGCTTCATCTCTCAGAAAAGCCGCGAAGGAGTGGAAATCAAAGCCCTCGAACTTCCCGGACTCTGGAATGGAGCCATGAGCGACTGGAACACGGTGCTCGTAGAAGTCCCCGTCAGCACGTTCAATCCAGTAAAGACTGTCAACGACCTTCTGAGGCCGGCACATCAATAACAACCTCCCCATAACATGGATTTGGAGCATGCCGTAAGTCGGCATGCTCCAAATTGTCTTATAAAGTGTCAATCATTCAGAATAATCACCTCTGCATCCCGCAGGGCAAATGGATACGGAAGGCTTTTACCGTATCACACGGATTGTGGAATCACCTGTGGTTATATACCATCGAAGCGGCCTCGCAATACCATCTCAAGAATTTTGATATCACATGTTTCATAATCAATAATATTTTATGTCTGTGAATAAAATCACGATACCAAGCAACCGACGGGAAAGAAAGATTGGAAACACCCGGAGTATTTAATCCTGAATGCTATAAAAATTATTTCATCTATTTTCCCGATGTCAACTTGTGTTATTAAATTATGTTTTACAACATATAAAACACCCTTTTTACGGTTTTGTTTCAATTTCACAATCAATTTTTAGTAGGATTCCAACGCCTTCGCCATCGCGGATTGAGTAAAAACCTTGTTTTATATGCAAATGAACCACTGTATTACAACTATTTACAAAATCATCTAAAAAAATTTACCCTCACAACATTTTTTTTAGACAACCACACAACAAAACACAATACAGTTGCGTTACTTATATACGATTATTGTATTTGCACTGTGTTTTATTCATGGTATTAGAATTTAATGCTATCAGAGAGCGTGATTGTGAAACCGCGCTTCTCTTTTTTTTATAGACACCCCTCATATTTACCCAATTATTTGCTAACTTCGCGTCATGATTGCAAAACGCATACTCATATTATGTATAGCCTCACTGACGATTTCATATGCCTTCCCGCAGCAACGGCTTGGAAGACCTTCGTCGGGCGGCCAACAGCGGCAGACTTCTTCACAACCGGAAGGAGCGCCCACTGATTCCGTGCGTCAAGGCACGGCATGGACACTGACATTCCCTCTCGGAAATCCGGTGGAATCGACAATCGACACCCTGACATACAACTTCCAACGCAAAAACATACCATCCATGGTCAGCGACGCGTATGCCACAACCGGGACAATGGGAGCTGAAGGGATAAATCTTATTTACTCAGAAAGGCCTCAAAGGGCGACATTCTTTTTTCAGGATGCCCTTGACGCCTCTATCCCGACATTCTCAAAACAGAAGTTCTATAACGTA
Organism: Muribaculaceae bacterium; assembly: GCA_029058745.1. Taxonomy (GTDB): domain Bacteria; phylum Bacteroidota; class Bacteroidia; order Bacteroidales; family Muribaculaceae; genus Lepagella. Next base: position 11,722 of record JAIDXM010000097.1, read on the forward strand.
TATGTGCCGACAACGATTCTGAACTATGTCTTCGGAGGGAACAAGCTAAATCACAACGACAGACTCTCCGCAGATTTCGCAGGCAACGTCAACAGAAGAATCGGCATCGGAGCATCCATCGACTACATATATTCAAAAGGAGCTTATGAGGCACAGGCCTTGAAGAACCTTGCATTCAGTTTCTCCACATATTATAAAGGCGACCGATATGAATTGCAAGCGTTCTACAACCATTTCAACTCCCTCAACAAGGAAAACGGAGGTATCACCGACGACCTTTATATAACCGACCCGGCACTGCTTCAAGGTGGTATCAACAAAATTGAACCAAAGAGTATCCCCACCCGACTGAACGCGGCACACACCCGACTGAACGGAGACGAGCTTTTCATGACACATGCATGGAAAGTCGGATTCTGGAAAAGCGAGAATGTCAACGATACTCTCACAAGGGAAGTATATGTGCCCATGACTCGGTTCATATACTCCTTCGACCTTCAGCACAGGCATCATACATTCCTGAATTCCAACACCTCCCAGGCTGAAGACTTTTGGAGCAACTGCTATCTCGACCCCAACGGCTCACGTGAAGAAACCTACCTGACACAGATGACAAACTCCTTTGGCATCGAACTTATTGAAGGTTTCCAGAAATGGGCCAAGTTCGGATTATCCGCTTTCATATCCTATCAGACCCAGAAATACAAACAGCCTACATATTTCCGGCAGCCAATACTTTCCGACACTGATATAGAATCCCTCACGCCTCTTCCCAACGGATTCAACGTGGCTCCTACAGCAACCCGCAACATGCTGTGGGTGGGAGGACGTCTCCAAAAAGACAAGGGATCTATACTCAAATATGCCGCAAATGCAAGATTCGGCCTGATTGGAGATGTTGTCGGAGACCTCGAACTGGATGGTAAAATCAACACCAGGTTCAAACTGTTCGGAGATTCTGTCAGCATAACAGCAAAGGCCGCGTTCCGCAACACAGCCCAGCCTTATCTTCTGCAAGAATATATCTCAAACCATTTTGTCTGGGACAATGATTTCGGCAAGACAAGGTCATACAAAGCTGGAGGAGAACTGCTAATTCCATGGACCAAAACCACCATAGGCGCTGAAGTGGAAAATATCCAGAACCTTGTATATTTCAATTCAGAATCACTGCCAAGACAGTATGGCGGGAACATACAGGTGTTTTCAGCAAAGCTGAACCAGCTTTTCAGAGTAGGAATATTGAACTGGAATAACACCGTCTATTATCAGAAAAGTTCAAACGAAAGTGTGTTGCCGCTCCCTCAGTTTGCAATCTACAGCAACCTTTTCCTGAAATTCATAGCCTTCAAAGTGCTTACACTTCAGATTGGCGTGGACTGCGACTACTATACAAGATACAACGGTCTTGACTATCAGCCAGCCACAATGAGTTTCCATGTACAAGGCGAAAATCCGGTGAAAATAGGAAACTACCCGTTCTGCAACGCCTATATCACTGCCAGGCTCTACAAGACAAGGTTCTATGTACTGTGGAGCCATGCCAACCAAGGTATGTTTTCAAAGGAAAGCTTTATTCTTCCCCATTATCCGTTCAACCCGCGCCGACTTGAATTCGGGCTCTCTGTAGATTTCTCCAACTGATGACACCACTAAAGACCAAATACGCACAGACTGCGCTATATGTCGGCTTGCTGATTGTGGCCATCCTTCTCATGTTAGGCACGAAACGATGCGACAACGCGTCCCCGCTTCCGAAAGTCACCACAGGGAATTCCGGTGGCGACACTCTTGACGTGGCTATATTATATGGTCCCATGAGCTATTATCTCTACGCCGATTCACTTGGCGGTCTGAACTATGACCTTGCAATAAAACTGGACAAAGACCTCGGAATCCCCGTAAAGCTATGGCCTGTGGTGTCGCTTGACGACGCTCTGAAAAGAATGGAGAAAGGGAGCTATGACATGCTTGCCTCAATGCCTCTCGACAACTCAGTGAAGCAACGTTTCCTAACCACAGGCAGCGTCTTTCTCGACCGACTCGTTTTGGTTCAACTCGCCGACTCCGCCGGAAATGTGGAAATCAACTCAGCTCTTGATTTATGGAAAGACACCGTTTTTGTACAAAAGGGCTCTCCATCTGTGGCGAGACTCGCAAACCTCTCTAAAGAAACCGGAAATCAGATACCGGTCAGGCAGGAAAGCGGGCTTTCAGAAGAATACCTGTGCATGAAAGTGGCATCCGGAGATATCAGGCTGGCGGTAGTGAACGAAAACACCGCCCGCAAGATGAAAGCGTCCTATCCTCTTCTTTCCTACGACAACCCCATAAGCTTTACCCAGTTCCAGATATGGGCATTCCCGAAAAGAGACACCGCGTCTTTCAACAAGATAGACAGATGGCTCGACTCTCTGCGACTGACTCCATACTATAAAAAACTCATAGAACGATACAGACAATGAAACTACCCAAGACCAACCTGCTGGTCAAAATTCTGATTGCCATAATCCTCGGCATTCTGGCCGGACATATACTCCCATTCTGGGCAGCCCGTGGTTTCGCCACTTTCAACGCCATATTCAGCCAGATTCTGGGATTCCTTATACCTCTGATTATCCTTGGATTCGTGGCTCCGGCAATTGCCGACATAGGGCATTTGGCAGGCAAGATGCTACTCGCCACTGCCGCCATAGCATATATCGCCACCACTTTCTCAGGGTTGATGAGCTTTGCTGTCGGCGACTCCATCTTTCCTGCCCTCATTTCCGCAAGAAAGCTGAACACTGTCGCCGAAACCCACGACCTTTCTCCATATTTCACAGTGGAGATTCCTCCACTGATGGGAGTGATGACCGCTCTTGTCTTAGCCTTTACAATTGGCATATGTCTTGCATATATGAAAGGGGAAATAATGAAACCTCTTCTCTCTGAATTCCGGGAAATCATAACCATGACCATCAACCGGCTCATAATACCACTTCTCCCCCTTTACATTTTCGGGATATTCCTGAATATGACAGTGTCCGGGCAGGTGGCAACTGTCCTTGCCGCTTTTGCCAAGATTATCCTTGTCATTTTTGCCATGCACATATTCCTTCTCGTGCTGCAATACGCCATAGCGGCCCTGTTTGTCAAAAGAAACCCGTTCAAACTACTTTATACCATGCTCCCTGCATACTTCACTGCATTAGGCACACAGTCCTCTGCCGCCACCATACCGGTGACACTCCGGCAGGCAATCAAGATGGGAGTGTCTGAAGACGTTGCGGGATTCGTAATCCCTCTATGCGCCACAATCCACATGTCGGGAAGCGCCATGAAAATCGTAGCGTGCGCCGTTGCCCTCATGCTTATGGAAGGGATACCTTATGATTCCGGGATGTTCACGGGATTCATCTGCATGCTTGGCATATCAATCATCGCTGCACCCGGCGTTCCGGGGGGCGCAATAATGGCATCACTTGGTCTGCTTGCCTCCATGTTGGGATTCAGCGAGGCCGACCAGGCCCTTATGATTGCACTCTATATCGCCATGGATAGCTTCGGGACAGCATGCAACGTGACCGGCGACGGGTTCATTGCCTTGATTATTAATAAATATTTCGCAAAAACTCCTGACGTCATCTCCTCGCAGAAATATTGATTGCCCGCAACCATGCCACATTACAAAAATAAAAAGGAGGTGTATCGTAAAAACAAATACGACACACCTCCTTTTTCAAGCCACTTGAGATGTCACTTTATCACTCCAAGCTTCTTCCCCACTTTGACAAAAGCCGCTATAGCCCTGTCAAGATGCTCTCTCTCGTGTCCGGCCGACAACTGCACCCGGATACGGGCCTGACCCTTCGGGACTACAGGATAATAGAATCCTGTCACAAAGATTCCCTCTTTCTGCATCTCTGCCGCGAAATCCTGCGAAAGCTTTGCATCATAAAGCATCACAGCGCATATCGCGCTCTGAGTAGGCTTGATGTCGAAACCGGCCTCAATCATCCTGTCGCGGAAATAATTCACATTCTCCACAAGCTTGTCGTGCAAGGCATCACTTTCCTTTAGCATCTTAAGCATCTCAAGACTCGCCCCCACAATAGAGGGGGCCACGGAATTAGAGAAAAGATAAGGGCGGGAACGCTGACGAAGCATATCGATTATCTCCTTCGGACCTGTAGTGAAACCACCCATAGCGCCTCCGAACGCCTTTCCGAGAGTGCCTGTAAAGATATCGATTTTTCCGTAACAGTCAAATTGTTCCGCCACACCATGACCTGTCTTTCCCACAACTCCGGCAGAATGGCTCTCATCAACCATCACAATCGCGTCATACTTCTCAGCCAGTTCACATATCTTGTCCATAGGTGCCACATTGCCATCCATAGAGAACACTCCGTCTGTGGCGATAATCCTGTAGCGACAGTCCGATGCCTCCTGGAGACAACGTTCCAAATCTTCCATGTCGGCATTCTTGTAACGGAAACGTTTTGCCTTGCACAGACGGACCCCGTCGATAATCGACGCGTGATTGAGCGCGTCACTTATTATTGCGTCCTCCTCTGTGAAAAGAGGTTCGAAAAGACCGCCGTTGGCATCAAAACATGCCGCATACAGAATTGTGTCCTCTGTCTTGAAATAATCGCTTATCGCTTTTTCCAGTTCCTTATGGAGATCCTGGGTGCCACAGATAAACCTCACTGACGACATGCCATAGCCTCTCTCATCCATTGCCTTCTTGGCTGCCTCTATAAGCCGCGTGTTGTCGGCAAGACCGAGATAATTGTTCGCACAGAAATTGAGCACATCGCCATCGGTGTTCTCAACTTCAATATCGGCACGCTGTGGGGTGACGATAACTCTCTCATTCTTGTAAAGGCCGGCATCCTTGATGTCCTGCAGCTCCTTCTCAAGATGTGTCTTAAAATTTTTATACATGGTAAATCATTTATTTATTGGTTACTTGCAGTCAACTGTCAAGCAGACAACCCGCGAAATCGGATTATCCCCATTATTTTTTTAGCAAATATAAGTAATTTTTTATAAAACTTATATTAATTTTGCGATGAATTATAAACACAGGGTCTTATTTGACCGAACCATCATTCCAAGGAGGCTCAAACAGACCACTCATTAACGATTTTGCAATGAAGAATATCCTCATTATCGGAGCCACCGGACAGATAGGCTCCGAACTGACAATGAAGTTGCGAAGCCTGTATCCCAACGGCAACGTGGTGGCGGGCTACATACCCGGAGCCGAGCCCAAAGGCGTTCTTCTCGAGAGCGGCCCGTCGCATGTCGTTGACATCACCAACCCAGCGCAAATTGCGGAAGCTGTTGACAAATACAATGTCGATACGATCTACAACCTTGCCGCCCTTCTGAGTGCTGTAGCTGAGGCAAAACCTCAACTTGCATGGAAAATCGGAGTAGGCGGCCTCTACAACACCCTTGAAGTGGCCCGAGAGAAAGGATGTGCGGTATTCACTCCAAGCTCTATCGGGTCGTTCGGTCCATCCACACCTCACGACATGACACCGCAAGACACCATCCAGCGGCCAGAGACCATATACGGAGTCACCAAGGTGAGTGGAGAGTTGCTTTCCGATTATTACGCCCGCAGGTTCGGGGTTGACACCCGCTCTGTACGGTTCCCGGGTCTGATATCTTATGTGGCGCCTCCCGGAGGCGGCACCACAGACTATGCCGTGGATATATATTATGCCGCAATCAAGGGGGAGACATTCAAATGCCCGCTGAAGCCGGGAACCTTCATGGACATGATGTATATGCCCGATGCGCTCAGGGCTGCCGTCGAAATCATGGAGGCCGACCCTTCGAGACTTCGCCATAGGAACTCCTTCAATATAGCATCCATGAGTTTTGACCCGGAGATTATTGCCGCAAAAATCAAGGAATATGTCCCCGGATTCAAGATGGAATATAGTCTCGACCCTCTACGACAGGCAATCGCCGACTCATGGCCTAACAGCCTTGATGACTCATGCGCTCGCGAAGAATGGGGTTGGAAACCGGAATTCGGTCTTGATGAGATGACGAGAGACATGCTCGCCAATCTGCGCATCAAGCTTGGGATTCCTGCCGAAGAACCGGCCATGGCATGACGCAGATCCATCACCATAGCCTTTCTTAATACATAATTTCCTTTTTAATAGTCTTTTTCACATATTACGATAAAAAACCGGAAACCGATATTGGCTTTCCGGTTTTTTATATTACATTTGCACCACTATAGGCGGCTCATTCAAGAACTACAGCCTCAACGCTTATTCTGATATGGAACGCTCCTTAAGCTTAAGCATTTCTTTTGAACTACACATAAGCATGATGGACTATGTGGAATTCAAATTCTAAACAACCTATATTATGACACGTGAAGACATGACTCCGGAAGCCTATGGAGACTTGCTCGACTCCATTATGCCTATTCTTCTGAAGAACGGGCTTAAAGCTACAACTATGGACTTCATAGCCTCCTCTCTTAAAATGTCGAAAAGAACGCTTTATGAAATCTTCAAAAGCAAGGGAGATATGATTTCCGAAACCCTGAAAACACTCCATAAGCGACTCGCCGAAGCAAACAATGAAATACTGAAGTCTTCAGGCAACGCCTTGGAAGCACTCCTCAGAGGATTTCTGCACCACCGTGACGTGATGAGAATGGTAAATGTGGACTTCTTCCGGGATATGGACTCCCTATATGCAGATGCCCGCAAAAATTGCGACCCTTCGAAGGAAGCATACCTTGACAATTTCGTCAGAGTACTTGAGACAGGAGCTTCCCAAGGACTGTTCAGGAAAGATATCAATTTCATGGTACAATGCAAGATGGTGGCAATACAGATGGAATCACTGAAAAGGATGGAGGAGATTTTCCCTCCAGACATTTCTCTGCTTGAAGTGTATGACTCCATTTGCATTGGCTTCCTCAGAGGCATATCCACGCCAGAAGGTTCCGCGAAACTCGACGCCCTGCTCGAAGAACTCAACAATGAATTGCCGGAAGACGAAACCCTGAGGATGACTCCAAGGCAACCTTCCGAAAACACCCACCTGACAAACTGAACCAACCGAACAATATGAAATTCACAGCAAAATGTCTAACGGCGGCACTCATTACCATATGCATGCCTGCAATTGCTTCAGGACAACAATTGACCCTGTCTCGCGAACAGTGTGTGGAAATCGCCCTTCGCGACAATCCATCCGTGATTATCGCTGATATGGAAGTCAAGAAAGTGGATTATGCAAAAAAAGAACTTACCGCGTCTCTTTTCCCTGCAATCGATTTTTCAGCTTCCTACCAACGTTCAATAGAATTGCAGACCATACGGATGAACATGGGAGGTGAGAGCCAGAGCCTGAAAATGGGTTCCGACAACACCTGGAACATGGGATTCTCTGCCTCCATGCCATTGATATCCCCTACCTTATGGAAATCGATATCCATTTCGAAAACCCAGATTCTCGCGAATCTTGAAGACTCCCGAGCCTCAAAGCTGAATCTCGTCAACAACGTCAACAAGGCTTACTATGCGCTGCTACTTGCCATAGCATCCCACGATGTTGTGAAAGAGAACTACGATATCGCGGTGATGAATGCCGAAATCTATGAGAAACAATTCAAAGCGGGCACCGCTTCGGAATACGATGTGTTGCGTTCCTCCGTGCAGGTCAAGAACATAGAACCGGAACTGCTCCAGGCAGACATAGCCATAAAACAGTGTAAACTGCAACTGAAGGTGTTGATGGGAATCTCAACGGATGCCGATATCGTGCCGGACACATCGCTGACAGATTTCCAGAAAGATATGTACTCTTACAAGTCGGCATCAGGAATCTCCATCGAGGGCAACTCATCGCTCAGGACTCTTGACATACAAAAGAAGATTCTCGACAAGAACATCGACCTGAAGAAATTCGCGTGGCTCCCTTCTCTCGGTGCCTCATTCAATCTTTCCTGGCTCTCGCTTAGCAACGGAAGTCCCTTCAAAGACCAGCATTTCAACCCATACAGCAATATCGGGCTTTCGCTTTCCGTGCCGATTTTCTCCGGAGGCTCGAAATATTATGGGCTCAAACAGGCTGAAGTGCAACGCAAAGAACTCGATATACAGCGGGAAGACCTTATCAACACACTCAATATGCAGGTGGAACTCGCCATCGACAACATCAACCGCGAGGCTCAGCAAATAGCCACCTCGGAAGAAGGAGTGAGACAAGCCAAGAAAGCCCATGAAATCATGCAGAAAAGTTTCGAGATAGGAGCCGCATCATATCTCGACCTGCGCGACAGCGAACTCGCCGACACCACAGCGCGCCTCTCCTATCTTCAGGCTATCTACAATTATCTCGTATCAACCTCGGAACTCGACATGCTTCTCGGGAAGTCCGTGGACTATGTATTGGCAGAATAACTCATCATCGTCATATTCACATAAAATGAAAAGATACATCCTTCCGTCCTCTCTCATCATGATGGCTGTCATCTCCGCTTGCTCCGGAGAGAAGAATGACAGCGAACATCAAACCGCAGAGAAAAAACCCGTCGTAAAAGTAATGACTGTTGACAATCGTGAGGTGATACAAGAGGGCAACTACACCGCTACGGTGGAACCGGACCTTGTTAACAACATATCGGCATCTTCCCCAAACAGAATAAAAGAGATTTATGTGGACGAGGGAATGAATGTCTCGAAAGGCCAGAAACTTGTTTTACTTGACGATGTCAACACATCCACCTATGAAATGCAGGTAGCGAATGCCAAGGCCAACCTGGAGAACATACAGCTCAACTACGACCGTGCGGTGGAGCTTCTGAAAATAGGTGGAGGCACACAGCAGAACGTTGACCAGATGCAGATGCAGCTCACCAATGCGAAGAACACCCTCGCTTCGGCAGAGCGCACTCTCCGCAATGTCACGGAAAACACAGTGCTCGTATCGCCGATTTCCGGTGTGGTGACTGCCCGCAACTATGACCCGGGTGATATGACCGGTTCTCTCCCGATTCTTACCGTGGCTCGCGTGCAACCTGTCAAAATCGTAATCAATATTTCTGAAAGCGAGCTTTCCAAGGTGAATAAAGGCATGCCGGCGACGGTGACATTCGACACATATGGAGACGACTCTTTCAATGGCACAGTGACAATGGTGGCTCCTACCGTAAACGCCGACAGCCGTACATTCGGGGCTGAAGTGACTGTTGCCAACCAAGACGGGAAGATTCTTCCCGGAATGTTCGGACGCGTGAGACTCAATCTCGGCTCTGCCGACCATGTGGTGGTGCCTGATATGGCAGTAGTGAAACAGCCTGGTTCCGGCAACCATTATGTCTATGTATATAACGACGGCAAAGTGAACTACAAAAAGGTGGAACTCGGACAACGTCTCGGCGACTCCTACGAGCTTCTATCCGGTATTGACCCGGGTGAGCAGGTTGTGATATCCGGACAGTCGAAACTTGCCGACGGAGCCGAAGTAGAGATTTCCAAATAAAACCTATCATATCAACCGCCAATCATCATACCCACTCATATGGCTTCTTTATACGCATCGGCTGTGAAACGCCCGATTATGACCACCCTCTGTTTTGTGACGGTGATTATTCTCGGACTTTTCTCTCTTGCCAAACTTCCGATTGACCTCTATCCCGATATCGACACCAACACAATAATGGTCATCACCATGTATCCCGGCGCAAGCGCGGAGGATATCGAGCAGAATGTGACTAAACCGCTTGAGAACACTCTCAATTCCGTAGAGCATCTCAAACACATCACTTCCGACTCCCGTGAGAACACCTCTGTCATTACCTTGGAATTTGAGTATGGCTACGACATCGATGTGCTGACAAACGATGTCCGCGACAAGCTTGACATGGTGGAGTCATCCTTGCCTGATGATTCCGAGAATCCGATTATCTTTAAATTCTCCACAGATATGATTCCGATATGCCTCCTATCCGTGGAGGCAGAGGAAAGCATGGCCGGCCTATACAAGATTCTCGACGATGATGTGGTCAATCCTCTGGCCCGCGTGGATGGCGTGGGCTCCGTGTCTATCTCCGGAGCCCCCAAACGTGAGATTCATGTGTATTGCGACCCCAACCGGCTTGAGGCATATAATCTCTCCGTAGAGACTATTGCCTCCATTATCGGTGCGGAAAACCGCAACGTTCCGGGAGGCTCCTTCGATATCGGTTCGAATACATATGCCCTCCGCGTTCAAGGGGAGTTTGATGAGACGTCGCAACTTGCAGACATCCCTGTTGGCTCGTTCCATGGCGGTGTGGTGTATCTGAAGGATGTGGCCCGCATCGATGATTCCCTCGAAGAACGCACCCAACAGACTTATATTGGAGGCAAGGCGGGAGCCATGATTATAATCCAGAAACAGAGTGGCGCCAATTCGGTGCAGATTTCTGAGAAGGTGATGCAGATGCTTCCCAGACTTCAGAAAAACCTGCCGTCCGATGTCAAACTCGGTGTGATTGTTGACACATCCGACAATATCCGCAACACCATCGCTTCTCTTGAGGAGACAGTGCTCTACGCGCTTTTGTTCGTGATGATTGTAGTGTTTGTATTCCTTGGGCGCTGGCGTGCCACCATGATAATCATAATCACGATTCCAGTGTCGCTCATCGCGTCGTTCATATATCTCTTCGCCACCGGAAACACTCTCAACATTGTTTCTCTCTCAGCATTGTCCATATCAATCGGTATGGTTGTTGACGATGCTATCGTGGTGCTTGAGAATGTCACCACCCACATTGAGAGGGGTTCCGACCCGAAGCAGGCGGCAGTACATGGCACAAACGAGGTCGCCATATCTGTCATAGCCTCCACCCTCACACTTATCGCCGTGTTCTTCCCGCTCACCATGGTGACCGGCATGACCGGAGTACTCTTCCGCCAGTTGGGATGGATGGTGACAATCATGATGATCATATCCACGACATGCGCGCTTTCGCTCACACCGATGCTCTGCTCACAATGGCTTCGGCTCAACAACCGCCACTCAAGGCTCTACACCCTTCTCTTCACTCCGATCGAAAAAGGCCTTGACAAATTCGACAACGGCTACGCCTCTCTCCTTCAGAAAGTGGTGAGCCACCGCACTTTCACCATCGTCATATGTCTCGCCACATTCGTGGGTTCCATCTTCCTCATGAAGCAGGTAGGCACGGAGTTCTTCCCCATGCAAGACAACGGACGACTCGGAGTGGAGCTCGAGACTCCCATAGGCACACGTGTGGAGATCTCACAAGATGCCACACGCCGTCTTGACTCTCTTTGGAGAGCCAAATATCCGGAAATTCTCGTGTCAAGCTACACGGTGGGTCCCGCAAGTTCCGACAACACATTCGCCTCACTCTCCGACAACGGATCCCACATCATCTCAATGAACATACGCCTCTCCGACCCGGGCGACCGTGAGCGCGGCATCAAGGAGATTGCCGACGGGATGCGTAAGGACATTGAGAACGAATTCCCGGAGTTCAAGAAGGCCCAGGTGAACATCGGAGGTGGTCGAGGCCAAGGTATGGGTGGACAGTCAACCGTGGATTTTGAAATCTACGGTTATGATTTCACAGAGACTGACTCAGTGGCACAACAGCTGAAAAGAATCCTGCAGGGCATTCCGGGAACCGCCGACATCACCATATCGCGCTCCGACTACCAGCCGGAATATCAAGTTGATTTCGACCGTGAGAAGCTTTCCCTCTACGGTCTCAATCTCCAGACTGCCGCCTACTATCTACGCAACCGAATCAACGGTTCAATCGCCTCGCGTTTCCGTGAGGATGGCGAGGAATATGACATCAAGGTGATGTATGACAAGGAAAACCGGACATCGCTTTCCGACATCGAGAACATCATGGTCTATACTCCATCCGGAGCCGGTGTCCGCATAAAGGAACTCGGCAAGGTTGTGGAGAGATTCACACCCCCAACCATCGAACGCAAGGACCGTGAGCGAATCATCACCGTCTCCGCAGTGGTGGACGGAGTGCCGATGAGCCAGGTTGTGACTGAGGCTCAGCTTAAAATCGACGAGATGAACATACCTTCTGGAATAAACATCGGTCTCTCAGGCTCTTTCGAAGACCAGCAGGATTCATTCTCCGACCTCCTTATGCTTGGAGTGCTTATCATACTTCTTGTCTATATCGTCATGGCCGCCCAGTTTGAGAGCCTCACCTATCCCGGAATCATCATGACCTCACTGCTATTCGCATTCTCCGGTGTGTTCCTCATTCTCTGGATCACCGGACATACGCTCAACGTGATGAGTATGATTGGTGCAATCATGCTTATCGGCATTGTCGTGAAGAACGGCATCGTGCTTATTGATTATATCACCCTCAACCGCGAGCGTGGCATGTCCATACGCAACGCCGTGATTCTCGGAGGCAAGTCGCGTCTCCGTCCTGTGGTTATGACCACACTCACCACCATTCTCGGAATGGTGCCGATGGCGGTAGGCAGCGGGCAAGGAGCCGAAATGTGGCAACCGATGGGCACCGCTGTTATCGGAGGCCTTACTTTCTCCACAATCCTGACCCTCCTTTTCGTTCCGGTCCTCTACTGTGTATTCGCCGGAAACGGTGTCAAGAACCAGAGGAGAAAACACCGTAAATCACTCCACCACATCAAATAATCACCAACCTCCAAAAACGACAACAAATAAACACTACAACGATGCAAGCGATATTCATAGCCTACGACCAGGCTCACCATGAAGCGATTCTCGAGCTCCTTGAGAAAAATTCCTGCAGGGGCTTCACTTCTTTCGGGGAAGTGAAGGGACGAGGAAGCGTCAAAGGCGAGCCACACTATGGCTCTCACGCATGGCCGTCTCTTGGCGGTGCCATCCTAACAATTGTTGAAGACTCTCGTCTCAAACCGGTGATGACCAGACTCAAGGAGCTCGATGACTCAAAACCCCGCCTCGGACTCCGTGCTTTCGTCTGGCCAATCACTGCCACGATATGATGAACTACACCCTCTGTGTGAAAGGCTAAAAAGGAAGGGAGCGTCGCTCCCTTCCTTTTTAGCCTTTCACACAATAGACACTTTGATGCCTGCCAATTTCCATGCCATCATGACGTGTCCTACATATGGATACTCTGAGATATAATAGCCGTCATCAAATAAAGGCACTCTCAAAAGATGAGCACTTTTATTTTGATGACGGCTATCATAGGAACCGACCGGCTTACTCACTACATATGAAGGTCATAAAAACCGAGAACCTCTGTCGAAACCTCACCAAGCCATCCTGATTTAGAATTGACCCCTGTCTGAACCTTGATGAAATCTATATATTTCAGATTTGCGGGGCTGCCATCGGCTTTCACCGCATCCGAAATCCTGAATCGGTTGCATTGCCCGAAGTTCCCGATTGAGGTATTGTCGGAACCCATATTGTCGGCATATCCCCACCCGTAGGCGTTATTGTCCCAATAGCCACTGTCCGGATTCAAGTAACTGTTGGACCTGAGGCATGTGCCTTTAAGAGTGTAGGAATCTTCCTCTATCCACAATGGGTAATAAGAATCCTGTTTATGAAATGACGACATATAATCCACCGTTCCGCTGTTGCCAAAATTGTCAGTCCATTCCACATCTGCGGCAGGCAATGATGGACGATAATATGTCACCTCGTACCCCTTGAGTGTCTCGGAATTTTCATATTCACTCCCTTTAAGCTCATACCAGTCATCATCAGGCAAACCATTGCCATCGGTGTCCTGCATCACATATACGATTCCTGGCTCATTGCTTCCTCCGGATGATGAGGATGCATTGAAATAAGCGTTTCCTGCAATAGCGAAATCAAAGCCATCACCTGATGACGTTATACTATGGTCGAATCCAACCACAATATATCCGCCAAAGCCTCCAAGAGAGACATATAGTCCGGCGTCAAGCCTCCCTTCGGCCCAGGCCGCCGCCTGTTCGGGGGTAGTGAGATTGCCACCGCCTCCCGCAGTCTCGTTTATAAACTGTCCTGGAGCCGGAGTCCACTCATATACCCTGTCTGACCATCCCTGGCTTACTGACGTCACCGGACGACCGCCTACGGTATCACCATTGCCGTCATCTATAATCTCATCATCCTTATTGCACGCCGGCGCCAATAGCGCAAGCGTGGCAATCAAGGTTATCGATGATATTCCAGACCCTTTCATTTAACGAATTTCAAGGACTGGTTGCCGGACTTCACCACATATACGCCTGCGGAGAGGGAAGCCACACTGAACGTCTCCCCTTCTGCCGACAGCACCTTTCGCCCTTCCATGTCAAATACCATAGCGAAACCGGCATTAGGAAGCCTTACCATATTGATTCCCTTGTCATATACAATCCCAGCTGAATCACCGCCGACTGACATGACTTCTGACTCCCCTACAGGGCTTACCATAAGCTTGTCAAGGCAGAAATAAGCAGGAGTGTTCATCCCGTAGTCGCCGCTGTCGGTGCTGTCCATGGTGAAATAGATCTCATTCACAACTCCCAGAGAGGAAAGGTCAACATATTTCCATCCACGGTTGATTGTAAGATTGCCATTGGAATACTCAGCGAGAGTCACCTCTATCGATTTTTCGGTTTCATCGGTGGACACTCCATGGATAGTAAGCGTATATTTGTCACCATTAGTGAATGCCCTGGCATACCCGTCGCCACACTCTATACTGTAATACGGATAGCTATTGAGATTGACATACACACCCACAGCCTGATATGCCTTCCCTTCCGCGAAACTCATATCCAATGGCCGCGCACTCATATAAGGGCTATAGAAAGCCACGATATAGGGCACATCCGCCGAAACTTCAGGAGCCCCGAAACTGTCTGTCTTTACAGTCCCGTCTTCATTGAGGACAATACCGCCCTTCGCCATATTGCTCCATTGCTGGATAAGGGTGTTTTCAGGACGAGTATTGTCTGCGTGGTTGGAAGCAGTGAATCCCCACCATGTCTGCCACTCAGACATAGAGCCGTGAACAAAAGAAAACACCTGGCTGTCGATGCTCTCGGCTTCGTCATCATACGTTCCGGTCCATGACCCGTTAGTCGCGTCAAATTCAAGCGGAGTGATTGACTTTGTCAAGTCGAGCGTTATAATCTCGTCCTGCGCGTTAGCCATTGCAGCCGTAAGGACAGCCGCCAACAAAATAGTAGATTTTTTCATTGATTGTATGTTTTAAAAGAAAATCCCGTCTCTGTCACATCAACGGCAACTACAGGACGGGCATTCACTCTGAATGAAAACCAATGAAAATCGGATGTCATGAAAAGCTCCTGACCCATAATCCCGCAGGCCATCGATATGTGTGGTCGGATATGGCAGGTCTTCTGACTTATCCCGGATTAATCGCGCCTTCCCGGTCATATAACCAGTGGCAGGTTGCGGTCAATCTCCATTTTTCATTCCACAATCATGAATTATGGCCTGAAAAATGGCGAGGAATTACAGCAGCGGGTACTGTCGGGGATTCACACCCCGTTCCCTTTTGATGCTCTCTAATG
Source organism: Muribaculaceae bacterium (assembly GCA_029058745.1). Taxonomy (GTDB): domain Bacteria; phylum Bacteroidota; class Bacteroidia; order Bacteroidales; family Muribaculaceae; genus Lepagella. The sequence continues at coordinate 27,282 of JAIDXM010000097.1, forward strand.
TCTCCACTCCTGGAATATAGAGCAACCATTCCGACGGCAAAATAACAAAATAATTTCCATCCGTCAAAACAAAAAAGTCAAGTCTTCCAAAAATCCTGGAGACAAACTGAATTTAGAATGAATCCGCCAAATGGCTTATCGGCTTTTCTCTCAGTCAAACAATCGTCTCAAAATGGATGCCTTTGACATTGTATGTGTTCGTCACATCATCGCACTGTCAATCTCGTCGGCATGAGCCATCAGTCGTTTTGCAATATCCCTGAAAGCGTCTGCAAGCTGGCGTGATTCATCGCTCGAAAAACTCCTATCTTTGTCGCATACGTTCGCACCATGAAGCTTCTGCGAAAACCAACCATGTGTCTTACCAAAAAAACATCTCCCGTTGTCACACGGGAGATAGTCAAACAATAACTTAATAATTTATCTCATGCCAGGCGGGAGGGGTCTTCCCCATCAGGTGCCTCACAAAGAAATCATATCTTTTATGGTCGCCAAACGCCTCGCCCATAGTGTGGCGCGCTCCCGGAACCACCACAAGCTCAAAATCCTTGTTGGCTTTGATTAGCGCGTCAACCACTTGCATTGTGGAAGCCGGATCAACATTGTCGTCCATCTCCCCGACAACAAGCATCAGCGGACGTTCCAGAAGATGGGCATTAGCCACATTCGAACATTCCTCATAGCTCTTATCGACAGGATAGCCCATCCAAAGTTCGTTCCACCATATCTTGTCCATACGGTTGTCGTGGCAACCACATGCCGAATAGGCGGCCTTATAGAAATCAGGATGAAGCAAAACGGCATTTGTTGACTCCTGTCCACCTGCCGAACAGCCATATATCCCTACATTGTCAATATCAATCTCAGGATATTTCTCAGCAGCGGCCCTAAGCCACGCCATATGGTCGGGAATACCGGCATCCTTTAGATTCTTATAACATATATTCTCGAATTCACGGCTACGGAACGATGTGCTCATTCCGTCAGACATAACCACTATAAATCCAAGCTCCGCGAGCGGAACAGTCCAATAGTAACATGGATAAAACGTCTTTGGCACATATTGGTCGCCTGGACCCTGGTAGATGTATTCTATCACCGGATATTTCTTTGAAGGGTCAAAATTCGAGGGGCGCTGGATTATGCCCCACATCGGAGTCTTGCCGTCCCGGCCTGGCGCGCAAAACACTTCAGGCGCTCTCCATCCGTTGGCTATAAGCCGCGAGATGTCGGCTTTCTCAAGAGGCATCAACTCTTTACCGTCAACACCACTGCGGAGCACCGCCACCGGAGCCTCTGTGGGTGACGACACCACATCCACCACATATCTCATATCCGGTGAGAATGTCGCCGTATGGAATCCCTTTCCCGGCGTGAGGTCGGTCATCCCGCTTCCATCGAAATTAATAGAATAATACCGTATATTATAGGGATCTTCATCCTTGTTAACCCCGTTGGCTGAGAAATAAATCCTCCCGCTTTCCTCGTCAATGTCTATGACACTGCGCACATACCATTCTCCTTTGGTAATCTGATGTGTCGGGCATCCCGTGGCACGGTCATACATGTATAGATGATTATAGTTGTCTCGCTCGCTCGCCCATATCATCCTTTTGCCATCTGCAAGCATATGACGGTAAACTCGTGGATAATTCACGTATTTCTCATGACTTTCCTCAACCAACGGGCGAACCTCCCCTGTCTGGGCAGACAATTCAAGAACCCGGTAATTCTTATGTCCGCGTTCGTTATAGTCAAACACAATCCCCTCGCTGTCGGCATTCCACTCCGGACCATAGATGTCATACTGCGAGGAGAACAATTCCGTAGATGGTATTATAGCTTCTGATGTCTCAACATTGAAAATGCACGGCACCTTAAATCTCACCTCATCACCCGGCTTGGCATATTCCTGTTTATGGAGCCTTGGCTGAAGCTGGTCGGACGGAGATGATTCCACGTAATACACATATCGCTTCTCGGCAGGACGGATCTTACAAGAAGCCACCTTCTTGCTGTCAGGGCTCCATCGTATCCACGACGAATAGTAGTTGCCGTCAGTGCCATCGATGCTCAATGCTTTCTCCTTCCCGGTGGCATAGTCATGCACATATACATTGCTGTTTTTTATATACGCCTCCTTCCGCCCGTCGGGCGAGACTACCGGACTTCCCCCTTTCTCATCGTCAACCACCATCCAATGCGGATGTTCCTTCGGTTTCGGCACCCCTCCTTTGTCGTAAAGACGGCCTCCCTTCACCACATACTGCCACATCCTGCCTGAATGGCTGAACCCGAGCGTGTCTCCCTTGGAAGAGACTGCGAGCCTATCGAGAAACAGGCTGTCAGGACTGACCCTCCCGCCAGACTGCCGCGAAAGCTCTGAAGCAAGCCTGGCATGGTCAAACAAGTCACTACGCTTCCTGGATTCCGCATCCACCACAACATAACGCCGACTTCCCGGCATCTCACGGACATACCAGAATGACGACTCCCCGGACAGCCATACCGGCCTGACATTTGAATAATAGACGTTTCCGCTTCCGAATTTTTTCGGTGCAGCGAAGGCCCGGTTGTAGTCCTCATGTGTACCCTGGGCAATGGCAGGAAGTGACAGCACAAGCGACACCCCCATCATTAAAATACGTTTCATGATATAATATTTTATCATATTTTCGATTGTCAAAGGGAAATACAGACTGAATACTATCAATCACGCATTAATCTTAACCTTAGACTTAAACATTGCATGCAAATGTACATAAAAATCGTGAGATTTTTACACCGGCAGGATAAAAAACAAGGCCGACGGGTTGATTCTTGTCC
>JAIDXM010000098.1 GCA_029058745.1 Muribaculaceae bacterium
CGTCGGCGTGTTCAAGCGCTTCACTTGCTGTCCGGTCGGCACATCCGGCAAAGAGCATTGTCATAATCAATAATATTACAATCCTGGTGTAAGTATGTTTTCTTATCATTTTATTTGTATTGACATCAGATATTTGTATTGCAAAGTTATTGAATTCTGACAAGTTGGCAAAACTTAGGTGACGTAAATATTTAAGAAAACGGTAGTCGAATGGAGGAATAGTGGGTTCACCACCATACCTGTCGGTTGTTTTGTATCGTGAAAGGACGTTCCTCCTTTCCCGCAGTGTGGTCATGGAGCAGCAGCAAAGCGCCATCCGGCATGTTTGCGATTAGCCATTCAGCCGCGTGCAATTTCTCCGGCTCATTGGCGTAATGGTCCAGAACTTTTTCCAGTTCGTTCCGATTCCCGCAGGCCTGTTTCAGGGCTTGTTCAAGACTTCCGTTGCGGGAGCAGGAGACAGTTGTTGCCTGCATTGAGATAATCAATGCAGACAACAATACAATGTGCATAGAGCCTTTCCGGAGCTTCACGTTGTTATCGTCAGTTGATTAGGTTTGTCACAACAGGTTCCTTACGTCGAGGATACATGGATTTGAGTCATCGTCATCATCCTTCTCAAGAATGAAAAGGAACCAGGAATCGTGCGGATTCTGTCTTATGGAATCGGACGGTTCCAATCCGGAGAGTCATAGGTCAAGCTTTATATATCCGAACTGTGTGTCTCCGTCGGTGCACATATAAAGGCGTTTCGACTTCGGATGGTATGCCATCGACATTATTTTCGCGTCAAAGCGTAGAGTCTTTACGTATCGTCCGTCAATGTCCATAATAACTATATCCTTCCCGTATCCGTCTTTCTCCCCGTTATAGTTGGCGAGGACATTGTCGCCCGCAATCAGAGGAGATGAGAAGTAGTATGTCCTGCCGTCATGTTCCTCTTTGAAAGAAGGCCCGAGGACAGTCTTCCTGAGATTCCCGTCGAGGTCGAAAATACGTATCCTGTCATGTGTCATGCCGGTCTCGACAGCTATCCCCCTTTTCTTGTCAACGGCAATCCCGCTTCTTCCGACGCCTCCGGATGTTATCGTGTCAATCTGGACAGCCTCTCCACTCTTGGGGTTGAAATGTCCGAGGTGAGTCGTATATCCCCATTTGCCGGAGCAATACAGGGAGCACAGCACCGTGGTGTCGTTGATGAATGTCGGCGTTATGAAAATCACAATCCTCTCGGACAGGTCGAGCCTTGTCTCCTTGGAGGCTTTGTAATCAGGGTTGTTCAGCGCGCTGTCGATATCGACGCTCTGAAGTATCATATGATTGGAGTTCCTGCAGAAGAGCCTTCCCGAATCGTCAAGATACACACCTCCGATATTTGCCATCTCCCCGGGTCCGTTCCCATATTTCCCGAAAGAGCCAAGATATCGGTCTTCGGTTATGTCATAGGCATGGAACTGTTGCTCCTGCGACCTGTAGTCGTTGATGATCAGAGTGTCTCCCTTCACGAACATAGACACGGTAGAATGCATGGGAGGGAGGTTGTCGTCGATTGAGATGACCGAAGTTTTCTCAACCTTGTCACGAATGCCACAGGTTTCCACAGTGGGAAGCCCCTTCTCCGGTCGGCAGGACCAGAGAAGGGAGAAGAATGTGGCAACCATAACCGGAATGGTTATTTTGCTACATCTGTCCATAATCACCAGTTTCTTGGGGTTGCGTGTTCATACACAGTGTATCCGGAGGTTATGCATGTGTCATCGGAAACATCACCGCATGCCTTGTCATAGCCAAGCTCTATAACAGCTTCATTGCGGGTGAGGCTCTCGATGTTCTCCATCTGTAACGGAGTAAGAGATTGGTCGCATGGATTGCCGCTGGTTATTGCGCCTACGGCAGCGAGGACAGTTAGTGGGAGTCCAAATAAAATTGATTTTCTCATAAATTGGGTTGATTTAATTGGTTAATATGTTTTTGATCTCTCCGGAAACCTCAATAAGATTTTCCGGTATGTTTCCTTCAAAAGAAATGGATACATACTGTCGAAAATTGCCGGCAGTTGTGTCACAAAACCAAATTTCACTACGGTAGGATGCCATCGGTGGTATTGTCGTAGGATATACCCGTCCTTCGGTACAACCACATGATGACTCTACGTTTTTGACACGCAGTGTATCGGTGCTGTTATTGAAAAGCGTAAAGACATGGCATACGGAGTCTCCTGGAGAAATGTATCCAAAGTCATATGAGTGTTCCATTTTGACATATCTATCAATTATATCGCTATCCACATCCATAGCCTTGAGGTATGACTTTGCGAGTTCCGGTATTTCAATGGGATTCCCCATTAATATCACATGTTTTTGGGAATCAAGAAGGAATGTCCGCAAAATAGGCTTATTGGGTAGCCTATTTATTTTAGCAAACTCATCATTTTTATCAAATACTATGGAATGTTTAAATCTGCTATCATTGGCTATGTCACGCAGACTTTTTTCTTTTTGTGGTGCGGATATCAATATAAGTGATATATCGTGGGGAGAATATGAGTCCAGGGTTTCCATTAGCCGTAGCCAGAAATGGAGTTTCATACGGCATCCTGTGCATCCGACGGAATCGTAGTATGATACGATGGTGAAGTCCGTTTCCGGCTTCGCAATCATGCCACCGCCCACGAGTCTCATTGAATCCGGGAATATAATCTCTTTTCCCGTCCACTCGATTATAGCCTTCTCATATACCGTTCTCTTGGAGTCGCCGCAGGAAGTTACGGCCAACCCATATAGAAGTATAAGAAGGTAGGCATATATACACCTCGGTGAGAAGACTGTCATTTTTCCGTATATAATATGTCTGACGTAGCTTGTCATTCTAACGAGAATATACCTGTGTATGATGAATTGCCGGCAGTTGTCAGGGTCAGTTGGTAGTCGCCTACGGGACCGTTGAATGGGATTTCGCACGAAGAGGCATCCGTGAATGTGGCTGTCCAATAACCGAAGCCTGAGATTGATTCAACTGTTGCGGAAATCGGGTAATCCTCAAACGGCAGGTCAAGGATTAATGAGCAATCGGAGAATAAGGCAGTAATCTCTGCGAATCCGATGAGCGAATATGTCTTCGGCACCTCGGTTCCCTCATAGATTATAATGGGAATCTCAGGGTATTTCTTGGGAGGGTCTTTCTTTTCGGCAAGGGATATTGCAGACATGGATATGGCGGCGATAGCCATCGACGAGAATATTATCCTTAGAAGTTTCATGATTGTTATTGATTTGAGGTTTGTTTGAAATATGTCGTAAAGGTAGGGTGCTTTCTTGACATGTGCAAGTGAAAATGAAAGTATTATTTCTGCGTGGTTTCTGTAATTTGAGTTGTATATAGCAGTAAATCAATGTAATGTAATTTTGTCTTTCTGCGGTGTGTTAATATTAAATAGGTTATTAATATGGTTTATAATTAAATGCATATGCAGAAATTACATTAAATGAAAATGTGCATGATATATGTCATATTGCTATTTTTTGGGAAACGCGGATGTCAGCGGTGCCGGAGACTGCAGAACCGAGGATTATAAAAAGAGGACGGCGTCGGTTGAAGCCGACGCCGTCCTTATGGATGGGGAATCAAATGATTTATTCCTTGCACTTAGCGGCGATGAAATGGCGGTTCATGCGACCGATGTTCTCAAGCTTGATATTCTTGGGACATTCAGCGGCGCAAGCCCCGGTGTTGGTACAGTTGCCGAAACCGAGTTCATCCATCTTCGCAACCATAGCGCGGACACGACGGTCTTTCTCAACCTCTCCCTGGGGAAGGAGCGCGAGCTGGCTCACCTTCGCTGATACGAACAGCATGGCAGAGCCGTTTTTGCAGGCAGCCACACATGCACCACAACCGATGCAGCTTGCGGAATCCATGGCCTCATCGGCTTTCACCTTTGAGATGGGGAGGTCATTGGCATCCTGAGCGCCACCGCAGTTGAAACTTACGTATCCACCGGCCTGCTGAATCTTGTCGAACGCGTTGCGGTCAACCATAAGGTCCTTGATCACAGGGAAGGCAGCGGAACGCCACGGCTCGACAGTGATGGTCTCTCCGTCCTGGAAACGACGCATGTAAAGCTGACAGGTGGTGGCTCCGGTTGCGGGTCCGTGGGGATGTCCGTTGATATAGAGGGAACACATGCCGCAGATACCCTCGCGGCAGTCGTGGTCGAACACGACGGGTTCCTCGCCCTTCTCCACGAGCGACTCGTTGAGAATGTCGAGGGTCTCCAGGAAGGAGGTATCGGGAGTGGTCTCGACATCGGGATAAGTCACAAACCCGCCCTTCTCTCTCGGATTGGCCTGGCGCCAAACCTTGAGGTTGACTTTCATAATATTTTCTTCCATGATTGAATTTACTTTATTGATGAGGATTATGACTTATAGTTACGTGTCTGGACTTTGATGGCCTCATAGTGGAGAGGTTCCTTGATGAGCTCGGGAGCCTTGTCGTCGGAACCCTGATAGTCCCAGCAGCTGACATAGAAGTAGTCTTGGTCATCGCGCTTCGCCTCGCCTTCCTCCGTCTGGTATTCCGTGCGGAAGTGGCCGCCGCAGCTCTCGTTGCGGTTGAGTGCGTCGTAAGCAATCAGCTCACCCATGGTGATGAAGTCCTTGAGACGGAAAGCCTTGTCGAGCTCCACGTTCATGCCCTCCTGAGTGCCGGGGATGAAGAGGTCGGTCTCGAAGGTCTTACGGATTTCCTTGAGTTTGCCGATGGCTGTTTCCAGACCCTCCTTGTTTCGAGCCATACCTACATATTCCCACATGATGTGGCCGAGCTCCTTATGGATTGAATCCACGGAACGGTGTCCCTTGATGGCCATGAGCTTATCCATGGCCTCCTTGCACTTGGCCTCGGCAGCGTCGAATTCGGGGGTGTCGGTAGAGAAGTGGGGTATTGTAATCTGGTCGCTCAGATAGTTCTGGATAGTGTAGGGGAGCACGAAATATCCGTCGGCGAGACCCTGCATGAGCGCGGATGCGCCAAGACGGTTCGCACCGTGGTCGGAGAAGTTGCACTCGCCGATTGCGAACAGACCCTTGATGGATGTCTGGAGCTCATAGTCAACCCAGATGCCGCCCATTGTGTAGTGGATGGCAGGGAAAATCATCATCGGGTTGTAATAGTTCACACCGTTGGCCTCGCGAGCGAATTCACCGGGGTTCACGTCGGTGATTTCCTCATACATGTCGAAGAGGTTGCCGTAACGCTGGCGCACCACGTCGATTCCGAGACGGTTGATAGCCTCCGAGAAGTCGAGGAACACGGCAAGGCCGGTGTTGTTGACACCGAATCCGGCGTCGCAACGCTCCTTGGCAGCACGTGAAGCCACGTCGCGGGGCACGAGGTTTCCGAATGCCGGATAGCGGCGTTCGAGATAGTAGTCGCGGTCTTCCTCAGGGATGTCGCTGCCCTTGATCTGACCTTTCTGCAGCTTCACGGCGTCTTCCAGCTTTTTGGGTACCCAGATGCGGCCGTCGTTGCGGAGCGACTCCGACATGAGCGTGAGCTTCGACTGCTTGTCGCCATGCACGGGGATACAGGTGGGGTGGATCTGAACATACGCGGGATTGGCGAAATAAGCGCCCTTGCGGTAGCATGCCATCGCGGCCGAGCAGTTGCAGGCCATGGCGTTGGTGGAGAGGAAGTATGCGTTGCCGTATCCGCCGGTTGCGATTACCACGGCATGAGCGGCGAAGCGCTCGAACTCACCGGTCACAAGGTTCTTGGCGATGATTCCGCGTGCGCGTTCCACACCGTCCTTGTCTTTGATGAGCACCACGTCGTGCATCTCATAGCGGTTGTAGCTTTTCACCTTGCCGAGCTGGATCTGACGGTTGAGTGAAGAATAAGCTCCGAGGAGAAGCTGCTGGCCGGTCTGACCCTTGGCGTAGAAAGTACGGCTAACCTGTGCGCCACCGAAAGAACGGTTGGCGAGGAGACCGCCGTATTCACGTGCGAAAGGCACGCCCTGAGCCACACACTGGTCGATGATATTGTTTGACACCTCTGCGAGACGATACACGTTGGCCTCACGGGCGCGGTAGTCGCCGCCTTTCACGGTGTCGTAGAAAAGACGATATACGGAGTCGCCGTCGTTCTGATAGTTCTTGGCGGCGTTGATACCACCCTGGGCCGCGATGGAGTGTGCGCGGCGCGGGCTGTCCTGGATGCAGAAGTTAAGCACGTTGAAGCCCATCTCTGCGAGAGTGGATGCAGCAGAGGCGCCTGCGAGGCCTGTGCCTACCACGATGACGTCGAGACGACGCTTGTTGGCGGGGTTTACAAGCTTCTGGTGAGCCTTGTAGTTGGTCCATTTCTCAGCGACAGGACCCTCCGGGATTTTGGAATCAGCCGGATTCATTACTCTGATTTTTTCTGTTGTATTTTCCATATCGCTAATTAGTTTTCGGGTTGGGGATTGGCTTCGGGAGCCGCCTGCGCGGCGTCTTCTGCGTTGTCCTTATTGTCGGAGTTGAGGTAGTCAAACAGCACCTTGTAGCTTTCGAAGAGTTTGAGCTGTGTCTCAAACGACTTCTTCATCTGCGGGTTGGCCTCCATCTGCTGGTCGAAGCCGGGGATGCTCTTCTGTGAGTTCATCTGTTCGAGGGCCTGAGGAATCTGCTGTGCCGCAACCTCGTAGGGCATCGAGTTGATCTGGCTTACAATCTGGGCGGCGTCGGGACCGAAATCCTTCTCGCACATGGCCCCTACCATCTCGAGATACTGGATGCGGAGGTCTTCATTGTTCTTGTAGTAGTCGTCGTTGGCTTTCACTGTGAACACGATTGCCTGGGCGATGAAGAGAAGCACCACGATAGTGCTCCACCAGCAAGCCACTTTCTTAAGGCGTGCTATCCACACCTGGTTGTCCCAACCGATAGACTGGAACATCGACCAGAAGCCATGGTTGAAGTGGAACCAGAGGGCCACGAACCCGATGATATAGACGATGGGAGTCCATACGCAGGAGAAAGCCTCCTGGAGGAACAGGGTTCCTGCGGCGGGAGGGAGCATACCCTCGGCCCCGCGGATTTCCTGAAGCTGCATCTTGGCCCAGAACTGGATGAGGTGGACAACGAGGAACGCGAGAATCACGATTCCGAGAACGAGCATGTTCTGGCTTGACCATTCAACCGTCTTGGGACGTTTGGTGATGGCATAGCGGTCGTTGCCGCGAGCCTTGCGGTTCTGAAGCGTGAGCATCACCGCGTAAATGATGTGGATGATGAACAACAGGGCCAGACCTGCCGACGCGATAAGCGCATACCAGTTGGCGCCGAGGAATTCGCAAATCGAATTGTAGGCGGCTGGCCAGCAGATGGCTATGGCGTTCATCAAACAGTGGAATGTGACGAATAGGACGAGGCATGCGCCGGTGAGCGCCATGACGAATTTACGTCCTACAGATGAGCATGATAACCACATAGCAGTTTTTAATTTAATGAATTTGTTATTTTGAGTTATTTGTTTTTTCAGTGCTGAGACATGTCGTGGGGCATGGCCGGGAAGCCACACCTCGCGGAATTGTATGCAAAATTATGATAATTTGCCGATAAAGCAAAGTTTTCGGGCTTCTTTTTTTTGCACGTTGGAGGCTTCCTTCATGTTTAGGGGCGGTTATGCGATAAATGCCAATTGAAGGGATGTTTTGCCGGATGCATTGTGTGGAGTGAGAGGCGGAGTTTTCAGAGTATGCTCTCGCGTATGGCTTCCACTACGCGTCTCACCTCGTTTTCTCCCACATATGGACCTGCCGGGAGACACAGTCCCCGCGAGAAGAGGTCCTCGCTCACCCCGTTTACATATGCCGGGGCATCGGAGAAGAAGGGCTGCAGATGCATCGGTTTCCACAGGTGACGGCTTTCGATTCCCTGGGAGTCGAGATGACGCCGCATTGCTTCCGGCCGTCCGCATCCGTCGTCGCCTCTCACCCTCAGAGCCGGGGAGAAGGTGATGGCACACAGCCAGAAGTTGCTGTCATATTCAGGGGCCGGGTTGTCGTGAAGCTCTATGCCCTCCACGTCGGCGAGAAGGCGGCGGTATTGTTCCTGCACGTTCCTGTGGTGGCGCAGGTGGTCGTGTGCTATGGTCATCTGTCCGCGTCCTATCCCGGCGCATATGTTGCTAAGGCGATAGTTGAATCCCACTCGTTCATGCTGATACCACGGGAATGGCTCCCGCGACTGTGTGGCGTAGCTTGTCACAAGCTTCGCCGACTCCTCGTCAGGGCATATGAGCGCGCCGCCTCCCGATGTGGTTATCATCTTGTTGCCGTTGAAAGAGAGCACGCCGTATTGTCCGAATGTGCCGCAGGGGAGACCGTCGTAGAGGCTTCCGAAGGCTTCTGCGGAATCCTCGAGAACGGGGATGTCCCATTTGCGGGCCACATCCAGGATTCCCTTGATGTCTGCCGGCATGCCATACAGATATACGGGGATAATCGCTTTTGGTTTCTCCCCGGTTTTTGCGATGCGGTCGGCAATGGCCCGGTCGAGCAGGTCAGGGTCCATGTTCCAGGAGTCCGGCTCGGAGTCGATAAATACCGGAGTGGCTCCAAGATATGTGACAGGATTGGCTGAGGCGCTGAACGTGAAGCTCTGCACCATCACCTCATCACCGGGGCCCACTCCGAGCGCGGTGAGTCCGAGGTGTATGGCGGCTGTGCCGGACGACAATGCCACGATTCTTTTTTTATCGAAGTCCTCCCTTCCGGAAGTGGCCGCTTGTGGCGCATAGTCGTTGATGAAGAAGTTCTCAAGGTCTTTCTCGAATCCGTTGACGTTGGGTCCGAGAGGCACCACCCAGTTTTCGGCGAAAGCTTCATCGATGAAGTCTTTCTCTCGCCCGCTCATATGGCAAAGGCACAGTAATATTCTGTCGTTCATAGAAGTTGTCAATACCGGGGGAATGCAGGATGGAGAGTCCCGGTTTAGAGAAAACGTGGCATACGGATTAAAATTGCGGTGAGCGATGCTCATTTGATGGCCGGATAGAAAACTAAAAAGGGTAAGCCTGCGTTAAAAAAGTATAAGTCTTATTTAAATGCGAGTATTATGAAGAAGTTTTTCCTTACACTTGCTGTCGCGCTTGTATGCAGTGTGACAGCTTTCGCCCAGCATGCGGGTCAATTCGGAATCGGCGCCAATATCGGTGTGGCCCCATGTATCGAGAAGGACAATTCTGTCACTAATTTCGTGCTCGGAGGCCGTCTCCAGTATTCGGCTACCGATCTCATTCGTCTTGCCGTTGACCTCAACGGAGGTTTCGAGGATAAGCATTGGAGCACGTTTACGGCAACCGCCAATGTGCATTTCATGATTCCTGTAGCCGGCTCATTCTATCTCTACCCCCTTGCGGGCATCGGATACGGGAATCTTCATTGGGGCTATGATGATTTCAGCGACAACCTGAGCCGGTTTGTGTTTAATGTCGGCATCGGAGGTGAATATGAGTTCAGCTCCAATTTCGCGGCCGGCCTTGAGTTCAAGTATCAGTATATGAAAGATTGGGGACGGCTTCCCGTGCTGCTCAATCTTTCCTATAAGTTCTGATTCGGGATTGCTGACAGATAAATTGGTTTTAAGTTGATAAGACAGCCGCAAGGACTCCCTGGAGTCCTTGCGGCTGTCTTGTCTGCTTGTCTGTCCGGTGTCATTTCATGGTTTCCTTCCCTTTTTGGAGTGGAAGGGGAATTCAATCCAGGTGGCTTTCTTCCATAAGTATTCGAGCGGTCCATGGGAGTGCCGGTCCAGCCATATGCGGCACAATGCGTATTGCACCAGGAATATGACAATGCCGATAATCTCGCTTCCGGCAATTCCCATCTGCAGATGGAATCCCCAGTTATAGTAGATGAGAGAGCCGATTATTCCTTGCGTCACGTAGTTTGTCATGCTCATCTTTCCGTAAGGGATAAGGAGCGACAGAGTATGGCTGAGACGGGAGGTGCGGTAGTAACCGAAGATGACTCCGCACACGAGTATCGCCATGAAGCATACATTGGCAAGCGACGAAAGTATAATCTTGAGCGGGATGAGGATATTGGGATTCCCGATATAGTCGCCAACCATGTTGTTGAGTCCGTAGAGTGGGAAAAACGAGATGATGGCGGCGGCGAGAGTCTTGCCCCATATGTGAAGATTCTCGCGGCGGAACCATCCGTTGCGTCCGATAATCATCCCGGCCAGGAAGAGTCCGGCGGTCTGGAGCACACGTCCGTGTTCCCATGCCCATGCGAGAGATGCGAGCTGCCCCTCCCATAGGTTTACTTTCACGGTCTCGAGGAATGAGCCGCCGTTCTGCACTGCGAATGTGGCGGCCCAGAAGGGGCCGTCGTCGATGTCCGGGATTGTATAGGCCGGGTCGAGGATGGCGCGTATTATCTGGTAAACGCAGATTGGCTGCAGAAGGCAGATTGCCGAGATTGTCAGCACTTTCTTTGTGGAAAGGCGGCACGTGGGGACAAGCACGAATCCTACTAAGGAGTAGAGCACGAGCACTTCACCCGTGAAGAAGGCGGCATTGACCTGTCCGATTATGAAAAGGAGGACAAGTCGCCAGCAAAACCTCAGGCGGAAATCGTTGCCGCGCATGCGCTGGTTGTCGTGCTGTATGAAGAAGCTGAAGCCGAAAAGGAGAGCGAAGATGGCATATGCTTTCCCTCCGAACATGAAGAAAAGTCCGTTCCAGATTGCCTTGTCGGCGAAGGTGAGCCACGCGGGCTGTCCGGAGGTGTCGGGAAATTGGTAGAAGTTGAAATGCTCTATGGCATGGAGCAGGATTATGGCCAGCACCGCGAAGCCGCGCAACACGTCGGCCACATCCACGCGCTGATGCCTTTGCGGGGAAATCGTCATGGTCTGTAGGTTTAGGTGGGTGTATAGTTGGCGTATCCGGATATGATTCAGGCGCGACTCCGGGCATGATTCCCAGGGTCGCGCCTGCCATATCCGTAAGAACCGGTATTAATCTTCTTCCTTCATGTTGTGGAACACGTTCTGCACGTCCTCGTCGTCTTCGAATTTCTCAAGAAGCTTCTCGATGGCCTCTCTCTGTTCGGGAGTCACCTCCTTATAGTCGGTGGGGATTCTCTCGAATTCCGCAGACACGATTTCAAGGCCGGTCTCCTCGAGGAATTTCTGGAGATTGGCAAACTGCTCGAAAGCTCCGTAGATGAGCCATTCCTCCTCCTCGGCTTCCAGTTCAGCCTCGAAGTCCATGAGGTTGAGCTCGAAATCCTCCAGCGATGTGTCGGCGTTCGGTTTCACATGGAACACGCTCTTATGGTCGAAGAGGAAAGAGAGCGAACCCTGGGTGCCGAGAGAGCCTCCGTGTTTGTTGAAATAAGATCTCACGTTGGCCACGGTGCGCTGGTTGTTGTCGGTGGCTGTCTCCACCACGATTGCTATGCCGTGGGGGCCGTATCCTTCATACACGATTTCCTTGTAGTCGCCGGCATCCTTGTCGGTGGCTTTCTTGATGGCACGTTCCACGGTGTCCTTGGGCATGTTGGCTGCCTTCGCGTTCTGCATGAGCACGCGCAGACGCGGGTTCATGTCGGGGTCCGGGCCTCCGGCCTTCACGGCAATCGTTATTTCCTTGCCGATGCGGGTGAACGTGCGGCTCATGTTGCCCCAGCGTTTCAGTTTTCTTGCTTTGCGATATTCAAATGCTCTTCCCATTGTCAGAAATTAGCAGTTATTGGTTTGTTTGTAGTTATCTGAGTTGTGCGCCGGCCTGTTCGAGGGCCTTTATGATTTTCTGCATCACGGCGTCGATCTGGCGGTCGTTGAGGGTTTTCTCGTCGTCCTGCAGGGTCATCGCTATGCCGTATGACTTCTTCCCGGCGGGCAGGTTTTTCCCTTCATAGACGTCAAACAGGGATACGTCCTTGAGCAGCTTCCGCTCTGCCTTGCGTACTGTTTCGGCGATTTGCGCGAATGTCACGCTGTTGTCGATGAGGAGGGCGAGGTCGCGTCTCACCGGTTGTGTCTTCGGGAGAGGGGTATATGTCACCTGATGCCCTGCCACGAGCTTGAAGAGGGTGTCCCAATCGATTGAAGCATATATCACCTCCCGTTCTATGTCGAAGCGTTTCAGGAGCTCATGCCTCAGGATTCCGAGTTCGCCGATTCTTTTGCCGGAGCGGGTGGCGATGTTAAGGCGTGCCGCGAAAAACTCGTCGGAGTCTTGCGAATAGGCCACACCTCCCATGGGGAGTCCGAGAGTGCGGAAAATGTTCTCCACGATACCCTTCATGTCGAAAGCGGAAGCCTCTGCCGCCACACGGTTCCACGACGGCAGGATTATGTCGCCGGTGAGCCATAGGGCAAGTTCCATCCTCTCATGGAATGGCGCGAGGGGGTTCTCTTCGGTGCTCTCTTTTTCCGGGTCGCGACGATAGACGTTGCCGAATTCATAGAAACGAAGGTTCTCGGCTTTCCTGTTGATATTGTGGGAGATGCTTTCCAAACCTCCGAACAGGAGGGACTGGCGCATCACAGAGAGGTCGCCGCTCAGCGGGTTCATCACCTTCACGCAGGCCGACAGGGGCATCTGTTCCGAGTTCTCGTAATAGGACGCGGCGGAAAGGGAGTTGTTGAGAATCTCCATGAATCCCTCGCCAGTGAGACGGTTGCTGACGCGTTGCTGGAGTTCGTAGCTGAGGTCGGTGGCTCCGCGCTGTGAGAGGTTGGCGTGCATCTCGGTGCCGAATTCCACGTTATTGTAGCCATATACGCGCAGAATGTCTTCCACCACGTCGCAGGGGCGGGTGACATCGACACGGTAGGTGGGCACAGCGATGTGCAGGATATCGCTGTCGGCGGCATCTTCCTCCACGGTCATCTCAAGCGATTTCAGTATCGCGATTATGAGTTCGCGTGGGAGTTCCTTCCCGATTAGCCTGTGGCAGTAGTCGAGAGAGAAGTCCATCTTGACCTCATCGACATGAGCCGGATAGAGGTCTTGTATGTCGCCGCAGATTTCTCCGCCGGCCAGTTCCTTGATCAGGCATGCCGCGAGTTTGGCGGCATATAGCGTCACGTTGGGGTCAGTGCCTCGCTCGTAACGGAACGACGCGTCGGTGTTGAGGCCGTGGCGGCGTGCGGTGCGTCTCACCCGTGTGGGGTTGAAGTATGCGCTTTCGATGAATACGTCTTTGGTGTCGGCGGTCACTCCAGATTCGAGGCCACCGAACACTCCGGCGATACACATAGGCTCCTCGGCGTTGCAGATCATGAGGTCGCGGGCGTCAAGTGTGCGTTCCACGCCGTCGAGGGTGGTGAACTTCGTCCCGTGGTCACAGGTGCGCACCACAATCTTGTCGCCTTTCACTTTGGCGAGGTCGAAGCAGTGGAGCGGCTGGCCGATTCCGTTGAGTATGAAGTTGGTGATGTCAACGATGTTATTGATAGGGCGTTGTCCTACGGCGAGCAGCAGGTTGCGTAGCCATTCCGGCG
Source organism: Muribaculaceae bacterium (assembly GCA_029058745.1). Lineage (GTDB taxonomy): Bacteria > Bacteroidota > Bacteroidia > Bacteroidales > Muribaculaceae > Lepagella. The sequence continues at coordinate 13,512 of JAIDXM010000098.1, forward strand.
ACTCCTTTACCTCGACGTTGCGGATTGTCACTCCGGAATATCGCGGGCATCCCTGTGTGTCTTCCACGGAGATTTCCACGGCCCCGTCGTTGCGGTCAGTGGCGAAACCGGCCACGGAGGGGAGTGTTATTTCCGGAATCTCCTCTTTGCCTGTCTTCTCGAAAGCCTCTCTTGTGAAAAGGGCTTTCAGGTCGCGTGCCACCCCGTAATGGCTTGCCGCGTCAACGCGGTTTGGAGTCAGCTCCACTTCGAGACAATAGTCGCTCTCGACGTTGAAATAGCTGGCGGCGGGTGTTCCGGCGGCCACGGAGTCGGGGAGCACCATGATTCCGTCGTGGCTTTCTCCCAACCCTATCTCGTCTTCAGCGCAAATCATGCCGTTTGATTCCACGCCTCTGATTTTGGACTTTTTGATTTGGAATTCCTTGTCGCCGTCATAGAGGATGGTGCCAAGGGTGGCAACGACAACGGTCTGGCCGGCCGCCACATTCGGGGCACCGCATACAATGGTCTGCGGTTCGCCGGAACCGAGGTCAACGGTGGTGATGTGGAGGTGGTCGGAATTGGGGTGTGGTTCGCAAGTGAGAACTTTCCCGATTACAAGGCCGCGAAGGCCTCCCTTGATGCTTTCCACCTCTTCCACCTGGTCGCACTCAAGACCGAGGGAGGTGAGCGCTGCGGTGAGCTCTTTGGGTGAAAGGTTGAAGTCAATGTAGCGTTTCAGCCACTTGTAAGAGATATTCATATCGATATGATGCTGTCTTTGAGTCAGAGAGAGTTCGTTCTGAAGTGCAAAAGTAGCAAAAAAGGGTTGAATCTACAAATCCTTTTGATTTTTACTCAGGACTCAGGATGTTTTGCATGAAATCGTCCCTCATTGAGGGATTCTTGCAGTTCCCGAAATTTCATCCGCATATTTCATGAATCTATACTATTATTGATTTAAAACACATACTTAGGTTATATTTTTTGATTATTTATGTTTTTGCTATACCGGGAGGGAATCAGGCGGAGGGGAGGTCGATGCGGAATGTGGTACCTTTGCCGATTTCGGAGTCTTTCACATAAATCCTGCCTCCGTGGTAGTCTTCGATGATTCTTTTCACGAGAGTCAGGCCGAGCCCCCAGCCGCGTTTCTTGGTGGTGAATCCGGGCGAAAAGACATTTTTGAAATTCTTTCTGGCGATTCCTTTCCCGGTGTCGGCCACCTCAATCCATACCTTTTCCTTATCCATGCCGGTGGATATTGTAATGGCTCCTTCTCCCCCCATCGCATCGACTGCATTTTTCACAAGGTTTTCCATCACCCATTCGAAGAGAGGGTCAGACAACAGCACGCCATGGTCGTCGTCGGAGAGTGCGAGAGAAAGCGAAACCTTGGATGATATCCTGCTTTTCATATATTGCACGGCGCGTTCCACCGATTCGTTCAGATATTCGAGTTGCAGTTCAGGCCGAGAGCCAATCTTTGAGAAACGGTCGGCGATTACGGAGAGGCGTCTCACATCCTTGTCGATTTCATCGGTCACTTCAGGGCCGGTCCCGATTGTACGCAGGTATTCGTTCCAGGCCATCAGGGAAGAAATCGGGGTGCCGAGCTGGTGGGCTGTCTCTTTGGAGAGTCCTGCCCAGAGACGGTTCTGCTCTGCCTTTTTCGTGTATATCACGGCGAAATATATTATTACCGCAATCACAATCATCACAATCAGCTGTATGTAGGGATACATGCTGAGTCTTTTGAGCAGGATGGAGTCTTCGTAATAGATATATTGGAAAGCGTTGTAGTAGATTTCTACCCGGATGAAGTGAGGGTCAGACTCCGACAGTTGGCGGAGGGTTTTCCCGCCTCCGGCTTTTTTCAGGCGGTCGGTCAGGTAGGCCTTGTTTTTCTGCGACAGTTCTTCGAAAGTCTGAATCTCCCGGTCGTTCTTGTCGGGGAGGTTGAAATTGCGGAAATCGATAATATTGTAGGCGGAGTCAGCCACAAGCACCGGGATAGAGTTGTTTTGGCTTATTATGGCGAGGAGGAATTCGAAATCTGAATCTACGTTCGCTTTGGCGAGGCGTTCCGTCGCGCTTGCCCAGATGTCCATCCGTTCGCGTTCCTGCTGGGCGAGTTCCTTCACAAGGCTGTTGCTTACGAGAAGAAACATGATGATTGCCAGCGCGGATGCCGCGAGGAAGACAAGTTTGCCGGTTCGTTGCCGTTCGTATATTCCCATGGTCGCGCCTCTAATATTGCATGATGAAGCGTGCCACGGAGTCTTCGGTGTTGGGGCCGATTATTATGTCGGCGACCTCTTTGACCTCATCCACCGCGTTCGCCACGGCCACGGCGACATCAGCCTCGCGAAGCATGGGGATGTCGTTGATGTTGTCGCCGAACGCCACAACCTTGTCGGCGCCGGTATGGGTCTTCAGCCATCTCAACGCGTTGGCTTTGGATGCCCGGGCAGAGAACACTTCCATTATTCCGGTCTCCGGGCCGAACATGTCGTGATAGAAAACCGGGTTACATCCTGCTATCTCCCTTACATCGCCGACGGTGGCCTGCACATGTGCTGACGGCTGCATGGCGTAGAAAAGCGCCACATCCTTTAGGCGTTCCGGAAGGGTGGAGCATCCGTCTTCCGGGATATGGAAGCGTTTGAAACCCGAATCCGCACGTTCCGCGATAAATTTTTTTTCCATCTCGGAAAGATGCCCCATATGGTATATGTCGATAATATTGTCGGAGAGTGTGTAGATAAAGGCGGGCAGGCGGTGTGTGCGGATTGTGTCAAGCACGCGGAGAGCCACATCCTCATCCATCGTTACTTTCCGGGTGTATAACCCCGACGACGGATTCCATATCGCGGCGCCTGTCATCACGATAAAGGGGAGGGTGGCGTCGATGTCTCTGAGCAAGAATGACACAGTGGATGGCGTGCGGGCAGTAGCCACGCTGAACAGCGCCCCCGCGCCAATCGCGCGGTTGATCATCTCAACCGACCTCGATGACACTCTTGAATCCTTGCCGAGCAGGGTTCCGTCAAGGTCGCTTATGAAGAGAGTCTTTCCCATCTGTCATTTCTTTTTTCCGTGTTTCGGTTTGATTTCCACCCATTCGGCATCGCTCACCTGACTCTCATGAAAGTCAGACCGGACTTGTTGTCCGGAGTCTTCGGCGATGCTTGTTTCCGAATAGTCGATTGTCTCGACAAATTCCACATCCTCGGCATATTCCTTGGGTATTATCGGACCTTCAGAGTAGCCGGAATACGTATTTCTGTTGCTGTTGTAGCCACCCTGTCGGGAATTCCTTCCGGTATATTCCCCACTGTTGGAGGCTTGCCGCTGTCGTGCCTGCCGTCTGGCCTCACGCGAACCGGGGCGCGGGGGCATCCCTGTGGCCTTACGGAGATAGTCTTCCGCACGCTTTGCCATGAAATTGCCGATCCATTTCATTATTTTCGGCCAGCAAAGCAGAATTATCAATAGAATAATCAGAGCTATACCCATGTTCAAGTCAATTCATGAAAGAGTGAGTGTCGATACGCGGCTGTCGCGGCGTATGTGATGTCATTTTTTGAGAGCTACGGAAAGCAGGACATAGAACACGATGAGCCATAGCAGGCCGCCTGCACCTAATGTCACGCAACAAATCAATGTGGCTGCAATAAGGAGGAAACGAGGCATGTTCTCTTTTAGATGAAGGTTCTTGAACTTCAGTGAGAAAATGCGGAGAGGGGAATTCATCAGCCAGCATTCAACAGCAAGGACAGGGATGAACCAGTACCATTCAGAGAGGAATGACACCCCGTCTTGTGCGAACAGCGACGCGTATCCAATCCAGAAAATCGCGTTCGCCGGGATGGGCAGCCCGATGAATGTGGTAGCCTGCCTGGTGTCGATATTGAATCTCGCGAGTCTCAAGGCTCCCGCCACAGGAATCAGCAGGGCTGTCCAGGCCACCCAGGGTTGTGCTCCAAGTCCGAGAAAGAGGTGCAGGACAATCATTGCCGGGGCCACTCCGAATGTGACGAGGTCGCAAAGGGAGTCGAGTTCCTTTCCAAGGCTCGAATATGCGTGGAGGGAGCGGGCCGCGAATCCGTCGAGAAAATCGGCGGCCGCGCCTATCCCAATGAAGATGAAGGCCCATTGGTAGGCGGGCAATCCCCAGAGGGTGTCTGTTGCCATTGACGCGGCCACGATGGCCATGCATCCCGCCAGAAGGTTCAGGCAGGTGATGGAGTTTGGAATGTTGCGAATGATTGCGTTCATTGGTTCTGTTTTGGGTTAAGACGTGCCACAGGTGTAACGCCTCCCTTCACGATTTGTTTCATCGAGACGAGGATTTCCGCATCTGTCGGCAGATAAATATCCACCCTTGACCCGAATTTTATGAATCCGAGATGGTCGTCGATGTCGGCGTGGTGTCCTTTGCGGGCGTAGGTCACGATCCTTCTGGCCATGGCTCCTGCAATCTGCCGCACTGTTATTCGCGACTGTCCGCAGACAATCCCTATCGTGCTGCGTTCGTTGTCGGTGCTTGCCTTGGGCAGATAGGCCGACAGGAAGCGCCCACGGTGATGCCTGACGTATTCCACATCTCCATCTACGGGATACCAGTTGGCATGGACGTTGAGAGGCGACATGAACACTGAAAGCATTATGGCTTCCCCTTTGATATATTCGGGTTCGGAAACTTTCTCAATAGCCACCACTTTCCCGTCAACCGAGCTGACCACCATATTTTCCCTTACCCCTTTGTAATGCCGTTTGGGACAACGGAAGAAATTGAATACGAAGAGATACACCACTACGGATATTATCGAGAATGCCGCAGGGATTGCGAAAGGGGGCATAAATAGCCACACCGGCACGTTGAGCGCCGCGAGCACTATGGGGAGCAGGATAAGTATATTTGTGCCTTCTCTGTGTATTTTCACTTGTGACTGGCCTTTTTAGGTTGTTTCGCGCCAACTGTTGCATGGTTTTCCGGAGGGAGTCTGATTTAAGGGAATGTTGAACTGTCGGCACTCGTATTATGTTGCAAATTTACTGTTTTTCTGAGTTTCTCACAAATTTTTCGTAACTTTACACACCATTTTCAACTTGCAAATACCATATATGGCACAAAGACAAGCGTTATTAGTGGTGAATCCGGTGTCCGGGACAAGGTCGAAGCGAGGCCTTGAGGATTTGGTGGTGTCAAGACTCGGACATGCCGGAATCGAGGTTAAGGCAGTCATCACCGAGGGGCCGGGGCATGCCGTGGCTCTTGCCAAAGGGGCTGTGGACGATGGCGCCGACATGGTGATTTCAGCAGGAGGCGACGGCACGGTGAATGAGATTTCTTCCGCACTTGCACATACTCCTGTCGCACTCGGCATCCTTCCGCTTGGCTCCGGCAATGGCCTGGCACGCTCTTTGGGCATCCCTCAGGATGTCGGGGAGGCGTTGAGGATAATCGCTGACGGGCATTCAATATCATGCGACCGGGGGTTGGTGAACGGCCACCCTTTCTATTGCACTTTCGGAGTGGGATTTGACGCCGCAGTGAGCGAGAAATTCGCATCGATGAAACGTCGTGGACGCATCACATATGTGAGGAGTGTGTTCCGCGAGTTCCTGAAATACAAGAGCCAGCCATATGCCATCTCAATAGGGGGGGACGTGATTACGGAACGTGCGTTCCTGATTGCAGCGTGCAATGCCTCACAATACGGCAACAACGCATATATAGCCCCGCAGGCCAAGCTCTCCGACGGTTTCCTCGACCTGATAGTTATTCATGACGGGTCCCCGCTATCCACTGTCAAGGTGGGTGTTGACCTTCTTACAGGGTATATCGACAGGAACACACGAATCGACACTTTCCGGATAAGCTCGGCGGCAATCACAAGGCTGGAGAAAGGTCCTGTGCATTTGGATGGCGACCCGATGACCCTTGGCAAGACGCTCGACATTTCGTGCGACGCCGCTTCGCTGTCGGTGTATGCTCCGGTCAAGGAGTCGGAATTCAAGCCGATTGTCTCTCCGTTTCTCTCGATGCTTTCCGACATCAGGTATGATGTGAAGTCGAAACTCGGGCTCGACTGAGCCTGTTAACCGGGATGTAGGGCTTGCCTGAGAGGGAACTTTTGTCGCATACATTACGTTTTTAATTGGAAAGGGTCGCCCTTGCCTGGAGGTGTTTATTCCGGATGGGGTGTAGCCCCTTTCCGGATGGGATACGGCAGACAGATGATTCGTGTTTTTAAAATTATAATGCTATGAGACAAAACGGTTACAACAGCAGAGGAATCACCCGTTTATGGTGGATACCATTGATTACGGGTATTTTGTGCATAGGGTTCGGAGTCTGGTGCATCTTGTCGCCGGTAAGTTCCCTTCCTGTTCTGGCATATGTGTTTGCCGGGTGTTTTTGCGGTGCGGGTTTCCTGAATGTGGTCTATTCAATTATCAATGCCCGTGTCAACAAGGGGTGGGGATGGTCGTTCGCGCTCGGTGTGCTTGAGCTGATATGCGGAGTGTGGCTGTTCATGCTTCCGGAAGGGGTGCTTGTGCAGACATTCATATTCATAATCGGGATATGGATTCTGGTTGCGGCTGTCAATTCGATATGTGAGGCATGTCTTTTCGCCTCCTACTCACCGTTATGGATGGTGTGGATGATTCTGTTGCTGGTGGCCACGGTGGTATTCTCCATCATGTTCCTGTCAGACCCTGTGGCCGGGGGGATAGCCGTATGGCTATGGATAGGGCTGTCGCTGATTCTGTTCGGCCTCTACAGGATTGTGTTCGCGGTGAAGGTAAGACATCTCAACAGATATGTAGGCGGATTGTAATACATAGGGACAGCGGATTCACGAAAAGTAAATCCACTGTCCGTTCACTTATCTCTATTCTATTCTTTGTTCATTCGTTCCGCAGATGGTCAACAGGGTTGCTGCGTGCCACGTTGAGGCTGTTGACGGCCACTGTGGCGAGAAGAAGAAGCGTCAGGAACCCGATACAGAGAGCCATGCTGAGAGGTGACAGGGATACCTGGTCGGTGAACTGTGATAGCCACTTGCGTCCCACGATAGCTGCCAATGCACCTCCGGCAATTAGGGAGGGGAGGGCCACCTTGAGGATGTCGGTGCAAAACATCCTTACAATCTTTGAGGCTGTGGTGCCGGTCACTTTCCTTATGGCAATCTCCTTCGAACGTCGCTGCACCTCGTCTGTAGAGTATCCGACAAGTCCGATCAGTGCAATCACTACTATTGCTATTCCGACAATCATTACGGAGGTGCCGAAATTGCGCACCGGGTCAGTAAGGAGTCTCACTATGTCACGGTAGGGAGTGACGTAGATTTCTCTTGTCGGGCAGACACGGTTGATGATTTCCTGGACCTGGCTGATGGCCCCGGGCGTCAGTTCGTGGAAACGGATGTAGAGATTAGGCTGCACGTCGGAGGTGGGGAATATCACTCCGGCACGCTTGTCGGCGGATTCTTCCATAAAGCCGTTTCGTTTCATGTCGCCGATAACTCCACATACCGTGAATTCGTCATATCCTTCGAGTCCTGCGTGTTCCGTGATTCTGAATGTACGTCCTATAATATTTGATGCGTCGCCACCGTCGAGCCTGTTGAGCACATCTATGAAGCGCTCCTCCACAATCGCCTCATGGCGTGTGCTGTCGGCATTCTCACTGAAAGTCTCCCCCTGCGGCATTTTCATGCCGAGCACTTCCGGGAGTTCCCTGTTGGCATAGTAGAGGTCGGCCACGTTGATTTGGTTTGTGTAGTCGTCGCCAATCCAGACATTGTTGCCGGAGGCTTTCATCGTGAAGTCCTGATACGCGGAGGCTGCCCCCTCCACACATCCGAGTTTCCTGATTTCCGACAGTATAGTCTGCCTTGCTTCCTGAGGGACTCCGTAAAGCTCGACGAATCCTATTTGCTCATAGTCGAATCCCATATCAGTGTCGCTCATCCTGGAATATTGTCTCATCACAAGGACGAGAAGGCACATCAGGAGTCCGGCGGCAAAGAACTGGATGGAGAGAAGCGCGAGTTTCCACACTTTGCGGGTTCCGGAGACATTGCGGAAGGCGTTGGCCACCGGAGTGCGGCAATACATGTAGGCAGGTATCACTCCGGTCACGGCAAGCAATCCGAGAGATACCATTCCCTCAACCATCCATACACGCCCTGTGGAGAACAGCTGGGCGGGAGTGTATCCAAGAAGCCGTTGGCATTCACCTGCGAAACACCACACGAGCAGGACCGCTATCCCTAATGATATGGCGAGAAAAAATACGCTTTCACCCATTATGCGGCCGAAAATCTTTATATTCCCGGTGCCATAGCATTTGCGAATCGCCATCTCTTTTCCACGGCGGCTCATCTGTCCCACCACAATCAGGAGATAGTTGAGCCCGGCGCTCATGAGCATTATCAGAGCCAGGAAAGAGAGAATCCATATCATTGTGGCCACTGTGCCTGAGGAGGTGTGGAATCCGGTGAGCGGTGTCGTGTCAATATTGAAATGAAACACTTCGAGAGCTTCCCGGTCCAGGTTTTCCTTGAGCATCCGTTCGATCCCCGGCTTCAGGTCGTCCTGAGAGGTCCCATCCACGAGGCGCAGGATGCTTGTGTAGCGGTCATTGCCAATCCAGTTTTCGCTTCCATCGTAGGAGAACAACCCGATTGAAGGCAGGGCCACATACACGTTGTTCGAGATTGTGGAATTGAGAGGTATATCCTCATAAACGCCGCCTATGGTGATTTTGTAGCTCTCTGAAAAATCGGGGACGCAGAAGCTGAGACCGATTACGTCGCCTCCGATTTTATCGGCCAGAGAGCGGGGAATCATGCAATGGCTTTTACGGGTGAGGATTTCATGCGGATTCCCGCTTATTACCGGAGTCTTCAGGACATCGAAGAAACTGCTGTCGGCAAGAGTGAATCCGTCGGCCCGGAACATCCTGCCGTCGTCGAGCCTCAGGGCGCTTTCCCCTTTGAAGGTGGTGAAACGTGTGGCCGCTTCCACTTGCGGGCAATATCTTTTCATGCCGGGGGCGATGGCTCCCGGTGTGTAGTCGTGCTTGCGGTATTCTCCATCTACGGTGACACTTTCCGTGATTCGGTATAGCCTGTCGTGGTCGGGAAAGAAGGTGTCGTAGGTACTTTCGAAATATACTTTGGCAATCAGCAGGAACCCGACAGCGAGCCCTATTGAGAGACATACTGTCTTGGTTATGTTGCGCCGGAGGTCGGAGGTAAGGAATCTCATCATTGTCACATTCTGTCGTTAAGGGTTTCCACAATCTGTCCGTCGAAAAGGTTTATGATGTAGTCCGCGTTGGCCGCATCTCTCTGGGAGTGGGTCACCATGATGATTGTGGCGCCCTCGCGATGCAGTTCGGAGAGGAGCTCCATGACCTCAAGTCCATTCCTGGAATCGAGATTGCCGGTGGGCTCATCGGCGAGAATCAGTCCCGGCCTGGATACAATCGCCCTGGCTATGGCGGCCCGTTGCTGCTGTCCTCCGGAGAGTTGGGAAGGGTAATGGCGGCTGCGGTGGGATATTCCCATGCGTGTCATGGCCTCCTCCACGCGCTTGTTTTTCTCTTCACGGGAGAGGGGCAGATTGTTGAGCGGAAGCATGATGTTGTCGCGTATGTTCATGTCTTCGATGAGGTTGAACGACTGGAATATGAATCCTATGCGCCCCTTGCGGTATTCCGTACGTTGGTTTTCCCTCAGTTTTCCCACCTCCTTGCCATCGAGGATATATTCTCCTGAAGAGGGATTGTCGAGGAGCCCGAGAATATTGAGGAGAGTTGATTTCCCGCATCCCGAAGGTCCCATTATCGCCACGAATTCGCCGTCATTGACGTTGAAAGAGACATTGTTGAGCGCCATAGTCTGCACGCTGTCGGTGCGGAACACTTTCTGAAGATTCTTGATTTCTATTTTCATGATTGCGTCTGTTATTCTTTAATTATAATTCTGTCGGCATCACCGAAACTTGTGTATGAACTGGTAATTATCCTCTCTCCGGGGGCGAGCCCTTCAAGTATCTCATAGTACTGCGGATTCTGGCGTCCTATCCGGATTTCCCGGCGAGTGGCAGTCTTCCCTTCGCCGTCGAGCACATAGACCCATTTCCCGCCTGTGTTCTGGAAGAAAGTCCCACGTGGCACCATTACGGCCTCCGAAGGCTCCCCGAGAAGGAGGTCGATGGAGAAAGTCTGTCCCACCCTTATCTTTTCCGGGAGTTCACCGTCGATGATGAAATCCGCGCGGAACTGTCCGTCGGTCACTTCCGGATACACCTTCTTGAGAGTCAGAGGGAATTGATGTTCCTGTTTTTTCGCTATCCCTTTCAGACCCGGAGAGACACGGTCGATGTAATGTTCGTCGATTCTTACGGATATCTTGTAGTTGTCGAGGATATTTATCTGGCCTATTTGCTGCCCTGCGGAGATGTTCTGGCCGAGTTCCGCGTTCAGGCTTCCGAGTTGTCCGCTGTGGGATGCGCGTATGTTGAGGTTGTCGGCCCGTTGCCTTACGAGCATGAAATTCTCCTGCATGTTGTTGAGGCTTTCCTTCATCATTGCCACCTGCACGGAACGGTAGAGGGAGTCTTGCCGCTGGCGGCTTATGAGCAGGTTGAGGTTCTCGCGTGCGAGCTGGCAGTCTTCACGTGCTTTAAGATACTCCTCCCGAGGAGTGAGGTCTTCATCATAGAGGGTCTGCTGTTGTTGCGCCACCCTTGATTTGCGGGCGAGTTCGGTGCGGGCGGCCAGAAGGTCCTGTTTGATTTGGAGACGTTCTTTCTCCATGGCTATTTCAGTGTCGCGCAACATGTTCTGCCGTTCGGCGAGCTGTGATTCCGAGTCGAGGATCTGTTGCTGGAGGTTTGGGTTGCGCAGGGTAAGGATGACATCGCCCGCGTTGACCATCGCGCCTTCCTCCACGAGCCTCGACTCCACGATGCCTGTCTCAAGGGCCGACACCTGTACGGTCACTCCGGTTTCCACTTTCCCGTTTATTCTGATATAATCGTTGAATGAGCCGCTTGTGACATCGCCGACTGTCATCCCGGAAAGGTCGGTGGAATATGACGATGTGCCCATCACCGACCATGCCCATATCGCGGATCCGGAGAGAGCGGCGGCTAATAACGCCGGTAATCCGTATTTTTTCAGGATAGGATGTTTGTGTTTGATTTCAGTATCCATATCTTTATTCCTTGTTCCTTGATTAGTATTCCTTGATTAGTTTTTCTCCGTTATAGTATGCGAGCGTGATTTCACCTATTCTCGTGCGAATCCGTGCGCCCTCGTGTTTGGCACGGGCTGTGGCGAGTTTCGCGCCTGCTGTATAGAGGTCGATGGCAGATGCATTGCCGAGTTCGTATTTACGGCGCACGGCCTTATATGCCAGTTCTTCAGCTGCGAGGCTCTTGGCTGCGGCTTTCAGCTCTTCTGTGGCTCCCTTCAGGTCAAGAGCGGCTTCTGAGGTTTCCTTTTCGAGTTCGTAGGCCGTCTGTTCGAGGCGTTGGCGGGATTGTTTAACCTCGATTTGTGCGCGTTTCACCTTGTTGGTTGTTGATAGTCCTGTGAACAATGGTATTGTGACGGAGAATCCTACGTATTCTCCCATATTGTTTTTCCATTGTTCTCTGAAGGATGGTACGGATGAGCCGTTGCCAATCATCTTGTAGTAGGAGGTGGATATTCCGGAGTTCAGGGATATGCGTGGAGAGTAGGCTCCTTTCGCCGCACGGAGGTGCAGCTCACTTTCCTTGAGAGCGAGCCTGGCCTCTGAGACGCGAGGATTCTCTGATAATCCGGCAGGCTCTGTCGTTTCCGCAGGAGACTCTATGAGTTGCAGGGGTTCGTAGGAGAGTTCCATCCCCATGTCTCCGCGCAGTTTCAGGTATGCTTTTGCCAGAAGATTGGTCTGGTTTGAGAGTTCATATTCGTCGGCGGCGACAATGGCGGCCATCTCCGCCACGTCTGCGCCGCTTTTGATGCCGAGTTTCTCTCCTCTTCGAGTCGCCATCAGGTCGGTGCTGTCGCGTTCGAGCTGTTGTCTCATCTGCGTCACCATCGCCTTGCAATAGGCCACATTATAGAAGGAGCTTACCACTTCCAGAGAAATCCTGTCCTCCTCGATTTGTGCCGCCTCCACATTTCTCAGGCGTGCCACGCGTGCGGCCTTGAGATTATTGATGTTCACGAGGCCATCGAACAGGGGGAGCGACATCTGGAGTCCGAAGCCTGTCGATAGGGTCTGTTTGTTGTCGTAGGTGTTGGTCTCCGGGTCGATGTTGCGGCCGAAACTGAGATTTCCGCTTGATGACAGACTCAGATAAGGCATGAGTTCGGCGGCGGCTATGCGCCTGTCAGCCTCCGCCTTTTCGATGTCAAGACGGCTGATGACATTCGCGTGGGCATGCTCGCGGGCATAAATCAGACAGTCGTTGAGTGTCATCTGTGCTTTCGCGCCGTGGAATGCCAAGAGGGATATCAATATTGCCATGTTCCTTTTCATGGAGGCAAAGTTAGCGGTTGCGGTTTCAATACGTATTATGAAAAAATGAGAAAGCGCAGATAAGACGTGTGGAATGTCTAAAAATTAGACATGATGTCGATTTTTTAGACACTGCCTGTCCATTCGCTTATCGATGTAGGATTGGATTTTCCAGAAAAAATAAGTGGCCGATTCCCATCGGCCACCTTATTCGTAATACTTTTTCAAACTAACCTAACATCATGAAACGATTTTCTGTACTTATAACATGTGCCGGTGGTAAAAGTTCAAGTGGCGTTGTGTTTTTTTGAAAAAATAAGCGGCCGATTCCCATCGGCCGCCTTATTCGTAATACTTTTTCAAACTAACCTAACATCATGAAACGATTTTCTGTATTTATAACATGTGCCGGTGGTAAAAGTTCAAGCGGTGTTGTGTTTTTTTTGAAAAAAATAAGCGGCCGATTCCCATCGGCCGCCTTATTCGTAATACTTTTTCAAACTAACCTAACATCATGAAACGATTTTCTGTATTTATAACACACGGTAATTATTTTTGTTCTCATTGATGCCATTTTTTTATTGAGGAATGGATAATTCATATTATATTTGTGGATTGATAGGCTATCCATATGACACACTTTCAGCCAATAGTCCGATGAAGATACTTATAATAGATGACAATCCGGCTGTCAGGACATCGCTCAAGCTCATCCTGTCGGGAGAGTTTGAGGAAATAGCAGCGGTAGGAGACCCTCAACTGATTCCGGCTCTGATAAATGGAGGCGGTGTGGATGTCGTGTTGCTTGACATGAACTTTGATACGGGGCGACTTGACGGCAGCGACGGCTTATTCTGGCTGTCGCGTATAAAGGAGGGGGAGGATGCTCCGGCGGTGGTGCTGATTACAGCATTTGGCGATGTACCCTTGGCGGTGGAGGGAATGAAGAAAGGTGCGGAAGATTTTGTGACAAAACCATGGGATAATGATGAACTTGTGGCCAAGCTGCACAATGCTGTGGAGAAAAACAGGATGACAAGGATGCAGAGACGTTCCGTGGGGAAGGCAATGGAGATTGAGCAACGGGAAGGAGCCCGGAAGAACATGACACTTGAGCAAATCAAACTGTCACATGTCAACGACGTGGTGATGCAATGTGGCGGCAATCTCAGCGCGGCTGCCGAGAGACTGGGAATAAACAGGCAGACACTCTATAATATTTTGAGAAAGAAGTGAAGCGTTTCCGTCTGAATATTCTCATATGTCTTCTGCTGACCGCTTTGTTCTCGGCATTGTCGGCATGGTTGTTTATTTCCGGGAAGGTGCCCCAGGGAATTTTCGCGGCGGCAGGGGTGATGCAATGTGGCGGCAATCTCAGCGCGGCTGCCGAGAGACTGGGAATAAACAGGCAGACAC
>JAIDXM010000099.1 GCA_029058745.1 Muribaculaceae bacterium
TATTGACACAAGCACACTCTTCAATGCCACCCATGAGATACTGGACGGAATTGGAGATGGATACAGAGTCAATTATAACATCGTGGCTTAAATACATAAAATAATTTTGAATCGTTACTTAATAAATTATTGATTATAAATACTTCTGTAAACTTTGCGGCTCTGCGTGCGATTTCTTACCAATAGGCGTTGCGGGAGGCGATGCAAGCGGAGGAGTTTAAGTGGGAAAAAGTTGCGAAATATTCAGTGAAAGACTTGAAGACCTGATTCCTGGTTATATTCGAACACTCTCTCGTCAATGCCTTGTGTATGGTTCTTAAGAAATAATAATGCTCCCATAGGAATGTCATAGATGATTTCATCGGCATAAGCAATTTTTTTTCCCAATGATTTCCATTGATTTGTATTTATATCCCAATAAAAAAGCTCATATTTATCACCTTCCCTTATGTAGTTGTCCCTGTTCCTTGGGGAATAAGAAACACCGGTTATTTTGTAATGTTTTCCCAGGTCAACGGCACTCCATCCTCCGGACGGTAACATGTAATCGAACGACGTATCAAGGTTACCGTCAAAAACGTTAGTGTATTCATGTTTCCTGTCGCCGTCCCTGTCGCCTGGTGTGCCGAATGTTCTTTTTCCCAAGGCTATATTATTGTTGTCCCCGGAGTATATTTCAAGTTCGGCGATATTGCAATAAGTGCTATCGGCTCCACGATATCTCACATATCGGTACGGTTTGGAAGAGTTGATGTTGACTCTGTTTATTTTTCTTACCGGTGATTTGGTGATTTTGTATAGTGTTTCCGAATTATAAAATCCTGGGTCATCGCTGGCTTCAATAATGCCTCCGATCATCCTGTCAACCACATCTCCGTTCTTTTCCGACAATGGGTATTTACAGAATAATGTTGACTTTATTAAGTTCTTCCCGGCCACCATGAATCTCACTGATCCGCTTTTCTCTATTATGAATGGTGCTGAAACGGGTATCATGGTGTGTCCGTTCCATCTTGCGATTATGCATGCAGCCGACGAAGATGCAACATCATTGAATACAGCCCTCCCGTCTGTAACTTTGCCGATTGCAACCGGTACCCACATATTCCTCATGGTGTTGCATACATATACAGGCACATCGGGTTCCAAAGATGTGTCCAAAATGATTTCTATATCATATGTGTCAAAATATGATGATGTCACGTCGCTGAAATGTGAATTTCTGAACCATGGGTGGAAGTCGGTTTCGTCCAGTGTATTAAAAAGTTTTTTGGCTGTAAGTTCTGAATTGGAAAAAGAATAGCGGTAAACTTTTGTTGCCGGAATTCCCAAAGAATGTGGGTCTTGCCAACAGGTTTTTTCTGTTGTGGCAATATAGGTAAGGGAATCATTCGTTTTGATGAAAGGCCATGAATGGGGGGCATTGCAGTCTCCTCTTACGAGCATCAGATCTATTCCGGAAGGTATTCCAGTAGCCCTCATCAGCAACACCGACGCTTCGGCAAATTCCTGGCAACTGCCGTTTTTCAGAAAAACGCCGGCATATCCGAGACTTGCACCCTTAGGAAAACTATCGGTCCATTTGAAAGGCTTTCTGTTCCAATATTGAATGATTGATTGGGCGACAATCAGCGGGTCGTCACACCCCATGCCAATCAGGGAATCGGTGAGAGGTTTTATCGATTCAAGAACAAGCTGCCTCCATCCCATAGAAAGAGGTTCGTTAGATATCCGGTAAGGGGAGATATGTTCCAGAAAATCTTCCCATGGTATTTTTTTACACCACGGAAGGTCATTGCGTAATTTCAATAATCCGGTGACATAATACCATAGCGAATCCGTTTGAATGGTTTTCCAGTCGGGGATATGCCTTAAAGACTTCGGATTGAAGTCCCCCCTGATTTTTGTAATTGAATCTGCTATCGCTTTCGCCTTGGCTTCGGAGTTTTCCCATGCCTTGAAATATGCAATGAACTTTTGATATTCCTTACCACCGACTCCTTCATGCATCTGCATGTTGGTTATGAGAAAATCGGTTAGTTCTGCAGTTTCTTCTTCAGAAAACTGATGGTTTGGGTTTTCTTTTTCGAAAAAAACTTCGCGCCGGTCTTTCATCTCTTTTTTTAATTGGTTTAACTTGTAATCAGATCTGTTGTCTTCGACAAGCCACCATATGACATAACAAGCTGCGAGGGAGAGGACGGGGATAATATATTTCCAGAGGTGAGATTGTTTTCTCATTGTCATTTGGCTTTCAGGATTGCGCTTGAAGAAATTCCGTCTTCATCCATTGCAGACATCTTTTGTTTCTTTCCACGGTTGAAACGGAAAGTGACCCTTGCATATACGTTTGCTTGCGATGTGCGGTCATATACGTCCGAATTATAACTGTAAGCGTTGCTACGGAATGAGTTGTGGAGGAAATTGCCGTGTGTGAAGAGATTCTCGGCACCCACCTCGAAAAGCCAGTCTGTGAGGCTGTAACGCACGGAGCATTTCCACGAATTGAATGACTCCGACATTATGCCGTTTGCGGTGAGTTCCTTCTCCTTTGCCTTGAACCCTGCCGACACCATTAGGTTTTTCCATGAATAGGAAGCGTCGATGACGACTCTTAATGTGGTGTGGTGCGAATCGGCAAGGAATCTGGAAAACCGGTTGTCGATTACCGCCAGTTCCGCTTTCACCATTACTCCCTTTCCGAGGTCGAGGGTGCCTAAGAATACCCCCAGGTTCTGATATAAAGTGGCCCCGTTGTAGAAAGTGGAGATTATTTTTCCGTCTTCAGGGTAGTAATATGGGAGGAGCATATGTGTGAACAAGTTGTTTATATACATGAATTGCATGTTGAGTCTTCGGCTGAAGAAATTGTACATTAACGAGGAATTAAGCATCAGCGAGGGGGTGTAGGAGGGGGCGCCCTGTTTTATGAGGAATTCGTTGACCACCTGGTCCGCGCTGTTGAGCGTCTGCGGCGTGGGGTAGGAGTTTCCGGCGTTGAAGTTGATGGTGAATGCATTCCGCCGGGTAGGTGAGAATCGCAACATTAGGTTGCCGCGAGGCACCATCCTCGATGTCTCCACCTCCCCTTTGAGGGCGTATTTTATCCATGAGACTCCAGCTCGTGCGTTAAGAAGCAGCTTGGTGCCTATGGGGAGCATGTAGCCTGCGTTGGCGATGAGTTCGTTGGTGTAGAGATTCTGAATCGATGGGTAGGTGCCTTTATAAACGGCATCGCTTTTCTGATAGTTATCAACGATGTCAATGCTCGCCGAGCCTTTTCCGAGCATCCGGACGTAGTTGGTGTTAATGAATCCTGTCCAATAGTTTTCGCTGACATTTGACAGGCTTGAAAAATTGTTTTCTTTGAACGAAGAATTATATTTGTTGCGTGAGTAGCTGCCGTTGGCGTTGATGGATAGGGTGGAGTTGTGGGGTAGTTTGAATTCGCCTGAGAGGTTGAGCGACGGTGTGAGAGAGTTGTCGTCTGTCGTGGAATTGCTGAGGCCGTACGAGATGTCGCCTCCACGTTCGTAACGAATGCGGTCGCTTAAAAGGATGTGTGGGGTGTGTTTTCGGCGGAAGGTAAGCGCTGCTGACAGATTCCTGCTGTCTCGCCTGTCATTTATCCGGAACCGAAGGAACTCGCTGTCGTATTTCGTAGGCGACTTCACCACCTCCCCTTCGCGCAAGAAAGAGTGATTCCCAAAATCATATAGTTCCGAAATGCCACCTTTGCCGTTTGAATAGTCCGCCTGTTCCGCCGATGCCGAAATGGCGTATGTGGTCGTTCCGTACGTCTGCTGTACCTTGACGGAATACTTTCCCTTCTGATAAAATATGTTTTGCAGTGCATCCGCAGATAGGTGCGTCCCGTCGTTCCGGTTCGTTATGATGTTGATTACGGCATCGTCGCGTATGTATTTTCCACTCGGCACGTCGATATATTCTATTTTCTTGATTGAACCGGGGGGTAGGCCTTCCACATCGGAAGAGTCGGCCTTGCGCCCGTCGATATAAACGGCCACCTCGGAGCCGAGACGTGTGACCTTACCGTTTATCCTGTCAACGTTGATTCCGGGAATCATTATGTTGTAGAGGGCATCATATCCTGAAGAGGCGAAGTCGAGGTCACGTTTTCGCGGGGTAATGTTCATTCCGTCTTTCCTTTTCACCACACGGTCGGCAACGACGGTCAGTTCTTCGAGTTCATGTCTTCTTTGCCGCATGGTTACGTAGATGGGGGCTTGCGCTTCCAGGTCTTGTGGCAGGGGTACTGGTACTTCCGCCGGGTCGAACTCCATATGGGAGATCTTGATATAGAGTCTTGTGTCTGGGATTGTCTTTAATGTGAACATGCCATTCCCGTCGGATACGGTTCCGGAGATGAAGGTGGAATCGGTGGCGTTGTAGAGACGAATGACAGCCGTCTCCACCGGTGTGCCAGAATCGGAGACCACTCTTCCTTCAAGGATAGCTCCGGGTGATTGTGACATAGAATGGAATGGGACTGTCAATGCCACTAACACCACAAGGATATGGATTATACGATGGGTGAAAGAAGTGAATTTGAAAGATGTTTTTACCATGATATGCTGGTTAAGTATTAATTTATGGTTATTTAGTTAAGTATTATCTTATGTGGGGCAACCCTAAATCCGTACCAGTTTTCAAAATTCGAGACGTAGTAATCATCAAGAGTGGAAACTTTATTGATGATTGTTCCGGATGTATTGTCTTTTCTATAAAGAAACCGGTATATTTTTTCATGTTTTTCGGCTTTATCATACAATCCTTTTTTCTTATAGATTTCGGAAAGAAGATAATGTGGAACAATCAGATTTGGTAATTTGTTAATGGATTTATTAAGAAAATATTCAGCCATGTTTTCATTCTCTGTCCAATAGGCTAAAACTCCATTATGAGACAAATTTATCGGATCGGATTCTTGTATAAGACCAGACAATTTGTTTCCAACCGTTTTTTTAATTTCTTTTTCGTCAATGGAATAATCCGTGATTAGGTTATGATATTCCTCTGTGTTCCTTATTTCCGGAAAAGAAATTGAAATGCTTGCCAATCTGTGGATTAACTCCGTAGGGATTATTCCAGGCAATTTGTCAATGAGTTCCGCCCAATGGGACAGTAATTTACTGGGATGTTTTTTCGATAAAACCTGTTTCACGCTATCCGCAAATTGGATTTTTCCGAAGGTCTTTGAGATTACAAATGCGTTATACAGGAACACTGGATCATTAGGTTTTTTTACGAGACAGACCTTTATGTTGTCGAACGCCGATTCAAGATGGCGAATGTCTTTTGTAGATTTATACATGGTCCAGTCCGTTGTCATTTTAGAGAATAACGGAAGCAAAGAGTGACGGTTCTTATTTTCCGTTATGGAGGTGTCCGATATTTTGGTATCCTGTCGCTTATTAATTTCATAAGATTGGTATGACATGATGCCGCACATAATGACTGCGACGGAAAATCCTGAAATTTTTAACTGTTTATCGAGAATGACGAGTTTATTGTCCATATAATTGGATAAATAGGCGAGGAAAAACATCCATATGGTCTGTTGGGAGGTATTGTTGAAGATTCCGGGATAGGTCATTTCCCTGATGCACAATACGAATATACATGAACAAATAATGAATTTAATACGGATGGAAATTCTTTTATTTGTTAATACACCCAATATAAGGAAGATGAAAATAGAAATCAACATTACAGAGCCGGATATTCCTTTTTCCGCCAACATGTGGGACAAGGAATTTCCTGGGAACGAGGTCTTGTGGTCAGTGGTATTGTTTTCCATATACGAGGTCATTGCAAACTGACCTGACCCTGCGCCTGTAACCGGATGGTTGGTAAATATATTGTATGCATTTATAGCTCCGGCCAGTCTTCCATCAAGACTTCGTGCCTGAGATACGTCTGTATGGGGTATAATAACATTCGTTACCCCTATCGGAGATATGAAATATACAATTACGAAGGGGCAGGTTAACGATATTACGGTACATGTTTTGTTGATTTTTATTCTGGATTTAAAAAAGACTAAATCAACTGTTACGAGTGCCAACATGATAGATATTGCAATGTATATGCCTCTGGAGAAAGATAATAGAGAAGCTGTAATAGAGAGGGTCGATAATATTGTCAATAAAAGGATTTCAGGATTTCGGCATGAAATATTGTTTATAAGAAGAAGGCCGCAGATGCTTATGACCGATATTGCGAGTGTGATGGAAGCCCATTGGTTCACACCCATGCCGAAATAAGAAATTACGTAACGATAGGGAATTGGGTTGTCAAGATTCAGTTCCCGTATTTTTGTAATAAAATCAATGAATGGGGGGAATGATAAGATTACAAATCCTAACAGTATAAAGTATATACATGATATTATTTTTCTTTGCGAGGACTGTCCGGAGAATTTTATGGTGAAATATACACCAGTGGAAAGCCATATTCCAAGTGCACTCGTTGTAGGAGCTTTATAATCTTTCAGCCACACCGCTCTAAAGCATTCGTATATTATGAATAGGTAAAGAATGAAATCGATGTAATTCCATTCTGTTTTATCATTATTCCAAAGAAATATAAGTATGACAAGAGTTGTCAGCCATCCGCTTAGAAAAAGATAATCACCAGAGGATGCACTGAAAAAGGATATAATGAAAATTAATACCGATATAAATATTTTCATGACGGTTTGACTGATTTATTACAGATTACTATAATGGATTTTAATTTCCGAAGAATCCATATTATAAGTAAAATACAGAAAAGTATTTTAGGCAGTATATAATAAATGGCGTTGTGAGGCATTTCTCCAGCGGAGAGATAAGACTGTATTGTGGCATAAATATTTGGCACTTCCGAAACAAATTCGATTATGGCCGTAGGTAAAACCCATAAGAAAATAAATGCCATGAAAATGAACCAACTCCACATGTATATTAAAGCAAACATGCGTGTTTTATTCGGTAATCTGAGGAACGAAGGCAGTTCTCCGAGGTATTTCCCTTTCTTTGAAAGTATATAGAACAACATTTCAAGACTTCCTTTCCTAAGATTTGGAACTCCGATTATATCGGAAAGCACCCAATACCCATCAAACTTAAAAAAAGGGTTAAGTACAAAGAGAATGCCTATGTTGGTTGCAAGAAGGATATATGCCAGTATGTGATTCTCTGTATTAAAAAATAATAGATACAATGGGATAAGACATACAGCTTGAAAATAGACACCTCCGAAATTTATATCAAGCCGTTGTTTCCGGTTCAGTTTCCATGAGTTGGAAACATCTGCAAACAGCACGATAAGTCCAATGTAGAGGCCGACTCCTATTTTACCGGTTTTAATGCAATGGTATTGACTGGCAGATAAATGACCAAATTCGTGCATAAGAGTGATGGCAATAATGGCTCCTAATGCAGCTAAAAGTGAATAAAGGCTGGAATCACTCAAACAAATTTTCAGGTAGGAAATGTAATTGGCGAAGAAAAATATGGAGAGGACCACATATAGTAGCAGGAAGGAATATTTTAGGATGGGGACGTGCAGGTTTCGTAAAAAAAGGGCGATTGTATTACACTTGTCGGCATCTATTAAAGTAAAATCATAAATAAAGGTTTTATCCGATTTATTGTTCTCTTTGAAGAAGGTATTGGTGGATTCCTGTATGCGTTCTACAAACTCGTTAAACGCTATACAGCTTCCGGTTTCAGAACAATAACGGGAATGGGCATCAGCTAAATTGGAAGAGTCCTTTATGAGGAGTAATAATTTACCCATGTTCTCAGATACAGAATAATTGCGGTTGTCAATTGTTACCAGATATCTGTTATCATGGTAAGAACTGTCGAGTGGTTTTAGTTCAATCCTATTGATGTTTTCTGTCAGAGTCATGGCTTCTGAAAAATTTGATTAATCCTCGCGAAGCATTGACATAGCAATCCTCCGCGAGGATAAAAATTTACGTTAGTAAATCAGGCAGGTGAATTCACAAATGGGAGTATCACCTTGCGGGAAATCACCGGCTTCGGATGTCCCGAACAAACCGTCCAGAAGAATGGGGTCGGTTTCAAGTCTCTTCTCGAGTTCCTCGATATGGAGGTCGTCAAGCCACTCATTGTTAAGTGGTTTCATTTCAGTTGGTTTCATTTTGTAATGCTTTTAGTTAATTATATCAGACATATTCCGGAAATATGACTTATATGCTCTGTTTGCGGCAATGCCGAATAACCGTGGCATCATGGCACACATATTGATATCTTTTACGCTACAGCCTCCTCTACAGATTAGTGCAAAACGACATTTACTGCATTGTGGATGTTTACCCACATTGGTATCGTGTAATTTTGCGAGAGATTCATTAAACAAATAATCTCCATCTTTAGAGTATGTACCTATACGATGTTGAGTTTTACCGATCGTGCCCCAACAAGAATGGATGTTTCCCTTCGGATCGAAGAAATATGACCCGGAAAATATTCCGCAATAATTGGATAACAACCCATAAGGCCGACCAGATTTGAAAGATTTCAATAGTCTGTCGGTTATCCCTTCATCTTGAGAGGCATCCTCTTTCTCCGGGTTACAGTTGGCACATTGTTTGGCATAACCTTCTCGCGAAACATATTCAACAGAAGCTGCTTGTTTATTTTTAAATTTCAAATCTTTTTGGAAATCATGTGCGAGAGCTCCATAGAATGAAAAGTTTTTATGTGCAATGAAACCTTTGGCTCGGAAATAATCTTTCAAGATATCCATGCCTCCTAAATTTCGTTGGTCACAATTCATACGGACTTTTACTTTAACGTTTAGGTCAAGTGCAAGCGATATGTTGTTGATTATACGTTCAAAAGTAGGGATTCTGTCTCGGTGCACACGTGTTGAATTATGAAGCTCTTCTGGACCGTCAACCGTAATTTGGACATTTTCGATTTTACCAGGTCCAAGCAAATCAGAAAATACTGATAAATCATAACCGTTTGTTATTGCCGAGAAAGTAAATCCGTAAGATTCCCCTTTTTTTACAATATAGTTGACAATTTCATAATTTTCTTTGAGCAATGGCTCGCCTCCATAGAGAATTAATTTATTGGAACGTAATTGTTTAATTGGTTCTATGTTGTCAATTATTTTGTAGATGGCATCAACCTGTTCATGGGTTAGAGTAGAGCGGTTCCAAGAGTCTCCGAAATTTGAAATGCCTGCCTCATAACAGTATGGACAGCGAAGGTTGCAGTCATAGCTTACAATAAATCCGAAATTTTTCCCGAATCTTTTATTCAGTGCATGTAGCACATTGGCGATATGAATGAGCTTTTCATGCTCTTCGTCAGGGGTAAGAGACGTAAGGTATCCTCTATTTATCAGATTAGAAAGGGTGTTGTCTGAGAATGGTATATTTGATGGATTGATATTATCGGGAAGGTTAAGGATATAAGATATTGTATCTTTGTTGATAATATCAACAGCACCGGTGTAACCATGCAAAAGCATTTCGTCTTCAGTTCCTTCGATTGGGGCGTGAATTATGTAGCTTGATAGTCGATAAAACATATTTCATTATTTTAGGTTACATAATCAAATATCCGGATAGGGAATATGAGGGGAAGGAGAGTATGATTTGGTATTCTTCCTGCGTGAGGGATGAGAGAGTGGCTACGAAGTCGGTTTCTTCGTAGAAGACATATAGGGTCTGTCTGGAGTTGTCCCGGATTTCGTATGCCACGATTTCGGAGGTGTCGATTCCGCTTGTAAGGGTCATCGACTTGGTGTCGAAATCGACGGTTAGCATTACCGGGCGCGGCGGTGTGCGCCGTCTATGGTCAGTTCTGTCGTCGCTCAAGTCATCCGTCGGCAATTCCGCCATCGGGATTGTAATGGGAGGGATGGTTGATGCCGTTGCGTTCGAATGTGCAAGCGACGCAAGGGATAAGAGGAGTAGGGTTATGAGTCGTGCCATAGCTGATATGATTTTGGTTACGGTTGCAAAGGTATAGAGAACTGTCGGTTTTCAAACAAAAAAATTGTGCGGAAATGACTTCCGCACATCATTTCCGCACACTTCCGCACTAAATCCGCACAAATTGAATGATTTTATGCCATCAGTGACCGATTTTTATATGTATTCCCAAAAAATCACAGGCCCCTGATGATGTTGTCAACCTCCTGGGCCTTCAGTTCTCCACCAAACAGTCGCTTGCCGAGTTGCTCCCGACGCGAGGATATTGACCCTTTCTTGCGTCGGAAGAGGTAGGCCATTTGTGTAGGTGTTACTCCGCAACGAATAAGTATGACCGTCATCTTTTCCTGGCGGTTCAGACCTCCGTCGGCGAGACGTTCGAGCAAGTCGAAGAACCCGGGGGATGCATCGCAGACCGCCGCTTCCAATTCTCTCCACAGTGGATTATCTTCGGGCAGTTCCTTTTTATCCACCGGATCCTCTATTCCTTCGTTTTCCCGGATAATGTCGGTGAGTCGGCGGTATGCCTCCGAATTCAAGATAACAGGATTGACATTGGCCTTTACTTTGCCATATTTGGTAAGTGTGAGCACTTTTTCCCTGAGTTCATCCCTTACTGCCTCGCGCTCATCTTTTTTTGCGGCTTTTTGCAGCCGGATGAGTCGTGATTTAAGTTCCTCGATTTCCCGGAGCAGTTTATAATATTTCAATTTCCGCGACCTTATATGGAGTAGGAGCCACAGGATGGCCACTATTAATAGAAACAGGACTTCGGCGGCTATCTCTAACCAGAATTTAAGGTTGTCGGAACGTTGTTCCGCCTTTTCGCGGAGTCTGACATGTACCTTGTAGTTGAATGCCGAAGTCTGCAAGACCGCCTGTTGTCCATCACGTTTCTTTTGATATTCGGCGAGCACGTCGCGGTAGGCCCTGTAGTAGAACATCAGCGAATCGTGTGGTATAAAAGATATGAGGGAGTCAGAAAGGAGCAACCGGAACCCGGTTTGTCTGTTTTTGCCATTATCGCTCCATGCCAGTTCCTTAGCATACATTAAAGCGGAATCGCGTATTCCCGCCTTCAGATAAGCCTGGGCAAGATATGCGAGGACAAGATTCCTCCCATCCGGCACCACCTTGTCTTGCAACCCTCGCACAATTGTCAATGCCGACTGGACACTGTCTTGTTTAAATCTTATCCTCGCCATGGTGAGCCGTAAGGAGGCATTATCCTCAGGCGGGAGATAAGCGGCATATTTCATTGCATTCATTAGAGAGAGTTCGGCGGCATCGATGCTGTCTATATCCAGATAACACTCGGCGAGGGATTGCCAGTCCAGGGCAAGGTTGAAGCCGATGTTCTCAATGGAATCGATGCGTATAGATTCTTTGATATAGCGTATTGCCTGCGAATCCAGACTCATGGCATTTAGTATCCAGCTTACATGTCCGCAAATCAACCCTCGAAGGTGTATGTTGTCAGGGGTGTCGGGAAGTGCGTCGAGAGCCTGTAGATAGTATTCGAGTGATGTGGGGTAGTCGCCCATGTCGTTATACACACGTCCGGCATAGAAAAGGGCCTCCGGGAAGAGGGGATTCTTGGGGTCGTTTTTGTAAAAGCGTACCGCCTTCAGAATCGAGGAATCGGAGGAGTGCCTCACGAAAGCCTTGTCTCTGGCTTTGGTCAGGAGCAGGATGTGGAGGTTCTTGTCGGCATCGGAAAGAAGGGCGGAGTCGATTTCGGCGAGGCTGTCGATGGCCGCTTGCGGCAGCGAGTCAAGGGTAGAGGCTATGCGGGCAAGACGCGCGTCGTGCCTTCCGGCGCATTGGCATAGGAAGCAA
Source organism: Muribaculaceae bacterium (assembly GCA_029058745.1). Classification (GTDB taxonomy): domain Bacteria; phylum Bacteroidota; class Bacteroidia; order Bacteroidales; family Muribaculaceae; genus Lepagella. The sequence goes on from JAIDXM010000099.1 coordinate 11,825, forward strand.
ATTGAAAGTGTGGTCGCTATGGCGAAAAATAAGAGTTGTCTCATACGTTTTTTGCAAGTTATGAACACGTTTTTTACGTTGTTCTGTAAAAAAGGTTTCAAAGATAGCGGAATTTTATGAAAAATCCGTTAATTTGTGACAACAATGTGCTTGTTTCGCTAAATTTATTTTACAGGAAGTCCTTGCTTGCACATGGCCGAGGTGCCGCACAACCCTTATCCGTCGGAGTCCGGTCGCTGGGTCAGAGATTCGGAACCATGGATTTTGTCGGAATGGCAAATATACCTTTCCGGTGGGGGCCGTCAAGTTTCGTGAAAAACGAATTCTTCTTTTTTGAAAGAAGCCCGGAGGAAATAGTAGGATTATTTTTGACAGGTATAGGGAGAACCTATAGAAAATGTGGCTTTTAGTTAAGTGAGTAATCAAATTTACTTATTGTAAAATTTTCTCCCTACTATTTCGTTATATTATGACAATACACTCTAATACATACAATCATAGCAAGGAAG